>NZ_AP022575.1:0-643431 GCF_010730055.1 Mycobacterium shinjukuense | reverse complement strand
GAGTTGGCGTATACGCCGGTCCGCTGGTGGCCGAGCACCGCCTCCCAGGACCGCAGATACGGCACGATCTGGTTCTTGTACTGGTCATATGTCGGGTTGTCGTCGATCGAGGCGTAGATGGGGGCGCTGGCCGGACCGCCGGCCGCGGCATGCAGCTCCAATCCCCGCTTGGCATGCTGCACGCCGGAGTCGGCACCGCCCAGCCAGTCGGCGGTGCTGCCCTTGCCGTACTGATAGCAGGAAACGATCTTGAGCCCGTTGGCATGTAGGTCACGCGCCTCGCTGAGCTGGATCGGCTTGCCGAGCATCCAGGCGCCGCCCGGCCGCCGATCGGATACGTAGCGGATCGCGCCCACGGCGCCGGCCGCCCTGATCTGGCCGGCCGGGATGACTCCGGCGGCATAGTCCAGCAGGGTGCCCAGCGAACCCGCCGATACCGGTGCGGCACGCCATGAGGCGGCCGCGACGCCAGCACCGAGCAGGCCCGGAGTCGCCGCCGCCAGTTTGAGCACGTCACGCCGCGAGACCGACACATGCCACAGAGTACGACAAAAACACCAAATGACACACTGGCATCAGCAGTCACAGATGTATCACGTCGCGGCAACGACCTGCCCCGTTTCGACGAGCCACCCGGTCACCGTTGCCGTGGCATGTCGGCGCCGGTCACATGACGAGCGGGTGACGGCCGGGCACCGAATCCCATTCGAGAGCGCGGGAAGTGAAGTACCAGCCGCCGCGCTCGTAGATCAGCCGATCCTGGAATGTCCCGGTGGCGCGCACCGTGGTGTCGCCACGTATGGCGGCACAAAGCAGCACGACACAGCGCTGGGTGGCGTTGGTGCCGTCGACGTGGACCTCGTGGTCGAGGCTGACCAAACGCTGCCCATCGCCGCCGTCGAAGGCCGAACGCACGTCGGTGAACGTCTCACCGCCGCGGCTGTAGCTGGCGCCGGAATCACGGAAGGTGGCCACCCAGGCGTCACGGTCACCATCGGAGTAGGCCCGATTGTGGCGAGCGGTCAGGTCCAGGATGGCTGCGCGGGCGGTTGCGGCGTGCAGCATGTGTCGTTCCTGCCGGGTCATGGTCATGGTCCGGTCATCCTTTCCCCTCCAGTCGCCCCCGCAACCGGGGAAACATTAGCTCACCGGCTCACCAGGTATCCGCGGCTTTCACGACCCCCGCGGCTGCCGGCGGTCAGATCACGACGTCATCGGCACCGAATTCGCCACGGTACCGATCGGAATTTGGCTGCACCCATGGGCTGCGCCACCCGTGTCGAGGTGGCCGAACAGCGGCATTCTTGTCGGTACGGTACTGGCCGGTACTAGCGGATCGGTTCTATCGTTGGCGCTGTGACCCAGATTGCCAATCGCGCCGGGCAGTCCTCACCGTGGTCGCCACGCGAGGCGGAGTTGCTCGACGTCACGTTACGGTTGCTGCAGCAACATGGGTATGACGGGTTGACGGTGGACGCGGTCGCCACGACCGCCAAGGCCAGCAAGGCCACGGTGTACCGGCGCTGGCCGTCGAAAGCCGAACTGGTGTTGGCCGCGTTCATCGAGGGCATTCGCCAGGTCGCGGTGCCGCCCGAAACCGGCTCACTCCGCGGCGATTTGCTGCGCCTGGGGGAGCTGGTATGCGCCCAGGCCCGCCAGCATGCCAGCACCATGCGCGCGGTGCTTGTCGAGGTGTCCCGCAACCCCGCGCTCGACGACGTCATGCAGCACCAGTTCGTCGAACAACGGAAAGCCGTGATCCAGCACATCCTGCGGCAGGCCGTTGACCGCGGTGAGATCGCCGACGGCGCGATCAGCGATGAACTGTGGGATCTGCTGCCCGGCTACCTGCTTTTCCGGTCCGTGATGGCCAACCGGCCCCCAACCGAGCACACGGTGCGTGCCCTCGTCGACGACGTCCTCATTCCCAGCCTCAGCCGACCGATCGGCTAGGGCGGCCTCGGTCACCGAGTCACCGACCGGGCGGCTGAGCAGGAGCGCACGGCAACGCCAATGTGTACCCACGTCGTCTGTTGTGCTGTCCGGTCCGGTACCGTACTGTCGTAGCTGTCAATTTCGAAGCGCATGACCGGTGCCCGCGAACGCGTCACCGGTTATCGAAAGGCTAACGGGTGAAAGGGATTTCAATTGCCCGCCTGGCCAGGCGGTGGTGGATGCTGGTGGTCGCGGTGGTCGTCGTCGCCGCCGCGGGGTTCGGCGTCTATCGGCTGCATGGAATCTTCGGCTCGCACAGCACCGCTTCGGCCAGCGGCGCCATCGCGAATGAGATCGTCCCGTTCAACCCCAAACAGGTGGTTCTGGAAGTCTTTGGCGCTCCGGGCAGCGTGGCAACGATCAACTACCTGGACATCAAGGCCCAGCCGCAGCAAGTGCTCGACGCCACCCTGCCCTGGTCGCTGACGATGACGACGACGCTGCCCGGGGTCTTCGCCAACCTCGTGGCACAAGGCAACGGCGATTTCATCGGCTGCCGCATCACCATCAATGGAGTTGTCAAAGACGAAAGGTCGGTCAACGAAGTGAATGCCTACACCTTCTGCCTGGACAAGTCCGGATGAGCAACCATCAGCCCTCGCGACTTTCCTGGCCGGGGACCATCCGCCGGCTTTCGGTGCCGATCGTGCTGTTCTGGGTGGGCCTTGCGGCCATCACGAATGGTGCGGTCCCGCAGTTGGAAGAGGTCGGGAAGGCGCACAACGTGGCGCAGAGCCCCAAGGATGCGCCGTCGCTGCAGGCGATGAAACGCATGGGCCAGGTCTTCCACGAGTTCGATTCCGACAGTGTGGCGATGATCGTGCTGGAAGGCGAGAAGCCCCTGGGCGCCGATGCCCACCGGTTTTACGACGCACTGATCCAGCGGCTCGCGCAGGACACCAAGCATGTCGAGCACGTACAGGACTTCTGGGGGGATCCGCTGACGGCGGCGGGCGCACAAAGCAACGACGGCAAAGCCGCGTATGTTCAGGTGTATCTCGCCGGTAATCAAGGCGAGGCCCGATCGATCGAGTCCGTCAACGCTGTCCGCGACATCGTGTCACATCTGCCCGCACCGCCCGGTATCAAGGCCTATGTCACCGGCGCGGCGCCGCTGATGACCGATCAGTTCGAGGTGGGCAGCAAAGGTACGGCGAAGGTCACCGCGCTCACGGTCCTGGTGATCGCGATCATGCTGTTGTTCGTCTACCGCTCGTTCGTCACGATGATCTTGGTGCTGCTCACGGTCATGGTTGAATTGGCCGCGGCGCGTGGGGTCGTCGCCTTTCTCGGAAACTCCGGGATCATCGGACTGTCGACGTACTCGACCAATCTGCTGACATTGCTGGTCATCGCCGCTGGCACGGATTACGCGATATTTTTCCTGGGCCGTTATCACGAGGGGCGATTGGCCGCCCAGGATCGGGCCACCTCGTTTGACAACATGTATCACGGGACCGCGCACGTCGTGCTGGGCTCGGGGCTGACCGTGGCCGGCGCGGTGTATTGCCTGAGCTTCACCCGACTACCTTATTTCCAAAGCCTGGGCATTCCCGCCGCCATAGGAATCCTCATCGCGCTGGTCGCCGCGCTGACCCTGGCCCCGGCCGTGCTCGCCGTGGGCAGCCATTTCGGCCTTTGCGAACCGAAGCGCAAGATGAGGACCCGGGGATGGCGGCGGATCGGTACGGCGATCGTCCGCTGGCCCGGGCCCATTCTTGCGGTGACCTGCGCGGTGGCCATTGTCGGTCTGGCCGCCCTGCCCGGATACAAGACGAGCTACGACGCGCGGCACTACATGCCCGGCACCGCGCCGGCCAACGTTGGATACGCCGCAGCCGAGCGGCATTTCTCCCAGGCCCGGCTCAATCCCGAGCTGCTGATGATCGAGACCGATCACGACATGCGCAACCCGGCCGACATGCTGATCTTGGACCGGGTGGCCAAAGGTGTCTTCCACCTTCGGGGTATCGCCCTGGTGCAAGCCATGACCAGACCCTTGGGAACCCCGATCGACCACAGCACAATACCGTTCCAGATCAGCATGCAAAGCGTCGGCCAGACCCAAAACCTGAAATTCCAGCAAGACCGTGCGCACGACTTGCTGAAGCAGGCCGAGGAGATCAGGAAAACGATTCACATCTTGCGGCAGCAGTACGCCCTTCAGCAGGAGCTCGCCGCCGCCACGCACGACCAGGCCCAAAGCTTTCACGACACGTTGGTTTTGATGAACGATCTGCGGGACAAGATCGCGAACTTCGACGACTTCTTCAGGCCGATTCGCAGTTATTTCTATTGGGAGAAGCACTGCTACGACATCCCGATCTGCTTTGCGCTCAGGTCCATCTATGACGCCACCGACGGCATCGACCAGCTCAGCGAACAGTTCCAGAACCTGACGGCATCGCTGGACAAACTGGATGCGACCCAGCCGCAACTGGTGGCGCTGATAACGGCTCAGATCGCCAGCCAGGAGGCCAATCTGGAATTGGTGTTGTCCAACTATGCCACCAACTCCGGGATCACCGCCCAGCAGCAGGCATTGACCGACAACGCGACCGCCATGGGTCAGGCCTTTGATGCCGCCAAGAACGACGATTCGTTTTATCTGCCGCCGGAGGCTTTCAACAACCCCGACTTCAAGCGGGGCCTGAAAATGTTTCTCTCGCCGGACGGCAAGGCCGCTCGCATGATCATCTCCCATGAAGGCGATCCGGCGACGCCCGAAGGCATCTCGCATGTGGACGCCATCAAGGTCGCGGCACATGAGGCGGTGAAGGGCACCCCGCTGGCGGGCGCCAACATCTATCTCGCCGGCACCGCCGCGACGTTCAAGGACATTCAGGACGGCGCAAAGTACGACCTGATGATCGCGGCGATCGCCGCGCTGAGCCTGATCTTGCTGATCATGATGATCATCACGCGAAGTCTGGTCGCCGCACTCGTCATCGTGGGCACGGTGGCGCTGTCGTTGGGCGCCTCCTTTGGGCTCTCCGTGCTGGTCTGGCAGGACATTCTGGGTATCCAGCTGTATTGGATCGTGCTGGCGCTGGCCGTCATCCTGCTGCTGGCGGTGGGATCGGACTACAACCTGCTGCTGATCTCGCGGTTCAAGGAGGAAGTCGGCGCCGGATTAAACACCGGGATCATCCGCGCGATGGCCGGCTCCGGCTCCGTGGTGACCTCGGCCGGCCTGGTGTTCGCCGCCACCATGTCCTCCTTTGTGTTCAGCGATTTGCGTGTTCTGGGTCAGATCGGCACCACCATCGGCCTGGGTCTGCTGTTTGACACGCTGATCGTGCGCTCGTTCATGACGCCGTCCATCGCCGCGCTGCTGGGACGGTGGTTCTGGTGGCCGCAATCGGTGCGGCCCCGCCCCGCCAGCAGGATGCTGCGGCCCTACGGTCCACGCCGAGTGGTTCGTCAACTGCTGCTCAGGGAATCGGAGCGCGCTGGGTGACTCTCGAATTGCACTCACACTCTTGCTAATTCGTTGCACCAGCGAGTTCGGTCCCAGGGCCGGGCGGTCCGCGCAGGTGATGGCGCGATCGCGGTCATCATCAGCGATCGCGCCTCGACGATCTCCTCCCGGCTACCCGAATATATGTATGTTCGAGTGGTATTCGGGGTTGGCCGGCGCGCGCCACCTCGTGCACAGGGATAATCCGATGGTGCGCAAGTGAATTCAGTGACTGCAGAAAGCGCGGATTGGGGCCTGACGACTCGGTGCCACTGGGCGTCCAGCAACATGGCAGCCGGCATCGCCAAGCCCCACCGAGCTCCACACAATCGGCCTTCCGCTGACCATTCAGCCCGGCTGCTGCTCGGCTGTCGCGGGTGAGCTCCGGGGCGTTTTGGTGGATGCCCCGGATATGCTGGCATACATGCGCCGCACCACGGTCAAGATCTCCGACGCTCTCGATGCGCGTCTGCGGCATGAGGCCCGGCGCCGGAATCTGACCATTTCGGAGATCACCCGGGAAGCTCTCGAGGCTTATCTCGGTCAATCCACTGGGCGCCGTCGCCTTCAGGCCGCGGGCGCTGGCAGCGGTGGCCGTACCGACATCTCCGAGCGCATCGAGGAGATCCTTGCCGGCGAGGTCGGGCGATAGCCGCCATTCTCGTCGACGCTGGCCCCCGCTATGCCTATGTGGACGCCGATGACGTCCACCATGCGTCGTCGCTGACACTGCTCGAAACGCATCCCGGCCAGCTGATCGTCCCGACGCTCGTCTCACCGAGGTGGTCTACCTGCTGGGCACTCGCCTCGGTGGCGAACCAGAGGTGCGATTCCTCGGCGACCTCGCTGACGGCGCGTTCAGTGTCGAGCCTGTAGCCGCCGACGACTGGTTGCGCATCGCTGAGCTCGTCGCACGGTATCGAAACCTACCGCTGGGCAGCGTCGACGCCTCCATGGTGGCCGCGGCGGAGCGCTTGGGAGATCCCAACTTTCGACCGCCGCCACTTCAGCGTCGTGCATCCCAACCATGTCGGGGCGTCCACGGTGATTCCTTGATGGCCTGCTGGCGCGAACAGCCGGCGAGGCTGTCAACGATCTTTATGGTCTCGACGCTGACGGTGGTGACCTTCTTGATGAGATCGACAATGTAGGTGGGATCGTCGCGCTCGTCGCAGCAGTCGTTGGGATCGCTGACGATTCCGGACGCTTTGTCGCTGGTGACGCGGTCGCGGTCGACGATCCAGCCCAGCGCCGAGCGTGAACCGAGCAGATAGCGCTCGGCCCCCTTGGTGCGCATCGTCAGCGCGAATCTTGAGGGGGGCGTGCGGAGGTCGTCGGGTAGCGGGTCGGCGGCGGTGCGGGTTTGGTTGTCGCCCCTGATTTTTCAGGATGCGGCATCAGCGGGTAGTACGAACCAAATTCTTGATGTCCCAACCTGTTTGAGCATCAACACGGTGCTGGTAGTTGTCGACGGCGTGAAAACTGGCCTCCTGACGGCACTCGGGTTCAACAGTTCGTCGCAACACTGCTGGTAGAAGAACGGATGTGTTGATGACGAGCCGAGTGCGCAAGGGCCGCTTGAGTGTGGAGTCGCAGTATTGGGAGTTGATCCTCGCCGCCGTCGGTCCGGTCGCCTGCTGATCGACGCGGAGTTACGGGCGGTAGTGGCCGGCAAGCTCGAGAAGGGCGGGAGCCCGGAGCAGATCAGCTCCTGGCTGCGCAGGACCTACCCGCAACGGCCGGGCTGGCATGTCACCCACGAGACGATCTACCGTGGCCTCTACAACGCCGAAAAGTCCGGCCTGGCACGAACATTGACAAACAAGCTACGCACTGCGCGGCCGATGCGGAAACGCCGCCGCCGCCCCGACACCCGCGAGGTGCGGTACGTGATCCCTGCCAAGCCGATCGACCAGCGACCACCGATTGTCGAGTTGCGGCAGCGTATCGGCGACGGGGAAGGCGACACGATCGTCGGCCGCCACACCCGCTCGGCGATCGGCACCATCGTGGAACGCCGCAGCCGACTCGTGCGCCTGGTACACCTCCCGGCCGGGCATACCGGCGAGGCGTTCGCCGCCGCGGCCACTCACCTGCTCACCTCGATCCCGGACGCTGCACGGCTGACGCTCACCTGGGACCAGGGCGCGCAGATGGCGCGCCACGATCTGCTGGCCGAGTTGTTCGCCGAGGGGATTTACTTCGCCCCGCCGGCGTCGCCGTGGCTGCGCACGGCTGCGCGGAACCAACGAGAACGCCAACGGTCTGCTCCGCCAGTGTTTCCCCAAGGGCAGCGACCCGTCCGTGCATGGCCCCGACGAGGTGCGCCGCGTCGAGCAACTGCTCAACACCCGCCCGCGGAAGATCCTCGGCTGGCGCACCCCGGCCGAGGTCTTCGAATCCGAACTGGCACCATGAAATTCGTCCTGTGTTGCGACGACCGCGCGAATCCGCGGTTGAACCCGAGTGCCGCGCCGGGGTCAGTTTTCGGGTGCCGTTGACAGTAGTGACCGGCCCCGGTGACCTGCCTAGTTGTTTGTCGGGGGTGGTTGCGGCTGGAATGGTTCATACCACCACCAGTCGGCGCGCTCGCCGGTGGGTCCGGGGCAGGGCGCTACGGCGGGCGGGGGTTTCTTCGGTGGGCGGGCTAGCGATCCTGCGCTCAGTGGCCGGCCCACGCTGTCGGTGATGGTGAGGTTGGGTGCGGGTCCGGTGATGGTGATGATGCCTCGATGGTGCAGCCGGTGGTGATAGGGGCAGACCAGCACCAGGTTGGCCAGCTCGGTGGCCCCACCGTCTTCCCAGTGCCGGATGTGATGGGCGTGCAGGCCCCGGGTGGCGCCGCAGCCTGGAACCGCGCACGTGGGGTGGCGGTGCTCTAGCGCACGGCGAAGCCGGCGGTTGATCTGGCGGGTCGCTCGGCCGGAGCCGATGACCTCACCGTCACGTTCGAACCAGACCTCATAGGTGGCATCACACATCAGGTACCGGCGTTCAGACTCCGATAGCAGCGGACCCAGGTGCAGCGCAGCGGCGCGCTCCTGCACGTCCAGATGCATCACCACGGTGGTGTGCTGGCCGTGCGGCCGGCGGGCCACCTCGGCGTCCCACCCCGCCTCGACCAGGCGCATAAACGCCTCGACATTGCCCGGCAACGGGGGCCGTTGATCTGACGGGCGGTCGCGATTGTCGTGATCGTGGCGCCACTCGGCGATCAGCGCATCAAGATGAGACCGCAGTGCCGCGTCGAACTTCGCCGCGTCCAGGTGGGGAAGTTTGATCCGCCAGCAACTGAACTCCTCATCGGTGCTCTTGGTGATCGAGGGCTGCGGTTGCGGCCGAGAATCGGGTGCGGGTTCGGGTCGCGGTTCCAGCTTGAGCGCGGTGCGCAGCTGGCTGACCGTGGCGACCCCGGCCAGCTCCGCATAATGCTCATCGGATCCCTCGCCCGCCCGCGCCGCGATGACGCCGACCTGATCCAGCGACAACCGGCCCTCCCGCATGCCCTGGGCGCAGCGCGGAAACTCCCGCAGCCGACGCGCCACGGCGGCGATCGTGTGAGCGTTCCCCGACGACGAGCCCATCTTCCAAGCCACCAACGCCGCCACCGACCGCGCCCCCGTAGCACCCCACAGCTCGTCGCGATCCAGCTCGGCCACGATCTCCACGATGCGCCCATCAATCGCGTTGCGCTGACCGGCCAACTCCGCCAACTCCTCGAACAACACCTCCAGGCGCTGGGCAGGGCTCACTGCCGTAGCACCGGGCGATGCGGTCAAGGACATGACCTCATCATCGCAGCCCGGTCTGACAAGTCTGGGCAGCCGATCCGCGCCGGGACAATGCCGTCATCACCCGCGAAGAATCCCTGTGTGCCAGGGTTAGCTGAGACGGCGGCTGTAGCCGCTCATCGCTACGGGGCGAGACAGGATCACCATTCCATGTGACCATGACGATCGCATCTTTGGACAATCGCGCCGATACTGGCGTGGTGGGCCCATTAAGCGGGAACTACGCCGCGAATGTCGAGAACACCAACAAACGTCGGCAGCTGGCACCATTACCCGGTTACCGGATCTGGCTGCCGCACGCCGACCGTCCCCGACAAACTCGCGGAAGCTCAAACAGGATCTACCGCGCGCCGTTTCCGACGTTCAGCTCGTCACCCGCGAAGTACCGCGAATGGGTTTGCTTCAGGGTGTCCAGTGACGTACTAACGAGCGCAACGACTTCGACGTTCCGGTCGGTGCGCTCGGCTTCCAGCTTCAGCCGGTGCTCCATCGCCGCACGCGGGGTGGCGAACTCGGTGATGCGACGCGCGTGGGTGCGCCGGTCGTACTCGACGACATAACCGGCCACGTCACCCACCTTCGATTTCTGACTCGGCCTGATCGATGGCCCCTTCCAGCCTCGACTTGATCGTGGCCAGCACCGTCGCCCGCTGACCGGGATCTTCGATCTCAGCGCACTGCTGCCACTCGGCCTCATGCATCGCCAGTTTCGCCGACGCGTCTTGCATAACCCGTACCGGCTCCGGAAGCTGCGCCGGGCCAACGCCAGAAGTTGCCAACCGCTCGATCGGTTCGCCATAGAGGATGCCGCGGCCGTACGCGTCAGCGAGACGCTCGTAGCAGTTGGCCCACAAGCTCTGCAAGATGGTCCGAATCTGTATCTCGACACGACCCGCAGGCAACCGAAGCCAGACATGGACGGCCCGGTAACCGGCGTGCGGGTGATCACGCAGATCATGAATCGCCGACTCGTCGGCACCGAAGTGATTGGCGACCTCACGGGCAAGTCTCGTCTGCTCGCCCAACAGTAAGTCGGCATCGATGCGGACACCGGCGAGGTCTTGGATGGTGTTCAGTTGCAGGTTGGGCTGGCGCCGCAACTTTGCTACCAGGGTGTCTTGGGTCTTGGCTCGCGAGGTGACCAGTAGCTCCGACGCAATCGACCAGCTCCCGCCCTCAACCTGGGCCTGCACCTCGGCGGCCAAGTCTGCATGCCACACCATCACCTCGGCGTATGACGGACGGTCGATCGGCGGATCGACTCCGTCGCGCAGTGCCGCGCCGAGACGACGCACCGCGTTGTTCGACCACGGTGGTCGCGAAGCCAGATCCACAATTTCCGAGCCTACGAGTGCTACCCCCACCGGATCGAGTCGGAGGCGCTCCCTCAGGTCGGCGCCGGCGGCTCATGACCCCGATTACCCCAGGCCAAAAATAGCCGAATTAGTCAATATAGCAATTCTAGCTGCTCTGGCTATACTGGCGGTGTGCCCACGCTGACCTACCGCAACCGGGATGGGGAGCTCGTTGACGTGCCGACCGTGGCCGCCACGCGCGTCAAGAACCAGTTCGGCGCGGTCCTCGAACAGGCCACCGCCGACGGCGCCGTCGCCATCACCAAGCACAACACGCCGAAGGCGGTGCTGTTGTCCTACGCCGAGTTCCAAGCGCTCACCCGCGCGGCTACCCCCGCGCTGGACGAGTTGACCGAGGAGTTCGACCGGCTGCTGGAACAGCTGCAGACGCCAAAGTCCAAGGCCGCGATGGCCTCCGCCTTCGACGCCAGCCCACAACGGCTGGGACTGGCCGCGGTGAGGGCGGCCCGCGCGAACCGGCGGCGCTGACTGAGCCGGCTGTACGTCCTTGCCGGCGTCAACGGCGCGGGCAAGAGCAGCATCGGCGGCGCCATGTTCCGCGCGGCCGGCGCCGACTACTACAACCCCGACGAGGCCGCGCGGAGATTGATCGCGGCGAATCCGAGGCTGGATCAGACCTTGGCGAACGCGGCGGCGTGGCGTCAGGGCAAGCGGCTGCTGGAACGGGCGATCGACGAAGGCCTGGACTTCGCGTTCGAAACCACGCTCGGCGGAAGCACCATGACCCGGCTGATTTCCGAGGCGGCATCAGACGGCATCGAGGTGCGGATCTGGTATGTCGGCTTGGCCAGCCTGGAAGCCCACATCGAACGCGTGCGGCGCCGGGTCGACTCGGGTGGCCATGACATTCCCGAAGCCGACATCCGGCGTCGGTGGCGGCACAGCAGATTGAATTTGGTGCGGCTGCTGCCGGTGCTGACCGAGCTGCGCGTGTACGACAACTCGCACGACGCCGACCCGATCGAAGGCAAGGCGCCGCGGCCCGGGCTGGTGCTGCATGTTGTCCGGGGAGAGGTCGTGGGTCCGCGGGATCTATCGTCGACGCCCGGGTGGGCCAAGCCGATCGTCGCCGCGGCGCTTGAGCTCCACGGTTGATGACGGCCTACCCGTCGGGATCGGCGCGACCGTGGCTCTGCGGGTAGTCGTGGGTGGGCGTTGCCTCGCTGGTCCCGGGCATGTCAGGGTTGGTGATCTGCCCTTCGAGCGACAACCATGGCGGTCGCTCGAAGGCGGGCACTTTGTACATCGGTCAGCGCCGGGTACTCGTGGGGCAGATGAGGAATCTGCGCCGCTTGTACGCGACAGGCCAATCCCCCAGCCCCCAACGAGCTTTCGATCGCGACCACTTGCTCTTATCGGCCTCCGGCCTCCACGTCATCGGCCGCACGGCCCGAAACTGCATGACTACCACCACATGTCCGGGCCGAGCCGGAGGCGCCTCTGCAGGTCGACCTCGGCGGCGCGCACCGCGGCTTCCTGCACGCGATAGGCGGCAGCGATGTCTGGGCCTGTTGTCAGGTTGGCTTGGTGGCAGACCATTCGTTCGATTCCGGCCGCCACCGCCGCGGGGCCATGCGAATCGAGCAAGGCGTCTTCGTCGGGGAGCCGCCATAGCGCGGCGAGGCAGCGCAGAACGGCGGGCAGGCCAAACGGGGAACCACGCGCCGCCACAGCAGTTCGCCGACGGGTCCGAGCGGGACGTGGGGTTGCGACGGCGCGTGCATGGCCGCCAGGCCGGGTCCATGGGCCCATCGGCGCAGGTGCGCCGGCTCGAACGGCCGGTCGTAGGGCAAGATTTCGTCGATGTGTCCGGTGCCCCCGGCGCCTGCCACCGAAGCAGGAACGGGAAGCGACGCAGCTCCTCGAGGTTGCGCGGTCTCGAATCAACCAACCCGGCACCATGTTTGGCGCGGAACTGGTCAGGTGTGCCCAACAGCCCGGGTGCGACGAGGCTGACCAGCTGGTATAGGTCCGACAGCCTGTTCTCCACCGGCGTTGCGGTCAGCACCAACAGATACCGGGCGCGCAGGCTGCGGGCGAGCTTGCCCGACGCGCTTCGGGGGTTGCGAAGCCGGTGCGCCTCATCGAAGATCACCAGGTCCCAGTTGGTGCCGGTGAGCCTGCCCAGCAGCGGATCGCGGCGAGCGGCGGCGAGCGACGCGATGATGATCGGCCGGTCCACGCCAAGAGCGCGGGCGGGTGTCGATGCACCAACCCGGCCTCGATCGACTTGCCACGCCGCCGTATGACAAATGAGGTGGATGCGATTCTCACCGACGCGCCGCTCGGGTGCGAAGGGCCCTACGCTTCGGACCCGCGACCCACCGGCGCCGTTTTGCCGCTGCCAATAGACGGAACCGGCCGGACTTGCTATACAAAAGGCAACAGCTTGTCGACGGGCGGGGGACCATGAACCGGGGTCCAGCGGAATCATTCACCGCTCGGGTGATGTTGAGCACCCGGCTGACGGCCGAGCTGGGTGAACCACGCAGCACGCTTCGGGCCATCACCCAGCGCAACGGCTCGGC
Organism: Mycobacterium shinjukuense; assembly: GCF_010730055.1. NCBI lineage: Bacteria > Bacillati > Actinomycetota > Actinomycetes > Mycobacteriales > Mycobacteriaceae > Mycobacterium > Mycobacterium shinjukuense. The sequence goes on along the minus strand of NZ_AP022575.1, from coordinate 630,281 downwards.
GGTGGTCATCCGCGCCGGCGGTGAGCTCGACGCATCCAACGTGCGCACCTGGCACCATCTGGTGACCGAGGCGGCCGCGGTCGCCACCGCTCCGGGCCCCTTCGTCGTCGACTTGACCGCCGTTGATTTCATCGGCTGCTGCGCGTTCGCCGTCCTCGCCGAGGAAGCGCAGCGATGCCGCCGGCGCGGCATCGAACTGCGCCTGGTGAGCCTCGAGCCTGGCCTCACCCGCATCGTCGACGCGTGTGGGCTGGGCGGCCAACTACCCGTCTACCCGACCACGGAGTGCGCGCTCTCGGCGGCGTAGCCCACGCCTCGTCGCGCTACCGCGCGATTTTGGTGCGCTCGGCCGGTTCCGCACGTTGATAACCTGGATGTTGTCGCTGGGCGCAGGTGTCAGCACACGACCCGTTTGCTAATCGGTCCGTAGGAGGGACGGCCACATGGCGGCCGAAATGGACTGGGACAAAACGGTCGGCACTGCTGAAGACGTGCGACGGATCTTCGAGAACATCCCCGCCAAGCTGGTTGGCCTGCAAGGCCCCGAGCATCGCTTCGTCGCGGTCAACGCGGCCTTTCGCGCCTTCAGTCCGGTGACCAACACCGTGGGCAAGACCGCTCGCGAGGTATATCCCGAACTGGAAAGTCAACGGATCTACCAGATGTTCGATCGGGTATACCAAACCGGCGAGCCGCAATCCGGGACCGAGTGGCGGCTGCAAGCCGACTATGACGGTTCCGGAGTCGAGGAACGATTCTTCGACTTCGTGGTTACCCCCCGACACCGAGCGGACGGATCGATCGAGGGAGTTCAACTCGTCTTCGACGACGTCACCGATCGGGTGCGGGCACGGCTGGCCGCCGAGGCGCGCATGCAGGAACTCTCCGAGCGGTACCGCCACGTCCGGGATTCGGCCACCGTGATGCAGCAGGCCTTACTGGCCCCGTCGGTGCCTATCGTTCCCGGCGCCGATATCGCCGCGGAATACCTCGTCGCCGCGCAGGACACCGCGGCCGGCGGCGACTGGTTCGACGCGCTGGCCCTCGGCGACCGGCTCGTGCTGATCGTCGGTGACGTCGTCGGCCATGGTGTCGAGGCCGCGGCGGTCATGTCGCAATTGCGCACCGCGCTGCGGATGCAGATCTCGGCCGGGCACACGATCGTCGACGCGCTCGAGGCGGTGGATCGCTTCCACGAACAGGTGCCCGGATCAAAATCGGCCACCATGTGTGTCGGCTCGCTCGAATTCACCACGGGCGAATTCCAGTACTGCACCGCCGGGCATCCGCCACCGCTGCTGGTGACGGCCGACGCCAGCTCGCGGTATCTGGAACCATCCGGCGCGGGTCCGCTGGGCAGCGGGGCCGGGTTTCCTGTGCGCACCGAGCTGCTCGACGTGGGCGACGCGGTCTTGCTGTACACCGACGGCCTGATCGAGCGCCCGGGCCGGCCGTTGGAAGCCAGCACCGCGGAATTCGCCGACCTGGCGGCCAGCATCGCGGCCGGCGCTGGCGGCTTTGTCCTCGATGCCCCGGCCCGGCCCATCGACCGGCTGTGCTCGGAAACGCTCGAATTGCTGCTGCGATCCACCGGCTACAACGACGACGTCACCCTGCTTGCGGCACAACGCCGGACGCCGCCACCGCCGCTGCACGTGACGGCGGATGCGACGATCCATGCCGGGCGCACAGTTCGGGCGCGCCTGCGTGACTGGCTTTCGGAGATTGGCGCCGATTCCACCGATGTCTCCGATGTCGTGCACGCGATGTCCGAATTCGTGGAGAACGCGGTCGAACACGGTTACACCACAGAGGTTTCCGATGGCATCGTGGTCGAGGCGGAGCTGGGCGGCGACGGCAACCTGCGGGCATCGGTGGTTGACCGGGGCACGTGGAAGGATTACCGCGAGGGCGACCAAGGCCGGGGTCGCGGGCTGGCGATGGCCGAGGCCCTGGTCTCCGAGTCACACGTCACCCATGACGCCGGCGGGACGACCGCCACACTCACCCACCGCCTGTCGCGACCCGCCCGGTTTGTCACCGACACCGCGGTCAGCCGGGCGACATACCACCGCAGCGTCGACACCGAATTCGTCTGTCTAGTCGCCGACACCGGCCGCATCGTCGTCCGCGGCGACGTCGACTCGAACGCCGCGCCCACCCTGGATCGCCAGATCGCCGTCGAAAGCCGTTCCGGCGTAGCGTCTGTGACGATCGACCTGAGCGCCGTCACTCACCTGGGATCGGCGGGCGTCAGCGCACTGGCCGCCGCCCGCGACCGGGCACGCAAGCAGGGCGGGGACTGCGTGCTGGTGGCGCCGCCCGGCAGCCCGGCGCACCACGTGTTGTCCCTGGTCCAGATGCCGGTGTTCAGCGGCGATATCGAGAATGTCTTCGTCGAAGACTAATCCGGGCTCAGGACCTTGATCACCGCGCCGAACACCTCGATGAGAACCTTCGCCTGACGGGTGTCGACGTGTTTGGCGAACCGGCGCTGCATGCCGCCGGCCAACTCCTGCAGAACGAGCGGGCCCGAACACTCGAGCGCGCGGCCGTCGGGCGCCGCCGGGCCGGGTCGACGGACACACCCGTGGCAAGCGACTCGCGGACATGGCGCAGCGTTGCCTCTGTGTGCAGAAATGCTGGGGCGGTGGAGGTGAAGAGTATCTTTTCGGGAGAGTCGACAGCGGTCATGATGGGCGACGATCGGTCGCCCACACGTGGAGTTCGCCGACGACTCTGATGGTCGCAACCAGCAATACAGTAGGAGATGACGGAGTTCAGTCGATGATGACGAGTTGTAACCACGATGGCTGAGACCAACGAACCGCCGACGGAATCGGTGAAATCGCGGGCCGACGCGATGGCGTTGGCCGAGCAAGCCGAAGCAGAAGCCGCCGAAGCCGAAGCGCTCGCCGCCGCGGCGCGGGCTCGAGCACGGGCCGCGCGGCTGCGGCACGTCGCGCTGATGGCCGGCGACGACGCCGAGGACGCCGGCGAGGGAGCCTTCGTTGAAGGCGAGGAGTACGAGGAGTACGAAGAAGCCGAGGAAACCGAGGCCACTCCGCAGTCGCGCTCGTGGCGGGGCCAGATTCGGCGGTGGGCGCGGATCCCGCGGCCATCCACGATCGCCAAAGCGGTCGCGATCCTCATCGTCTGCGGCTTCGCCATGGCCAGCGGAATCATGATGTGGCTGCACCATCAAGCCACTCAGCGCGAGCAGCGCGCCGCGGCGTTCGTGGCCGGGGCCAGGCAAGGCGTCATCAACATGACTTCCCTGGATTTCAACAAAGCCAAGGAAGACGTCCAGCGGGTTATCGATAGTTCCACCGGTGAATTCCGGGCTGACTTCCAGCAGCGCGCAGCCGATTTCACCAAGGTGGTCGAGCAGTCCAAGGTGGTCACCGAGGGAACGGTGAACGCCGCCGCCGTCGAGTCCATGAGCGGGAATACCGCCCTGGTTCTGGTCTCAGCGACATCACGTGTCACCAATTCCTCAGGGGCCAAAGACGAACCGCGGCCGTGGCGATTGCGGGTGACCGTGACCGAAGAGGGCGGGCAATACAAGATGTCGAAAGTTGAGTTCGTACCGTGACCGATGATGTACGCGACGTCGACTCCACCGAAGCCTTGGCAGACGCCGCAGACCCCGAGATCGACGCGGAAACAGGCGAACTCGACGATTCGGTGGACGAGGACGCCGATGCGGCCATCTCAGACGACGAATCCCCCGCCGGGACCCGTCGCTGGCGCCGTGACCTGTGGCGCGTGCAGGTCACCTTGAAACCTGTTCCGGTGATCCTGTTCCTGCTCGTGGTCCTCTCCGCCGCCGCGGCGACATGGTTGTACTTCAAGCAGTTCCGACCCGACCAGCAGACCGACTCCAGCGCCGCGCGTGCCGCGGTCACCGCGGCATCGGAAGGGACCGTCGCGCTGCTGTCGTACGCTCCGGACACCCTCGACAAGGACTTCGCCACCGCGAGGTCGCACCTGGGAGGGGACTTTCTGTCCTACTACGACCAGTTCACGCGGCAGATCGTGGCTCCGGCAGCCAAGCAGAAATCGCTGAGAACCACCGCGCAGGTGATGGGTGCCGCGGTCTCGGAGCTGCACCCGGATTCGGCGGTCGTGCTGGTCTTCGTCGACCAGAGCACCACCAGCAAAGACAACCCGGATCCGTCGATGGCGGCCAGCAGTGTGCTGGTGACCTTGGCCCGGGTTGACGGCACGTGGCTGATCACCAAGTTCACCCCGGTTTAGGGTTGGCCAGGCTGTTACCGTGCGGCCTAACCCGCCGCGAGTTCGGGCGGCTCGCCGCCGAGCCGGGCGTCGGGGCGTGAGTGGAACGCTGGCAGGATGTGGCCGGCCCTTAACAGCGTCGCCCTCCGAGCCGGCCGAGCCGGTCACCCGCCCTCCGACGAGAATTCAGATGTCCTTTGTGATGGCGAGGCCGGAGACGGTGGCCACGGCGGCAACGGATTTGGCGATCATCGGTTCGACGATCAACGCGGCCAACCTGGCTGCGGCGTTTCCGACGACCGGCATATCGGCGGCAGGCGCCGATGAGGTGTCGGCCAGCATCGCGGCATGCGTCAAAGGTTCCCCGCCGTTCGGCTCACGCGAACCGGCAGGTCGAGGCTATGAATTCCGGATCACCGCTCAGTCCAACGGATTTCAATCGGGCCAGCAGTTCGGTGAAGATGTTGTTGACGTCCATGCCCACAGAGGCGCACGCCGTAGCCGAAGCCCGGATGCGTGTTGGGGCTCGCGCAACCGTGTCGATCTCCGCCGTCGTCGCTGCCCACCAACTCCTGAGTCGGCATGACCACGCAGAACGGGTGCCATCGCCATCGCTCATCGGCGAAACTCCCTCAGCGCAGCGCCCTTGCAGTCCTGCGAGGCTTTCAAGAAGATCGGCAGCACGCGATCCGCCATGCCCGCACAGCGACGCGCTAGCGCGGCGCCGACCTGATCGACCGGGCCGACCACCGCGAACGCGGCGAGCATCTCGTCGTCGACGAGCGATCCCATGGCGTCCCACTCGCCTTGTTTGGACAGGCGGTGCAATTCGCTGTGGAGATCGCCCCAGCCATGCAGTTCAAGCACCTTGCGGTATGCCGGGGTGGAGCCGTAGAACGCGATCTGCTCGCGGGTGGCGGCGATGGCGGCTTCCAGCTCGGCGTCATTCTCACCGGTGGCCACCATCACCTCGCAGGACACCTCGAAATCGGCGCGATCACGCCCGCGCCGCGCCATGCCGCGCAGCAGCGCCGGCATGGTCACCTCGGTGAGGTACCGCTGGGAGACCATCGGGTGACCGAGGTGGCCGTCGGCGACCTCGCCGCACATCTCGGTCATCGTTTCACCGACGGCGGCCAGAAAGACCTTCGGCGCGGGATAGGGTTGCGGCTCGGGCGTGAACATCGGGGTCATGATCTTGTGGGTGTAGAACTCGCCCTCGAAACGCAGCTTGCTGCCGTCTCGCCAGGCCGACCAGATCGCATTCAGCGCGGCGACGAATTCGCGCATGCGAGCCACCGGGTGACTCCAGGGCATGCTGAACCGCTTCTCGATATGGGGCTGGATCTGGGTGCCCAAGCCAAGGATGAACCGGCCCTTCGAGTGGGCCTGCAGATCCCAGCCCAGGTTGGCGACGATCATCGGATTGCGCGCGAACGCCACGGCGATGTTGGTGCCGAGGTCGATGCGCGACGTGTGCTCGGCGGCCAGCAGCAGCGGCATGAACGGGTCATGACTGGTTTCAGCGGTCCAGCCGCCGTCGTACCCCTGTTGTTCCAGGGCCCTGGCGCCCTCGGCGGCACGCGCGAGTTGATTCGGAATGCCCCCGTCGATCTTGAGGCGGGCGGCGCTACCCACGTGGGCGAATTTACCGCAATCGATCCAGTGTGGACCGCAGACGCGTGCGCCGCCCCGGTTGCGAGCGCGCGTGTCGGTACGGCGACAGGCCGCATAACGCGGCATTAAACGGACCCTCGCGCCCAGGCGACAACCCCGCGATGTAGCAGCGACCCCGAGGCGGGCGCTCGAGGTGTCCGATTTGATCACCGGTGACCTGACCCCCATCCTGGACGCACAGCGCTCAGATCGGTGATCTGCCCCGACACTTCCGCCATGGTGAAACTGGTTGCCGCAGAGCCAGAGTCAGGCGCGGCGGGCCAAGCCCAGGACTCCCATTCGGCCGACATTGCCGACGTGACGCCTCAAGGGGTCGGTCGCCAAGCGGGGCCGGGTGCTGAGCGCCTTCCAGGCGCCGACGGCAGGGCGCGGCGGCGCGGCCGCACAACGGCGAGCCCGCCCTATGAAACCCGTATCCAGACCTTGCAGTTCATCGTCTGGAAGGCGGCTACCGTCGGTGGGATCACCACCGACATCGGGCCCATCGAGGTATTGGTGTCGACGATGTCGCCGGGGCTCGCCGCGGGCGTGCGGTATGTCGTCCACGAGCAGGTTGACAGTTCGGACACCCTGCCGAACACCAGGATGAGGGGATTCGACGGCCCCTCGGTGCGGTAGGTGCCTGGCAGGATGTCCGTTCCCACCAGAAAGAGCCCGTCCCCGGGAATCTGGTCGCCCGGTTCGGCGCGGGCCGGCGATGCGAACGCGGTCGCGGCCACACAGGCAACGACCGCGGCCGATGCGCGAAATACCAACAGCGGGGACATCGTTCTGCTCGCTATCTATTATCCACCCCAGCGACAACATTGCGAAACCGAACTCTCGGCCGCGGCTGCCGCGCCACCACCCGGTTAGCCCCTGGACGAGCCGAGCGGCTTCGCGACGTCGGCGAGGTCTTGCCCCGTGACCGGCAACACCACGAAGCCTCGGCGGGGCTGCTGGGCGATCAGGCCTTCGGCGCGCAGCGCATCCGGCGCTTCCCGCACCGGTGTGACGCTGATTCCCAACTCCGCGGCCATTTGATCCAGCCGCAGATACTGATCCGCCGCGTAGCCGCCCTCGAAGATCCTCTTGCGGACAACGTGCGCAACGTTCTCGGAAAGTTGCGGTGGTGCCGCGAAATCGGGGACAGTCATCGCCTCACACCCGATGCTTCTCGAGCAATGGTCCCCTCACCGATGAGCGGGAACCAGCGGGAAGCCGACGCCGCGTTCACGGCGTAATCCACCCCCGGTTGAGCTTCACGACGACGCTCGTCGTTCGAATGCCGCTGCAGGCCCTGGCCAGTGACGGCACACGGTGCACGCTTCCCCTGCTCACCTCGCTCAGATGAACCGGCCACCGGTGACGTCGATGACGGTGCCGGTCAGGTACGAGGACATGTCGGAGGCCAGAAACAAAGCCACGCTTGCGACTTCGCTGGGCTCACCGGCCCTGCCCATGGGCACCTCGGCCAGCTTCTGCTCCCAAATGCGTTGCGGCATGGCTTCGGTCATCGCCGACCGAATCAGCCCAGGGGCGATCGCGTTGACCCGAACACCAAGGTGGGCCAGCTCTTTGGCGGCCGCCTTGGTCATCCCCACGATTCCGGCCTTGGCCGCCGAGTAGTTGGTCTGGCCTACCATGCCGACCTTGCCCGATACCGAAGACATGTTCACGATCGCGCCCCGCTTGTTCTCCCGCATCACCGCTGCGGCCAGGCGGGTTCCGTTCCACGTCCCCTTCAGATGCACGTCGATGACCTCGTCGAACTGCTCTTCGGTCATCGTGCGCATCGTCGCATCGCGGGTGATTCCGGCGTTGTTGACCATGATGTCCAGGCCGCCGAAACGCTTCAATGCGGTATGGATCAGCGCCTCGACCTGATCCACTCTGGTCACGTCGCAGCGCACTGCCACCGCGACGTCGTCGCCGCCCAATCGTTGGGCCGCGGCCTGGCCCGCCTCGACGTTGACATCACCGAGCAGGACGCGGGCACCCTCGGCGACGAATCGCTCCGCGATTGCCAAGCCCAGCCCTTGCGCTCCACCCGTTATCACCGCGGTTTGACCGCCCAACAACACCTGGACCACCCTTGTCAAAGATTCGGCTCCAGGTCAAATATCATATTTCATATAGGATCTCGCTCCGAAGGGAGCGCCCGCCAATGACCGCCGGCCAAGTCTCAGACGGTGGTTTCCAGCAGATTCCTGGGCCAGACCCGTCACTTCGTCCGCACCGGTGTGATCCCGCGCGAGCAGGAGATCCTGGACAACGACCGGGTGCCCAACGACCTGCGCGACCAGGCCAAGCGGATGGGGTTATTCGGATACGCGATTCCGCAGGAGTGGGGCGGGCTCGGCCTGAACCTGGTGCAAGACGTCGAGATGGCGACGCTGGTTGGCGCCGATGGCAACTGGCGACGTCGTCGCCTCCTTCGCACTGACCGAGCCGGGAGCCGGATCGAACCCGGCCGGGCTGCGCACCAAAGCCGTTCGGGACAAAGATGATTGGGTGATCACCTGGTCAGCCGATCAGCTCCAGTGTCCCCAGCTCACGGATCGCCTGACAGCCCTGGCAAAGCCTGGTCAGCATCATGTCGTCGCCACACCCGGTGGCGGTGGCGAAAGCAAAGCCCAGCACGGAAATGAGTAGGGCCTGCGGCATTCCGAGACGGCAATCGCGCCAAGGTTGGTGGCCACGGCCACCAACGGTGATCACGAGGGTGCGGGCGGAGGGACTCGAACCCTCAAGCTCTTACGAGCAACGGCACCTAAAGCCGTCATGTTTGCCAGTTTCATCACGCCCGCAGCGTGCCGATCGTACCGCTCGGCTCACCCACCAATCTGTCGGTGGCGCGCCTTACCTTGGATTCAACACGGCGGCGAGGGGGCGCACAGGTGCGATCGGCGGAGGAGTTCGAAGTCGTGCAGCGCCTCATCGCAACCGGTATGAACGATTGTGCGATCGCACGGCAGACAGGGATACCGCGCAAGACGGTGTGGGAATGGCGCCATTGCAGGTCGCCGATTTGCCCAAGGCGTGCGAGTGCATCCTCAGCCTGCGGCATTGATCATGACTTCACCGCGCTTCCCCCAGCTGCGTACACCTATCTGCTCGGCCTCTATCTCGGCGATGGCTGCATCTCACGGAACGGGCGCGTCTGGCGGCTAAGGATCACCCTCGATGACAAGTACCTGGGGATCATCGACCGTTGCCGCCAGGCGATCGACATCCTGATGCCGGAGCAGCGCGCGGCGACGCTACGACGTCCGAGCAATTGCACCGAGGTATCGCTGTACTCAAAACACTGGCCGTGTCTGTTTACCCAGCACGGTCCCGGCAGGAAACACCTAAGGCCAATCCGGCTGGAGCCCTGGCAGGAGGTGCTCGTCAAAGAGGCCACAGAGGAATTCATCCGCGGTCTCATCGACAGCGACGGGTGCCGCGTGGTGGCCAACGACCGAGGCGTCCGAAGCGTCCGCTATCACTTCTCCAACAGATCCGAAGACATCCTCGGGTTGTTCAGCTGGGCTCTCGATTTACTCGGAATTCCGTGGACTCGGCCGAGCAGATATTGCATTGCCGTGTACCACAAGGCGGCGACGGCACGCCTCGACGAATTCGTCGGGCCCAAGTCATGAGCCGGCGCGCGGTACCGTCGAGGGGTGTCCACCGAGGCTCACCGCAGACGTCGCCGTCGGCCCGCGCTGATCGCTTTGGTGATCATCGCGGCCTGCGGCTGCCTGGCCTTGGGCTGGTGGCAGTGGACCAGGTTTCAGTCGGCGTCGGGTTCCTTCCAGAACCTGGGCTATGCACTACAGTGGCCGCTGTTCGCCTGGTTCTGCGTCTACGCCTATCGCAAGTTCGTGCGCTTGGAAGAGACGCCGCCGGCGCCCCGGAACACCAGCGCGATGACCGAGATACCTGCCGGACTGCTGCCCGAGCGGCCGAAGCCGGCGCAGCCCCCGGCCGACGACCCCGCACTGCGGGAGTACAACGCCTACCTTGCCGAACTAGCCAAACACGATGCCGAGAAGCAGAACAGGACCACCGCATGACCACACCGGAGACACCGCAGCGGAGCGCACCCGCGTTTCCCGTCGAGAAAATCCGCACCGCGCTCCTCGGCTACCGCGTGATGGCGTGGACGACGGGTGTTTGGCTCATCGCGCTGTGCTACGAGATCGTCTCGCACCTGGTCTACCACCACGAAATCCGCTGGATCGAGGTCGTCCACGGCTGGGTGTACTTCGTCTATGTGCTGGCCGCATTCAACCTCGCGATCAAGGCCCGCTGGCCGATCGTCAAAACCGTCGGGGTCCTGCTCGCCGGCACCATCCCGGCGCTGGGCATCATCGTCGAGCACTTCCAGACCAAGGACATCAAGGCGCGCTTCGGCTTTTAAGTCAGCTCCCGCAGCGCCGGCAGTAACAGCGCCAGCGCGCGACCACGATGCGAGACCGCGTCCTTCTCCGCGGGGCTCAGCTGCGCCGCGGTGCGATCGTCACCGTCGGGAATGAAGACTGGGTCGTAGCCAAACCCGCCGTCACCACGCGGCTCCCGCGCAATCGTGCCGGGCCACTCGCCGCGCACGACAACCTCGCCGGACCCCCAGACCAGCGCGCAGGCCGAGACGAATGCCGCTCGGCGCCGCTCGTCGGGCACATCCCGCAACTGTGCCAGCAGCAGGGCGGTGTTGCCAGCGTCGTCGCCGTGCCGACCGCACCATCGGGCCGACAGCACGCCCGGCATGCCGCCCAGCGCGGCCACCGCCAAACCGGAGTCGTCGGCGACGCTGGCCAGGCCGGTCGCGGCGAACGCGCGGCGGGCCTTGGCCAGCGCGTTGTCCTCGAACGTCGCGCCGGTTTCCGGCGCTTCGTCAAAGGGCGCCACATCGTCGAGCGACAGCAGCGTCAACCCGGACACCCCGGCGCCGTCCAGCACCCGGCGCAGTTCGGCCAGCTTCTTGCGGTTGCGGCTGGCGACCAGCAGCCGGGTCAGCTTCCGAACGCCTTCGGCGGGGGTGGTCCTTCGGGCAGCACGCCGGGGTACGGCAGCGCCAACGCGTCGCGCTGCGCGGCGAACAACTTGTCACAGGCACCCAGCGCCGCGTCCAGCAGCTTGTCCAACGTCGACCGCGGAAAGGTGGCACCCTCGCCGGTGCCCTGCACCTCCACCAGGGTCCCGGTGTCGGTCGCGACGACGTTCATGTCCACTTCGGCCCGCGCGTCCTCCTCGTAAGGCAGGTCCACCCGGATTCTGCCGTCAACCACCCCGACGCTGATCGCGGCGATGGCGCACGACAACGGCCTGGGATCCGACAGCTTGCCGGCGGCCGACAGATAGGTCACCGCGTCGGCCAACGCCACGTAGGCGCCGGTGATTGCCGCGGTACGCGTCCCACCATCGGCCTGCAGCACGTCGCAGTCGATGGCGATGGTGTTCTCCCCCAGCGCCGCCAGGTCGATGCAGGCCCGCAGCGAGCGGCCAACCAGCCGGCTGATTTCCTGGGTGCGCCCGCTGACGCGACCCTTCACCGATTCCCGGTCGGAGCGAGTGTGGGTGGCCGACGGCAGCATGGCGTACTCGGCGGTGAGCCACCCCTCACCCAAGCCCTTGCGCCACCGGGGCACCCCCTCGGTGATGCTGGCGGTGCACAGGACCTTGGTGCGACCGAATTCGATCAGCACCGAACCCGCGGGGTTCTCGGTGAAACCGCGGGTGATGACCACCGGGCGAAGCTCGTCGTCGAGGCGGCCGTCTTCTCGCTTGGACACGACGCCAACCCTAGACGGTCCGGCCCGAACTCTTACCCAGCCCGGCGGACTTCGAACGTCTCGTCGCAGACCACCGCGTGCACGGGCCCATCGAACTCGGCCTTGGCCTCGCTGATGACGTCCTCACGCGAGGTCCACGGCGGGATGTGCGTCAGCAGCAGCTCCCGAACCCCGGCCAGCGCCGCAGCCCTGCCAGCCTCGGTGCCCGACAGATGCAGATCCGGTGGGTGATGTGGCGAGTGTGTCCAGGAGGCCTCGCAGAGGAAGACGTCGACGCCGCGAGCCAGCTCGACAAGCTGGTCACAAATCCCGGTGTCACCGCTGTAAGCCAGCGACGCTCCGCTGGGATCGGTGATCCGCAGGCCGAACGACTCGGTCGGGTGGGCAACCACGCGTGGCACCACCGTCAGCGCGCCCAACCGCACCGGCTCACCGTCGACCCAGTGGCGAACGTCGAAGATGTCCGAGCAGTCGTCAATCTCCCCGCCGTACGGCGACGACGCCGCCCCCAACCGCGACCAGGTGTCGCTCGGGCCATACAACAGCGCCTTGCCGGTGGGACGCGCGGTCGGGTGGTAGCGGCGCCACACGAACAACCCGGGCAGATCCAAGCAATGATCCGCGTGCAGATGCGACAACAGCACATGCACCGACCCGGGGTCCATGTGCCGTTGCAACGCACCGAGCACGCCCCCGCCGAAGTCGATGACGAGCGGCGGAGTATCCGGAGCCCGGAGCAGGTAGCCCGACGCCGGCGAATCCGGACCTACGACGCTCCCGGAGCATCCGAGCACGGTTACTCGCACGGACACTACTGTGCCATGCCCGCCACCACGATGACGAAAACATCGCCGCTTTTGGTGGCCAGAATCTCTGCGGACGCTTAGCGGATCTGGAAGTGGTGCACAGGCAGCACACCGGTCACTGCGGGACCAAGAAACCGGGCCGCCAGTTTCGTGAATGCCTCAGGGTCGCCGGTGGCCTCGAACACCCTGGTGGCCGGTGGCGCATCATGCGGACGCAGCAGGTCCAACTCGGTCAGCACCCGGACCAGTTCCTTGGCGGTTTCCTCGGCGCTGGAGACCAACGTGACGTTCTCGCCCATCGCCAGTTGAATCAGGCCCGACAGCAACGGGTAGTGCGTACAACCAAGCACCAGCGTGTCGACCCCGGCGCGTTGCAGCGGCTCCAGGTAGCCCTCCGCCAAACCAAGGACCTGACGGCCGCTGGTGACGCCGCGCTCGACGAAATCCACAAAACGCGGGCAAGCCACCGCGGTGATCTCGGTATCGCGGGCGGCGGCGAAAGCGTCCTGGTAGGCGTGCGAGCTGATGGTTGCCCGGGTGCCGATCACGCCGATGCGGCCGTTGCGGGTGGCGGCCACCGCGCGGCGCACCGCCGGCAGGATCACTTCGACGACGGGCACATCGTAGCGTTCACGCGCATCCCGCAGGCATGCCGACGACGCCGAGTTGCAGGCGATCACGAGTGCCTTGACGCCGCGGTCGACCAGGTCGTCACCGATGGCCAACGCATGCGCGCGGATCTCCGGGATGGCCAGCGGACCGTACGGACCGTTGCCGGTATCACCGACGTAGACGATGTCCTCGTCCGGCAGCTGGTCGATGATCGCCCGGGCCACCGTCAGCCCGCCGACGCCGGAGTCGAAGACCCCGACGGGCGCCAGCGGCGACCTCATGTCTTCGGGTGCGGCGCGCGGAGGGCCCTCTTTCGCGCGCGGGCCCTCCGTTCCGGAGCCGACAGCAGGTACGCCGCCGCGACCCCGGCGAGCGCGCCACACAGATGGCCCTGCCACGACACGCCCCCGCATCGGCCGAGCACCGGCATGGCGCCGAGCAGGATGCCGCCGTACGCGAACAGCACCACCAGCCCGATGACGATGTCGGTCACCTTGCGGACGAAAAGCCCGAACACCAAAAGGAAGGCCAACCAGCCGAAGATCAGGCCGGAGGCGCCGATGTGGTCGGTGGGGCCGCAGCTGCTGCCCATGTTGCCGATCAGCCAGGTACCGAAGCCACCCAGGATCCACACGATCGCGGTGGCCCAGACGAACCGGGACAATCCGGCCAGCGTCATCAGGAATCCCAGCACCAGCAGTGGGACCGTGTTGGCCATCAGGTGCGCCCAGTTGGCGTGCAGCAGCGGAGCGAAGATGATCCCCCACAGCCCGTCGGTTTCCAGCGGCCTGATGCCGTTGACGTCGAGCCGGTTCCCGCTCAGCTGGTCGATCAGCTCGATCAGATACAGCAGCACAACGAAGGTGAGGATCGTCGCCCCTCCGACCATCCAGCGCGGCCGCGCCTTCGTCGGTGTCGCGGGTGTGCGCGGATGGCGGGTCATGCCCATAGCTGGCCTTCCATAGCGTTCTCGGCATCACCGAGGCTACCGGTGTAGGCGCCGGTGGACAGATACTTCCAACCGGCGTCGGCGACCACAAAGGCAATATCGGCGCGTTCACCGGCCTTGACGGCACCAGCCGCCACTCCCAGTGCGGCATGCAGCACCGCACCCGTCGAGATACCGGCGAAGATGCCCTCAGCGTCCACCAGCTCGCGAGTGCGGCGCACCGCGTCCGCCGCGCCGATCGAGTACCGCATGGTCAGCACCTCGGGGTCATACAGTTCGGGCACAAACCCCTCGTCGATGTTGCGCAGCGCGTACACCCCCTCGCCGTAGCGGGGTTCGGCCGCCACGATCTTGATGTCGGGAACGCGCTCACGCAGAAACCGGCCCGCGCCCATCAACGTGCCGGCGGTTCCGAGGCCGGCGACGAAGTGGGTGATCTCGGGGAGGTCGGCGAGCACCTCGGGGCCGGTGCCGCAGTAGTGCGAGTCGGTGTTGGCGGGGTTGCCGTACTGATACAGCATCACCCAGGTCGGGTTGGCCGCGACGAGTTCCTTGGCGGTGGCCACCGCGGTGTTGGACCCGCCCTCGGCCGGCGAGAAGATGATCCGCGCGCCATAGAGTTCGAGCAGCTGACGGCGTTCCACCGAGGTGTTCTCCGGCATCACGCAGATCAGCCGGTAACCCTTCAACCGGGCCGCCATCGCCAGCGAGATGCCAGTGTTGCCGCTGGTGGGCTCGAGGATCGTGGCACCCGGGGTCAAAAGCCCATCCCGTTCTGCCTGTTCGATCATCCGCAGCGCCGGGCGGTCCTTGATCGACCCGGTGGGGTTGCGGTCCTCGAGCTTGGCCCACAGCCGCGCATGTGGCCCGTCGGGCCCATCCTCCCAACGCGGCGACAACCTCTGCAGGCCAACCAACGGGGTATTGCCCAAGGCCTGCAGCAGCGAGTCGTATCGCGTCATGCGCTCCACTCACCCGCCCGCCACGGCAGGCAGGATGGTGACCAAGTCGCCGTCGGCGACCGCGGTGTCCAGGCCGCCGGAAAACCGCACATCTTCGTCGTTGACATAGACGTTCACGAAGCGGTGCAGCTTGTCCGGGGACGACGGGTCGATCAACCGCTCGGAAATGCCCGCGTAGTGGGCCTCGAGGTCGCTGATGACCGCGCCCAGCGTGTCTCCGCTCGCCGAGACGCGCTTCTGGCCACCGGTGTGGGCTCGCAGGATGGTCGGGATGGACACGGTGACGTTCATGCGGGCCTCTCTAGGACGTTCCGTACCGCTCGACGATATCGACGGGCTCCTCGGTAACGGAACCGTCCACGATGCGATAACTGCGCAGCTCGTGCCGGTCCGGGTCGCGGGTCGACACCAAGACGTAGTGCGCGTCCGGTTCGGCGGCCAGGTTCACGTCCGTGCGGCTGGGGTAGGCCTCCGTGGCGGTGTGCGAGTGATAGATGACCACCGGGGCCTCGCCCGCGCCCTCCATGGCCCGCCACACCTCGAGCTGCTCGTGGGCATCGAAACGGTAGAAGGTCGGCGAGCGCTCGGCATTGATCATCGGGATATGCCGCTCGGGACGGTCGGATCCTTCCGGCCCGGCAAGCACCCCGCAGGCCTCGTCAGGGTGGTCGCGTCGCGCGTGGGCGACCATCGCATCGACCAGGTCGGCGCGAATCACCAGCACGTTGGCGGTTCCCTCACTGTGATGTCCCCTCACTGTGATGTCCGGCGTCCGAACGCTCCGGGCAACGTGTCACGGTAGGTCGGTATTCCGGCCACCGACTCGGCGCCGAGCACGGCGACCAGCACCGCGCGGGCCAGGCAATCGGCCGCGGCCGCACCCACCGCGGTGACCAACCCGGTCTCCGGGGACAACGCGGCCGGCACGGCGGCCGCCGGGGGCACCTCGACCGCCCCGGTGGCCAGGACGAACACGGTGTCGCCGTCGAGCGGGGTGTGTGCGGGCCGGATCGCGCGGGCCAGTCCGTCGTGGGCGGCGATCGCCACACGCCGGCACGCCGCCGGGCTCAGCGCCGCGTCGCACGCAACCACCGCGAGCGTCGTGTTCAGTGAGCTCAACGGCGACGGAAGTTGCGCCAACGCCTCGATCTGCTCGGCCGGCGGCGCCTGAAGCGCGAACTCGTCGACCAAATCCGCCATCCACGGCAGGCCGGTGGCCGGATCCACGACGCTGCCAGCGGAGTTCACCACGACCACCGCGCCGACGGTCACCCCGCACCGCAAGCTGACAGCCGCTGTCCCGACGCCTCCCTTGAGTACGCCCGCGCGCGCCCCCACCCCGGCGCCGACCGTGCCAATGGCCCCGGCCGCGCCGCCGCCGGCCGCGCCACAGGCCAGATAGCCGAACTCGGCCGTGGGCCGGCGATCCCAGCCGCCCACCGGCAGGTCGAAAATCGCCGCGGCCGGCACGATGGGTACCACACCGGCGCCCATCGCGACGCCGCGCTGGTGTTCCTCCAACCAACCCATGACGCCGTCGGCAGCGGCCAGGCCGTAGGCGCTGCCGCCGGCGAGCAGCACGGCATCGACGAATCGGACGCTGTTGGCCGGGTCCAGCAGATCGGTCTCCCGGGTTCCGGGCGCGCCGCCCCGGCAGTCGACCGCGCCGACGGTCCCCGGTGGCGGCAGCACCACCGTGACGCCGCAGGCCCACCCGGCGCCCAGGGACGCGTCGACGTCCAGCTTGTGGTAGTGGCCGACCCGGATCCCCCCGACGTCGGTGAGGGAGCTCATCGGGCCGCCATCAGGATCCTCGGGGCCCCGTCAACACCAGCACCAGGTACTCCTGCAGGACGGTCAGCCACTGGTAGACGTCGAGGTGCGCGGCGAGCGGATGGCCGGCCGGCAGACGTTCCGGCCCTTGTGGGCCGATGTCGAGCAGGACACCAAGTGCCAACCGAAGGTCGTTGACCGCCGCGATCCAGGCGTTGGCGGCCTCTTCGGTCAGCTCGAAACGGCCACCGTTGTTTGGCACGGTGTCCAACAACTGTTGTGCGGCAACACGTTTGGCGTTAATGATCTCCGGCTCGTGCAGGCTGCGAAGAGCGGAGTTGAGGGTCTCGGACGCATCGAGGGTCAACGGGTCGTCTGCGTCGCGCCGGTAGAAATCCGGCAGCAGCCGCGTCAGCGTCGGATCGCTCGGGCGGTCGGCATGGCCGGTTTTGATCCCGGTGATCTCTTCGAGCTCGTCGGACGGCGCGGAGGATTCGCGGTCGTCGAGCAAACCGATCATCGCCCCTACCAGGTTTTGCAGCAGGGCCGCCTCGTGCGGGGCCAACGACGAGCGAAACCGGGGCCCATCACGGGTCTCG
Organism: Mycobacterium shinjukuense; assembly: GCF_010730055.1. Taxonomy (NCBI): domain Bacteria; kingdom Bacillati; phylum Actinomycetota; class Actinomycetes; order Mycobacteriales; family Mycobacteriaceae; genus Mycobacterium; species Mycobacterium shinjukuense. Next base: position 612,905 of record NZ_AP022575.1, on the reverse strand, counting down.
ACGCGCTTCCATTTGCGCACGATGGGTCCCGGATACCGTCGAGTCTCACCGATCCTGCTGCATCGTCGCCCACAGACCGGCGGCGTGCAGCCTGGATACATCCGATTCCATCGACTCCCGGCTGCCGCTCGACACAACCGCCTTCCCCTCGTTGTGCACCTGCAGCATCAGCTTGGTGGCATGCGGCTCGCTGTAACCGAACAACTTCTGGAACACATAGGTCACGTAGGACATCAGGTTCACGGGGTCGTCCCACACGATGGTCACCCACGGACTGGCCGCCAGGTCGACCTGAGCGGACTCCAGTTGCCCGCTGGAACCCGGTTTGGCGGGCGCTGAGGCAACAACCATGCCCTTAGAATACCGAGCCCGTGATGCGAACCGATACGGTTGCGGTGTGAACGACTCGGTCGTGGCTGGGCCCGCTGTGGGCGCACCCCTAGCCGCGAAGCGGCGAGGAGGAGAGCCCAGCACTCAAGACCACGCTGGGCTGCTGACCGACAAGTACGAGTTGACCATGCTGGCCGCGGCGCTACGCGACGGCACTGCCCATCGCCGGACCACGTTCGAAGTGTTCGCCCGGCGATTGCCCGCGGGTCGCCGGTACGGGGTGGTTGCCGGAACCGGCCGGCTGCTGGAAGCCTTGCTGCAGTTCAGGTTCGACGACGACGCGTGCGAGCTGCTGGCCCGCTTCCTCGACCCCGCCACCGTGGGCTATCTGCGCGATTTCCGGTTCGCCGGCGACATCGACGGCTACGCCGAGGGCGAACTCTACTTCCCCGGCTCCCCGGTGCTCTCGGTTCACGGCACTTTCGCCGAATGCGTAGTGATCGAAACGCTGGTGCTGTCGATCCTCAACCACGACACCGCGATCGCCTCCGCGGCCGCACGCATGGTCAGCGCCGCCGGGGGTCGCCCGCTGATCGAGATGGGCTCACGACGGACCCACGAACACGCCGCCGTCGCCGCGGCCCGGGCGGCCTATATCGCCGGCTTTGCCGCCTCGTCCAACCTGGAGGCCCAGCGACGATACGGAGTGCCCGCCGAGGGCACCGCCGCCCACGCGTTCACCATGCTGCACGCCCAGCAGGACCGCCCCAACGAACTGGCCGAACTGGCCGCATTCCGCGCCCAGGTCGATGCGCTGGGCGCCGGCACCACGCTGTTGGTGGACACCTATGACGTCACGACCGGTGTGGCCAACGCGGTGGCCGCCGCCGGAACGACGCTGGGCGCGGTCCGCATCGACTCCGGCGAGCTGGGGGTGCTGGCCCGCCAGGCACGTGAGCAGCTCGACCGGCTGGGCGCCACCCAGACGCGCATCGTGGTGTCCGGCGACCTTGACGAGTTCAGCATCGCCGCGCTGCGCGCCGAGCCGGTGGACAGCTACGGCGTGGGCACCTCGCTGGTGACCGGCTCGGGGGCGCCGAGCGCGAACCTGGTCTACAAACTCGTCGAGGTCGACGGCGTTCCGGTGCAAAAACGCAGCAGCCACAAGGAATCCCGCGGCGGCCGCAAAATGGCACTGCGACGCTCGCGCGCGACGGGCACCATCACCGAGGAGATCGTGCATCCGGCGGACCGTCCAGCACCCGATGGTGGGCCACACCGGGTCTTGACGATCCCGCTGGTCCGCGCCGGACGGGTGGTGGCCGACACCGGATTGGCCGCGGCCCGCCACCTGGTGGCGTCCGGGTTGCGCAGCCTGCCGTGGGAAGGGCTGACATTGGCGCCGGGCGAGCCGGCGGTTCCCACGCAGATAATCCTGGCCTGAGCGCACGGGAGCAGCCACGTCCGAGTCGGTGTCCAGGTCGGTGCCTGAGCTGTTGGCGATCGCGGTGGCCGCGCTCGGTGGCAGCCGGCGCCGCGGCCAGCTGGAGATGGCCGCCGCGGTAGCGCGGGCCTTTGAATCCGGGGAGCACCTGGTTGTGCAGGCCGGCACCGGCACCGGCAAGTCGCTGGCGTACCTGGTCCCGGCGGTCGTGCGCGCGCTCGGCGACAACATGCCGGTCGTGGTGTCGACGGCGACGATCGCCCTGCAGCGTCAACTCGTCGATCGTGATCTGCCCCGGCTGGTCGACGCGCTCGCCAACGCGTTGCCCCGCCGGCCGCGGTTTGCGTTGCTCAAAGGCAGGCGAAACTACCTGTGCCTGAACAAAATCCACGGCTCGGGCGCAGACGCCGACGACGAGCAGTCGCAGCAGGAACTCTTCGACACGACGGCGATCGCGGCCCTGGGCCGCGACGTGGCGCGGCTCACCGCCTGGGCGTCGACGACCGACTCCGGTGACCGCGACGACCTCAAACCCGGTGTGCCGGACCGATCGTGGTCTCGGGTCAGCGTGTCGGCGCGGGAGTGTATCGGCGTGGCCCGCTGCCCGTTTGGCGCACAGTGCTTCTCCGAACGGGCGCGTGCCCGCGCCGGCCACGCCGATATCGTCGTCACCAACCACGCGCTGCTGGCCATCGATGCCGTCGCCGAATCGGCGGTGCTGCCAGAACACACGCTGCTGGTGATCGACGAAGCACACGAGTTGGTGGACCGGGTGACCTCGGTGGCCGCCGCGGAGCTCACGTCGGCCAGCGTCGGCGTCGCCGCGCGGCGGATCACCCGGTTGGTCGACCCGGACCTGGCCCAGCGGCTGGAGGCGTCGTCGGCCACCTTCGCCTCGGCGATCCAGGACGCCGCTCCGGGGCGCATCGATTACCTCGACGACGAGTTGGCGACCTACCTGAGCGCGCTGCGCGACGCGGCCAGCGCGGCCCGCTCGGCGATCGAGGCCACCAGCGACCCGCAGGCTGCGGCGGCCCGGTCCGAAGCGGCCGCGGCGCTGGCCGAGATCTCCGATGCCGCGTCGCGGATCCTGGCGTCGTTTTCCCCCGCCATCCCCGACCGCACCGACGTGGTCTGGCTGGACCACGAAAACACCCGCGGTTCGCCACGGGCGGTGCTGCGGGTGGCTCCGCTGTCGGTGGCCGACCTGCTGGCCACCCAGGTGTTCTCCCGTGCCACGACGGTGTTGACCTCGGCGACGCTGACCATCGGCGGGTCATTTGACGCGATGGCCACCGCGTGGGGCCTGACCGCGGACACGCCGTGGCGTGGCCTGGATGTGGGCTCACCGTTCCAACACGCCAAGTCGGGAATCCTCTACGTGGCCGCCCATCTCCCGCCGCCGGCCCGCGACGGCACTGGCTCGGCCGAGCAACTCACCGAGATCGCCGACCTGATCACCGCCGCCGAGGGCCGCACCTTGGGGTTGTTCTCGTCGATGCGGGCGGCCCAGGCCGCCGCCGAGGCCATGCGCGAACGACTGTCCACGCCGGTGTTGTGCCAGGGCGAGGACAGCACCTCCGCGCTGGTCGAGCAGTTCACCGCCGACGCCGCGACCTCCCTGTTCGGCACGCTGTCGCTGTGGCAGGGCGTCGACGTTCCGGGGCCGTCGCTGTCGCTGGTGGTGATCGACCGCATCCCTTTTCCCCGGCCGGATGACCCGCTGCTCAGCGCCCGACAGCGCGCGGTGACGGCCCGCGGCGGCAACGGGTTCATGGCCATCGCCGCCAGCCACGCCGCGCTGTTGCTGGCCCAGGGGTCGGGCCGGCTGCTGCGCCGTATCAGCGATCGGGGCGTGGTCGCGGTGCTGGACTCGCGCCTGGCCACCGCCCGCTACGGCGAGTATCTGCGCGCCTCACTGCCACCGTTTTGGTACACCACCGACGGCGCACAGGTGCGCGCCGCGCTGCAGCGGCTGGCGCGAGCAGACGGCCCGCCGCCCGTCAGGCCAGGGTGACCAACCCGAATTCGCTGCCGGCGGCCAGCAGCGGATGCCGCGGCAGCACCCGCACCGTGTAGCCCAGCGCCCCCGCCAGCGGCAGCGGGGTCGTCGTCGAGAAGACGTGGTTGCCGCCCTCGGCGCCACCGGCATACGACATTTCGATGGTCACCGGATCCAGCAGCACGTCGCCGGCGTCGACCCTGCCCAGCACCGCTTCCACGGTCACGTCGTCGGGCGCCAACCCGGCCAGCGATACGGTCGCGGTCAGGGTCAGCTTCGACCCGAGCAGCGGAGTGTCCGGCAGGCCGGTGCTGTCGACGTCGGTGATTTCGATCTGCGGCCACCCCTCTTCGGCGCGCCGGCGGTAGGCCGCCAGCTCCCGGGCCGCGGCGAACGGGGAACCGTCGTCACCGGCCTCGACGATCGTGCGCAGCGACCGCGCGGCGGGCGTGTAGTACTGCTCGACGTAGTCCCGCACCATGCGCGAGGCCAGCACCTTGGGGCCAAGCGTCTGCAAGGTGTGCCGCACCATTTCGATCCAGCGCGGCGGCACCCCGTGTTCGTCGCGCTCGTAGAACTTCGGCGCCACCGCCCGCTCCAGCAGGTCATACAGCGCGCCGGCCTCCAGGTCATCGCGCCGCCCCTCGTCGGCGACGCCGTCGGCAGACGGTATCTCCCAACCGTTTTCGCCGTCGTACCACTCGTCCCACCAACCGTCGCGGATCGACAGGTTCAGCCCGCCATTGAGCGCGCTCTTCATCCCCGAAGTGCCGCACGCCTCCAACGGCCGCAGCGGGTTGTTCAGCCAGACGTCGCAGCCCCAGTACAACAGCCGGGCCATCGACATGTCGTAGTTGGGCAAAAAGGCGATGCGGTGCCGCACCTCCGGCCTGTCGGCGAACCGCACCACCTGCTGGATCAGCGCCTTGCCGCCGTCGTCGGCCGGGTGCGACTTGCCGGCGACGACCAGCTGAATCGGCCTATCCGGATCGAGCAGCAGCCGTTCCAGCCGATCCGGATCGCGCAGCATCAGCGTCAACCGCTTGTACGTCGGGACCCGGCGGGCGAACCCGACGGTCAGCACATTCGGGTCGAATGCCGTTGCAATCCAGCCCAATTCGGCTTCTGACGCGCCACGTTCCAGCCACGACTGACGCAACCGCGCCCGAACGTCGTCGACCAGCAGCGATCGCAGCTGCGAGCGGATCCCCCACAGCTGCCCGGGATCGACCCGCTGCAGCCGCAGCCATACGGCGGGTTCGCGGAACGAGTCCGACCCGGCCAGCTCGCGCCCCAGCTGCAGCCACTGCGGCGCGGCCCAGGTGCGCGCGTGCACGCCGTTGGTGATCGACCCGATCGGCACCTCGCCCGGGTCGAATCCGGGCCACAGCCCGTTGAACATGGCCCGGCTCACCTGGCCGTGCAGCAGCGAGACACCATTGGACCGTTGCGCCAGCCGCAGGCCCAGGTGCGCCATGTTGAACTTGGCCGGATCGTCCTCGGCGCCCAGCGCGAGGATCCGCTCGACGGGCACACCGGGCAGCAGCGTGGGCTCGCCGTCGGCGACGTAGCGCCGCACCATGTCCACCGGGAACCGGTCGATGCCGGCGGGCACCGGCGTGTGCGTGGTGAACACGGTGCTGGCGCGCACCACCGTCAACGCGGTGTCGAAATCCAACCCCGCGTCGGTGATCAGCTCACGGATGCGTTCGATGCCGAGGAATCCGGCGTGGCCCTCGTTCATGTGGAACACCTCCGGCGCGGGCAGCCCTTCGATGGCGGTGAACGCGCGGATCGCCCGCACCCCGCCGATCCCGGCCAGGATCTCTTGCTTGATGCGATGTTCTTGATCGCCGCCGTACAGCCGGTCGGTGACGCCGCGCAGGTCGTGCTCGTTCTCCGGGACGTCGGAATCCAGCAATAGCAGCGGGACCCGACCGACCTGCGCGACCCAGATGCGCGCCCTCAGCCGCGCGGAATCCGGCAGCGCCAGTTCCACCAGCGCCGGATTCCCGGCCGCGTCGACCAGCAGGCGCAGCGGCAGCCCCTGCGGATCCAGCGACGGATAGGTCTCCTGCTGCCAACCGTCGGCGGTCAGCGACTGCCGAAAGTACCCGGAGCGGTAGTACAGGCCCACCGCGATCAGCGGCAACCCCAGATCCGACGCGGACTTGAGATGGTCGCCGGCCAGGATGCCGAGGCCACCGGAGTAGTTGGGCAACACCTCGGCGACGCCGAACTCCATGGAGAAGTACGCGATGCCGCTCGGCAGCGCCGCACCCGCCGCCGCCTGCTGCTGATACCACAGCGGACGGGTCAGGTAATCGTTCAGGTCGGCCGCCAGCTCGTCGAGCCGGGCCAGGAACTCTTCATCCAGCGCGAGCTCGTCGAGCCGGGCCGGACTCACCGCACCCAGCAGCGCCACCGGATCGTGGCCGCACTGCGCCCACAGCCGCGCATCGACGATGGCGAACAGGTCCTGGGTCGGCTTATCCCAGGACCACCGCAGGTTGGTCGACAGCTGGTCGAGCGCGGCCAGCCGCTCGGGTAGGTGAGCACGGACGGTGAACCGGCGCAGAGCTTTCACGCGTCCTTACCTTACTGGGGATTTCGCCGTGCGCAGGGCGACGCGGAGCCGGCCTTGCGAGAGCGGCTTTGGTCCCGCGGGTGCGGCCGGACACTAGGGTGAGAGCGGTGACGAGCCCAGGAATGGAGTGATCGGTGCCCGGTCGTGTCGAGATCGACAACGTCGCGCCCGTCGTCTCATGCGGCACATACCCCGCCAAAGCGGTGGTCGGTGAGGTAGTTCCGGTCAGCGCCACGGTCTGGCGCGAGGGCCACGACGCGGTCGCGGCCACCCTGGTGGTGCGCTACCTCGGCCCGCGTTACCCGCAAGTCAGCGACGTACGCCGGATCACGGCGGTGCTGGCGCCCGACGTGAGGCCGACCTCCGGGTCGGCCGAGCATCGCGTCAAGCCGCTGCTGATTCCGATGACGATGGGCCGGGAGCCGTTCGTCTTCCACGGTCAGTTCACCCCCGACAGCGTCGGGTTGTGGACCTTCCGGGTCGACGGCTGGGGTGATCCGATTCGCACCTGGCGGCACGATGTGGTGGCCAAACTCGACGCCGGCCAGGGCGAAACGGAGCTGGGCAACGACCTGTTGGTCGGCGCCGCGCTGTTCGAGCGGGCCGCCACCGGGGTGCCACGCGCGCAGCGGGGACCGCTCATCGCGGCCGCCGCGGCGCTGCGCACCCCCGGCGACCCGCTGACCCGCACCGCTTTGGCCCTGACGGCCGACATCGACGAACTGCTCACCCGCTTTCCGCTGCGGGACCTGGTAACCCGCGGCGAGCAGTTCGGGGTCTGGGTGGATCGGCCGGCGGCCCGATTCGGCGCGTGGTACGAGATGTTTCCGCGCTCGACCGGCGGCTGGGACGCCGACGGCAACCCGGTGCATGGCACCTTCGCCACCGCCGCGGCTGCGCTGCCGCGCATCGCCAAGATGGGCTTCGACGTCGTCTACCTGCCGCCGATCCATCCGATCGGCAGGGTGCACCGCAAGGGCCGCAACAACAACCCCACCGCCGCACCCGGCGATGTGGGATCGCCGTGGGCGATCGGCAGCGACGAGGGCGGCCACGATGCCGTTCATCCCAGCCTGGGCACCATCGACGACTTCGACGACTTCGTCGCCGCGGCCCGCAACCTGGGCATGGAGGTCGCCCTGGACTTGGCGCTGCAATGCGCACCCGATCATCCGTGGGCCCGCGAACACCGCAACTGGTTCACCGAATTACCGGACGGCACCATCGCCTATGCGGAGAATCCGCCGAAGAAGTACCAAGACATCTATCCGCTCAACTTCGACAACGATCCCGCAGGACTCTACGACGAGGTGCTGCGCGTGGTGCGGCATTGGATTGATCACGGCGTCAAGTTCTTTCGGGTTGACAATCCGCACACCAAGCCACCCAACTTCTGGGCCTGGCTGATCGCCGAGGTGAAGAACGTGGACCCCGACGTGCTGTTCCTCTCCGAGGCTTTCACCCCGCCGGCCCGCCAATTTGGGCTGGCCAAGCTCGGCTTCACGCAGTCCTACAGCTACTTCACCTGGCGCACCGGCAAGTGGGAGCTGACCGAATTCGGCAACGAGATAGCCGAACTCGCCGACTACCGCCGGCCCAACCTGTTCGTCAACACCCCAGATATCCTGCACGCGGTGCTGCAGCACAACGGTCCGGGCATGTTCGCCATCCGCGCGGTGCTGGCGGCCACCATGAGTCCGGCCTGGGGGATGTATTCCGGTTACGAACTGTTCGAACATCGCGCGGTGCGGGAGGGCAGCGAGGAATACCTGGACTCCGAGAAGTACCAATTGCGTCCCCGCGACTTCGCCGGCGCGCTCGCGCAGGGCCGATCACTCGAGCCGTTCATCGCCCGGCTCAACACCATTCGCCGGCTGCACCCTGCCCTGCAGCAGTTGCGCACCATCCATTTCCACCACGTGGACAACGATGCGTTGCTGGCCTACAGCAAGTTCGACCCCGCCACCGGCGACTGCGTGTTGACGGTGGTCACGCTCAACGCGTTCGGGCCTGAGGAAGCGACGCTGTGGTTAGACACGGCGGCATTGGGTATGGAGCCCTACGAACGGTTTTGGGTGCGCGATGAAATATCCGGCGAGGAATACCATTGGGGACAAGCCAATTACATTCGCTTGGATCCCGAGCGGGCTGTTGCCCACATCGTCAACATGCCGCTCATACCGCAGGCATCCCGAAGCATGCTGCTGCACAGGAGATGACGGGCCTTGAGTCGAACCGGGAAACGAATCGGCCAATTCGCCGGGACGCACCTGGCGCCCGGGCCCACCGAGCTGGCCCGCCTGGTGACGGGTGCGCATCACAACCCGCACGGCATCCTCGGCGCCCACGAATACGGCGACCACACCGTCATCCGGACCCTGCGCCCGCACGCGGTCAGCGTCGTCGCGCTCGTCGGTGACGATCGCTTCCCCTTGCAGCACATCGATTCTGGCCTGTTCGCCGGGTCGTTGCCATTCGTCGATCTCATCGACTACCGCCTGCAGGTGAGCTACGCCGGTTCCGAACCGCGCGTCGTCGCCGACGCCTACCGCTTCTTGCCCACCCTGGGCGAGGTCGACCTGCACCTGTTCGCCGAGGGCCGTCACGAACGACTGTGGGAGGTACTCGGTGCCCACCCCCGCTCCTTCACCACACCCGACGGTGTGGTGCGTGGCGTGTCGTTTGCGGTGTGGGCACCCAACGCCAAGGGTGTCAGCCTGATCGGCGAGTTCAACGGTTGGAACGGCAACGATGCCCCGATGCGGATGCTGGGCTCTTCCGGAGTGTGGGAATTGTTCTGGCCCGGCTTTCCCACCGACGGCCTGTACAAGTTCCGGGTACATGGTGCCGACGGTGTGGTCACCGATCGGGCCGATCCGTTCGCCTTCAGCACCGAGGTGCCGCCGCAGACCGCCTCGCGGGTAACGGTCAGCAATTACACCTGGGGCGACGGCGACTGGATGGCGGGGCGCGCACACCGCAATCCGGTATTCGAGCCGATGAGCATCTACGAAGTCCACCTCGGCTCCTGGCGTCCCGGACTAAGCTACCGCCAGCTTGCCGGAGAGTTAACGGATTATGTTGTGCAACAGCGGTTTACCCATGTGGAGCTGCTGCCCATCGCGGAACACCCGTTCGCCGGATCGTGGGGATATCAGGTCACCTCCTACTATGCGCCCACCTCCCGCTTCGGCACACCCGACGACTTCCGCGCCCTGGTCGACGCCCTGCACCAGGCCGGCATCGGCGTCATCGTGGACTGGGTGCCGGCGCACTTTCCGAAGGACTCATGGGCGCTGGGACGGTTTGACGGCACACCTCTCTACGAACATTCCGATCCCAAACGCGGTGAGCAACTGGATTGGGGCACCTACGTTTTCGACTTTGGCCGCCCGGAGGTGCGTAACTTCTTGGTGGCGAACGCGCTGTATTGGCTCGAAGAGTTCCACGTCGACGGTCTGCGGGTAGACGCGGTGGCATCGATGCTCTACCTGGACTACTCGCGCCCGGACGGCGGCTGGACCCCCAACATCTACGGCGGGCGGGAAAACCTGGAAGCCGTGCAGTTCCTGCAGGAGATGAACGCCACGGCGCACAAGGCCGCGCCGGGCGTCGTCACCATCGCCGAGGAGTCGACGTCTTGGCCCGGTGTGACCCGCCCGACCAACCTTGGCGGGCTGGGGTTTTCGATGAAGTGGAACATGGGCTGGATGCACGACACCCTGGGCTACCTCGGCCGGGACCCGGTGTACCGCAGCTACCATCACCACGAGATGACGTTCTCGATGCTGTACGCGTTCAGCGAGAATTACGTGCTGCCGCTCAGCCACGACGAGGTGGTGCACGGCAAGGGGACGCTGTGGAGTCGGATGCCGGGCAACAATCATGCCAAGGCCGCCGGGCTGCGGAGCCTACTCGCCTACCAGTGGGCACATCCCGGCAAGCAACTGTTGTTCATGGGTCAGGAATTCGGCCAGCGCGCCGAATGGTCCGAGCAGCGCGGCTTGGACTGGTTCCAGCTCGATGAAAAGGGTTTCTCCAACGGGATTCTGCGGCTGGTGCGCGACATCAACGAGATCTACCGCAGCCGCCCGGCGCTGTGGAGTCGAGACACCACCCCCGAGGGTTATTCGTGGATCGACGCCAATGACTCGGCCAACAACGTATTGAGCTTCCTGCGTTACGGCAGCGACGGCTCGGTGATGGCCTGTGTGTTCAATTTCGCGGGTACAGAACACAGCGGCTACCGACTTGGCCTGCCGCGCGCCGGCCGCTGGCGGGAGGTGCTCAACACCGACGCGACGGCGTACCACGGCACCGGAGCCGGCAACCTCGGTGGTGTGGACGCCACCGACGATCCGTGGCACGGCCGGCCGGCGTCAGCGGTGCTCGTCTTGCCGGCCATGTCCGCACTGTGGCTGGAGCCGGACTAACCATCAGCTGCCGGCGATCGATGGTCGGAACTCGACCAAACTCGGGATATCTCGCCGCGCACACGATACGCTCTCACGCGTTAGTTGTGGTGACCGAGCGACCTCCGGCCCGTCGATCACCAATGGTCTGGTCGCGATGTGGTGGGAGGCGTGCGATGTCGTATGTGTTCGCGGTGCCGGAGGCGGTTGTCGCAGCGGCGGCGGATTTGTCGAGTATCGGCTCAGCGATCAGCGCGGCCAACGGTGCGGCGGCGGCCTCGACCACAGAGGTGCTGGCCGCTGGTGCCGATGAGGTGTCGGCGGCCATCGCGGCGCTGTTCTCCACGCACGCCCAGGCCTACCAGGCGCTCAGCGCTCAGGCGGCGGGGTTTCATAGCCGGTTCGTGCAAGCACTGACCGCGGGTGCCAACTCGTATGCCAGCGCCGAGGCAGCCGCCGCGGGGCCGCTGGACGGCCTGCTGAACGTGATAAACATGCCCACCCAGCTGTTGCTGGGGCGCCCATTGATCGGCAACGGCGCCGACGGAGCGCCGGGTACCGGACAAGCCGGCGGGGCCGGCGGGATATTGATCGGCAACGGCGGGGCCGGCGGGTCCGGCGCTCCCGGCCAAACCGGTGGGGCCGGCGGCGCGGCAGGCCTGTTCGGCAACGGGGGAGCCGGCGGCGCCGGCGGCGCGGCCACCACCCCGACCGGCAATGGCGGGGCCGGCGGCGCTGGCGGGACGGGTGGTTTGCTGTTCGGCGCCGGTGGCCCAGGCGGAACCGGCGGCATAGGCACCGACACCGGCGGTATCGGTGGCGCTGGCGGAGCCACCGGGCTGTTCGGCGTCGGTGGAGCCGGCGGCAGCGGCGGACCGGGGCTCCAGGGTGGAACCGGCGGAGTCGGAGGGGCCGGAGGCCTATTCGGCTCAGGAGGGGTTGGCGGTAACGGAGGCTTCGGCGGTACCGCCGGCGGTGGGACAGGCGGGGCGGGCGGTAATGGCGGCCTGCTTGCCGGGACTGGCGGCGCGGGCGGCGCCGGCGGCTTCGGGCAAGACGGGGACGGTGGGATAGGCGGGGCGGGGGGCGATGCCGGCCTGTTTTCCGGCTCCGGCGGTTCCGGCGGCAGCGGCGGAACCAGCGTCAAAAACGCCGCCGGGGCCGGCGGCCGGGGCGGTGGCGGCGGGCTATTCGGCCCTGGGGGCTCGGGCGGCGCCGGCGGGGTTGGCATCGATACTGGTGGGCTCGGAGGGGCCGGTGGAGCCGGCGGCAACGGCGGCGTGCTTTCCGGCGACGGCGGCTCCGGCGGCACCGGCGGCGGCGGCAACTCCGGTGCGGGAGCCGGTGGTGTCGGCGGTAACGCCGGGCTGCTGTACGGCAACGGTGGGATTGGCGGCGCCGGCGGGATTAACTTGACCGGCGACGGCGGAGCCGGTGGAGCGGGCGGCAAAGCCGGGTTGGTCGGCAACGGTGGCGCTGGCGGCGTCGGCGGCGCCGGCATAACGGCAACGGGCGGTGTCGGCGGCCTCGGCGGCAACGCCACCCTGATCGGCAACGGTGGCAACGGCGGGAGCGGCGGAGCTGGCAGTGCGCCGGGTAAGGGTGGCGCCGGTGGCGCCGGCGGTTCCGGCGGGCTCATCGGCCTGGCCGGGGTCGACGGGTCATCGGGTGGTTGACGAGGCTGGTTTAGGGCGATGCGGCGTCGGCTCGCCACACACCTCAATACAGCGCGTTGGCCAGGTTGCGCCGGCCGGCGACGACCTCGGGATCGGCGGGATCGAACAGCTCGAACAGCTCGACCAGCCGGGTGCGCACCCGGGTGCGCTCGTCTCCAGATGTCCGCCGCACCAACGCGATCAGGCGCTCGAAGGCCGCGCTCACATCCTGGTTGAGGACTTGCACGTCGGCGGCGGCCAAAGCGGCCTCGATGTCATTCGGTGCCGCGTCGGCAACCCAAACCGCGTCCGGCCGCCGTGCCGTTGCCCGGGTGAGGAAATCGATCTGCCGGATGGCCGCCTTCGCCTCCACACTGCCCGGATTGGCATCCAGGATCGCCTCATATGATTTGCGGGCAGCAACGAAGTCGCCGGCCTCAAGCTCCTTGCGCGCCTGCGCCACGGCCGGATCGACCTCCGCGACGCGCTCGGAACTCCTTGGGCCCTTGAGCTTTCCGGCCGTCGCCGAAACCAAGGAATCCACCCAGCGCCGCAGCTGGTCGGCGGGCTGCAGGCCCTAGAAGCTGGAGATCGGCTGCCCCGCAGCCAAAGCCACCACGGTCGGCACCGCTTGCACGCCGAAAATCCGGGCGACGTTCGGCGCGGCATCGACATTGACCGTCGCCAGCGACCACGTGCCCCGGTCGGCGGCGACCAGCCCGGACAGCGTGTCGAGCAGCTCGACACACACGTCACTGCGCGGTGACCACAGCACAACGACCACCGGCACCTCGTCGGACCGGACGATCACCTGATCTTCGAAATTGGCCTCGGTGATCTCCGTGGTGCCACCCGGCTCCGTCGGAACCCCGCCCGCCGACGTCTTCTACGGCCGGTCGGCGCCAACGGTACTGGTGTTGCCGGCCATGTCGGCACTGTGGCTGGGGCCGGATTAACGGTTGTCAAGCTGCCTTACGCGGCGGATTCCTGCTAGGCAAAGTGCACAAATCCAATTGTGTATCAGATGCACTATGCCCTCCGCAAGCGCGGGGTGTTGCCGGCACCATGGCGATAACCATCTGCTGGCTCTGAGGGATATCCCCCGATCCTGACCTTTGATTGGAGGAAGTGCGGAAGTGATGTCGTTTGTTGTTGCCGCGCCGGAGGCGGTGATGGCAGCCGCGGCGGAGTTGGCGGGCATCGGGTCGGCGCTGGAGGCAGCCAACGCCGCGGCGTTGGCACCGACGACGGAGGTGCTGGCCGCCGGTGCCGATGAGGTGTCGGCGGCCATCGCGGCGCTGTTCTCCACGCACGCCCAGGCCTACCAGGCGCTCAGCGCCCAGGCGACGGGGTTTCACAGCCAGTTCGTGCAAACCCTGACCGGGAGCGCCAACGCATACGCGAGCGCGGAGGCCGCCGCCGCATCGCCGCTGGAAGGCGTGCTCAACGTGGTGAACACGCCCACCCAGGTGTTGTTGGGGCGTCCGCTGATCGGCAACGGCGCCAACGGAGCGCCGGGGACGGGGCAACCCGGGGGGGCCGGCGGGCTGCTGTACGGCAACGGCGGGGCCGGCGGGTCCGGGGCACCCGGCCAGCCCGGCGGTCCAGGCGGATCCGCAGGGCTGTTCGGCAACGGCGGAGCGGGCGGGGCCGGCGGAGACGGCCCGGGCAATGGCGCGGCTGGCGGGGCCGGCGGGGCCGGCGGGCTGCTGTTCGGCTCCGGCGGCGCCGGTGGGCCCGGCGGAGTCGGGAAAACCGGCACAGGCGGGCTCGGCGGCGACGGCGGGGCGGCCGGGCTGTTCGGCGCCGGTGGCATCGGGGGCGCCGGCGGGCCAGGCTTCAACGGTGGCACCGGCGGGGCCGGCGGTCGCAGCGGGCTGTTCGAGGTGTTGGCCGCCGGCGGTGCCGGCGGCACCGGCGGGTTGAGCGTCAACGGGGGCACCGGCGGCACCGGCGGCACCGGCGGGGGCGGCGGGCTGTTCTCCAATGGCGGTGCCGGCGGCGCCGGCGGGTTCGGAGTCTCCGGCTCGGCCGGCGGGAACGGCGGCACCGGAGGCGACGGCGGCATCTTCTCCGGCAACGGCGGGGCCGGCGGCACCGGCGGAACTGGCACCGGTAACCAACTCGTGGGCGGTGAGGGTGGGGCCGGTGGGGCGGGCGGCAACGCCGGCATCCTCTTCGGCGCTGGCGGCGTCGGCGGCACCGGCGGAACCGGTCTCGGCGCGCCCGACCCCGGCGGCACCGGCGGCAAAGGAGGCGTCGGCGGCATCGGCGGTGCCGGCGCACTGTTCGGCCCCGGCGGCGCCGGGGGCACCGGAGGGTTCGGCGCCTCCAGCGCGGACCAAATGGCCGGCGGTATCGGCGGGTCCGGTGGCAACGGCGGGGCCGCCAAGCTGATCGGCGACGGCGGCGCCGGCGGTACCGGCGGCGACAGCGTCCGGGGCGCGGCCGGTAGCGGCGGCACCGGCGGCACCGGCGGGTTGATCGGTGACGGCGGCGCTGGTGGCGCCGGCGGGACTGGCATCGAAGTCGGGTCGGTCGGGGGGGCCGGCGGGGCCGGCGGCAACGCCGCCGGGCTCTCGGGTGCGGGCGGGGCCGGCGGAGCCGGCGGGTTCGGCGAGACCGCCGGCGACGGTGGGGCCGGCGGCAACGCCGGCCTGCTCAACGGCGATGGCGGCGCCGGCGGCGCCGGCGGACTCGGCATCGCTGGCGACGGGGGGAACGGCGGCAAGGGTGGCAAGGCCGGGTTGGTCGGCAGCGGCGGCGACGGCGGCGCCGGCGGAGCGAGCGTGGTGGCAAACGGCGGTGTCGGCGGCTCCGGCGGCAACGCCACGCTGCTCGGCAATGGAGGCAACGGCGGAAACGGCGGGCTTGGCGTTGCGCCCGGCGCGGGCGGCACCGGCGGCGCCGGTGGACTGCTCGGCCTGAACGGATCGGCCGGGCTGTCGTAACGCCCGCGGCGCGCTCGTCAGTAGGTCTCAGTACAGCGCGTTGGCCAGGTTGCGCCGACCGGCGACGACCTCGGGATCGGCGGGATCGAACAGCTCGAACAGCTCGACCAGCCGGGTGCGCACCCGGGTGCGCTCGTCTCCAGATGTCCGCCGCACCAACGCGATCAGGCGCTCGAAGGCCGCGCTCACATCCTGGTTGAGGACTTGCACGTCGGCGGCGGCCAAAGCGGCCTCGATGTCATTCGGCGCCGCGTCGGCAACCCAAACCGCGTCCGGCCGCCGTGCCGTTGCCCGGGTGAGGAAATCGATCTGCCGGATGGCCGCCTTCGCCTCCACACTGCCCGGATTGGCATCCAGGATCGCCTCATATGATTTGCGGGCAGCAACGAAGTCGCCGGCCTCAAGCTCCTTGCGCGCCTGGGCCACGGCCGGATCGACCTCCGCGACGCGCTCGGAACTCCTTGGGCCCTTGAGCTTTCCGGCCGTCGCCGAAACCAAGGAATCCACCCAGCGCCGCAGCTGGTCGGCGGGCTGCAGGCCCTGGAAGCTGGAGATCGGCTGCCCCGCAGCCAAAGCCACCACGGTCGGCACCGCTTGCACGCCGAAAATCCGGGCGACATTCGGCGCGGCATCGACATTGACCGTCGCCAGCGACCACGTGCCCCGGTCGGCGGCGGCCAGCCCGGACAGCGTGTCGAGCAGCTCGACACACACGTCACTGCGCGGTGACCACAGCACAACGACCACCGGCACCTCGTCGGACCGGACGATCACCTGGTCTTCGAAATTGGCCTCGGTGATCTCCGTGGTGCCCTCATCGGCAGACCGCGCCTCGCCCCCAGTCTGGCCCGCCGAAGCCTGCTGCTGAGCCCGCTGCTTGAGGGCGGACAGGTCAACCGCACCGGCCAAGGCGGGCCCGATCGGGGGTCGCGGACGCGTCACGTCGTCAAGTGTGTCACGCCGGTGCCGTCAGCGATTCACCCGGTGGCACCGACCCACGGGTGAGCGCTAAATCGGGTCGAAATCCCCGATCCCGGGGCCGAGATCGGCAGGTATGACCAATCTCACAGTGATGTCCCGCCGATAACTCTCCAGCAACGCTATCCGGCCCGCAGGATCAGCGCGTCGCCCTGGCCGCCGGCCCCGCACAGCGCGGCGACTCCGTAGCCCGAGCCACGGCGCGCCAACTCCAACGCGACATGCAGCGTAATTCGCGCGCCGGACATGCCGATTGGATGCCCGACGGCAATCGCGCCGCCGTTGACGTTGACGATCTCGGGGCTCACCCCGAGTTCCCTCGTCGAGGCCAGCGCGACCGCGGCAAACGCTTCGTTGATCTCCACAACATCGAGCTGGTCCACCGAGATGCCTTCGCGGTCAAGCGCCTTCTTGATCGCGTTGGCCGGTTGCGACTGCAGTGTCGAATCCGGTCCGGCCACCACACCGTGGGCGCCGATCTCGGCCAGCCACTTCAGCCCCAACTCCTGGGCCTTGTCCTTGTTCATCACCACCACCGCAGCCGCCCCGTCGGAGATTTGCGATGCCGAACCGGCGGTGATGGTGCCGTCCTTGCGAAACGCCGGCCTGAGCCCGGCCAGTGAGTCGGCGGTGGTATCACCGCGGATCCCCTCGTCTTCGCTGAATTGCAGCGGATCGCCCTTGCGCTGCGGGATGTTCACCGGGACCACTTCATCGGCGAAGACGCCGTCTTTCCAGGCCGCGGCTGCCTTTTGATGCGACCGCGCCGCGTACTCGTCCTGTTCCTGGCGCGTGAACCGGTCGACGTCGTTGCGCTGCTCAGTGAGCGCGCCCATCGGCTGGTCGGTGAACACGTCGTGCAGGCCGTCGTAGGCCATGTGGTCCAAAACCGTGACGTCGCCATACTTGTAGCCGGAGCGGCTGTCCATCAGCAGATGGGGCGCCTTCGTCATGGACTCCTGCCCGCCGGCCACCACCACGTCGAATTCCCCGGCCCGAATGAGCTGGTCGGCCAGCCCGATGGCATCGATGCCGGACAGGCACATCTTGTTGATGGTCAGCGCCGGCACGTCCCAGCCAATTCCGGCCGCCACCGCGGCCTGGCGCGCGGGCAGCTGTCCGGCCCCCGCGGTCAACACCTGACCCATGATCACGTACTCCACCGCAGACGCCGCCACGTTGGCCTTCTCCAAAGCGCCCCGAATGGCAATGGCGCCCAGGTCGCTACCGCTGAAGTCCTTCAGAGAGCCCATCAACTTGCCGATGGGTGTCCGCGCCCCAGCAACGATCACCGACGTCGTCATGACTACCTCCTACGGGCAGGGAGCGGCCGATCCGGGGATACCGGGGAAGCGGATCCTTTCCCATGAGGTTACCGTTATGTAATGACGACCGATCAAGTTGACGCCCGTCGCGTGCTGGCCACCTCCTTGGTAACCGGGCTCGACCACGTCGGCATTGCCGTCGCCGACCTGGACACCGCGATCGAGTGGTACCACGATCACCTCGGCCTGATCCTGGTGCACGAGGAAGTCAACGACGACCAGGGGATCCGCGAGGCGATGCTGGCCGCGCCGGGCTGCCCCGCGCAGATCCAATTGATGGCCCCGCTTGACGAGTCGTCGGTAATCGCGAAGTTTCTGGACAAGCGCGGACCGGGCGTCCAACAGCTGGCCTGCCGGGTCAGCGATCTCGATGCTTTGTGCCGCCGGCTGCGCGCCCAGGGCGTCCGCCTGGTCTACGACGCTCCCCGGCGTGGTACCGCAAACTCACGGATCAACTTCATCCACCCCAAAGACGCCGGCGGGGTGCTGATCGAGTTGGTCGAACCCGTCTGCTGAGCCGGCCGGCTAGGACCATTTCCGCGTTGGACCGCGAGTGGCGCGGTTGGTCCAGCAGGGCGTGTGCCAATGCCGCCGTTCTTCCACCGCTCCTGGTGATTCAGTCGGCCATACGACCACATGCGCTGTGCCGGAACGAATTTCGTGATCACATCCGGGACAGCGGTAGGTCTTGACAGCGCGGGCCGCGGCGATCGGACGCACCTCGTACTGGTAGCCATCCGGGCCCGTTTCCACCCGGCGTGGCAACGGCGGTAGTGCTAGCCGCTGCCGTGGCGGTTTACCGCGCCGACCCATGTCGCCAGCTTAGCCGCACAATTCAGAACAGCCGGTATTCGTCGCTGTCCATCCCGCGCATGCGGTCGTAATCCAGTGTCACGCAACGTATTCCACGATCAGCGGCCAGCGTGCGGGCCTGCGGCCTAATCTGTTGTGCGGCCAACACCCCCTTGACGGGAGCAAGAACGCTGTCCCGATTGAGCAACTCGAGATAGCGGGTGAGCTGCTCGACGCCGTCAATCTCGCCGCGCCGCTTGACTTCCACCGCAACAGAGCCGCCCCGTTCATCGCGACACAACAGGTCGACGGGTCCGATCGCGGTCATGTATTCGCGGCGAACCAGGGTGTACCCCTCACCCAGCAGGTGGACATGTTCGGCAAGCAACGCCTGCAGGTGGGCCTCCACACCGTCTTTGACCAATCCTGGATCCACGCCCAAATCGTGGCTGGAGTCGTGCTCGATCTCCTCGACGGTGATGCGCAGTTGTTCGCCGGCTTTGTTCTCCACCACCCACACCGGGGCCCGGCCACCGGGTTCTTCGGTCAACCAGCACGGCGGGCTCATCCAGTTCAACGGCTTGTAGGCGCGGTCGTCGGCGTGCACACTGACCGATCCGTCGGCCTTGAACAGCAGCAGCCTGCGCGCGGACGGCAGCTGCGCGGTGAGCCGGCCGACGTACTCGACGGTGCACCGGGCGATCACTAGACGCACCCGACTCACCTTAGAGCGTGTCCGACACATAGGCTGACGCCACCATGTCGCCCAACAAGACCATGGCGCAACGGCTGGGCCGGGTGCTCGAGACGGTGACCCGGCAGAGCGGCCGGCTGTCAGAGACCCCCGCGTACGGCTCCTGGTTGCTGGGGCGAGTCTCGGAGAGCCAGCACCGTCGTCGTGTCCGCATCCAGGTCATCTTGACCGCGATGGTCGTGGGTGCCAACCTGATCGGGATCGGTGTCGTCTTGCTGCTGGTAACGGTGGCCATACCGGCACCCAGCGTGTTTGACGACGCGCTGCTGTGGGTCACCTTCGGCGTCACACCCGCCTACATCGCGCTCGCACTGGTAGTAGGCACCTACTGGATCACCCGGCGGACCGTGCTGGCGCTGCGTTGGGCCATCGAGGAACGCGCCCCGACCCCCGAGGACGAGCGCAACACCTTTCTCGCCCCTTGGCGAGTCGCGATCGTCGACCTCGTGCTCTGGGAGATCGGCGCGGGGCTGTTGACGATCCTGTATGGGATGGCCGACCACCTACTCATCCCGCGGTTTCTGTTCGGGGTGAGCTTTTGCGGCGTCCTGGTCGCTACCGGCAGCTACCTGCTGACCGAGTTCGCGCTGCGTCCGGTGGCCGCCCAGGCACTCGGGGCGGGACCACCGCCCCGGCGGCTCGCGCCGGGCATCATGGGCCGAACCCTGATGGTGTGGCTGCTCGGTTCGGCCGTGCCCGTCATCGGCATTGGACTGGTGGCATTCTTCCAGCTCTTGTTGCGGAACCTGACCGAGACCGAGTTCGCGGTCGCGGTGATGATTATCTGCGCGGCGACGGTGATCTTCGGCTTTATCCTGATGTGGATCCTGGCCTGGCTGACGGCGACACCGGTAAGGGTGGTACGTGCGGCCCTCAAGCGCGTCGAGCGGGGCGACCTGCGCGGCGACCTCGTGGTCTTCGACGGGACCGAACTCGGTGAGCTGCAGCGCGGTTTCAACGCGATGGTCGCCGGCCTGCGGGAGCGCGAACGGATCCGTGACCTTTTCGGCCGCCACGTCGGGCGCGAAGTCGCGGCGGCCGCCGAGCGGGAGCGACCGACACTGGGCGGTGAGGAACGCCACGTTGCCGTCGTCTTCATCGACATCGTTGGCTCCACCCAGCTGGTGACCAGCCGTCCGCCGGCCGACGTCGTCAGCCTGCTCAACCGGTTTTTCGCTATCGTCGTCGAGGCGGTCGACCACCACCACGGCCTGGTCAACAAGTTCGAGGGCGACGCATCGCTGGCCATCTTCGGAGCCCCGAATCGGCTCGCCTGTCCCGAAGACCAGGCACTGACCGCCGCGCGAGCCATGGCCGCGCGGCTTGCCAAGGAAATGCCGGAGTGCCAAGCCGGCATCGGCGTGGCGGCCGGGCAGGTCATCGCCGGCAATGTGGGCGCCAAGCAGCGCTTCGAATACACCGTGATCGGCGAGCCCGTCAACGAAGCGGCGCGACTGTGCGAACTTGCAAAGTCACACCCCGGTAGGTTGCTGGCGTCCGGGGAGACGCTGAACGGTGCAAGCGAAAAGGTGCGCGTCCTTTGGTCTTTGGGCGAGACGGTGACGCTGCGCGGACACGACCAACCCACCCGGCTGGCCAGGCCGATCGAGCCGGCCAGCCGGCTCGGGTAAAGCCGGAGCCGCGACGCACCCGCCGCCGGGCCACAGTGGGTCACAGTGATGTCGTTTTCCGCCAGTCATGACGGCCGGGCAGGTGTAATGGTCGAATCGTGCATGCAGACTTCGAACGCTGCTACCGGGCCGTCCAGTCCAGGGACGCCCGGTTCGACGGCTGGTTCGTCATCGCGGTGCTGACCACCGGCATCTACTGCCGGCCCAGTTGCCCCGTTCGGCCCCCGTTCGCCCGCAACGTGCGGTTCCTGCCAACCGCGGCGGCCGCTCAACGAGCGGGCTTCCGGGCCTGCAAGCGATGTCGTCCCGACGCGTCTCCGGGCTCTCCCGAATGGAACGTGCGCGGCGACGTTGTCGCGCGTGCGATGCGGCTGATCGCCGACGGCACGGTGGACCGGGACGGCGTCACCGGCCTGGCGGCCCGGCTCGGTTACACCACTCGTCAGCTGGAGCGGCTGTTGCAGGCCGAAGTGGGCGCCGGACCACTCGCGCTGGCACGCGCGCAACGAATGCAGACCGCGCGGGTGCTGATCGAGACCACCGACCTGCCCTTCGGCGATGTCGCGTTTGCCGCCGGATTTTCCAGCATCCGTCAGTTCAACGACACCGTACGCCTGGTGTGCGACAGCACGCCGACGGTGCTGCGCAGGCGCGCGGCCGCCCGGTTCGGGTCGCCGGCAGTTGGAGCCGCCACACCCGGGACCGTGTCCCTGCGGCTAGCCGTCCGGACACCCTTCGCCTACCAGGGCGTATTCGGTCATCTGGCCGCCGGTGCGGTGCCGGGTTGTGAAGAGGTCCGCGATGGCGCGTACCGGCGCACGCTGCGGCTCCGGTCGGGCAATGGCCTGGTCACCCTGACGCCGGCCGCCGACCACGTGCGCTGCGTGCTGGTGCTCGACGACTTCCGCGACCTCACGACCGCCACCGCGCGGTGCCGTCGCCTGTTGGATCTGGATGCCGATCCCGAGGCGGTGATCGAAGCGCTCAGCGGGGATCCGGACCTGCGGCCGGTGGTGTCCCAGGCACCCGGACAGCGGATTCCGCGCACCGTCGACGAGGCCGAGCTGGCGGTCCGTGCGGTCCTGGGCCAACAGGTATCGACCAAGGCCGCACGGACCCAGGCCGCCAGGCTGGTCGCCGCCTACGGCCACCCGGTGCACGATCCCGAGGGCAGTCTGACGCGCACCTTCCCGTCCGTCGAGCAGCTCGCCGCGATCGATCCCGCCCATCTGGCCGTGCCGAAGACACGCCGACGCGCGGTCAGCGCGCTCGTCGCCGCGCTTGCCGAGGGCACCGTCGCCCTGGACGCGGGATGCGACTGGCAACGCGCACGCAGTCAGCTGCGGGCGTTGCCCGGGGTCGGACCCTGGACCGCGGAGGTGATCGCGATGCGGGGCCTTGGCGACCCGGACGCCTTTCCGGTCACCGACCTCGGCCTCAGGCTGGCCGCCGAACGGCTGGGCCTGCCCACCCACCGACGCACGCTGCTGGGGCGCAGCGCTCGCTGGCGCCCCTGGCGTTCGTATGCCACCCAGCACCTGTGGACCACCCTCGCGCATCCGGTAAACCAATGGCCGCCCCGACAGGCCCCGAAGGAGATCGCATGATCCGCTACCGCACCATCGACAGCCCGATAGGGCCGTTGACGCTGGCCGGGCGTGGCTCCGCGTTGACGAACCTACGAATGGTCGACCAGACCCACGAACCCAGCCGTGCCGGTTGGACGCTCGATCACACGGTATTTGCCGACGCCGTCGACCAACTCAACGCCTATTTCGCCGGCCAGCTCACCGACTTCGACATTGAGCTCGACCTGTGGGGTACCGAGTTTCAGCTGAAGGTATGGCAGGCGCTCCGGACAATTCCCTATGGGGAAACACGGTCCTACGGACAAATTGCCGACCAGATCGGTGCGCCGGGTGCCGCACGCGCCGTGGGATTGGCCAACGGCCGCAATCCCATCGCCATCGTCGTCCCGTGCCATCGTGTCATCGGCGCCAGCGGAAAGCTCACCGGCTACGGCGGCGGACTGGACCGCAAACAAGCCCTGCTCGAATTAGAGAAAAAGCGGGCATCCGTGAATTTGACGTTGTTCGATTAACATGCAAAAACACCCCCAATGGTTGGGGGTGTTTTTGTGTGTGTTCGGCGGTGTCCTACTTTTCCACCCGGATTGGGCAGTATCATCGGCGCTGACAGGCTTAGCTTCCGGGTTCGGGATGGGACCGGGCGTTTCCCTGTCGCTATGGCCGCCGTAACTCTATTCAACTTTATTCTTTTGAGTGTACTGGTGGGGGGTGTGGACCCACGCCTGGCGGCGTGAGTGGAAAGTGGTTGCGATGTTTTGTGTTGGTAAGTTTTCGGCCGGTTAGCCCCAGTCCCCTGCACCCATTGCTGAGCTTCCAGGTCTGGCCTATTGAACCCGTGTTCTGCGGGGGGCCTTATCCCTCTAATAGGGTGAGAAGCCTCATCTTGGAGAAGGTTTCCCGCTTAGATGCTTTCAGCGGTTATCCTGTCCGAACGTAGCTATCCAGCGGTGCCCCTGGCGGGACAACTGGTGCACCAGAGGTTCGTCCGTCCCGGTCCTCTCGTACTAGGGACAGGTTTCCTCAAGCTTCTGACGCGCGCGGCGGATAGAGACCGAACTGTCTCACGACGTTCTAAACCCAGCTCGCGTGCCGCTTTAATGGGCGAACAGCCCAACCCTTGGGACCTGCTCCAGCCCCAGGATGCGACGAGCCGACATCGAGGTGCCAAACCATCCCGTCGATATGGACTCTTGGGGAAGATCAGCCTGTTATCCCCGGGGTACCTTTTATCCGTTGAGCGACACCCCTTCCACTCGGGGGTGCCGGATCACTAATCCCGACTTTCGTCCCTGCTTGACTTGTAGGTCTCGCAGTCAAGCTCCCTTGTGCATTTACACTCGCCACCTGATTGCCGTCCAGGTTGAGGGAACCTTTGGGCGCCTCCGTTACATTTTAGGAGGCAACCGCCCCAGTTAAACTACCCGCCAGGCACTGTCCGTGAACCCGATTCAGGGTTCGACGTTAGATGCCCAATACGATCAGAGTGGTATTTCAACAACGACTCCACCTCAACTGGCGTCGAGGTTTCACAGTCTCCCACCTATCCTACACAAACCGTACCGAACATCAATACCAAGTTGTAGTGAAGGTCCCGGGGTCTTTTCGTCCTGCCGCGCGTAACGAGCATCTTTACTCGTAGTGCAATTTCGCCGAGTCTATGGTTGAGACAGTTGAGAAGTCGTTACGCCATTCGTGCAGGTCGGAACTTACCCGACAAGGAATTTCGCTACCTTAGGATGGTTATAGTTACCACCGCCGTTTACTGGGGCTTAAATTCTCCGCTTCACCCTTGCGGGTTAACGGGTCCTCTTAACCTTCCAGCACCGGGCAGGCGTCAGTCCGTATACATCGTCTTGCGACTTCGCACGGACCTGTGTTTTTAGTAAACAGTCGCTCCTCACTGGTTTCTGCGACCGGATCCCGCTCCCACCGCGAGGGTGTTCACGATATTCCGGTCCCCCTTCTCCCGAAGTTACGGGGGCATTTTGCCGAGTTCCTTAACCATAGTTATCTCGTACGCCTTGGTATTCTCTACCTGACCACCTGTGTCGGTTTGGGGTACGGGCCGTGTATGTGCTCGCTAGAGGCTTTTCTTGGCAGCAGAGGATCACCGAATTCGCCTCAATCGGCTATGCATCACCTCTCAGGATTAGTGAGCGACGGATTTGCCTATCGCTCTCCCTACGGGCTTGCCCCAGTGTTACCACTGACTGGTACGGCTGCCTTCCTGCGTCACCCCATCGCTTGACTACTACCAGCGAAGGTCCCACGCAGCCCCGGACCTCCACGCCCCCGAAGGGGAATGATCGATCCGGTTTTGGGCGGTTAGTACCGCTGATTCGTCACGGGCGCTCACACACGGGTACGGGAATATCAACCCGTTGTCCATCGACTACGCCTGTCGGCCTCGCCTTAGGTCCCGACTCACCCTGGGCGGACTGGCCTGGCCCAGGAACCCTTGGTCTTTCGGCGGGCAAGGTTCTCACTTGCCTTGTCGCTACTCATGCCTGCATTCTCACTCCCCCACCCTCCACCGCCGGTCACCCGGCGGCTTCCCTGAATGGGGGACGCTCCCCTACCCAACCTCGCGGTTGTCGCGGCTTCGGCGGTGTGCTTGAGCCCCGCTACATTATCGGCGCACAATCACTTGACCAGTGAGCTATTACGCACTCTTTCAAGGGTGGCTGCTTCTAAGCCAACCTCCTGGTTGTCTTTGCGACTGCACATCCTTTCCCACTTAGCACACGCTTGGGGGCCTTAGCCGGCGATCTGGGCTGTTTCCCTTTCGACGTACGGAGCTTATCCCCCGCCGTCTCACTGCCACGCTTTACACCACGGCATTCGGAGTTTGGCTGACGTCAGTAACCTAGTGGGGCCCATCGGCCATCCAGTAGCTCTACCTCCGCGGTGAACCACGCAACGCTGCACCTAAATGCATTTCGGGGAGAACCAGCTATCACGGAGTTTGATTGGCCTTTCACCCCTACCCACAGCTCATCCCCTCAGTCTTCAACCTAAGTGGGTTCGGGCCTCCACGCGGTCTTACCCGCGCTTCACCCTGGCCATGGGTAGATCACTCCGCTTCGGGTCCAGAACACGCCACTATTCACACGCGCGTATGCGCGTGTGGGTCGCCCTATTCAGACTCGCTTTCGCTGCGGCTACCCCACACGGGTTAACCTTGCGACATGTCCCTGACTCGCAGGCTCATTCTTCAAAAGGCACGCCATCACCTCACGAGGAGGCTCTGACGGATTGTAGGCACACGGTTTCAGGTACTCTTTCACTCCCCTCCCGGGGTACTTTTCACCATTCCCTCACGGTACTAATCCGCTATCGGTCATCGAGTAGTATTTAGGCTTACCGGGTGGTCCCGGCGGATTCACAGCGGATTCCACGGGCCCGCTGCTACTCGGGAAATTGATACTGGGCAGGTGCCGGGTTTTCGCGTACCGGGCTCTCACCGTCTACGGCAGACCATTCCAGGCCACTTCCGCTAACCGCGACACTTTCTGACTGCCCCTCAGCCGGGTAGAGCTGAGACGTATCATTCCCACAACCCCGCACGCACAACCCCTACCCGGTTACCCATGCGTGCGGTTTAGCCGTGTTCCGCGTTCGCTCGCCACTACTTGCGGAATCACAATTGTTTTCTTCTCCTACGGGTACTGAGATGTTTCACTTCCCCGCGTTCCCTCCCGCACCCTATATATTCAGGTACGGGTAACACGACATCACTCGTGCTGGGTTTCCCCATTCGGAAATCCTCGGATCCACGCTCGGTTGACAGCTCCCCGAGGCTTATCGCAGCCTCCCACGTCCTTCATCGGCTCTCGATGCCAAGGCATTCACCATGCGCCCTTAGACACTTACGAACACAAAAACCAAAGAATTAAAATTGCACAAAAGAATGCGTCTACCTTTACGGACAACTCCGCTAGGGGCAACGCATCCATTTGATGCTCGCAACCACTATCCAATACTCAAGCACCACACCCCACCACCAAGACGGGGCGACAACACGCGAGGGTGTTGCCTCAGGACCCAACAGTGTGTCTGGCGTTTCGTTTGCTGTCATGCACCCGGCCCCCGCCCACTACAGGCGAGAACCCCTCACGGCTCAACACCCCACCAGTTGGAGTGCTTTTCGTGGTGCTCCTTAGAAAGGAGGTGATCCAGCCGCACCTTCCGGTACGGCTACCTTGTTACGACTTCGTCCCAATCGCCGATCCCACCTTCGACAGCTCCCTCCCTTGCGGGTTAGGCCACTGGCTTCGGGTGTTACCGACTTTCATGACGTGACGGGCGGTGTGTACAAGGCCCGGGAACGTATTCACCGCAGCGTTGCTGATCTGCGATTACTAGCGACTCCGACTTCACGGGGTCGAGTTGCAGACCCCGATCCGAACTGAGACCGGCTTTAGAAGGATTCGCTTAACCTTGCGGCATCGCAGCCCTTTGTACCGGCCATTGTAGCATGTGTGAAGCCCTGGACATAAGGGGCATGATGACTTGACGTCATCCCCACCTTCCTCCGAGTTGACCCCGGCAGTCTCTCACGAGTCCCCACCATGACGTGCTGGCAACATGAGACAAGGGTTGCGCTCGTTGCGGGACTTAACCCAACATCTCACGACACGAGCTGACGACAGCCATGCACCACCTGCACACAGGCCACAAGGGAACGCCTATCTCTAGACGCGTCCTGTGCATGTCAAACCCAGGTAAGGTTCTTCGCGTTGCATCGAATTAATCCACATGCTCCGCCGCTTGTGCGGGCCCCCGTCAATTCCTTTGAGTTTTAGCCTTGCGGCCGTACTCCCCAGGCGGGGTACTTAATGCGTTAGCTACGGCACGGATCCTTAAGGAAAGAACCCACACCTAGTACCCACCGTTTACGGCGTGGACTACCAGGGTATCTAATCCTGTTCGCTCCCCACGCTTTCGCTCCTCAGCGTCAGTTACTGCCCAGAGACCCGCCTTCGCCACCGGTGTTCCTCCTGATATCTGCGCATTCCACCGCTACACCAGGAATTCCAGTCTCCCCTGCAGTACTCTAGTCTGCCCGTATCGCCCGCACGCTCACAGTTAAGCCGTGAGATTTCACGAACAACGCGACAAACCACCTACGAGCTCTTTACGCCCAGTAATTCCGGACAACGCTCGCACCCTACGTATTACCGCGGCTGCTGGCACGTAGTTGGCCGGTGCTTCTTCTCCACCTACCGTCAGCCCGAGAAAACCCGGACCTTCGTCGATGGTGAAAGAGGTTTACAACCCGAAGGCCGTCATCCCCCACGCGGCGTCGCTGCATCAGGCTTGCGCCCATTGTGCAATATTCCCCACTGCTGCCTCCCGTAGGAGTCTGGGCCGTATCTCAGTCCCAGTGTGGCCGGACACCCTCTCAGGCCGGCTACCCGTCGTCGCCTTGGTAGGCCATCACCCCACCAACAAGCTGATAGGCCGCGGGCTCATCCCACACCGCAAAAGCTTTCCACCACAAGACATGCATCCCGTGGTCCTATCCGGTATTAGACCCAGTTTCCCAGGCTTATCCCGGTGTGCAGGGCAGATCACCCACGTGTTACTCACCCGTTCGCCACTCGAGTGTCTCCGAAGAGACCTTTCCGTTCGACTTGCATGTGTTAAGCACGCCGCCAGCGTTCGTCCTGAGCCAGGATCAAACTCTCCAAACAAAAACCCCTCGCTAACGAGGCGAATTTCTTATCAGAGATACCTGACAAAGACGCCAAAAACTGGCATCTATTCATTGCGACCACACCCGCACACGGGGAGTGCTAGGGTGCGGTCAAAAAACAACAACAAACAAAAACACCAAACACACTATTGAGTTCTCAAACAACACACTCGCTTGGTGATGCCCACTTCGGGGCAACCCTGCCAGCTTAATACAACTTCGGCAGGGTCGTCAAGGTCGGTTTCGGCCATCCAGATGCGCGACCGCCGCTAAGAGCATACCCGCTCGACCTCGGCCCCGAGGCTGACGAGGTTCTCCACGAACAACGGATAACCACGATCGATATGGAACACGTCGTGCACCTCGGTGTCGCCGTCGGCGACCAAGCCCGCGAGCACCAGGCCGGCCCCGGCGCGGATGTCCGAACACCAGACCGGCGCGCTGGAGAGTTGCGGCAAACCTCGCACGACGGCGTGGTGGCCGTCGGTGCGGGCATCGGCGCCCAACCGGATCATTTCTTCGACGAACCGAAACCGCGCCTCGAAAACGTTCTCGGTGATCATCGAAGTGCCGTCGGCGATCGACGCCAGGGCGATGGCCATCGGCTGCAGATCGGTCGGAAAGCCGGGGAACGGCAGCGTCGCCACGTTGACGGCCTTGGGGCGCTCGTACTGGACGACGCGGAAACTGTCGTCGGTCTGGGTGACGGTGGCGCCCGCGTCGTGCAGCTTGTGCAGCACCAACTGCAGGTGCGCCGGGTCGACGCCCGTCACCGTGATGTCGCCGCGGGTCATGGCGGCAGCGATGCCCCACGTCGCGGCCACGATGCGGTCTCCGATGACGCGGTGCTCCGTCGGATGCAGCCGCGGGACCCCGGTGATGGTCATCGTCGGCGAACCCGCGCCCTCGACCTGTGCGCCCATCTGGTTCAGCATCGTGCATAGGTCGACGACGTCGGGTTCACGCGCGGCATTGTGAATCGTGGTGACGCCGTCGGCGACCACGGCGGCCATCAGGATGTTCTCGGTGGCTCCCACCGAGGGGAACTCCAACTGAATCTCCGCGCCGCGCAAGGTATCCGCCTGGGCCACCACGCACCCGTGCTCGATGTTGCAGTGCGCACCCAGTTGCCGCAGACCCGCCTGGTGCATATCCAACGGACGCGAACCGATCGCGTCTCCGCCCGGGAGCGCCACCCGGGCCCGTTTGCAGCGGCCGACCAGCGGCCCCAGCACACAGACCGAGGCCCGGAATTGCCGCACCGCGGCGAAGTCGGCGTCATACTTCGGTTCGTCGGGTGAGGTGATCCGAGCCACGTCACCATCGAGCTCGACGGTGGCGCCCAGGCCCCGCAGGACCTCCGCCATCAGCGGCACATCGAGGATGTCGGGACAGTTGGTGATGGTGCTGGTGCCTTCGGCCAGCAAGGTCGCGGCCATCAGCTTGAGCACGCTGTTCTTGGCGCCCCCGACGGCGACTTCGCCTGCCAACCGGCTACCACCAGTCACGACGAAACGCTCGGCCACCCGGGTCAGTGTAGTGAAGCGGTATCGGCTTGTCAGTCAACCGAGTCAGTCGGCCGGTACGGTTTCTTTATGGCCATACACCTGACCCGCATCTACACTCGGACGGGCGACGACGGAACCACCGGGTTGAGCGACTTCTCCCGGGTCTCCAAGAACGATGCCCGGCTGGTGGCCTACGCCGATTGCGACGAGGCCAACTCCGCGATCGGCGTCGCGGTGGCCCTGGGCAACCCGGACGAACACATCACGAGCGTCCTGCGCCAGATCCAAAACGACCTGTTCGACGCCGGTGCGGATCTGTCGACCCCCGTGGTGGAGAACCCCCAACATCCTCCGTTGCGAATCACCCAGTCGTATATCGATCGGGTCGAAAGATGGTGTGACGCTTATAACGCCGACCTGCCGACGCTGAACTCCTTTGTGCTACCCGGTGGTTCACCGCTATCGGCACTGTTGCACGTGGCCCGAACGGTGGTACGCCGGGCGGAGCGCTCGGCGTGGGCGGCGGTCGCGGCGCACCCGGACGGGGTCAGCGTCTTACCGGCAAAGTACCTCAACCGGCTGTCGGATCTGCTCTTCATTCTGTCGCGGGTCGCCAATCCCGACGGTGATGTGCTGTGGCAACCCGGCGGTGGCGGGACGGCGAGCAGTCCCCCGCAAGCGGGCGGTCCGGCCAGCTCGCCAGCATAGTCGTCACACACTGCGGCGGCGTGCGCGTGGGGAAGGGCGGGACTCCAGCCACGACAAGAACGCGGTCAATGCACCCTGATCCAGTGCGAGTTCATATCCTTGCCTGCGGTCCTGGGTGGCATCCCGCAACTCCAGCACGACGATCTCGTCGGTCATGATGTCAAACTCGTCGCCACGTGGCGCGCGCCGGGCCACGATCTCCACGCCTCGCCGGCTGAGCCGGCGATCCGGCCACAGACGCAGGCTGGACAGCCGGTAGAACGCGGCTTCGCCGCCGTGGTACCGGATCACGCCATGGCGCCAACCGTGACCGCCGACCGCGGGGATGTCCCGCATGATGCCCGCCGTTCCGCCCTGACGCAGTTTCCACAACCGATAGCTCAGCGCGAGCACCGCGGCCCCCAACACGACAACGAGCACGGCCATGCCGATCATGGGCGCGCTCATCGAGGTGCTAGTCGATCGCGCCGATGGCGCGCAATCTGGCGCGACCGCGGGCGGCGATACGGGGATCGTCGGACTCGGAATCGTG
The DNA here is from genome assembly GCF_010730055.1 of Mycobacterium shinjukuense. Taxonomy (NCBI): domain Bacteria; kingdom Bacillati; phylum Actinomycetota; class Actinomycetes; order Mycobacteriales; family Mycobacteriaceae; genus Mycobacterium; species Mycobacterium shinjukuense. The sequence continues at coordinate 582,009 of NZ_AP022575.1, read as the reverse complement.
TTTGGCGGCCGCCTCGTCGATCTCCGACTCGAACTCCGCGGATTCGGCGAGAATGCTGACACCCTCTTCGGTCACCGACATGAACCCGCCATCGACCGCGATCCGCAGGTCCTTGTCGCCATCCCGCTCCACGCGCACCATCGCGTCTTCAACCAGCTGGGCCACCAACGGGATGTGGTGGGGCAGGATTCCGATCTCACCGACGGTGGTGCGGGTGAAAAGAAACGTGCCCTTGCCCGACCAGATCTTCCGGTCCACAGCAACGATCTCAACGTTCAATTCAGCCATGCCACACTACCTTTCGACTCGACCCCAACGCTTACAGCTGGGCGCCGAGGCTCTCGGCCTTCTTGGCCAGGTCGTCCAGGCCGCCGATCAGGAAGAACGCCTGCTCGGGCACGTGGTCGAACTCTCCCTTGCACAGCCGGTCGAACGCCTCGATGGTTTCCTTCACCGGGACCGTCGAACCCGGCTGCCCGGTGAACTGTTCGGCGGCCATCATGTTCTGCGAGAGGAATCGCTCGATGCGGCGAGCGCGGCCCACCAACTGCTTGTCCTCTTCGGACAGCTCGTCGATGCCCAGAATGGCGATGATGTCCTGAAGGTCCTTGTAGCGCTGAAGAATCCGGATGACCTCTTGCGCCACCCGGTAGTGCTCGTCGCCGACGACCGTGGGGTCCAGGATGGTCGAGCTGGAGGCCAGCGGGTCCACGGCGGGGAAGATGCCCTTGGAGAACACCGCCCGGGAAAGCTCGGTGGTGGCGTCCAGGTGGGCGAACGTCGTCGCCGGCGCCGGGTCGGTGTAGTCGTCGGCGGGCACGTAGACGGCCTGCATCGAGGTGATGGAGCGTCCCCGAGTCGAGGTGATGCGCTCCTGCAGCTCACCCATCTCATCGGCCAGGGTGGGCTGATATCCCACCGCCGAGGGCATCCGACCCAGCAGCGTTGACACTTCCGACCCGGCCTGGGTGAACCGGAAGATGTTGTCGATGAACAGCAGCACGTCCTGGCCGGCCTCGTCGCGGAACCATTCGGCCATCGTCAGCGCCGACAGCGCCACCCGCATACGGGTGCCCGGTGGCTCGTCCATCTGACCGAATACCAATGCGGTGTCCTTGAGCACGTTGGCTTCGGCAAGCTCGACCCATAAGTCGTTGCCCTCACGGGTGCGCTCACCCACTCCGGCGAAGACCGAAGTGCCACCGAAGTTTCGGGCGATGCGGTTGATCATCTCCTGGATCAACACCGTCTTGCCCACACCGGCACCGCCGAACAGGGCGATTTTTCCGCCACGCACATAGGGGGTCAGCAGGTCTACCACCTTCAGGCCGGTCTCGAGCATCTCGGTGCGCGGCTCCAGGTCCTCGAAGGCCGGTGGCTTGCGGTGAATCGACCAGTGCTCGAAGCCTGCCCCGTACCCGGGCTCATCGAGGCAGTCGCCCAGCGCATTGAAGACGTGGCCCTTGACGCCCTCACCGACCGGCACCGAAATCGAACTGCCGGTGTCGGTGACCTCGACGCCGCGCACCAGGCCATCGGTGGGCTGCAACGAAATGGTGCGCACTAGGTTGTCGCCCAGATGCTGCGCCACCTCCAACGTCAGAGTCTTGGCCAGAGACTCGAATTCGATCTTGGCGTGCAGCGCGTTGAATAGCTCCGGAATGGAACCACGCGGGAACTCCACGTCGACCACGGGCCCGGTGACCCGCACCACGCGCCCGCTGGTGTCCGAACCCGTCGTAGCGGTCTGTGCGTTGGTTGTAGTAGCGGTCATATCTTCTTCACTTCCTCGTGGGGCCTGTGTTAGCGAGCCTCGGCGAGCGCGTTTGCGCCACCGACGATTTCGCTAATCTCTTGGGTGATCTGGGCCTGCCGCTCGCGGTTTGCCATCAGCGTCAGGGCCTTGATGAGGTCGTCGGCGTTGTCGGTAGCCGATTTCATCGCACGCTGGCGCGAGGCCAGCTCCGACGCGGCGGACTCCAGCAGCGCCGCATACACCCGGGTGGTCAGGTACCGCGGCAGCAGCGACTCGAACAATGTCGTGGCATCCGGCTCGAACGAGTACAGCGTGCGCGGCAGCCGCTCCTCCTCGACGTATTCGACCACCATCGGCGCTATCCGGTGGGCCTCCGCGGATTGCGACAGCATCGACTTGAACTCGGTGTAGACGATGTGCAACTCGTCGACGCCCTGGCCGGTGTCGGACTGTTGGTCTTCGACGCTGCCCAGCATGAACGCGTCCACCAGGGTCGAGGCGATCTCGGCGGCATGCTCGTATTTGGGTTGCTCGGAGAAACCGGCCCACGACCCGGTGATGTTCCAGTGGCGGAAGGTGAAGTAGTTCAGCGCTTTACGGCCCACCACGTACAGCACCGGTTGTTTGCCTTCCTCCCGTAACAAGGAGAACAGCTCCTCGGAGCGGCGGAAGATGTTGGCGTTGTAAGCACCGCACAAACCGCGGTCGGACGACACCACCAAAACGCCGGCCCGCTTTGGCTCGGAACGCTCAACCAGCAACGGGTGGTCCAGCGCCGCATCGGCGGCCAACGTGGTCAGCATCCGGGTGATTTCGACGGCATAGGGCCGGGCGGATTCGAGCCGGGCCTGCGCCCTGGCGATGCGCGACGTCGCGATCAACTCCTGAGCTTTGGTGATCTTCTTGATCGACCCTGCCGAGCGGATCCGTCCGCGCAGTTCGCGAAGTGTGGCAGCCATGTCATCTACCTGCGTGTGCTATTTCTTCTTCTTCGGCGCGGGTTTTTTGACTTTCACCGATTCCTTGGCAAGCTTCTCCTCGTCGAGTGCCTCCACGTGTTCATCGGGTACCACCGAGACGCCACCGGTGGCGGCGAAGCCCTTTTTGAAGTTCTTGATGACCTCGGTGAGCGCCGTTTCGGTCTCCTCGGTGAGCTTCTGGGTGTCGCGAATCGTGCTCAGCAGTTTCTCTTCCGAGGCCCGCATGTGGTCGAGTAGTTCGGTTTCGAATCGCCGGATGTCCTCGATGGGTACCGAGTCCAGATGACCGCCGGTGCCCAGGAAGATCGAAACCACTTGCTGCTCAACGGGCATGGGCTGGGCTTGCGGCTGCTTGAGCAGCTCGACCAGCCGGGCGCCGCGCTCCAACTGCGCCTTGGATGCGGCGTCCAAATCGGATGCAAAAGCGGCGAAGGCTTCCAGCTCGCGGTACTGCGACAGATCCAGCCGCAACGAGCCGGCCACCTCCTTCATCGCCTTGATCTGCGCCGCGCCGCCCACCCGGGACACCGAGACCCCGACGTTGATGGCCGGCCGGACACCCTGGTTGAACAGGTCGGTCTCCAGGAAGCACTGCCCGTCGGTGATCGAGATGACGTTGGTCGGGATGTAGGCCGAGATGTCGTTGGCCTTGGTCTCGATGATCGGCAGACCGGTCAGCGAGCCGCCGCCGAGGTCGTCGGACAACTTGGCGCAGCGCTCCAACAGCCGCGAGTGCAGATAGAACACGTCGCCGGGGTAGGCCTCGCGGCCGGGTGGACGCCGCAGCAGCAGCGAAATCGCACGGTATGCCTCGGCCTGCTTGGTGAGGTCGTCGAAGATGATCAGCACATGCTTGCCGTCGTACATCCAGTGCTGAGCTATCGCCGAACCGGTGTAGGGCGCAAGCCATTTGAAACCGGCGGATTCCGACGCCGCCGCCGCGACGATGGTCGTGTAGTCCATCGCGCCGCCCTCTTCCAGGGTGCGGCGCACGGCGGCGATCGTGGTGCCCTTCTGCCCGATGGCCACATACACGCAGCGCACCTGCTTCTTCGGATCGCCGGACTCCCAGTTTTGCCGCTGGTTGAGGATGGTGTCCACACACACCGCGGTCTTCCCGGTCTTGCGGTCGCCGATGATCAGCTGACGCTGGCCGCGCCCGATCGGGGTCATGGCGTCGATGGCCTTGATCCCGGTCTGCAACGGCTCCTTCACGCCTTGCCGCTGCACCACCGACGGCGCCTGCAGCTCCAGCGCCCGCCGCATGTCGGCCTCGATGTCGCCGCGCCCGTCGATCGGCTGGCCCAGCGGGTTGACCACGCGGCCCAGGAACCCGTCGCCAACCGGAACCGACAGCACTTCGCCGGTGCGCTTGACCTGCTGGCCTTCCTCGATGGTCTCGAAGTCACCGAGGATCACCGCGCCGACGCTGTGCTCGTCCAGGTTGAGGGCAACACCGAGGACTCCGCCAGGAAACTCCAGCAGCTCCTGGGTCATCACCGACGGCAGACCTTCGACGTGGGCGATGCCGTCTCCGGCGTCGACCACGGTACCGACCTCCTCCCGCGCGGTCTCGGAGGTGAAGGAGCCTACGTATTCGTCGATCGCGCTCTGAATGTCATCAGCGGAGATTGTCAACTCGGCCATGGCTTTTCGTCTTCCTACTTGCGGTTGTGCTGACCAGTTCGGGTTTTCAGTCGGGCAGGTGAGCCTCGGCGGCGGCCAAACGCGACGCGAGCGTACCGTCAATCACTTCATCACCTACCGCGATGGAAAGGCCTCCCAGCAACGCGGGGTCGATATGCAGCTGCACGGCCACGGGGTGGCCGTAGATGCGGCTCAGCACGTCGGTCAGACGGGTCCGCTGGGCATCGCTGAGTGCCGCCGCGGCACCGACCTGCGCGACAACTTCGCCGCGGCGGGCCACCGCCACTTCGGCCAACAACAGCACGGCCTCCTCGGCCGGCTGGCCTCGCAACAGTTCGACCGTGTGAGACAGCAGGGAGACCACGATCGGATTGACTCCGCCACTCGCGCCGGCGAGCACGTTGCGCAACAATCGGATACGCCCCTCGACCGGAACGCTATAGTCGCCCAACAAGATTGACAGTCGCGGCTGCGCGTCGAGAATTCGGGAGAACCGGAACAACTGGTCTTCGACCTCGTCGACCCGCCCCTCACGTTCGGCCACTGCCAGCAGGGCTTGCCGCGACACATGTTCGATGGCGTCCACCAGATCGGAGTTGGCCGACCAACGCTCGGAGACGGCCATCCGCAGCACGTCGAGCGCCGGATCGCCGACCTTGCCCGACACCAACCGTTCCAGCAGCCGGACCCGGGGGGTCGCGTCTTCGGCGGGCACCGTGAGGTAGCGCGTGACGACGATTTCGCGGTCCAGCATCTTGGCCACCGACACCAAGTCGTCGGCCAAGGTGGTCAACGCGTGATTGTCGAGGCTCTTGGCAGCGGTGCCGAACTTCTCGACCAGGCTACTCAGGGCTCGCCGGCTGGCCGGGCGCATCTTGGCCGACACCGGGTGCTCGACTTCCGCTGCCGCGGGCGCCATCGCGTCGAGCTCGTCCAGGAAGCGGTCCACCGTGGCCGACTGCCGTGCCGGGTCGGCAACATGGTTGCGCACCAATTCGCCTGCCTGACGCACGGATTCGAGGCCGAGCTGCAGGCGCAGCTGCCGGGTCAGCCGGCCCCGCAACAACTCGACCTGACGAGCACCTTGCACCTCGATGCGTTCGGCCTCAACCCCGGCCTGGGCCTGCATCTGCTCGGCGATGCGTTCGGCGTCCACCTTGGCCTCTTCAACGACGCGCTGGGCCTCCGAGTTGGCGGCTTCCACGGCCTTGCTATGCGCGGACTTCGACTCCGTCAGCCGCTCGGCGGCGGCCGCCGCGTCGGCCAACTGCTGGCGCACCGTGTCCTGTCGAGCCGTCATCAGGCGCCGCACCAGCGGCACGACGTATCGCCACACCAAGAACACGATGGCCGCAAACCCGATCAGCTGTCCGATAAACGTCGACATCAGCCGGTTACCTCGTCACGGCCGAGGTGGTCACTTCGACACCGAGAATTCGGCTGGCCAGCGTGGCCGACACGGCCCCCACGTTGGCGCGCAGATCCAGTTCCACGGCGTCCCGCTCCCGCTTCAGTTCCTCGTTGGCCGCGTGCAACGTCGCTGCCACCCGCTGCTCGGCACGAGTGCGCGCGTCTTCGATGACCTTACGGCCCGCGGCCCGTGCATTGTCGCGGAAGGCCGACGCCTGGACTCGGGCTTGCGCCATGACGTCGTCGTAGTCGGCCTGGGCGGCAGCGAACTGCTCGGCCGCCTTCTTGTTGTCGGCCAGCGTCTTGGCGACCATGGCGTCGCGTTCCCGCAGTACCTTCAGGATCGGCGGCACGACGAAGGTGCCGATGACGCCGAGCACCACCAAAAAGATGGCCAGCACGAAGAAAAAGGTGCCGTTGGGCACGAGGAAGTTGTTGGTCTTGCCGCCTTCCTCTGCTGCCTGTGTTGCCTGGCTGGCGGCCAGAACAATCGAGCTCACTTCACCCATTGCAACCCATCACAACCGACATCACAGTCGAATTACTTGACGGGGGTGGCGAAGACGAACAGCGCCATGAAGGCCAGGTTGATAAAGTAGGCGGCCTCGACCAAACCCACGGTGATGAAGAACGGTGTGAACAGCCGTCCCTGGGCCTCGGGCTGCCGGGCGACGCCGGAGATCAGCGCATTACCGGCGACACCGTCACCGATACCGGCGCCGATGGCGCCGCCGGCCATGATCAGTCCACCGCCGATGAGGGCACCGGCAGCGATGGTGGGGTCCATTTCTCTTATCCTCCTTGATAACTCTGGCAGCGGTTTACCAGGATTCGGTACTAGTGGTGGTCCTCTTCGAGCTCCATGGCTTGGCTGAAGTACAAGATCGTCAGCAGCGCGAAAATGAACGCCTGGATTGCGCCAACGAACAAGTCAAACGATTTCCAGATCGCGTTCGGCGCCCACATGATGTACGGCGGGAACAGCGCGATCAGCGCGACCAAGATGCCGCCGGCGAAGATGTTGCCGAAAAGCCGGAGCGACAACGAGATCGGCTTGGCGATTTCTTCGACGACGTTGATCGGCGCCAGTATTGCCACGTGCCCCTTGAGGAGCTTGACCGGGTGCCCGATGATGCCGCGACGCCAAATCCCGGCCGTGTGGTAGCAGACGAAGACAAACAGCGCCAGCGCCAGCACGTAATTGATATCCGCGGCCGCCGGCTTGAGCAACTCGGTGGTCTGCCCGTGCTCGTCGGTGTACTGCACGGGGAGGACCGCCAGCCAGTTCGAGATCAGGATAAACACGAAAATGGTCACCGCCAGCGGCAACACGAAGGGCGCGATCCGCATCCCGATGGCGCTTTCGACCTGGTTGCGCATCTGTATGGTGATCGCCTCGAAGAACAGCTGCACGCCGCCCGGCACGGCCGTCGAGGTGACCTTGGCACGCAGGAAGAACGCCAGCGCGATCACAATGAGCGCGGCGATCGCGGTCGACAGCACCGTGTCGGTGTTCACGGTCATCCCGAGCCAGGTGGCCGTGTGGTGCTCGCCGACCTCGATCTCGGCGGCCAGGATCGACTCAGTCATCGCTGGTGCTCCTCCCTTCGGTCCCACCCGCTCCGGTCGGTACCCCGCCGTCGCAGCCCTGAGGCCGGCTAGCGGTGGCAGCGGACGGATCCCCGGTACGCAGCTTCTTCCAGACGGGCACCGCGGTCGAGACCACCAGCAGCACCTGGAACAGCGCCAGCCCGAACACCACGCCCAGGCCAGAAGGCCGGAAAAGGTAGGCGATGACCAGGGCGAGGATGGTGATCACCGCCACCCGCGACGCCGAGTTGAGGGCCATCGACCGCTTCAGCGGATTCGCCCGTGAGGTGATCACCTCCACCGAACGCCGCACCAGGAGGGCATTGAGCAAACCCAGCAGCAGGCCGATCCCCATGAACGCCCCAACCATTAGCTGTCCGGCGACGCCGGCGATCAGCATGGCCACCGCCGTCAGGCAGGCGCTGATGGCGAGGAGGCGAACGGGGCGGAAAGCCACAGCGGGAAACACCAACGGAACGTCCTGCGCTGGTGTCGTCACTGCAGCACCTCAATCCCGGGTAGACGGAGCGGGAACCACCCGTTTTTCAGAGCGGTGGCCCGCAGAGCGTATCGCAAGGGTCACGCTGGAATCACCCAAGGGGTAGCTCCCTGTGTCGGTCATCAATCGGCACCACCGGATATGCATCCGGCGTACCGGGTAGCGGGCAACTCGCGAGCTTGGTTTCGGGGTCCTACCTGCACCGTACCACAAGGTCAAGGGCACTACTACCGCTCGTCGTAGACTGGGCCTAGTCACTGTCGTAGTAGTCGTCGTCGCGGCGGCGCAACAGCGGGATCGCCGTCGCTATGCCGGCGACAAGAAGCGCGCTCAGCATCACCGCCGCGGTATGGCGCGGGTCGAAGAAGATGGTGCTCGCCGCGCCGAACGCGACGATGCCCACCCACAGGTAGATCAACAACACCACCCGGCGATGCGAATGGCCGATCTGCAGCAGTCGGTGGTGCAGGTGCATCTTGTCGGGGCTAAAGGCGCTGCGGCCGGCGCGGGTGCGCCGCACGATCGCCAGCAGCAGGTCGAGCATCGGCACGAACATCACGGCCACCACCAACAAGAACGGTGACAGCAAAGCAAACACGTCGCGCGCGCCGTAGGCGTTCTGCGAGATCGGCCCGGCGGCGGTCGTGGAAGCAGCGGCCAGCATCAAGCCGATCAGCATCGAACCCGAATCACCCATGAAGATCTTGGCCCGGTGGAAGTTGTGCGGCAAAAAGCCCAAACACGCTCCCGCGAGCACCACCGAGATCACGGCCGGCGGGTAATACAACACGTCCCCACCGTGGTCACGCAACAGGCCGACCGAGAACATGCAGATCGCCAGCGCGGTGATGAGGCCCAACCCGGCGGCCAATCCGTCAAGACCATCGACGAAGTTCATGGCATTGACGATCGACACGGTCAGCGCCAGCGTGAGCAAGATCGACGAAGCCTGATCCAGCACGATGGTTCCGACACCGCCCACCGGGATGTACAGCACACTCCACGCCACCCCCATGGTGACCAACACGCTGGCCGCGGTGATTTGGCCGGCGAATTTCGTCAGGGCATCCAGGCCCCAACGGTCGTCGATCAACCCGATGCCCATGATCACCGCGCCCGCCACCAACACCGCGGGCATGCCGTTGGAGTACACGAACCCGCGGGTCAGCGCCGGAAGCTGGGAGGCAAGAAAGACCGCGGCGACCACACCCAGAAACATCGCCAGCCCACCCATTCGAGGGGTCGGGTTCACGTGCACATCCCGTTCCCGGGGATAGGCCACCGCCCCCAAGCGGGTAGCCAACACTCGCACCGGCCCGGTTGCGAAGTAGGTGATGATCGCCGCGGTCAGACCGACCAGTGCGAGCTCGCGCAGCGGGACACCGGCGCCGCGGTCCGACAGCGCGAGCAAACCACCGGCAAGGCTGGCCACATCGTTGGACACCTCGAGACCTTACCAACCTGAGAGACTGGACCCACTACACCGATTGTGAATCTCACGACGCGACACGCCGGAAGACCGACGCGAGATTCACACTCGGCGGCTATGTGGTCAAACTTGCCGGGTCCAGCCCGAGCACCTCGGCGATCCGCTCGGCACTGACCGGTCCGGGACGCAGGATGCGCGGGGCGGCTCCGGTCAGGTCGACGATGGTCGAGGCGACCTGCTGGGCGGAGGGACCGGCATCGAGATACACCTCGACGAGGTCGCCCAACTGGCTGCGCGCCTGGTCGGCATGGACCGCGGGCCGCTGGCCGGAGATATTGGCGCTGGACACCGCCATGGGCCCCACCTCCCGCAACACCTCGATGGCGACCGGATGCAACGGCATTCGCAACATCACGGTGCCGTGCGCATCGCCAAGATTCCACTGCAAAGACGGCGCTTGCACCACCACCAGGCTCAGCGCGCCGGGCCAGAATGCGCGCACCAGTTCGCGTGCCCCGTCGGGCATCGAATAGACCAGACCCTCGATGGTGTGCCAGGAGCCCACCAGAACACCCACCGGCATATCGGGCCCACGCCCCTTGGCCGACATCAGCGCGGCCACCGCGGTGCTGTCAAAGGCGTCGGCGCCGATGCCGTAGACCGTGTCCGTCGGCATCACGACCAGGCGACCGGCCTTGAGCGCCGCTACCGCGGCGGCGATTCCGCGCGAACGCTGGTCCGGATCAGCGCAGTCGAACACGTCGGTCACAGGCGCCGCTCTCCCCCGCAAGCGGGTGGTGCCCCCACCTCATCGCTTCGTCCCCCGCAAGCGGGTGGTGCCCCCACTGCATCGTCGCCGGCGCGGGTCACGGCCGCCGCTCCTTCCTCCTGCGGGCCGTCACGAACCTTGGCCGCCCGGCCAGATCTTGTCGGGCCACTATCTCGTCGAAAAATCCTGTGTTGTCGATGAGTTCGACGGTCAGCGCCGATGTCGTGTCGTCATGTTCGACGGCGAACACTCCGCCAGGACGCAGCCATCGGCCGGCAAGCCCGACAACAACGGCTATCAGCGCCATTCCGTCCGGTCCGCCGAACAATGCGTGATGTGGATCATGTTGCGCCACTTCAGGTTCCAGGACGGTACCGTCGGGAATGTAGGGCGGGTTGGCGACCAGGAGGTCGACCCGTCCGACCAGTTCGGGCAGCAGGCCCTCCGTGGTGACGTCGGCTCGGACGAGTTCCACGGCGGTGCCCTCGACGTTACCGCGCGCGTAGCCCAGCGCCACCTCGGAGTCATCGATGCCAACGATACGGGCGCTGGGCCAATGCCGGGCCAGCGCGACCGCCAATGCCCCGGATCCGGTGCACACATCGACGATCACCGGGCGGGCCGGCAGCGGCTGCGCGGTGGCCCAGGCCAACATCGCCTCGGTCTCCGGACGCGGTATGAACACACCCGGTCCGACGCGCAGCAACACCGGTCCGAACGACGCCGTGCCGGTGAGATGCTGCAGCGGAACCCGCCGCGAGCGCGCGGTGACCGCGTCGTCGTATTGCTCGAAGAACTCCTCGCCCAGCGTCTGCAGCAGGGGCAGCCGTCCGCGGTCCGTGCCCGCCAGGTGGGCGGCCAAGTGCTCGGCGTCGCAGCGCGCGGAGTCAATCCCGGCGCGCGCGAGTCGCGCCGCCGCGGAGTCGATCGCCCGCCACAAGCTGTGCTGGACGGTGGCGCTGTCCCCCGCAAGCGGGTGGTACCCCCCCGCGGGGCCCGCGGAGCCGGATCGCGGCCGGACCGTCATCATGACCGTTGCAGCCGAGCCTGCCTGTCGGCGGCACTCAACGCATCGAAGAGCGCATCGAGGTCGCCGTCCAGCACCTGATCGAGATTGTGTGCCTTGTAACCGATCCGGTGATCGGTGATCCGGTTCTCCGGGAAGTTGTAGGTGCGGATGCGTTCGCTGCGGTCCACGGTTCGGATTTGGCTGGCCCGGTCCGCCGAGGCTTCGGCCAGCGCCTGTTCCTCGGCCATGGCCTGCAGGCGAGCCGCCAACACCTGCAACGCTCGGGTCTTATTCTGCAGCTGCGACCGCTCGTTTTGACAGGTGACAACGATTCCGGTGGGCAGGTGGGTGATCCGCACCGCGGAGTCGGTGGTGTTGACGCCCTGTCCGCCCTTGCCGGACGAGCGGAAGACGTCGACGCGCAGGTCCGACTCGTCGATCTGCACCTCGCCGACCTCCTCCGGTTCCGGATAGACCAGCACACCAGCCGCCGAAGTATGCACGCGCCCTTGGGATTCCGTCACCGGAACGCGTTGCACCCGGTGCACCCCGCCCTCGAACTTCATTCGCGACCACACCCCGTCGGGCGTGTCGCCCTTGCTCGCGATCGCCAGCGTCGCGTCCTTGTATCCGCCGAGATCCGAGGTGGTTTCGTCCAGCACAGTCACCGTCCAGCCGTGCCTCTCGGCGTAGCGGATATACATCCTGGCCAGGTCGGCGGCGAATAGTGCCGATTCCTCGCCCCCCTCACCGGATTTGACTTCGAGCACGATGTCGTCGCCGTCATGCGGGTCACGCGGGGCCAACATGTCGGTGAGTTGGATGTCCAGTTCGGCTACCCGCGACTCCAGTTCGGCAACCTCGTCGGCGAAGGACTGGTCGTGTGTGGCCAATTCGCGTGCGATCTCGAGGTCTTCGCGCGCAGACATCAGCTTGCGATGGGTCGCGACGATCGGCGCCAAGCGGGCAAACCGGCGTCCGACCTTGCGCGCCTCATCGGGCTTGCCGTGCAGTTCGGGATCTGCCAGCGCACGCTCGAGCTGCGCGTGTTCGGCGAGCACGACGTCAATCGCCTGCACCGGCTGCGTCATGTCACACCTCCTGCCCCGTTCTGCAATGTCGCTACCGCAAACGCAAACCGACGCCCGGCCTGTGCAGCTCGTGCACAGTTCGGGCGTCGGTAAGCCAGCTACTTGTGGGGCGACTCGGCCTTGTCGGCGCCGACCATGCGCTTGCCGTACCGCCTCTCGAAACGGGCCACCCGGCCGCCGCTGTCGAGGATCTTCTGCTTGCCGGTGTAGAAAGGATGGCACTGGGAGCAAACCTCGACCACGATACGGCCGCCCGGCTTGGTGCTGCGCGTCTGGAAGGTGTTCCCGCATCCGCAGACCACGGTGGTCTCCTCGTAGGCGGGATGAATGTCGGTCTTCATGGTGTCCTCTTCGATCGTTGGCCGCTCGTGCTCCCGGCGTTCAATCCGGCGGTCAGGCCCGCAGTCGCGGGTCGATTATGCCAGGTCAACTGCCACCACCCCAAACAGCGGGATGGGCGCGGGCATTCCCGGGCATGCGTGCGTGGTTGCGGTGTCGCGGTATCCCAACCGCCCTAGTCGTTATCCAGGGACCCCGGTGTCGTCTTGGACACCTGCACGAGGAATTCGTAATTGTTCTTCGTCTTCCGCAGCTGCGACATCAAAAGGTCGATGGCCTGGTGGGAATCCAACCCTGACAGCAACCGGCGCAGCTTGTGCACGATCGCGAACTCGTCGGGCGAGAGCAACAGCTCGTCCTTGCGGGTGCCCGACGGGTTGACGTCGACCGCGGGGAACACCCGCCGTTCGGCGATCTTGCGGTCCAGCTTGAGCTCGGCGTTGCCGGTGCCCTTGAACTCCTCGAAGATAACCGTGTCGCCGGTGGATCCGGTCTCCACCATCGCCGTGGCGATGACGGTCAGCGATCCCCCTTCCTCGATGTTGCGCGCCGCGCCGAGGAAACGCTTGGGCGGGTACAACGCGGTGGAGTCCACACCACCGGACAAGATCCGCCCCGAGGCCGGCGACGCGTTGTTGTAGGCGCGCCCCAGCCGGGTGATCGAGTCGAGCAGCACGACCACGTCCTTGCCTTGCTCCACGAGCCGCTTGGCCCGCTCGATCGCCAGCTCGGCGACCGAGGTGTGGTCCGACGGCGGCCGGTCGAACGTGGAGGCGATGACCTCCCCCTTGACCGAGCGCTGCATGTCGGTGACCTCCTCCGGCCGCTCGTCGACGAGCACGACCATCAGGTGGCATTCCGGGTTGTTCTTGGTGATCGCGTTGGCGATGTCCTTGAGGATCGTCGTCTTACCCGCCTTGGGTGGGGACACGATCAGCGCGCGCTGGCCCTTGCCGATCGGCATGATGAGGTCGATGACCCGGGTGGTCAGCCGCTCCGGGGTGGTTTCCAGACGAAGCCGCTTGTTGGGGTACAACGGGGTCAGTTTGCCGAACTCGGGGCGCTTTTTGGCGTCCTCGACCGATCCGCCGTTGATGCTGTCCAGGCGCACCAGCGGGTTGAACTTTTGCCGCTGGTTGAGTTGCTCGCCTTCGCGGGGCACCCGAACCGCACCGGTCACCGCATCGCCACGACGCAAACCGTTCTTGCGCACCATGTTCATCGACACATAGACGTCGTGCGGACCGGCCAAATAGCCCGAGGTGCGCACGAACGCGTAATTGTCGAGGACGTCGAGGATGCCGGCCACCGGCTGGACGACGTCGTCCTCACGCAGTTCAGCCTCGGCGCCGTCGCCCGACCGCTCACGACGGCGGCGATCACGGAATCGACGCCCCCGGCGCCCCTGACGGCCCTCGCCGTCCTCATCGCCGCGAGGCTGCTGACCGGCCAACCCCTGCTGGTCACCGCTCGGCTCTTGGTCAGCACCCGTGTCTGGTCCGCGCTCGTCCGTCTTGGCGCCCTCGGGGCCCGCCCGGCGGCCGTCAGCCTCGTCGGCCGCCGCGTCCGCTTCGGTGGTCGTGCCCTCGCGGACGGACGATCCCACGTCACCCGGGACGCTCCGTCGGTCCCGGCGCGGTGCTTGACCCGGCGTCTCGTGCTGCCCTTCCCCGCCGGGCGGTTCCTCGGTGAGAGTCGTCACGTCGCCTCCCGCGGAGGCTCCCGGCGAAGCGCCGTTGGCCTTTCCCCTGATTTCCTGGATCGCCGCAATCAGTTCGCTCTTTCGCATGCCCGACGTCCCCTTGACACCGGCTTGATTGGCCAATGCGCGCAGTTCGGGCAGCACCATGGTGGACAGCGCGCCGGCCGGCGCGTTGGTTTGGACGTCCGGCGTGTCTGCGGTCGCAGAACCCGGCTGCTTGTCGACGTCGGCGCTTTCGCCAGCCGTGATGAGGTCCGTATCGGTCACGGATTTCCTTTCTTTCCCCCCGCCGATCACTTCGAGGGAGGGTTCGTTGCATTCGGCTCGATTGCCGCGTGCACAAGTCGACTCTGTAACGGTGATCGCCAAGTCGGCGGCTAGAACGGCGAACCTCGTCCACAAGAAGAATTGGTGGTTGTCCTAGCGGCAAGGCAGTATGGATGCAGATGCAGATGCTGCGATTGCTGGACGGCTCCGAGGATAACCCGCTTCCTGGCCGGAAGCAAGCAAACCCGCGGCGATGTGGATCACCCGGGGACTGTGACTCCGGGGCTCCAGCGAACGCCGTCGCCGGCGGTCATCGCCGTCAGCGTAAAGCCGTTGGCGGCCCCGTACCGGATCGCCTCGGCGGGCAACTCGGGCACCGTGGTCAGCGCGATCACGGCAGGGCCCGCCCCGGACAGAGTCGCCGCCACATCATGACGCCGCAACAGGCGTAAATATTCCGCCGAGGCCGGCATCGCCGGGGCGCGTTGCGGCTGATGAAGCACGTCCTCGGTGGCCGCCATCAACAGATCCGGCCGCTCGGTGAGCGCCACCACCAGCAACGCGGCACGACTGACGTTGAACCGGGCGTCGTGGTGGCTGACCTGGGCGGGCAGCAGCACCCGGGTCTCCGCGGTCGACGAACGCTCCTCGGGAACCGCGGCGAACAGGTGGATATCGGGATGAAGCCGCAGCGGTACCGCCCGGTAGTCGGGCCGACCCTTGGTCCGGTCGGTCCAAGAAACCACCGCGCCACCCAATACGGCCGCCGCGGCGTTGTCGGGATGACCCTCGAACTCCGAGGACAGCTGGATCAGCCGGGTCTCGCTCAGCGCTGTCGAACCGGTCTGTGCGACAAGCCCGTTGACCGCCGCGAGGCCCCCTACCACGGCCGCAGCCGAGGAGCCGAGCCCTCGCGAATGCGGGATGGCGTTGCGGCAGCGCACCACCAGACCGGCGGCGCCGAGACCCACCGCATCGAGCCCACACCGGACGGCACGCACCACCAGATGTTCGGGGCCCAGTGGCACCTGCTCGGCACCCTCTCCCTCGACCACCACCGCCAGGCCGGAATCTGTTGTCTCGACAATGATCTCGTCGTAAAGACTCAATGCCAGCCCGAGGCTGTCGAAACCCGGGCCGAGGTTAGCGCTCGACGCCGCCACGGTGGCGCTTGCCACCAGGCCGGCGGGCAGCATCGGGGTCACCAAGGCCACTAAGCCAGCCCGAGCTTCTCGATGACCGCGACGGGGTCGACCGGCACCGGGGAGACGCTTGGCATGTCCTTGAGGGCGGTGTCGGGATCCTTAAGACCGTTGCCGGTGACCGTGCACACCGCCGTCGACCCGCGAGCCACCCAGCCGTCGTCGATGGCCTTGAGCAACCCAGCGATGCTGGCCGCGGACGCGGGCTCGACGAAGACGCCTTCGACGCGGGCCACCAGATGATAGGCCGCCAGGATCTCCTCGTCGGTCGCGGCCAGGAAGCGCCCCTTGGACTGCTGCTGCGCCTCCACCGCCGACGTCCACGACGCCGGCGCGCCGATGCGGATCGCGGTGGCGATGGTCTCCGGATGGCTCACCGGTTCGCCCAGCACCAAGGGCGCCGCGCCCGCCGCCTGGGTGCCCAGCATGCGGGGTAGCTTGTCGATCACGCCCTCCGCGTGATACTCGGTGTACCCCTTCCAGTACGCGCTGATGTTGCCCGCGTTGCCCACCGGAAGGGCGTGGACGTCGGGCGCGGTGCCCAGCGCGTCGACGATCTCGAAGGCCGCCGTCTTCTGCCCCTGGATGCGCATCGGGTTGACCGAGTTGACCAACGAGATCGTCGGAAAGTCGGCGGCCATCTTGCGAGCCAACTCCAGGCAGTCGTCGAAGTTGCCGTCGATCTGAATGATCTTGGCGCCGTGCATCACCGCCTGCGCCAGCTTGCCCATCGCGATCTTGCCCTGCGGGATCAGCACCGCGCAGGTAATGCCGGCGCGTGCGGCGTAGGCCGCCGCCGACGCGGAGGTGTTTCCGGTCGATGCGCACAACACCGCCCGCTGCCCGCGGGCCAGCGCATCGGTGACCGCCATCGTCATGCCCCGGTCCTTGAAGGAGCCGGTGGGGTTGAGGCCCTCGACCTTGAGGTAGACCGTGCACCCGGTCTGACTGGAGAGTCTGGTGGCCGCGATCAGCGGGGTGCCGCCCTCGAACAGCGTGACCGGGGTCCAGTCGTCAGCGACCGGAAGCCGTTCCCGGTACGCGGCGATCACACCCGGCCAGGGCTGGAAAGTGGCCGTGTGCGGGGCTCTCATAAGCTGTTTCCTTCCAGTCGCAGCACGCTGGTGACACCTTGCACGACGTCCAAGCCGGCTAGCGCATCGACGGTTTCCGAGAGTGCGGCGTCGGTGGCTTGGTGGGTGACGACCACGATGCGCGCTCCGACCCGTCGGCCACCCTCGCCCACCACGCCCTCCTGGCGCACCTCGGCGATGCTCACCTCACGCTTGGCGAATTCCGCTGCTACCGCTGACAATACGCCCGGCCTGTCGGCGACGTTCATGCTGACGTAGTAACGAGTCGAGATGAAACCCATTGGCGCCACCGGTAGTTGAGCGTACTTGGATTCCCGCGGCCCGCGGCTGCCCAGCACCCGGTTGCGTGCCGCCATCACCAGATCACCCGTTACCGCCGACGCGGTGGGCGCCCCGCCCGCGCCCTGGCCGTAGAACATCAACCGCCCGGCCGCCTCGGCTTCGACCACCACGGCGTTGAACGCACCGTTGACCGCGGCCAGCGGATGCGACAGCGGCACCAACGCCGGGTAGACCCTGGCCGAAACCCGTTGCTGCCCTTCATCAGTGGTGATGCGCTCGCAAATGGACAACAGCTTGATGGTGCAGCCCAGAGCTCGGGCGGAGGTGAAGTCGGCCGGAGTGATCTTGGTGATGCCCTCCCGATACACGTCATCGGCGGTCACCCGGGTGTGGAACGCGATGGATGCCAGGATCGCGGCCTTGGCCGCCGCGTCGTAGCCTTCGACGTCAGCGGTGGGATCGGCCTCGGCGTAGCCCAGCGCGCTGGCGTCGGCCAGAGCTTGGGCGTAGTCCGCGCCGGTGCTGTCCATTTCGGAGAGGATGTAGTTGGTGGTGCCGTTGACGATGCCGGCCACCCGCAGCACGGTGTCCCCTGCCAGCGACTGGGTCAGCGGCCGAATGACCGGGATGGCCCCGGCGACGGCGGCCTCGAAATACAGGTCGACATGGGCGCTTTCGGCGGCTTGCGCCAATTCGCCGGTGGACGTGGACAACAACGCCTTGTTCGCCGTCACCACTGACTTGCCGCGCTCCAGGGCGGCCAGGATGGCCTTGCGAGACGGCTCCACCGGCCCCATCACCTCGACGACGATGTCGACGTCCTCGCGCGAGACGAGTTCGTCGATGTTGTCGGTGAGCAGGTCGATCGGGACACCACGGTCGGCGGCCACCCGGCGCACGCCGACGCCGCGCAGCACCAGTGGGGCGCCGACGCGGGCCGCGAGATCGTCGGCGCTCTCCTCGATGATCCGGACAACCTCGCTGCCGACGTTGCCCAATCCGAGTACCGCCACGCCGACCGGCCTTTCGTCACCGGCCACGAATCACCTCACCTCCAGACTCAGCAGATCCTCGACCGTCTCCCGACGCAGGAGCAGGCGCGCATTCCGCGCGCGCACCGCCACCACGGCGGGACGGCCGACCATGTTGTACCGACTCGACAGCGAATAGCAGTAGGCGCCCGTGGCGGCCACCGCCACCAGATCTCCGGGCTGGATATCGTCGGGCACCCAGGTATCGCGCACGATGATATCGCCGCTTTCGCAGTGCTTTCCGACGAGACGGGCCGGCGCCGCCGGCGCCGCACTGGCCCGCGAAACCAACCGAACGTCATACTGGGCGTCATAGAGCGCGGTGCGGATGTTGTCGCTCATGCCACCGTCGACGCTGACATAACGCCGGTACGCGGTGGTGCTGATGTCGACGTCCTTGACGGTGCCCACCCGATACAGCGTGACGGTGCCCGGCCCGGCGATGGCGCGTCCGGGCTCGACCACCAGCCTGGGCGCGGGTAGGCCGACGGCCTTCGACTCGTTGCTCACGATGGCGCTCAGCTTGGCCGCCAGCTCGCCGATCGGTGGCGGGTCGTCGGCCGGCAGGTACGCAATGCCCAGACCGCCGCCCAGATCGACGGTCGACAGCTGTGCCGTTTTCGTGGGACCGAACTCGCGGACTATGTCGCGCAGCAGGCCGATGACCCGGTGTGCGGCCAGCTCGAAGCCGTCCACATCGAAGATCTGCGAACCGATGTGGCTGTGCAGCCCGACCAGCCGCAGATGGTCGGTGGCCAATACCCGGCGCACCGCCGCCATCGCCGCCCCGCTGGCCACCGACAGCCCGAACTTCTGGTCTTCGTGTGCGGTGGAGATGAACTCGTGGGTGTGCGCCTCGACGCCGACGGTGAGACGAACGAGGACGTCCGCGACGATGCCGGCCTCGCCGGCGATGGCGTCCAGCCGCTCGATTTCGGTCATCGAGTCCACAACGATTTGGCCGACACCGGCTTTCACCGCGGCGGTCAGCTCCGCGACCGATTTGTTGTTGCCGTGCAGGGTGATCCGCTCTGGGGGAAAGTTGGCGTGGAGTGCCACGGCCAGTTCCCCGCCGGTGCACACGTCGAGCGACAGGCCTTCTTCGTCGATCCATCGCGCTATTTCGCTGCACAGGAACGCCTTGGCGGCGTAGTGCACATTGGCCCCGCCGCCGAACGCCGCGGCGGTCTCCTTGCACCGCGAGCGGAAGTCGTCCTCGTCGATGACGAAGAGTGGGGTCCCGTACCGCTGGGCGAGCTCGGTCAGTGCGATCCCGGCGATGCGGACCACCCCGGTCTGGTCGCGGGTGGTGTTGCGCGGCCAGACATTCGGCGCCAGCCACAGCAACTCATCGGTTGACCGGGGGCGCGGCGGGCCGGTTGCGAGTCGGGTCTCTTCGGCGTGCCGGGGGCCGGCGGGATGGACGTTCACATCCGCTCCGGGGCAGTGACTCCGAGTATGGCCAGGCCGTTGGCGATGACCTGGCGGGTCGCCTGGCATAGTGCCAGGCGCGCGGTGTGCAGATCGGTGGGCGGCTCGTCGCCCTGGGGCAGCACCCGGCACGAGTCGTAGAACCGGTGGTAGTCGCCGGCGAGGTCTTCCAGGTAGCGGCAGACCCGGTGCGGTTCGCGCAACGAGGCCGCGGTTTCCAGCACCCGGGGGAACTCACCGAGGGTGCGCAGCAGGGTGCCCTCTTTGCCGTGGCTGAGCAGCTCGAGGTGCGTGGTGTCGGGGATCAGCCCGAGTTCGGCGGCGTTGCGGGCCAGCGCGCAGAGTCGGGCGTGCGCGTATTGCACGTAGTAGACCGGGTTTTCATTCGACGCCGAGGACCACAGTGCCAGGTCGATGTCGATCGCGGTGTCCACCGAGGAGCGGATCAGGCTGTAGCGTGCGGCGTCCACGCCGAGCGCCTCGACCAGGTCGTCGAGCGTGATCACGGTGCCCGCCCGCTTGCTCATCCGGATCGGCTGGCCGTCGCGGACCAGGTTAACCATCTGCCCGATGAGCACCTCGACGGTGGCCGGGTCCTCACCGAATGCGGCTGCGGCGGCCTTGAGCCGGGCGATGTATCCGTGGTGGTCGGCCCCGAGCATGTAGATGCACAGGTTGAAGCCGCGCTGCCGCTTGTCCAGGTAGTAGGCGAGATCGCCGGCGATGTAGGCCGGTGTGCCGTCGCTCTTGATCACGACGCGGTCCTTGTCGTCACCAAAAGCGCTGGTACGCAACCACGTTGCGCCGTCTTTTTGGTAGACATTGCCGGCTTCGCGAAGCCTCGCGATGGCCTGATCGACTCGGCCGCTGGTGTGCATGGAGTCTTCGTGGGTGTAGACGTCGAAGTCGGTGCCGAACTCGTGCAGCGACTCCTTGATGTGGGCGAACATCAGGTCGACACCGATTTCGCGGAAGGTTTCGCGCATCTCGGTGTCGGGCAGGCCCAGCGCGTCGGGCGCCTTCTGCAGCACCCGCTCGGCGATGTCGGTGATGTAGCTGCCCGCGTAGCCGCCGGCGGGCGTTGGCTTGCCCTGGGCGGCGGCGATCAGCGAGTTGACGAACCGGTCGATCTGGGCGCCGTGGTCGTTGAAGTAGTACTCGCGCACCACCTCGGCGCCCTGGGTGGTCAGCAGCCGGCCCAGCGCGTCACCGACCGCGGCCCAGCGGGTGCCGCCGATGTGGATGGGTCCGGTCGGGTTGGCCGAGACGAATTCCAGGTTGATGTTGTGTCCGGCCAGCAGCTGCGAATGACCGTAGCTCTCGCCGGCGTCGATGACGTTGGTGACGACCTTGGCCTGGGCGGAGGTTTTCAGCCGCATGTTGATAAAGCCCGGCCCGGCGACCTCCGCTGAGGCGATACCGTCGGCCCTTGTCAGTGCCCCGGCGAGCCATCCTGCCAGCTCACGGGGGCCGGTGCCGACCTTCTTGGCGAGCTGCATCGCCAGGTTGCTGGCATAGTCGCCGTGCTCGGGATTGCGTGGCCGCTCCACGGTGACCGTCTGCGGCAACGCGGATGCGTCCAGGCCACGCTCGGCCAGAACCGCGGCGGCGGTGGCTTTGAGCAGCTCAGCCAGGTCGGCGGGGGTCACGAACGTCCATCCTATGAGCTGGGGTGGTTGTGCCTCGAATCCGCGGCGGTGGCCGGGCGGACGCCGGGGTGCGCTAGTCTGGCGGGGCCCCATGGCGCAGCGTGTCGTCGTGCGCCCCCGTAGCTCAGGGGATAGAGCGTCTGCCTCCGGAGCAGAAGGTCGCAGGTTCGAATCCTGTCGGGGGCACCCACCGGCTACGCCGAACGTGCACTGGTGGCGGCGACACGCCGGGCGATGCCGCCGTGGTTGCACGCTCGGCGGGTATGGCCGGCAGGCGGGCGGCAATGGTAGGCCGTCAAACTTTCATCGATGAAAACGGCCGTTTTCCCCCACGTGACCTGCGACATAGTTAGTCTCGTTTTTCCATGACACATGTCAACTACCTGCGCTGCTGCAGTGGTTCGGTCGAAGGGGGAAATGGCCATGACGTTCTTTCTCGTGCAGCCAGACGTGGTGGCGTCGGCGGCGGGCAACCTGGTCCGGATCCGCTCGGCACTGAACGAGGCCGCTGCCGCCGCATCGACCCCCACGACCGGGCTGGCGGCGGCCGCCGCCGATGAGGTGTCGGCCGCGATCTCACGCCTGTTCGGCGCGTACGGCCAGGAATTTCAGGTGCTCAACGCCCAGGCGACGGCATTTCATGCCGAGTTCGTGCGCTTGTTGAACGGCGGCGCGGCCGCCTATGCGGCCGCCGAGGCCGCCAACGCGTCGCCGATGCAGGCGCTGCTCGACGCGGTGAATGCGCCCACCCAGACGCTGCTGGGGCGCCCGCTGATCGGCGACGGCGCCGATGGAGCGGCGGGGGTCGGGTCCGGGGCCGGCGGCAACGGGGGACCCGGTGGTTTGTTGTACGGCAATGGCGGCAACGGCGGGGTCGGCGGGCCCGACGGCGGGGCCGGCGGTAACGGCGGAGCCGCCGGATTGATCGGCAACGGCGGGGCCGGCGGCGCCGGCGGCACAAACGGCGCCGGAATCGGCGGGGCCGGCGGGATCGGCGGTGCCGGCGGACTGCTGTACGGCAATGGCGGAGCCGGCGGTGCCGGCGGCGTCGGCTCAACGGGTGTCGGCGCCGGCGGTGCCGGCGGTAACGCCCTGTTCTTCGGCAACGGCGGCAACGGCGGGAGCGGGCCTTCCGGCGGCTCCGCCGGCCACGCCGGGCTGGTTTACGGCAACGGGGGCAATGCGGGAGCAGGCTCCGGGCTGGCCGGCGCGGACGGCGGATTGATCGGCAACGGCGGTGCCGGTGGTTCCAGCGACTCGAAGGCTGGCGGTGCCGGTGGGAATGCCCTCTTCGGCAACGGTGGAGACGGCGGATCGAGCACCGCCGGTGCCGGCGGCAGCGGCGGGAACACCCTGGTCGGCAACGGCGGCGCCGGCGGTGCCGGCGGTGCCAACAGTCTTACCGGGACCGGCGAGTCCGGCGGTGCCGGTGGCAACGTCGGGCTGTGGGGCTTCGGCGGGGCCGGCGGGGCCGGCGGCAACGGCGCGTCACTGCTGGGCGTCGGCCAGAACGGCGGGGCCGGCGGCGCCGGCGGCAACGCCGGGCTGCTGTACGGCAACGGCGGGGCCGGCGGGACCGGCGGCAACGGAGGGGACACGTCAGTATCCGTAGTTGCCTCCGGTAGTGGCGGTAACGGGGGTGCCGGCGGCAATGCCAGCCTGTTCGGCAACGGCGGGGCCGGTGGAGCCGGTGGTAATGGTGGGGCAAATACCGCCACCTTCTTCGCCGGTGGCACCGGCGCCGGCGGCGCTGGCGGCCACGGTGGTGTCGCCGGGCTGCTCAACGGCAACGGCGGAGACGGCGGCAACGGTGGCACCGGCGGGACCACCGCTGCTACCGGCATCGCGGGCGGTACCGGCGGGGCCGGTGGAAACGCCGGCAACGGCTTCATCTTCGGTAACGGCGGCTCCGGTGGGGACGGTGGCGCCGGTGGGGCTCACACCGGCAAGGGTGATGGCGGTCTCGGCGGGGCCAGCGGCAACGGCGGCAACGGCGGACTGCTGTACGGAAACGGCGGAAACGGCGGGGTCGGTGGCGCCGGTGGCGCCGGCAGCGGTGCCACCGGTGCTGGGGGGGACGGTACCGACGGTGGTAGTGGGGGTAATGCCAGCTTGATCGGTAACGGTGGTAACGGTGGAGCCGGCGGCGCCGCCGGCCCCGGCACTCCGCCCGGCGCCGGCGGGAAGGGCGGTATGGCGGGCGCCGGCGGGTTGTTGTTCGGCCAGAGTGGAACTCCCGGTCTGCCCGGCGCGGCCGCGCTGGCCTTCCCCAGCCTGAGCGGCAGCGTTCCCATCCTCGGGCCGTATGAAAACCTCATCAACAACACGGTCACCAACCTGCAGAGCATCGGCACCAACTGGCTTGCTGACCCGGCGCCTTTCCTGCAACAGTTCCTCGCCAACCAGTTCGGCTACGGGCAGCTGACTTTGACCGCGCTCACGGATGCCACCAGGGACTTCGCTATCGGGTTGGCTGGCATACCGCCGAGCCTGCAAGCGGCCCTCCAAGCCCTGGCAGCGGGCGACGTCAGCGGGGCGGTGAGCGATGTAGCGGGGGCCGCGATAAGGCTGTTCGTCAGCGGCCTTGACGCAACCGACTTGTCCAACATTCAGCTGCTCGGTCCCGTTGGCGACCTGCTACCCATCTTGAGCATCCCCGGATCCGTGGCGCAGAACGCCACCAACGTGCTCATGACGCTCACGGACACAAACATCGCGTTTGATATTCCAACCTTGTCGATGACCTTTGGGTTGCCGCTGGTGATGGCCCTTAATGCCTTGGGTGCGCCCATCACCACGGCGATTGCGCTGGCAGATAGCACGACCGCAGTCATCAGCGCCGTGCAGGCCGGAAACGTGGAGGCGGCCTTAGCCGCGATGGTTGGTGCTCCCGCCAACATCGCCAACGGCTTCCTCAATGGCGAGGCCACGCTGCCGCTGCCGCTGCCGCCGTCCCTGGCGCCGATTCCGGGAGTGACGTCGCTGACGGCCAATGTTCCGATCGGAGGCATTCTCTCGCCCCTGCGGGCCTTTACGGCCACGGCAGTGGTCGGTGGTACGCCGATTACGCTTCCACTCGGCGGTACGCCCGCCGGTGGCATCGTTCCCGCCCTGCTGAACTACGCGCCCGCAGAGCTCGCCAAGGCAATCGGCGCCTAGTCATTCGCCTAGGCGCCGCGTGGCCGGCGCTCGATGCGGCATCGCGCCGACCGCCTGAGCGGGACCATCTGGATCGCCTGTAATGCGTCGTGCCACATAGCTATTGCAGCAGTCAGACACCGGCCAGGCCCGGATCCCCCGACAGCCGGAACGCCGCGCGCATCTCGGCGACCGCAGCCGCATCGCCGTCGAACTTCACCCGCCGCAACGCGGCCTTGCGCTCGGCGGCGGTCTCGGCCAGCCGGGCGGCGAGGAGATCCGCGGCGGGCGCGGTCACCGTCACGTCGGGCGAGCCGTGCGCGGCGGTCAGGCCGCCGTCGCGCACCGCGAATTCGAAGCGGCGGCCGTCGATGTCGACACGGTACGACGCGTTGAGCCGCGCGCCGCGATCGAACGCCAGCAAGACGCCGGCGAGGAAGCCGTTCAGCGGCGTCATCGCGGTCTCGTCGGGGTCGACCAGGTCCAACCCAAACGCGGCGATCGCCTGGATGACCGGCGGAACCTTGCGCCAGCCGGTCGCACTGAGGGTGTACACGGTGCGTGCGATCGGCGGCGGCAGCTCGGTGCGGTCGACGAGCCCGGCGTCTTCCAGCTCACGCAGCCGGTCGGCCAGCAGGTTGGTGGCGATCCCCGGCAGCGCCGCGCGCAGGTCGGCGTAGCGGCGGGCACCGCCGAGCAACTCACGCAGGATCAGCAACGTCCACCGCTCCCCGAGCACGTCGAGCCCACGTGCGATCGGGCAGTTCTGCTGGTAGTTCCTCCGGGCCGGCACACCAGAAACTATACCATAAAGACACGAATCAGGAATATCTACTTGATATTCTTGTCTGTAAGATTTATGTTTCTATCCATGCGCACACCAGTCGTCAAGGGCCACCCGATCGCCGCGCTTGTCGTCATCAGCCTCAGCGTCTTTGTCATCAGCGTCGACGCCACCATCGTCAACGTGGCGCTGCCGACGTTGTCTCGCGAGCTCAACGCCGACACCGCCCAGCTGCAGTGGATCGTCGACGCATACACCCTCGTCATGTCCGGTCTGCTGCTATCGGCCGGCAGTCTGAGCGACCGATACGGCCGCCGCGGCTGGCTCAGCGGCGGTCTCGCCCTGTTCGCGATCACATCTGCCGTTGCGGCGCAACTGAACTCGGCGAACGCGCTGATCGCCGGGCGCGCCGCGATGGGGGTCGGCGCCGCCGTGATCTTCCCGACCACGCTGGGCCTGATCACCAACATCTTCACCGACCCGGTCAACCGGGCCAAGGCGATCGGCGTGTGGGCCGGCATGGTCGGCGTCGGTGTGGCCGCCGGGCCGATGGCCGGCGGCTGGCTGCTCGAGCACTACCGGTGGGGCTCGATCTTCCTGGTCAACGTCCCCGTTGCCGCGGTGGCGATCATCGGCGGCGTCCTGGTCGTGCCTACCTCGCGCGACCCGGCCGCCCCACCCGTCGACGTGCCCGGGTTGCTGCTGTCCGCGATCGGGGTGACCGCGGTGGTGCACACGGTCATCGAGGCCCCGAACTGGGGCTGGACCAGTACCCGGACCGCGGCGGGCTTTGCCGCCGGCGCCGTCGTGCTCACCGGGTTCGCGCTGTGGGAACGGCGCGTTAACCACCCGATGCTGCACGTGTCGGTGTTCGCCAACCGTCGCTTCTCCGGCGGCAGCTTGGCCGTCACCGCGGGCTTTTTGACGCTGTTCGGCTTCATCTTCGTCATCACCCAGTACTTCCAATTCATCAAGGCTTACAGCGCATTCGAGACCGGCGTGCGGCTGCTACCGGTGGCCGCAGCGATCGCCGTCGGCAGCGTCCTGGGACCCCGGCTAGTCGAGAAGATTGGCAGCACAACGGTGGTCGCGGGCGGGCTGGCCATCTTCGCGATGGGCCTGAGCTGGGCGTCCACCGCCGACGCCGGAACCCCATATCTGCAGATCGCGATGCAGATGCTGCTCCTCGGCGGCGGTCTAGGGTTCACGTTTTCACCGGCTACCGAGGCGATCATGGGCTCGCTCGGCGCCGACCAGGCCGGCGTCGGCTCCGCCGTCAACGACACCACCCGAGAACTGGGCGGTGCCCTCGGCGTCGCGATCGTGGGCAGCGTCTTCGCTTCGGTGTATGCCGCGCGGCTCGCCTCGAGCCCGGTGATCTCGGCATTGCCGGCCCAATCGCGATCCACGATGCAGGGCTCCATGGCCGCGGCCGAACAGGTGATCAAGCAGCTGCCCACCGGCCTGGCCGCTACCGTTCGCAGCACCGTCACCGCCGCATTCCTGGACGGTCTGCAGGTCGGATCGCTGGTCTGCGCCGGCCTCGCGCTGGGCGCGGCCGCCGTCGTCGCGGTGCTGCTTCCCCCGCGGGCACGCCAAACGGCAACCGTCACAAGCGTCGACAAACCAGAGGAGGTCCGCGCATCAGCTACACCCAATCGTGGAGCAGCGGCCACGAAAGGTCGAATTCTTCACCCGAGAGGATGGGTCGCGCCTGCGCTACCACGCCGCGGGCACCGGCCCGGCGTTGGTGCTGACGCACACCGTGCCGGGACGTGCATGCCCCGGCGCCCGGCGTCGTCGATTTCACCGGCAAGCTCGTGTAGCAACGCGCGGACCACCCGATCGGGTGTCGCCCCCATCCGGCGACGGTTGTATCCCTGAGCGGCAGCGCACGCACCGTCGTCGCTGGCCACTGCACCCCCGCACCGGCCGCGGCTCGGCCCGGCGCGCGACACCGCTGCCGCTACCCCCGGCCCGCGGTGCATGCTTATTCGGTGACCGCAACCAGCCTGCTGAGCCGCCGCCGCGCCGTAGGGGATTACCTGCAGGGCGCGGTCTGGGTGCTGCCGACACTTGGCGTCGCCATCGGCCTGGGATCGGGGGCACTGCTGTCGGTGATCCCCGTGAGATCCGGCTCGCTCGTCGACAAGGTGATGTTTCAGGGCACCGCGGGCGACGCCCGCGGGGTGCTGATCGTGGTGTCGGCGACGATGATCACCACGATCGGCATCGTGTTCTCGCTGACCGTGCTGTCCCTACAAATCGCCTCGACCCAGTTCTCGGTGCGGTTGTTGCGGACGTTCCTGCGCGATGTGCCCAACCAGGTGGTGCTGGCGATCTTCGCCTGCACCTTCGCGTACAGCACCGGTGGGCTACACACCGTCGGCGAACACGTTGGCGGAGGCACGTTCGTTCCCAAGGTCGCGGTCAGCGGGTCGCTTGCGCTGGCGTTCGTCAGCATCGGGGCGCTGATCTACTTCCTGCACCACCTCATGCACTCGATCCAGCTCGACACGATCATGGAGAAGGTGCGCCAGCGCACCCTGGGGCTGATCGACGAGCTGTATCCGGAACCCGATGCGCCGGACCGGCCGGCAGACCGGCCGCCCAACCCGCCGGCCGAGGCGGTGCCGTTGGTGGCACCGCAATCGGGCTATCTACAAACCGTCGACGTCGACGACATCGCCGAGCTGGCGGCGGTGGGTGGGCACACGGTGCAGCTGGTCACCTTCGTCGGCGACTACGTCACCTCCGGGGGCTTGCTCGGCTGGTGCTGGCGCCGGGGCGCCCCACCGAGCGCACCGGGCGCCGACGTTGCCCAGCGCTACCTGCGGCATGTGCACATCGGCTACGAGCGCACCCTGCAACAGGACGTCCGGTTCGGGTTGCGGCAGCTGGTCGACGTCGCCCTACGGGCGCTCTCGCCGGCGCTCAACGATCCGTACACGGCAATCCAAGTCGTGCACCATCTTTCGGCCGTCGAGTCGGTGCTGGCCGCACGGGCGCTGCCCGACGAGGTGCGCCGCAACGGTGCCGGGGAACCCCTCGTCTGGATTCCGCACCCCGGCTTTGCCACCTACCTGCACGTCGGTTGTGCGCAGATTCGCCGCTACGGAACTCGGGAACCGCTGGTGTTGACCGCGCTGCTGCAGCTGCTGAGCGCGGTTGCCCAAAACTGCGTCGACCCGTCGCGGCGCGCGGCCGTGCGAACCCAGATCGCCCTGGTGGTCCAGGCCGCACAGCGTGAACTCGCCGACGAATCCGACCGGGCGACGGTGATCGGTGCCGCCGCACGGGCCCGCGAGGTCGTTGAGCGGCCCGGGACTTTGGCGCCACCGGCATCCGCGTTCGGTCAGCTGGCCGCCGCGAAGGCGGCGGCTGCGACGATCGCGGCCGCCGACGGCGCCGTGGGCTGACGTCGCGGGCGGGCGCCGAACGGTTCCGCCGTGCCCGGCGCGTACGCGTCGACGGTTTCATCCGTCGAGATCGCCGCATCGCGATCGCCGCATCGAGCAATCCCGGGCGCGGACTTCATCGCGCTCATCGCCCGCGCAGCAGCAACAGTCCGTAGGCGGCGATCGACTGCGCGTCGGCGATCACCCCCGAGCGGATCATCCGCTCGACGTCGTCGCGTGAGAACCAGTCACTGTGCATGTCCTGCTCCTCGTGCTCGCGATCGGCTGCTCCCTCGACGATTCCGGTGGCCAAAAACACCCATCCGCGCTGACTCGTCATCCCCGGAGCGGTGTCGAGCTGGCCGAGCGGCTCGAACGACGTTGCGCGCAAACCGGTTTCCTCCCGCAGCTCACGCTCGGCCAGCTCGGACGGTGCGACGTCGACCAGGTCCGGGGCGGTGCCCTGCGGAAACTCCCAACGCCGGGCGCCCAGCGGATACCGGAACTGCTCGACCAGCCGGAAACGGTGGCCGTCGTAGGGCATCACCAGCGCGTAGGTCGGCTTGTCCACCACGGCGTAGACACCGGGGCTGCCGTCGGGGCGGCGGATGGCGTCCTCGCGGAGCACCATCCACGGGCTTCGATAGATCTCCCGGGACGCGACACGTTCGATGAATGGCACGCCGCCAGTATCACTGACCGCGGGCGCGGCATCAGGCCGGTGTCTCGGCGGCCTGCTTGATGCGCCGCAGCGTTTCCTCGATGCCCCGGTTCACCTGTCGCCCGCGCGGGATCAACGCCTCGGCCAGCCGGTTGGGCACCGAGCACCAGAGGAACTCGAACGACTCGGTGAGCAGCGTTCCCGCCGGCGACGGCTCCATCGTGTAACGCCAACGCGTTTCCTCACGACCGGCACGATCGTTGACCGTCGTGAAGGCGAACACGCGGCCCCGCTCCGCGGTGTCGATCACCACCGTTCGTGCCCAGCGCAGCCGGCCGAGCCGGTTGTACCCGCGAAACCGCGCGCCCGGCACCGCGGCCGTCGCTCCGTCCAGCCACTCACAGCGATAGCACTCCGGGCTCCACTCGCCCATCCGCGTGACGTCGGTGATCAGGTCGTACACGACGTCGGGCGGTGCGGCGATGTCGATGCTGCCGCGGCCGCGCCGAGCTGTGGGCATGGCAGCAGTATTTCATCTCGGGCAGGTGGTGCAAATCGCCCGCGGTGCCCGATAGTCATAGACGCGAACACACACCACTGCGCGCAGAAACGGATGTGTATGCCCGACGACGCACGACCGGCCCAGGCCATGACCACGACTTCGATTTCTTCCGCGATTTCTTCCGGGCCCAGCGGACATCGGACGGCATCCGAGGGCGCGCATCACATCATCGTCAGCGGTGACGACGCGCTGGCCACCACGATCATCGAGGAGCTGAACAGCGTTGGCGCGAGCATCGTCAAGCTCGCCGGCGACAAACTTCTCGACGACGACCTCGCCGGCGCCAGCGCGGTCATCTGCGCCGGGGATGACGACGCGAAGAATCTCGAAATCGCGCTGCTGGCAAGGAAGGCCAATCCGCATGTGCGGGTGGTGGCGCGGCTGGCCAACGACGTCCTGCGCGAAGCCATGGCCGCCGACAACGGCCCCGGCGCGATCCTCGACGTCGCCGACCTCGCGGCCCCGTCGGTCGTGGAGGCATGTCTGGCGCGCACCGCGCACCCGTTCGAGGCGGCCGGCATCGGCTTCGTCGTGTGGCGCGCCGAGGCACCGCGGGAAGCGACGCTGCGCGAAATCTACGGGGACCTGGCGCCGGTGGCGGTGATCCGCGGCAAAAACTCCGCCACCCCCGGTGAGGTGGTGACGTGTCCCGGACGGGACCTGCGGGTGCACGCCGGCGACTGGACCGCGATGATCGGCACCGCCGACGAGTTGGCCGCCCGCGGCGTCAAGGTCCCCCGACCAGCCCCCACCCGCTCGCGTCGGACCTGGCTGCGCAGGCTGTCCGATGCGGCACGCACGCTGCGCAACGACATCAACCCGATGTTCTACCGGGCGTTGGCCGCCATGCTGATCCTGCTGATCGGGTCGACGGTGGTGTTGCGGTTCTCCTACCGCCGCCCGCCCGGGATGACGTGGCTGGACGCGTTGTACTTCAGCACCGAAACGATCGCGACGGTGGGCTACGGCGACTTCAGCTTCGCCCACCAGCCCACATGGCTGCGCGTGTTCAGCATCATGTTGATGTTCGCCGGGGTGACCACCACCGCGCTGCTGGTGGCGTTCATCGCCGACCTGCTGCTGTCGCGCCGTTTCACCCACTCGGCGGGACGGCTGCGCGTGCGTCATCTGCGCAATCACATCGTCGTCGTCGGGCTCGGCTCGTTCGGCATTCGGGTGATCGGCGATCTGACCGCCGCCGGGTACGACGTCGCGGTGATCGAACGGGACGAGGGCAGCCGCTTCGTGTCCTCGGCGGCCGAACTCGACGTCCCGGTGATCTTCGGGGACGCGACGCTGCGCCAGACGCTGGAATCGGCTTGCGTCGACCATGCCCGCGCGGTGGCGGTGCTGACCCAGGACGACATGGTCAACATCGAGGCCGGCATCGTGCTGCGGGAAATGTTGGGCGCCCGGGTGACCCACCAGGCCAAGCGGCGCACCGTTCCGCTGGTGCTGCGCGTTTACGATCGCGCGCTGGGCAGCGCGGTGGCGCAGCGGTTCGGTTTCGAAAGCGTGCGTTCGACGGTCGAGCTGGCGGCGCCGTGGTTCATCGGCGCCGCGATGGGTCTGCAGGTGCTGGGAACGTTCTCGATCGGGCAACGCTCCTTCATGGTCGGGGAAATGTATGTGGCGGCCGGCAGCGAACTCGACGGGCTGCCCATGCATCAACTGTCCACCGAGACCCGGGTCATCGCGATCACCCGGCCGGACGCGCCGGTTCAGGTGCACCCGCGCCGCGACGCCCGGCTGCTGGCCGGCGACACGGTCTATCTGGTCGGTCCGAACCGCGAGCTGCTGGCGACGCTGCGCAAGGGGCAGCCGCCCCGTGCGACGACGCTTCAGAAGTGAGGGCGAGCGTCCGCGAGATGACGGCCTAACCGGCGTGTCGGTGTACCCACACGCGCGCTCGTCCGACGATCAGACACCGGTCGCGGCGGGCATTTTCCCGATGCCGTCGGGTATTCGATGGAGATCCGCACCCGACCCGACGGCTCTCGCGGCTAAACGGTGCGTTGGGCGCCGTGCCGCTTGCTCTCCTGTTCCCGGTAGTCATCGGCGAGTTGCGCGACGTGCCTGGGCAGGGCGCCGGTGGCCACGTCGGCCAGGGTGGTTTCTTCCAGCACCGACCGCATGCTGGCCCGCAGGGCCCGCCAGACGTCGGTCAGCGCCGCGGTCGGGCCGGAGTACGGCAGGTCACCGAGTCCGATATCGCGGACGCTGGCCAACGGTCCGTCGATGCAGCGCAGCACGTCGGCGATGCTGATCTGGGTTCCCGGGCGGGCTAGTTCGTAGCCGCCCTCGCGGCCGCGGTGGCTGCGCACCAGCCGATCGGTGCGCAGGTTGGTCAGGATGTCGACCAGAAACTGCGGCGGTATGCCCTGCGCCTGCGCCAAATCCTCGGTCTTGACCAGCGTGCCGTCGTCCACCGCGGCGAGCTGGATCATCGCCCGAACCGCGTACTCCGCCTTGGCCGACATCCGCATGCTTCAGGATTGTGCCACTGGCAATGGCACGTCAGCCGGTCACGCTCACCACCGCGTCGGCGTACTCCGGCCGACACACCACCACATCGGGCAGCAGCGGGTCGGGCTGGTTGTACCGCAGCGGGGAACCGTCGATCCGCGAGGTGTGCAAACCGGCCGCGCGCGCCACCGCCACCGGCGCCGCCGAATCCCATTCGTACTGACCGCCGGCGTGCACATACACGTCGGCCGCTCCCCGCACGACCGCCGAGACCTTGGCCCCTGCCGATCCCATCGCTACCAAGGTGCCACCGAGACGTTCGCAAACTTGCAGCGCGATCGCCGGCGGACGGGTGCGCGACACCACGATCCGCGGCGGGTCCGGATTTTTGGCCGGCGCCGCGACATCGGGTGTGGCCAGTGTGACGCCCTGCGCGGGAAGCGCGACCGCTCCGGCGACCAGTTCGCCGGTCTCCCATAGCGCCACGTGTACGGCCCAATCCTGACGATCGGCTTCGGAGAATTCGCGGGTGCCGTCCAGCGGGTCGACGATCCACACCCGCGGCGAGCGCAACCGCACCGGGTTGTCGGCGCCCTCTTCGGACAGCACCGCGTCAGCCGGCCGAAACCGGGCCAGCGCCGCCACCAGGAAGTCATGTGAGCGCTTGTCCCCCACAGCTTTTCGTTCGGACTCGGTGGCTTCCGCTAACTCGTCGCGCACCCCCAGCAGCACGGCGCCGGCCCGGGTAGCCAGCCAGGCGGCCAGCTCGTGATCGTTCACGTTCGCGAGCCGAGAAGGTCGATGATGGCCCGCGCCTGCTCGTCGAGGGTCAGCTGCGGGGTAAGGCGCAGGTCGGGATTTCTCGGCCGTTGGTACGGGCTGTCGATCCCGGTGAAATGAGTGATCTCACCCGCTCGCGCCTTGGCGTAAAGCCCCTTGGGATCCCGCCGTTCGCACTCGGCCAGCGGCGTGTCGCAAAACACCTCGAAAAACTCGAATCCGGCTTCGGCGTGGATTTTACGAGCCAGCTCGCGATGCTCGGCCAACGGGCTGATCGCCGGCACCAGGACGACTTGGCCGGAGTCGGCCAGCAGCGTCGCCACATGCGCCAGCCGGCGCAGGTTCTCCGCCCGGTCGGCCATGGAAAAGCCCAAATCGGCGTTCAGCCCATGCCGTAGATTGTCGCCGTCGAGAACGTAAGCGGGGACACCCTTTTCGAGCAACTTCTGTTCCACCCGCATGGCCACCGACGACTTGCCCGCGCCCGACAGGCCGGTCAACCACACCGTGCTGCCCCGGGCCGCCCGATCTGCGGCGGTGACCAGCGACTTGTGCCGCACCGTGTTCGGGCTCGCCTGGTGTGCCGAGGCGTCGCGCAGCACCATCCCGGCGGCCACCGTGCCGTTGGTGTCGGGGTCGATGAGGATGAACGACCCGGTGCTGGCGTTGCGGGTGTACTCGTCGAGCAGCAGCGGCGTGCGCGTGCGCACTGAGACACGGCCAAGTTCGTTGAGCGTCAACGCCGTTGCGGTCTTGTCGCGATGCAGGGTGTTGACGTCGAGCCGGTAGTCCAGCCCGGTTATCCGCGCGCGGGTGGTCCGGGTGGTGTGCTTGATGAGGTAGTCGCGGCCGGGCTGCAACGCCGACGCATCGGCCATCCAGCACACCGTTGCGTCGAATTCCTGGGTGACCCTCGGCTGGTTGTTGGTGCGCGCGATCATGTCGCCCCGCGAGATGTCGATGTCGTCGGCCAGGCTGAGCGACACGGCCATCGGCGGAAAGGCTTCTGCCACCGAGCCGGTGGGGCCGTCGATCGCGGTGATCCGGGTGGTCTTGCCGATCGGCAGCACGATCACTTCGTCGCCCGGACGCATCACCCCGCTGGCTACCGTGCCGGCGTAGCTGCGGTGGTCGTGATGGTCGAGGGTGTGTGGCCGGATCACGTACTGCACCGGGAACCGCACGTCGACCAGGTTGCGGTCACCGGCGATGTAGACCTCCTCGAGATGAGCCAGCAGCGCCGGCCCCTCATACCACTCTGTCTTCTCCGATTTGGTCACCACGTTGTCGCCGTACAGGGCGGAGATCGGGATGGACGTGACGTCTTGCACGTCCAAGCGGGCCGCGAAGGCATGGAACTCGTCGCGAATGGCCTCGAATTTCTCTTTGTCCCAGCCGATCAGGTCCATCTTATTGACCGCGAGCACCAGGTGGCGGATGCCCAGCAGCGACGCCAGGAAGGCGTGCCGGCGGGACTGCTCGAGCAGACCGTGCCGGGCATCGACCAGCACGATCACCAGGTGCGCGGTGGACGCGCCGGTCACCATGTTGCGGGTGTACTGGATGTGCCCCGGGGTGTCGGCGATGATGAATTTCCGCTTGGGGGTGGCGAAATAGCGGTAGGCGACGTCGATGGTGATGCCCTGTTCGCGCTCGGCGCGCAGACCGTCGGTGACCAGAGCCAGGTTGGTGTATTCATGGCCGCGTTCCTTGGACGTCTGCTCCACCGACGCCCATTGGTCTTCCATCACGGCCTTGGAGTCATAGAGCAGGCGCCCGATCAGGGTGGACTTGCCGTCGTCGACGGAGCCGGCGGTCGCCAGCCGCAGCAGCGTGGTGGGCCCGGCCATCAGAAGTACCCCTGGCGCTTGCGGTCTTCCATCCCGGCCTCCGAAATCCGGTCGTCGGCCCGGGTTGCCCCCCGCTCGGTCAGCCGCGACACCGCGGTCTCGGCGATGACCTCCGCCACGGTGGCCGCCGCCGATTCCACGCATCCCGTACAGGTCACGTCCCCGACGGTGCGGAATCGCACGGTCGCCTCGAACACCGTTTCGTCGGCGCGCGGCTGCATGTGCCGGTGCACCGCCAACAGCATCCCGTCGCGTTGAAAAACCTTGCGCCGGTGCGCGAAATAGATCGACGGCAGCCTGACCTGCTCGGCCCCGATGTAGGACCAGACGTCAAACTCGGTCCAGTTGGACAGCGGGAACACCCGGATGTGCTCGCCCTTGTGATGTCGCCCGTTGTAGAGGTTCCACAGCTCGGGCCGCTGAGCCCTGGGGTCCCACTGCCCGAACTCGTCGCGAAAGCTGAACACCCGCTCCTTGGCGCGCGCCTTCTCCTCATCGCGCCGGGCACCCCCGAACGCCGCGTCAAACCTGTTCTCCCGGATGGCCCGCAGCAATGTCACCGTCTGTAGCGGGTTTCGCGACGGGATCGTCTCGACCACCCGGCCGGCGTCGATATCGTCCTGCACCGACGCCACCAGCAGGCGCACCCCGGCGGCCGCGACCAGCTCGTCGCGGGTGGCGATGACCTCGTCGAAGTTGTGGCCGGTGTCCACGTGCATCACCGGGAAGGGCAGCCGACCGGGACGGAACGCCTTGAGCGCCAGGTGCAGCATCACGATGGAGTCCTTGCCGCCGGAGAACAGCAGCACCGGCCGCTCGAATTCGGCGGCCACCTCCCGGATGATGTGGATCGCCTCGGCCTCCAGCGAGCGCAGATGACTCAGCTCGTACTGCCCGGCCGCGGGGCCTGCCGTGACGGTCATGCGGTCCTCCCCTATTCCTGATAAATCTGGTTGGCTTGACCAAATTTACGGTCATTGTTCACCATGCAACCAGCCTCCCCCGCCGCTGTCAATGAGGGCGAGCAGACGCAAAAGCCCCTATTTCGCGATCGAAATAGGGGCTTTTGCGTCTGCTCGCCGTTAGGGCGTCACCTCGTTGAGCTTGCCGGTCGCAACGTCGAAGACGAACCCGCGCAGCGACACATGCTTGGTGACGAACGGACTGTTTTCGATGCGCCGCAACGACTGCCGGACATCTTCGGCGGGATCGGGGAAAGCCTCGGCCGCCCACGGCGGTTTGACCCCGGTCTCTTCCTGGATGGCGCGCTTGAAGTCGTCGTCGGTGAAGGTGAGCATCCCGCAATCGGTGTGGTGAATCAGGATGATCTCCCGGGTCCCCAGCAACCGCTGGCTGATGGCCAACGAGCGGATGGCGTCGTCGGTGACGACCCCGCCGGCGTTGCGGATGACGTGGGCCTCGCCTTCGTTGATACCGAGCATGCGGTAGACGTCGAGCCGGGCATCCATGCAGGCGACGATCGCCACGTGTTTGCTGGGCGGCATCGGTAGCGGCCCCGTGAAGGTGCTCGCGTACTTGGCGTTGTTGGCCAGGTAATCGTCGGTGACCGTCACACAAGTCTCCTCGGGCAACGCGGAGTGGACTTTGCTACCTAGATCGATGCCGCGGTGCATATTAACAACCGACGACCCGGATGTCACCGGTGAGAATCAGGCCGATCGGAATGACCACACCGTCGGCAACCGGGCGATCCCCGCCATCCACCCCGGGCACCTGGTACGCCGCAGGATGCAACTCATGGGTCGCTTGGCCAGCGACGTCACCAGCCGCGCTGCCCGCGTGCCAAAGGTGCCAGGACCCGGCCCGCCGGCATGCGCGACGGGACTTGGGTGATCCGTTCTACGCGCTGGCGCCGCCGCCGCCACCCCCGCCGCGTCCGCCCACCGGACCGCCGTCTCCCAGAGCCCTGCCGTCTCCAGGGAGCAGAGGCGGACCTTCACCGGCTTCACCCACCTCACCAAGTTTTAGGACCACCGGCTTAGGCCCGAGGACCTTCAGGGCCTCGACAAACCCAATGGGGTCGCGGGACTGCGCGGCCTGCGCGACCCGAGCTACCGCCGAGCCCACGTGGTCCGCATCGGGCGCACCGGCCGCGCCGTACAGATTGCCGCCGGCACCCCCGCCGCCGCCTACACCACCGGTTGCGGGTTGTGCACCGGAAAGGGTGCTGGTGCCGGCATTCCCGCCGTTCCCGCCGTCACCGCCATCACCGGCGCTGTGCTGCAGAAAGGCGGTCAGGACGTTGCCCAATCCGCCGTTACCGGGGGCGATCCCGCCCGCACCGCCGCCGCCACCGTTGCCGCCGTCGCCACCGCCGCCATTGCGCCCCACGCTCCCGGTCACCGGATCCACCTGTGCGTCTCCACCGACCCCGCCGTCGCCGCCGTCGCCGCCATCCCCGCCGGGGCCGATGAGCCCGGTGTCCCCGCCAACCCCTCCGTTGCCGCCGCGACCACCACCGCCGCCATCAACGCCACTACCACCGCGGCCGCCGACCCCGCCCATGCCGCCGTCCCCGCCAGCACCGATCAACCCGCCCCGGCCACCATCACCGCCGTCGCCGCCGTCTCCACCGGTACCCGCGCCAGTGCCCAAGACACCGGCTCCTCCAACTCCGCCGTTCCCGCCGTTCCCGCCGGTCCCACCGTGTCCGTACAGCCAGGCATTGCCGCCGGCCCCGCCGGCCCCACCTTTGTGGCCCGGTCCTGGTGCAAAGTTGACGTCAACAAGTGGACCTGACCCGCCAGCCCCACCACCTCCGCCATTGCCGATGAGGCCAGCGTCACCGCCGCGACCGCCCGCCGCGAAAGGTCCACCCGCCCCGCCGTCGCCGCCGTTGCCGAACAGCCACGCCCGACCGCCGGCCCCGCCGACCCCGCCAACGCTGGCCTCCGCTGAGGCAAGAAGCCCGCCGCCGGCCCCGCCGTGTCCGCCGCTGCCGATCAACCCGGCGTTACCGCCGCGGCCGCCGTCCTGACCAGCCGCACCGGCCGCACCATTGCCGCCGTTACCCCACAACCACCCGCCGTCACTGCCGGCCTGACCGGGAGCCGTCCCATCAGCGCCGTTGCCAATCAGCGGGCGACCCGTCAGCAGCTGCGACGGCGTGTTGACCGCATTGAGAACGTGCTGTTCGACCGTCCCGACGACGTTGGCCGCCTCGGTGTTGGCATACGCACCCACGCTGGCCTGCAGATTGCGTACGAATTGGTCGTGGAACAGCGCCGCCTGAGCGCTGATCGCTTGATACTCCTGAGCATGCGCCATGAACAACGCCGAAACCGCTGCCGACACCTCATCGGCACCCGCAGCCGCCACGGCCGTGGTCGGGAACGCGGCCGCCGCATTGGCCTGGACGATCACCGAGCCGACGCTCGACAATTCCGCCGCCGCCGCCTGGACGAACTCGGGTGCCACGAACACGAATGACATCGGTATCCTCCACTGCGTCCTCGTGGGCCGACCGGACGACCTCGGCGGCGCCAAATGACCTTGTGCAACGCTTGCCGGCGGACGTTCGCCAGGATTTCGGGATTTGTGAAACTCGCTGGTGTCAGCCGGTGTGCGCGCGGCCAATCGCGACGCCGGTGGACGCGGGTGCGGGGCGCGGCACGTGGCCTGCTGGCTCGAGTGTGTGAGCGGGATTCGGTGCACCGTCGGAAGTCGGGAAATGCGCTGGTCGCGGCCGATCGGTGGCGCACCAATCGTTGAAGGGCGCCAACTCGTGCGGGGCTCGCTACCCTGTGCCCATGCGACACTGGCCGGCTGGTTGGGCATGACACGCTTTCTGGCGCGCCGGTTACTCAACTACCTCGCGCTGCTCGCGCTGGCCTCGTTTTTGACCTACTGCCTGACCTCGCTGTCGTTCTCGCCGCTGGAAAGCCTGATGCAGCGCAGTCCACGACCACCCCAAGAGGTCATCGATGCCAAGGCCCATGACCTCGGCCTGGATAAGCCCATACCGATCCGCTATGCCAACTGGGTTTCGCATGCGGTTCGCGGCGATTTCGGGACCACGATCACCGGCCAGCCGGTCGCCGACGAACTGGGCCGCCGCATCGGCGTCAGCCTGCGGCTGCTGGTGGTTGGCTCGGTGGTGGGCACCGTGCTGGGCGTGGTGATCGGGGCATGGGGCGCCATCCGCCAGTACCGGCTCAGCGACCGCCTGGTCACCATGCTGGCGCTGCTGATACTGAGCGCACCGACGTTCGTCATCGCCAACCTGTTGATCCTGGGCGCACTGCGGGTCAACTGGGCGCTGGGCATTCAGCTCTTCGACTACACCGGGGAGACCTCACCGGGGGTGACCGGCGGGGTGTGGGCAAACCTCGGCGACCGCGTGCAGCACCTGGTCCTGCCGTCGCTCACGCTGGCGCTGGTCGCTGCCGCCGGCTACAGCCGCTACCAACGCAACGCGATGCTCGACGTGCTCGGGCAGGATTTCATTCGCACCGCGCGCGCCAAGGGGTTGACCCGCCGACGCGCGCTGGTCAAACACGGGCTGCGCACCGCGCTGATACCGATGGCCACGCTGTTCGCCTACAGCGTGGCGGGCCTGGTCACCGGGGCCGTTTTCGTCGAAAAGATCTTCGGCTGGCACGGCATGGGCGAATGGGCGATCCGGGGCATCTCGACCCAGGACACCAACATCGTCGCGGCCATCACGGTGTTCTCCGGCGCGGTGGTGTTGCTGGCCGGGCTGCTCTCCGACGTCATCTACGCCGCCCTGGACCCCAGGGTGCGGGTGTCATGACCGCCCCGGCCGAGGCAGCCGAGGCGGCCGAATTCACCTCGCGGCGCACCCTGGTGCTCCGCCGCTTCCTGCGCAACCGAGCCGCGGTGGCCTCGCTGGGGGCACTGGTGCTGCTGTTCATCGGCTGCTATGCGCTGCCCGCGCTGCTGCCCTACTCCTATGAAGACCTCGATTTTGACGCGCTGCTGCAGCCACCGAATGCCCGTCACTGGATGGGCACCAACGCGCTGGGCCAAGACCTGCTGGCCCAGACGTTGCGGGGCATGCAGAAGTCGATGCTGATCGGTGTCTGTGTCGCGGTGATATCCACCGGCATCGCTGCTACCGTCGGGGCCGTCTCGGGATACTTCGGGGCCTGGCGGGACCGGGCGCTGATGTGGGTGGTCGACCTGCTGCTGGTGGTGCCCAGCTTCATCCTGATCGCCATCGTCACGCCACGAACCAAGCATTCGGCCAACATCATCTTCCTGGTCTTGCTGCTGGCCGGTTTCGGTTGGATGATCAGTTCCCGGATGGTGCGCGGCATGACGATGAGCTTGCGTGAACGCGAATTCATCAGGGCCGCACGGTATATGGGCGTCTCCAGCCGACGGATCATCGTCGGCCACGTGGTGCCGAATGTGGCGTCCATCCTGATCATCGATGCCGCCCTCAACGTCGCCTCGGCCATCCTGGCCGAAACCGGTTTGAGCTTCCTTGGTTTCGGCGTTCAGCCGCCGGATGTGTCGCTGGGCACCCTGATCGCCGACGGGACCGGATCCGCGACCACCTTCGGTTGGGTGTTCTTGTTTCCCGCCGGGGTCTTGGTGCTGATCCTGGTGTGCGCCAACCTGACCGGCGACGGCCTGCGCGACGCGCTGGACCCCGGCAGCAGAACCCTGCGGCGCGGCGGCCCATGAGCCCGCTGCTGGAAGTCGCCGACCTGGCCGTCACCTTCGGAACCGATGGCGATCCGGTGACCGCGGTTTGCGGCATCAGCTACCGCGTCGACCCCGGCGAAGTGGTGGCGATGGTCGGTGAATCCGGATCGGGCAAGTCCGCTGCGGCGATGGCGGTGGTGGGCCTGCTGCCGGACTACGCCACCGTCAGCGGCTCGGTACGGCTGCGGGGCACCGAACTTCTGGGGCTCGCCGATGACGCGATGTCACGGTTTCGTGGCAAGGCCATCGGCACGGTGTTCCAGGATCCGATGTCCGCGCTGACCCCCGTCTACACCGTCGGTGACCAGATCGCCGAGGCGATCCAGGTGCACCAACCCCGCGTCGGCAAGCGGGCCGCCCGCCGGCGTGCGGTGGAATTGCTTGACCTGGTGGGGATCTCACAACCTCAGCGGCGCGCCCGCGCGTTTCCGCACGAACTTTCCGGCGGAGAACGCCAGCGGGTGGTGATCGCCATCGCGATCGCCAACGATCCGGACCTGTTGATCTGCGACGAGCCCACCACCGCGCTGGACGTCACCGTGCAGGCGCAGATCCTCGAGGTGCTCAAGACGGCGCGCGACGTCACCGGCGCCGGAGTGTTGATCATCACCCACGACCTCGGGGTGGTCGCCGAGTTCGCCGACCGGGCGCTGGTGATGTATGCCGGCCGGGTCGTCGAGTCGGCCCCCGTGGATAGCCTCTACGACGATCGCCAGATGCCCTACACCGTTGGGCTTTTGGGTTCGGTTCCGCGGTTGGATGCCGCGCAGGGCACCCGGCTGGTCCCCATTCCCGGGGCGCCCCCGTCGCTGGCGGGCCTGGATCCGGGGTGCCCGTTCGCGCCGCGCTGCCCGCTGGTGATCGATGAATGCCGGGTGGCGGAACCCGAATTGGTCGAGGTGGCGGCCGATCACCGGGTGGCCTGCATCCGCACCGGCGAAGTCGCCGGGCGCAGCGCCGCCGACATCTACGGGGTCAACATCGAGGCCGGCGCGCCGGCACCCGGTGACTCTCCGGTCGTCGTACGGGTGCGTGATCTGGTCAAGACCTACCCGCTGACCAAGGGCGTGGTGCTGCGCCGCGCCATCGGTGAAGTCCGTGCGGTGGACGGCGTCAGTTTCGAACTGCGGCAGGGCCACACGCTGGGCATCGTCGGTGAATCCGGCTCGGGCAAGTCGACCACGTTACACGAGATCTTGGAACTGGATGCGCCACAATCGGGCTCGATCGAAGTGCTGGGCGCCGACGTCGCTGCGCTGACCCCGTCGAGCCGGCGAGCGTTGCGACGCGACATTCAGGTTGTCTTTCAGGATCCGGTGGCGTCGTTGGATCCTCGCCTGCCAGTCTTCGACCTGATTGCTGAACCGTTGCAAGCCAACGGCTTCAGCAGAAACGACACGCACGCGCGGGTCGCCGAGCTACTGGACATCGTGGGACTGCGCCGCGCCGACGCCAGTCGCTACCCCGCCGAGTTCTCCGGTGGGCAGAAACAGCGCATCGGTATCGCGCGGGCGCTGGCGCTGCGGCCCAAGATCTTGGCCCTCGACGAACCGGTGTCGGCACTGGACGTCTCGATCCAGGCGGGGATCATCAACCTGTTGCTCGACCTGCAGGATCGCTTCGGTTTGTCGTATCTGTTTGTGTCGCACGATCTTTCGGTGGTCAGGCACCTCGCCCACCAGGTTGCGGTGATGTTCAAAGGCGCCATTGTCGAGCAGGGCGACAGTCAGGAGGTGTTCGGCAATCCGAAACACGAGTACACCCAGCGACTGCTGGGCGCGGTGCCGCGACCGGAGCCGGGCCATCGTGGCCAGCAGGGCCATCGGAGCAATCGTGGCTAGCCGGCTCGTGGAGCGCTGGGCCCGCCGTGTCGCGGCGGTGGTGTTCGTCTCCGCTGTGGCGGTATCCGGGTGCTCGGCGGGCGGCCAGCTGACTCCCGCACCCGCCGGCAACACCACATTGGGCACCACCAGCGATATCAACCCGCGCGACCCCGCTACCCTGCAAGACGGCGGCAAC
This sequence comes from Mycobacterium shinjukuense, assembly GCF_010730055.1. Classification (NCBI taxonomy): domain Bacteria; kingdom Bacillati; phylum Actinomycetota; class Actinomycetes; order Mycobacteriales; family Mycobacteriaceae; genus Mycobacterium; species Mycobacterium shinjukuense. The sequence continues at coordinate 539,480 of NZ_AP022575.1, read as the reverse complement.
CTACGGCTATCGCTCAGCGATTTCCCACCCAACTTCAACATCCTGCATATCGACGGAAATTCGGCCGAGGTAGCAGGGATGCTGAAAGCCACCCTGCCCAGCGCGTTCGTCATCGGGCCGGACGGCTCCGCGACGGTCAACACCGACTACTTCACCAGCGTCGAACTGACCCGCACCGCGCCACAAATCATCACCTACACCATCAATCCCAAGGCGGTCTGGTCCGACGGTACGCCGATCACGTGGCGGGACATCGCCAGCCAAATCCATGCCACCAGTGGCGTGGACAAGCGGTTCGAGATCGCGTCCCCCAACGGCGCCGATCGCGTCGCCTCGGTCACCCGGGGTGTCGACGACCGGCAAGCCATCGTGACCTTTGCCAAGCCCTACGCCGAGTGGCGCGGCATGTTCGCCGGCAACGGCATGCTGCTGCCCGCCAGCGTGACGGCGACGCCGGAGGTGTTCAACAAGGGCCAACTGGACGCGCCGGGCCCGTCCGCCGGCCCGTTCATCGTGTCCACCCTGGACCGGGCCACGCAGCGAATCACGTTGACCCGCAACCCCAAATGGTGGGGGAACCGCCCGCGCCTGGACACCATCACCTATCTGGTACTCGATGACGCGGCGCGGCTGCCCGCGCTGCAGAACAAGACCATCGACGCGACCGGAATCGGCTCGCTGGACCAGCTCACCATCGCCGAGCGCACCAGGGGCATCGCCATCCGGCGGGCGCCGGCCCCCAGCTGGAGCCACTTCACCTTCAACGGCGCACCGGGGTCGATCCTGGCCGACACGGCGCTGCGGCTGGCCGTCTGCCGGGGAATCGACCGGCGGACCATCGCCAAGGTGGCCCTGTATGGGCTGTCCAGTGATCCGGCGCCGTTGAACAACCACATCTTCGTCGCCGGGCAGGAGGGCTATCAGGACAACAGCGGCGTCGTCGCATACGACCCGGACCGGGCGAAGCGGGAACTGGACGCCCTGGGCTGGAGGCTCAACGGCAAATTCCGGGAGAAGGGCGGCCGCCGGCTGGTCGTGCGGATGTTGTTCTACGACGCGCAGGGCAGCAGGCAATTCGCGCAGATCGCGCAGCACAGCCTCGCGCAGGTCGGTGTCCAGCTTGAACTGCAATCCAGGTCCGGCAGTGGCTTTTTCAGCAACTACATCAACGTCGGAGCCTTCGATATCGCGCTGTTCGGCTGGGTCGGCGACGCGTTTCCGCTGTCGGCGCTCACCCAGATTTACGCCTCCGACGGCGAGAGCAACTTCGGCAAGATCGGCAGCCCCCAGATCGACGCCGCCATCCAGCAGACGCTCGAAGAACTCGATCCCGGCAAGGCCCGCGTGTTGGCCAACGAGGTCGACAAGCTCATCTGGGCCGAAGGATTCAGCCTGACGCTGACCCAATCTCCAGGCACCGTCGCGGTTCGCAGCACGCTGGCCAATTTCGGTGCGCGCGGCCTGGCCGATCTGGACTACACCGCCATCGGGTTTATCCGGAGCTGAACGTGGCGCAGCGGCTTGGGTATCGCCGGCAGCGCGCCCTCGGCCCCGGCCGCCACCGCGACGGCCTTCCACAGCAAGCGCAGTGGCGCACGCGGCGCCAGCGCGTCCAATCTGTGCGCCCGGGCGGCAAGCCCGCCAAATTCGCCACGCCGCACCGCCCCAGCGGCGATGTCCAGGGCGGCGGGCTCACGAGAGTCCAACGCGCTGTGCCCCATCATCGGGAGCGTCACCAGCACGGCATTCGGCAGCAGCGACACCGCCCGCTGCGCCACCGCCGGCGGCGTGACGAGATCGCGGCCACCGGAAACCACCACCGTCGGCCAGCCGAATCTCGGCATCTCGGACCACAAGTCATAGGGCTCGGCCTCGAAAGCCACGGTATCGGCGAGAATTTCACGTATCGCGACGGCAGGGTCCAGCGGCAGGCCGTCGGGCTCGGCCGCATAGTCGAGTTCCCGGCAAGCGATGCGAGCCACCAGATCCACTTCGTAGCGATACGGAACCTTACGGTCCGCTGTGTTCGCCAGTCGAAACAGCTAGCGCCACAGCATCGTTCGTCCGGCATGCAACAGATCGAGCTGACGGTCGAGCACCGCGGGCCCGCAGTGGCCATACACGGTCGCGGCGACCTGCCCCGCCGAGGCGGTCATCACCCCGGCGTCGACGAGCCGGCGCACCTTTGCCGCCAGGGCCGTGGTCTTTGGACGCTCACCCATCAGCAGCAGCCGGCGAATGGCGTCGCGGATCAGTGCAATGTCGTGGTGGGACAGCACCGGTGAATCGAGGATCATCGCCCGCACCCGGCCCGGATGGCGCACGCCCACCCCCGCCGCAACATAGCTGCCGTACGACGTGCCATAGACGACGGCGGACCCGACGCGAGCGTCGTCGAGCACCGCGGCCACATCGTCGACCACCTGAGTGACCGTGAGCGCGGGGGCGGCAGGACGGCGCCGAAGGCGTCGTGACGCGACATCCCGACGCCCCGGTGCTCGATCATGATGACGTCCAGACCCGCGGCGGCGGCGCGCCTCCGTAACCCTTGGTACATCCGCACGGACGCCACTCCGGGGCCACCGGGGATGATCACCAGCGGATGTGCGGACATGCGGCCGGTGCGTACGTAGTACAGGTCGAACTCTGTGGTGTCCCCCGGCGACATCGGCCGACGCACCGGCCGCACGCCGGGCAGCGCCGCCAGTTTGTCGTGGACCCGGCGCCGTTTCGCGTTCATGGTCAGCCGCGGATCAGGTCGGCGGCCTTCTCCCCGATCAGCACCGACGGCGCATGGGTGTGGCCACGAATCGTGCTGGGGATCACCGAGGCGTCGGCGACCCTGAGCCGGTCGACACCGCGAACCCGCAGCGCCGGATCCACCACGCTGGCTGGGTCACTGCCCATCCGGCAGGTGCCCATCGGGTGATACAGGGTGTGCGAGCACGTGTTGAGCGCCAACTCCAGGGTGGCCTCGTCCAACTCGGCGCACTGACGCGGCCGCGCGATGGACCCGAGCAGGCCTTTGAGCGCGGGGGCCTGGGCGATCCGGGCGCACATCCGAAGGCCCGCCATCATCGCGGCACGGTCCACGCCGGCGGGGTCGGACAGGTAACGCGGTTGGATCACCGGCTTGGCATGTGGGTCGGCCGACCGCAGTGTGATCTGGCCGCGGCTGTGCGGAGCGACCAGGATCGGCCCGAACACCACGCCGTGACAGGACGGCCCCACCAGCGCCTCGTCATAGAACGGCGCCGGGGCAAAGATCAGCTCGAGGTCGGGCAGCTCGAGTTCCGGTCTGCTGCGGACGAATCCGTATGCCTCGCCAACATTGGAGGTGAGCATGCCGCGGCGGCGCAGCAGATAGTTGACCAACTGCTTGGGCTTCTCGGCGGCGAACAAGCTGCCGTCTTCGACGTCGAAGCCGAGCGGGGTGACCAGATGGTCGAGCAGGTTTTGCCCTACTTCCGGCGCGTGGTAGACGGTGTCGATGCCGTGCTCGCCGAGCTGGTCGCGATCACCGACGCCGGAGAGCATCAGCAGCTGCGGGCTGTTGACGGCGCCGCCGCAGAGCACCACCTCGCGCCGGGCATAGGCGACGGCGGTTTGGCCGGCGCACCGGTATTCCACGCCGACCGCCCGGTTCCGGTCGATGACGATGCGGGTCGCGGTCGCGCCGGTGAGCACGGTGAGGTTGGTGCGCCGCATTGCCGGTTTCAGATAGGCGTCGGCGGCACTGCACCGGGCTCCTCGCCGCTGGGTTACCACGGTCTCGCAGAAGCCTTCCGGGACAGCGGAATTCGGTTGCACCGAGGCGAATCCACACTCGCGTGTGGCCGCCAGCCAGGCGGCGGTCAAGCGGCTGGGGCTGCGCTGACGGGAAATGCGCACCGGGCCACTCACCCCACTGTTATCGCCGCTGACGAAGTGCCAGGCGGCGGTGACGTTCTCGATGCGGCGGAAGTAACCGAGCGCCTCGGCGTAGCACCACCCGGGACCGGCTCGGGAGGCCCACTCGTCGTAGTCGGCGCCAAATCCGCGGACCCACATCATCGCGTTCATCGACGAGGAGCCTCCGAGCACCTTGCCACGGGGCCAATAGATCTCGCGTCCGCCCAGCGCTGGCTGCGGTTCGGTCAGGTAATCCCAGTCGATTTCGCTGCGGAACAGCTTGGAAAAGGCGGCCGGGATGGAGATGAATTTGTTCGTGTCGCGCGGCCCGGCTTCCAGGGCCAGCACCGAGGTCGCCGGGTCAGCGCTGAGCCGATTGGCGAGGACCGCCCCGGCTGAGCCGGTCCCGACGACCACGTAGTCGCGCTGAATGTCCATCATGCATCCCCGTTTCGGGCTCAGTGTATGACGTCGAGATCGATGCGGTGCGCGCCCGTGACCCCGTCGTAGCGGTCGGGGCTACAGGTCAGCACGATCACCTGCGCGTGGGCGCCCACGGCGTCGAACACCTCGCCCATCCTGGCCAGCCGGTTCGGATCGGTGAACCCCAGCGCGTCGTCGACCACCACCGGCACGGTGTCCTCCTTGGCGACCAGGGCCGCGCCGGCAAACCGCGCCAGCATGCCGAGCTGCTCCTTGGCCCCGCCCGACAAGGATTCATAGGGCACCGTGGCGTTATCCAGCGTGCGGCTGCGGATCCGCAGGTCGCTGTCGACGTCGACCTCGAAGGTGGGCCCAAACACCGGCCGGCCGAGCCGCTGTAGTTCGGCACGGTAGGGCTCGACATAGCGCAACCGGGTGGCATCGCGGTGCCGTGTCATCACCGACCGCAGCAACTGCGCCGCCCGGGCCCGGCGCCGGACCCGGGTATGTTCGCTGGCGGCGTGCTCGAGCTCGGTCCGGGCGGCGTCGAGCTTGCCCTTGCGACCCTCGCTGCCGAACACCGACAGCTCGATGCTGACCTCGCGCAATTCGTGGACGGTGTCGTCGTGGCGTCGGCGCAGCGTTTCCGACCATTCGGTGGCCTCGGCCAGTTCGGCCGCCACCGCGTCGGGCGCGGTGGCGGCCAGGGCGTCGGCCAGTTCGGCCACTCGCCGATCGGCGTTCTGCAGGGCGCGCAACTCCCCCGCTGCCGCGGCGGCCAGGTCGTCGTCGCTGACCGCCGCCCGTTGCTGGGCCAGCCGGGCGGTAACCGCGTCGAGCTCGGCGCGCTGGGCCGCCACGTTGTTCTGCAAAACCGTTACCCGCGTGCATGTCTCGGCGAGCCGACGGCTGGCGTCGGCCGCGCTGCGGCGCCGGCTCTCGTACTCCGCCTGCGCGGCCACACAAGCCGCCTCGGCCGCGTCCAGTTCGGCGCGTGCGGCGGCCGAGTCCGTCTCGAACGGCTCGGGTGCCGCCGGTTGAGCGGCGTGCAGCCGTGCCAGCCTCGCGCGGAGCTGGTCCACGTCGTCGTCGCCGCGCAGGCCGGCCAGCGTTGCGGTCAGCCGGTCGCGGCGGCCCTGCAGGTCGCGCCGCCGCTGGTCGGCGGATCGTGCCGCGGCCACGTCGGCAACCTCACCGGCGGCCAGCGCGGCGGCGAGTTCTTGTTGTGCGGCAACATACTCGGCCCGAATGTCGAGCGCGGTCGCACCCGGGGTGACCCGCGCGGTCAGCACGCCGGGAACCTCCAGCTCGGTGGGGCCGGTGGCGGTGAGCGACCAGCGTTGGCCCGCGGCCAGCGAGACCCGCTGGTCACCGACGGCGAGCTCGATGTCGGCCGCGGCGGTGAATTCCACGACGGCCGAGAGCAATGCCAGCTGCCCACCGCTGCGATCGACAGCGGCCACGGCGTTCTCGATGCGACGCAGCAGCTCCTCGGTCAGGGCGATGGCGGACAGCTCCGCGCAGACCCGGTCACGGTCACGCTGGATATCGTCGATCTTGGTCAGCAGGGCACGCAATCGGTCCGCCTCCACCCGCTCGGCGATCCGGTCGAGGGCGCGCCGGGCGAACTCGGCACGTCGTTGGGCGGCCGTCACGGCTTCGGCGGCCCGCTCGGCCGCGGCCTCGGCGGCCTCGGCGTCCGCGGTCGCCACCACCTGCTGGCCGGCCGCCTCGTGGGCTTCGGCCTCCAGTTCGGCGACAGCGGCCGTGCGAGTGGCGACCTCGGCGACCAACCCCAGCCGTCCGGTGTGCGAGGCGGCGGCCGTGGCACTGGTCGCGGCCGCGGCCGCGGCGACCAGTTCGGCTTCGCGCAGTTGGGCCGTGAGGGCGGCGAGCGCGTCGGCGGCGGCCTGCGCGGCCCGCAGCCGAGGGCCCGCCGCAAGCCGTTGCTCGGCCAGCTCGGCCGCCCGCTGTGTCAGTTCGGCGTGCCGCCGGACCCGGTCGTCGACCTCGGCCATGGCCGCCGCGCACCTCGCGACCGCGGCCTCGGCATCGGCCAGCCGGGAGATCGCGGCGGCCCACTCCCCGGTCGGACGCCCGGTGGGCGTGAAGTAGCGGGCGTGCTCGGCGTCGATTCGCTCGATGAGCACCGGCTCGGTGCCCGACAACGCGGCATCGTCGCCGGCGGCGACATCGAGCGCGCGCGACAACGCATCGCAGCCGGACAGATCCACCGCCTCGGTCGAGGCGGCCTGCACCACCCGCTGGGCACGCCACAGCTCGGTGTCCACCGTCTCGGCCAGCATCGCGCGGACCCGTTCGTGCGCTTCGTCGCCGGTCAGCTGTTCGCGGCGCGGCGCCAACACGGTCAACTGCGTCTCAGGTTTCTTGTGAAATCGCTTGCGGTAAACGAAACGATAAGGGCCGCTGCTGATCTCGGCAGTGACCTCGGAGCCGACGTCGGCGTGCGTCGGCTTGACCTGCCTGACTTCCTTCTTTGTGGAGCGGTCCTTGAACTCCAGCAGAAGGTCCAATGCCTCGACCATCGAGGTTTTGCCGATCTCGTTGGCGCCGCACACCACCACGACGCCACGGTCGGGGAACTCGATCTCCCGGTGGGCGACACCGCGGTAATTCGTCAACACCAGCCGGTGTAGCTTCATGCCGCACCCCGGTTGGTGAGCCTAAGCAACAGCGCCAGCGCCGCTTGAGCGTCGGCCGCAGACTCGTCGTCGCCCGCGCGCGCCGTGGCGACGAGTTCGTCGACGGCCGCCGCCGCGAACCCCCCGATGCCGAGGTCGCTGAACTCGCCATCCGCGGGTATCACTGCCAGGTCGGTGTGCCGCTCCCACAGGCCCAGCCAGGCGAACAACCGCGCATATTTGTCCAGACAGGCATCCAGTGCCGCCCGGTCGGTGACCGTCAGCGAACCGGTCAGTGCCAGCCGCACGACGGTGCGGTCCTTGTCTCGCAGCTGATCCAAATTGAGGTCCAGGTCGGCGATTTCACGGTTACTGTCCACCTGGTGATGCAGCGTGACGAACCGCCACCGGCCGACCTGCCGGGCTTCGACCGCGACGTGGCGTTGCGGATCGCTTTCGTCGACGTCGACGACCAGCACATGACCGGGGTCGGCCTCGACATCGTCGAAGTTGGTGACCTCCGGTGATCCGGCGTACCACACCCGGCCGCTGCCGCCGACCTGGGTGAGCGAATGCCGATCGCCGAGGGCCGCATAGTGAATCGTCCCGCGGGATATCGCGTCATCGAGCTCGGCGAGCCGAATCAGCGAGGGTTTGTCACGGTCGGGATCCAGCACGTCGACGCCGCCATGGGCGACGAGCACGCGGCTGACGTCGGCCGGCGGCAGGCCGTCCAGGACCTCGGCGACCAGGTCGGTGGTGGGCGCCTTGGACCGCCACGGCGCCGCGACGATCTCCACCCCGGGCCGGACCTCATGGACACCGGCTCGGTCGAGCACGACGACGTTGTCTGGGCGTTCGGCGGTGAACAGCGCGCCGGTGTACACCGAGGACGCGTCCAGTGGATCGTGATTGCCCGGCAGCAGGTAAACCGGAATGCCGATGGCGCGCATGGCCTCCAAGGACTGACCGATGACCCGTGGGGCGATCTGATTGTGTTCGAAGACGTCACCGGCGACCACCACGAATTCGGCGTTCACCTCGGCGGCCAGCGCGCCGAGCCCGGCCACCGCGTCGCGGCGGGCCGCCGAATAGCGTGGCTGGGCGTCGCCGGCAAGGAAGTGACGGGTCATGCCCAGCTGCCAATCCGCGGTGTGCAGGAATCGCATTCCGTCTCTCCTGAGAGGTGGCTGTCAAGGCAAGGCGAGTCTAGGTCTGGGTACCGACAAGTCGCGGGACCTCGCCCGGCAGGTCCGAGCTGCGATCCGGGACGGGGGTTTCTGGACCGCGCCGCGCGTGTCGTCGTGTTCACTGGATTCTCTTGTGTCACTGTGGTTTCAGCCGTCTCCGGGCGGGGTATCTTGTCGGTGCCCGCCGCTAGTTTGGGCGTATGGATCGGCAGGTGATCACCGCGGCCTTTGATGGGCTCGATGCCGCGGTGGATGCGGTGTTGGGGTTGGATGTTGAGGTGTTGAGCACCCGGGAGCGGCTGGTGTTGCTGGAACGGGTGGAGCGGGTGCGCCGCCGGCCGAGCATTCATTGATCAACGAGCTGGCCCGCCCGGCCAGCGCCGAGGGGTTGGGCGGCGACCTGGCGCAAGCGATCGCCGAGTGGACGCTGATCAGCCGTCCCAAGGCCGCCCGCCGCATCGCCGAGGCCGCCGAGTTGGGCCGCGGCGCGCGCTGACCGGCCAGCCGCTGGCGCCGGTGTTGGCGGCCAGCGCGGCCGCCCAACGCGCCGGGCGGCTGGGGGGTCGATGCGCCCACCCCCGACTGCGCGGAGGCCACGCTGGCCAAGGAAGACACCCGGTTTCGGCCCGAACAGCCGGCCGGGCTTGCCGACAAACTCGCCGACTGCCGCAACCCCGACGGCACCTACGAGGACGACGACGACCCGGCGTAGTGATCCCGGGTTCGTCGCTGCATTAGCGTGAGCCCGGTGAGTGAGCAACACCTCCATCTCGTGCTGATGCGACACGCGAAGTCGGCGTACCCAAACGGCGTCGCCGACCACGACCGACCACTGGCGCCACGCGGCGTACGGGAGGCCAGGCTCGCCGGTGATTGGCTGCGCGCCAACCTGCCGCCAATCGACGGCGTGCTGTGCTCCGCGGCGGCGCGCGCCCGGCAGACCTTGGCGCACACCGGCATCGATGCCCCGGTGCGTTACACGCAGCGCCTCTACGGTGCCGCCCCCGGCACCGTGATCCAGGAGATCAACCAGGTTTCCGACGAGGTCAAGACCCTGCTCGTAGTTGGGCACGAGCCGACGACGTCGGCCGTGGCGATCATGCTCGCCGGCGCCGGCGGCACCGACACAACGGCGGCACAACAGATCTCACAGAAGTTCCCGACGTCGGGCATCGCCGTGCTGCACGTCGCAGGTCGCTGGGAAGATCTCGAACCCGGCGGCGCCGCGCTGGTCGGCTTCCACGTGCCGCGCCCGACGTGACGGCTCCACTCGCTATCAGCCGTGTGCACCGGACGTTCCGGGGCTGCCGAAAAGCGCTCCGCCGCTGCCGCCGGGCCCGCCGTCCGCACCGGTCCCGGGGACGGCGCCGACGCCACCGGCCCCGCCGGCGCCGCCGTCTCCACCGTTGCCGATCTGCCTGGCGTTGCCGCCCGCTCCCCCGCCCCCGCCGTCGCCACCAGAAGACCCGAGCGTGCCGGCGCCGCCGGCGCCACCCGCCCCACCAATCCCACCGTTGCCGTACCACCATCCGCCGGCGCCACCGGCCCCCCCGGCACCACCATCGCCAGCGCTGGAGCCGATAGGCCCAGTGCCCTGGCTTTCCCCGCCGGCCCCTCCGGCCCCGCCGGCGCCGCCGTCGCCAATCTGCCCCGCGCCACCGCCGAATCCGCCGGCGCCACCGTCCCCGCCGGAAGCCCCTGACGTGCCGTTGCCGCCGGCGCCGCCGGCACCGCCAGTCCCGCCGCTGCCGTACAGCCACCCGCCAGCGCCGCCGTGACCGCCAAGCCCACCATTGCCACCGGACCTGCCTACGCTCTCGCCGGCGCCGCCGGCGCCACCGGCCCCGCCGGCCCCGCCGGCGCCGATCAGCCCAGCGGCGCCGCCCCTACCGCCATCCCCGCCGAGCCCACCGTTGATCGCGCCAGCTTCGCCGGACCCGCCAGCCCCGCCGGACCCGCCGGCCCCGCCGGTGCCGTACAGCCACCCGCCGGCACCGCCCGAGCCACCCACGCCACCCTTGGCGCCCATTCCCCCGAATTGCGGGTCATCCCCACCGGCTCCGCCGGCCCCGCCGGTCCCGCCGGCGCCTAGCAGTCCGGCGGCACCGCCGTTTCCGCCGTCTCCACCGGGCCCGCCCTGCACCGCACCCGGCTCGCCGTCCCCGCCGGCCCCGCCGTTTCCCCCGGCCCCGCCGGCGCCATACAGCCACCCCCCGGTACCGCCGTCGCCGCCTCTCCCACCAGACTCACCGAAAACACCTAGGCCGGCACCACCGGCGCCGCCGGATCCGCCGACCCCGATCAGCCCGGCTGCGCCCCCGGCTCCGCCCAACCCGCCGGACTGCGCCGAGCCGGCTCCGCTCATCCCGCCGGCCCCGCCGGCCCCGCCGTTGCCGAACAACAGCCCGCCGGTGCCGCCGATGCCGCCATTCCCACCGAACCCGGAGGAGATAACGGGGCCGTCCCCACCGGCCCCGCCGGCCCCGCCGGCCCCGATCAGCCCAGCGGCACCGCCGGCCCCACCATGGCCGCCGGCGCCGACGCCGCGGAAGGTGAACCCGCCGTCACCACCGGTGCCGCCATCGCCGTACAACCAGCCACCACGACCACCGGCCCCACCGTCACCACCGGCGCCGGCGGCTCCAAAGCTGGTGGAGTTGCCGCCGTGACCGCCGGCCCCGCCCGCACCCAGCAGCCCGGCCAGACCGCCGGCCCCGCCGAAGCCGCCGGCGCCACCGGCGGTGGTACCCCCGCCGGCCCCACCAGCCGCCGCGTTACCCCACAACCACCCCCCGTTGCCGCCGACCCCGCCGGCCCCACCGGCCAAGCCCCCGGTACCGATCCCACCGGCCCCACCGGCCCCGCCATGACCGATCAAACCCGCATTGCCCCCCGCACCGCCGGGCAAGCCCAGCCCGCCCGAGGTTCCGGCCGCTCCGCCGGACCCACCGTTGCCGTACAGCCACCCGCCCTGACCGCCGGCGCCGCCGGCCAAACCCGGGGCCAGCCCGCTGCCGCCGGCCCCGCCATGGCCGATCAACCCCGCATCACCCCCAGCACCGCCGGGCCCACCGTTCCCTCCGTTGCCATACAACAACCCCCCCGGCCCCCCGGCTTGGCCCGGCGCCGTCCCATTGGCGCCATCCCCGATCAGCGGGCGCCCCAACAACGCCTGGGTGGGCGCATTGATGTAGGCCAGCAGCGTCTGCTGGGCATTGGCGGCCTCGGCGCCCCCATACGCGCCACCCGCGCTGTTGAGCGCCTGCACGAACTGCGCATAAAAACCCGCCGCCTCCGCACTGACCACCTGATAGGCCTGGGCGTGACCGGAAAACAACGCCGCAACCGCCGCCGACACCTCATCCGCGCCAGCCGCCAACAGCCCGGTGGTCGGGGCCGCCGCGGCCGCATTGGCCGCACTTAGCGCCGAACCAATCCGCGCCAACTCCCCAGCCGCCGCCGACAGCGCCTCCGGCGCCACACCCACAAACGACATCACGTCGCCTCCCACCATCCAAGACGACACCAAGGACTCACCTTGGGATCCCTGACAGAAAGAAACCAACGCATTGTCGAAGCAAGCCGCCCACGACGCCAGAGCAAACTCCACACACCCGGACAATCCGAGTGTGCAACGTGCACAACACGTGTCGTCCCTGACCGACATCGTGGGCGCCAAGACTCATCGCAGCACGATGGTCGGCGCCCGCGACCAGCACACCGTGTCACAACGCGTCGCGGCGGCGAAGGACCCACCCGCGCACCGGCACCGCTAAATCCGTTGCCGCGAAGCCAACGTGACCCACAGATGACACCCCCGTGTCGTCACGATCGCCCGGCAGCAGCCGGTGCTCGTTTCGACCTGACAGCGGCCGCCACACCGACTATCACGAAACTCGTTGGACTGCAGAATCATCGGATCGTGCGGTCGGACCGCCTATAGGGGGTGAGTGATGCACCCGGGCGCTACGGGCTTAGGCGTTGGTGGCCAGCGTCAGCTCCATCAGTTTGATCGCCTGCCCACAGGCGTCGATACCGGGCGCCTGCGGGTTGACCCACCAGCCGACCACCCCGGCCGCGTCGCTGGCGACTCCGCATGCCCCGTTGGGATCACCCGTGCGCATCACGATCGAGTCGATGCCCTGGATCGTGCGGTTCTCGATCTGGTATCTCAGGCCCTCGGCGACCTTGCGCTCGTTGCTCAGGCTGCCCTGCTCGAACCAGAACCGGGTGATGTCGATCAGACCGGCCGGGTTGGCCGCCTGCCATCGGCAGATCGCGCCCACGAATGTGCTTTGAATGTCGAGCGGATCGGCGCCCACGGTCTTGGCCAGGATGTCGGTGGTTAGGATCTCGCATTCCTTGAGCAGGTTCGGATACTGCTTTTCGGAGTTGTCGTTGCGCGGCACACCACCCGCGCCCGCCTTAACGGCCGTGCCGGTAACCGACTTCGTGCAACCGGTCATGACCAGCAAGGCGGTGAGCAAGCCAACCACAACGACCAGCACACGCCTCATTTCGCGGCCGCAATCGATTGGCGGGTCAGCTCTTTGGCGATGTCGCAGGGCGGCGGGAACGGCTTCTGGTTGAAGCTCACCGACCACTCGATGAAGTCGTCGTTGAACTGGATTCCGACTTCACACAACGAGTCACCCAGGCTGGGCTCGTTGCCGATGGCGATGAAACCGTTATGGCCGTCGATGTTGATGTCCTCGACGCTGGCGCGCGACAACTCCTCGGTCTTGCGTTCCCGCCCGATCGGGCTGCCGCGGTACCAGGAGAACGAGAAATGCGGGCCCATGATGCCGCCACCGGCCAGCCATTGGCAGCCCACCGAATTCTTGGCGGTGTTGACCAGCCCGGCCACCCTGGTGAGCTCGGCCACCGTCTGATCGCTGACGCCACCACACTGTGGGAAGAAGGGGCCGTGGCGGCCCTCCCCGCCGCTCGGCGTCGACACGATCGTCGCCCCCGGTTTGTTCTCGCCGGAACTCGAGCACCCCGCAACCACCGGGCTCAACGCCATCAGGGCCGACACCGCCAGGGTCAGCGTCGTCGCTTTAGGCCGCACCGCTACCTACTCTGTTGGGTCTGCTGCTGCTCCACAGCATGCACTGTAGCCGCAGCCCCGCGGGTCAACCACCGACACGCCACCTGATCAGGCATTTCATCCGCGACCGTGCGCCGGGTGCCCGCACCGGGCCGGCGCGGTATGCGACAGTTACCCAATGCTCCTGGCCTTGCTGCGCCAGTACCTGCAGCCGTACCGGCGGCCGGTTGCGGCGCTGATGATGCTGCAGCTCATCAGCACCCTGGCGTCGCTATACCTTCCGACGATCAACGCCACGATCATCGACGACGGCATCGCCAAGGGTGACACCGCCACGATCATCCGGCTGGGCATGGTGATGCTCGGGGTCACCGGGTTGCAGGTGCTGTGCGCGGTGGCCGCGGTCTACCTCGGCTCACGGACCGGGACGGGTTTCGGCCGGGATCTGCGCTCGGCAATGTTCGAGCACATCATCACCTTCTCGGAACCGGAGAGAGCCCGATTCGGTGCGCCGACGCTGCTGACCCGCAGCACCAACGACGTCCGGCAGATCGTGTTCCTGGTCCAGATGACGGCCACCGTCCTGGTCACCGCGCCGATCATGTGCATCGGCGGGGTCATCATGGCCGTCCACCAAGAGGCCGCGCTGACGTGGCTGCTGCTGGTCAGCGTGCCCGTCCTGGCGGTGGCCAATTATCTGATCATGGCGCGCATGCTGCCCTTGTTCCGGCGCATGCAATCCCTGATCGACGGGATCAACCGGGTGCTGCGCGACCAACTGTCCGGTGTGCGCGTGGTTCGCGCGTTCACCCGCGAGCAATTCGAATGTGACCGGTTCGCCCAGGCCAACGCCGCGCTGTCGGAAACCGCGCTGGGCGCGGGTAACTGGCAGGCGCTGATGCTGCCGGTGACCACCCTGACCATCAACGTGTCCAGCGTCGCGGTGATCTGGTTCGGTGGGCTGCGCATCGACCGGGGCCAAATGCAGGTCGGCTCGCTGAGCGCCTTCCTGTCGTATTTCGCCCAGATCCTGATGGCGGTGTTGATGGCGACCATGACGCTGGTGGTGCTGCCGCGAGCGTCGGTGTGCGCCGAACGCATCACCGAGGTGCTGTCCACCTCCCCCGCCGTCACCAACCCGCGACACCCCAAATACCCAACCGACGGGGTCATCGGCGTGGTCCGCCTACGCGGCGCATCGTTTACCTACCCTGGAGCGGGCCGCCCTGTGCTGCAGGATATATCGTTCACCGCTCGGCCCGGCACCAGCACCGCAATCGTGGGTAGCACCGGATCCGGCAAGTCGACTCTGGTGTCGCTGATCTGCCGGCTCTACGACGTCACCGACGGCGCCGTCCTCGTCGACGGTGTCGACGTGCGCGACTACCACACCGAGCGACTCTGGGCGGCGATCGGTCTGGTGCCTCAGCGTGGCTACTTGTTCTCCGGCACCGTGGCCGACAACCTGCGCTACGGCGCGGCCCCACAACAGGTCGTGACCGAACCGGAGATGTGGGAGGCGCTGCGGGTCGCGGCCGCCGACGATTTCGTACACGGGCTGGGAATGCGCGTCGCCCAAGGTGGCATCAACTTCTCCGGTGGGCAGCGGCAACGGCTGGCCATCGCCCGGGCGGTCATCCGCCGTCCCGCCATCTACCTGTTCGATGACGCCTTCTCCGCGCTGGACGTGCACACCGACGCCAAAGTCCGCGCGGCCTTGCGTGAGACGGCCAGTGGAGCAACGATCATCGTTGTCACACAACGGATTTCGACCGCAGCCCAAGCCGACCAGGTGATCGTCGTCGATAACGGCACGATTGTTGGCGCCGGGACCCACGAATCGTTGCTGGCCGACTGTGCCAGCTATGCGGAGTTCGCCGCCTCGCAGTCGGTGAGCGCCGGGGTCGGGGGCCCGCGGTGAGCGCACCCATCGGCGCGCGGCCCCGCGCCGCGGCCCCGGCCCCCACCCGGTCGCGGGATTTCTGGGGGTCGGCCGCGCGGCTGGTGAAACGCCTTGCGCCGCAGCGCCGGCGCGCCATTGCGGTGATCACGCTGGGCGTCACCGGCACCGCGATCGGGGTGGTCGTTCCGCGGATCCTCGGCCACGCCACCGACCTGCTGTTCAACGGCGTGATCGGGCGCGGGTTACCGGCCGGACTCACCAAGGCGCAGGCCGTCGCCGCGGCCCGGGCGCGCGGTGAGGACACCTTCGCCGACCTGTTGTCCGGGATGAACGTGGTGCCCGGACACGGTGTGGACCTGGGCGCGGTGGCGCGCACCCTGGCGCTCGCGCTGGCCCTGTATGTGGTTGCCGCACTGTTGATTTGGGCGCAGGCCAGAATGCTCAACGTCACCGTGCAGCGCACCATCACGGCGTTGCGCCGCGACGTCGAGGACAAGGTGCACCGGTTACCCCTGAGCTACTTCGACCGCTGCCAACGCGGGGAGTTGCTGAGCCGGGTCACCAATGACGTCGACAACATCCAGTCGTCGCTGTCGATGACGATCAGCCAGCTGGTGACGTCGATGCTGACCGTGCTGGGAGTGCTGGCGATGATGGTGTCGATCTCGCCGCTGCTGGCGCTGATCACGCTGCTGACCGTGCCGCTGTCGCTGCTGGCGACGCGCGCGATCGCGCGACGTTCACAGCGGCTGTTCGTGGCGCACTGGACCAGCACCGGCCGGCTCAACGCCCACATCGAAGAGACCTACAGCGGGTTCACGGTGGTCACGACGTTCGGCCACCGGGCCGCGGCACGCGAACAGTTCCACCGGCTCAACGACGACGTCTACCGGGCCAGTTTCGGAGCGCAGTTCCTCTCCGGTTTGGTGCAACCGGCGACGACCTTCATCGGCAACCTGGGCTACGTTGCGGTCGCCGTGGTGGGTGGCCTGCAGGTGGCCACCGGGCAGATCACGCTGGGCAGCATCCAGGCGTTCATCCAATACGTTCGGCAGTTCAACACCCCGATTGGCCAGGTGGCCGGGATGTACAACACGCTGCAGTCCGGGATGGCCAGCGCCGAGCGGGTGTTCGACCTGCTCGACGAGCCCGAGGAATCACCGGAGCCCCGCCCGGCGCCGCGCCGGCCGGTCGGCCGGGTGCCGACCGGGCGCGTCGAGTTTGCGCACGTGAATTTCGGCTACCGCCCGGGTCACCCGGTCATTCATGACCTGTCGCTGCTGGCCGAGCCGGGCAGCACGGTGGCCATCGTCGGGCCGACCGGAGCGGGCAAAACCACGTTGGTGAACCTGTTGATGCGGTTCTACGAGGTCGATTCCGGCACGATCCTGATCGACGGGGTCGATATCGCCTCGATGAGCAGGCAGGCGCTGCGATCACGAATCGGCATGGTGCTGCAAGACACCTGGCTCTTCGACGGCACGATCGCGGAGAACATCGCCTACGGACGGCCGCAGGCCAGCATGGACGAGATCGTCCAGGCCGCCAAGGCGGCCTACGTCGACCGGTTTGTCCATACCCTGCCGGCCGGTTATCAGACCCGGATCAGCGGCGACGGGGGCACCGTGAGCGCCGGTGAGAAACAACTGATCACCATCGCGCGTGCTTTTCTGGCTCGCCCGCAGCTGCTGATCCTGGACGAGGCCACCAGCTCGGTCGATACCCGAACCGAGGTGCTGATCGCGCGAGCGACCAGTGAACTTCGCCGGGATAGAACGAGTTTCATTATCGCCCACCGTCTTTCGACGATCCGCGATGCCGACCGCATCGTGGTGGTGCAGGCGGGCAGGATCGTTGAACAAGGCAAGCACGCCGAACTGCTGGCCCGCCGCGGCGCCTACTACCGGATGACCCAGGCCTGACCGAGCTCTCAAGAAGTTGTCCAGGATCCGCCAAGCGGCGGGCCGGAAGCTGAGGTCACCAAGCCGGAAAACCTACCCAGCAAAGGACCTCAGCAATGTTCTCACCACGCATTACCGCAGCGCTGACCACCGCGGTCGGGGCCGTCGCCGTCGGGCTTGCCGTCGCCACCGCCGGCACCGCCTCGGCCAGCACCGCCGACGTCGCCTTCATCGAGCAGATGGAGTCGGTGGGTGTCACCTTCCCCTCGCCCCAGTCGGCCGTGCAACAAGGCCACCAGGTGTGCGCGGAGCTGGCCGCCGGCGAGACGGGCAGCCAGATCGCCAGCGAAATCCTCAGCCAAACCAACCTGACCGCCAAGCAGGCCGCGTACTTCGTCGTCTACGCCACCAAGGCCTACTGCCCGCAATACGCCAGCCAGCTCACCTAGCCGGCCCGTCATGCGGGGATCCCGACAACCGGGATCCCCGCATGTGTTGCATTCTCGGAGAGGCCGGCTTGGGGCTCGATCGTCAGTTCGTCGGGGGTCTCGGCGTTCTGACCGGCTGCTCCAGGCGTCGCATCTGGCTCATCTGCCCCATGTGTACCCGGTACTGCCGACATGCAAAGTGCCCGCCTTCAAGCGACAGCCACGGTTGTCGCTCGAAGGCGGGCACATCGCATATCCCTACCGTGCCGGAACGCGTGAGGCGGGTGAGACAAGAGGGAACGTGCACCTTGCGCACCGGATAGCTAAGCTAACTGGTCCCGCCGTTAAATTAGTTCGTCGGGGTTGGAACCAGGGTGACCCCGCGTGCGTGGCTGCCCTCTACGCCACCAGGTCGGTGGAAATCGACGTTCTACCGATCGCCGACGACACCGGCGAAATCGCCCGTATCGCAGACGAAATCGAAGGAGCCGCAGGCGAGTTCTCCCAGTTCGCGCAACTTCACGGCTTCAGTATTGATGGCGTGGACCTGCAGACCTCAGCACTCCCCGACGAATGGCGCGATCGACTGGTCAAAGTCCAAAACGAGAACACAGCCGCCCCATCGGGCCAGACACCACGCGTGACACGCCGAACGTGCAACCATGGCGGCCTTGCCCGGCGTGTCCCCGCCACCAGTGCACACTCGACGCAGTCAGTGCACCGAGAATCGGTCATCAATCAGCCCTTGGTGGACACCGAGACGTAATCGACGAGCATCGGCTGCCCGGAAACCGTTGCGGCGGTTGGGCCACCGCCGAACGCCGCCGGGAAGGCTCCGCCGATCGCCACGTTCAAGATGACGAAGAACCCGTGGTGGGTGGCGTTGCTCCAATCGGTCGCGGGGACCTGATCGGAGTTGATGGTGAAAAAGTTGTTGCCGTCCAGGTACCAGCGCAACTGCTCAACGCTCGTGCTGCGGTCGAATTCAACAGCGTAGGTGTGGAAACTGGTTCCGGCGCCCGGGACAGGGTGTTCGCCGGAGCTGATTCCAATGGGCTCGTTGAAGGGCGGACCGCCGCCCCAGACGCCGCCGTGCATAGTGGCCCACACCGAGCCGCGGCCATTGATGGCCTCCATGATGTCCAGCTCGCCGATGGTGGGCCAGTTGGTGGCGCCGACGGGCCGCGCCGCATCGCCGAGCGCCCAGAAGGCCGACCAGTAGCCCAGCCCGTTGGTGGTGTCGACGTCGGGCTGCCGAATCGACCCCTCGATGCGCAGCACGCCGCCGGTTGGCGCCGCAAAGTCTGTGCGCTGCGTCTCGATCCGGCCCGACGTCCAGTTGCCGGAGGCGTCCCTGATGGGCCTGATCGCCAGGTGGCCGTTACCGTCGAGGTAGACGTTATTGGTGCTGTTGGTCATCGTCTCGACCTCCCCGGTGCCCCAGTTGGGCGCTCCGCCGGGATAACTCGTGCCCAGATCGTAGAGCCAGTTCGCGCCGTTGACGCTCGAACCCGCGGGGCCGGTGAAGTCGTCGCGGAAAATTTCGGTGAAGCCGGCGCCACCGATGCCGCCGGCAGCGCCGTCGGCGCCGGTGCCGCCGTTGACGCCCGGTTGACCGGGGCTGCCAAACAATCCGGCCGCGCCTCCCGCGCCTCCGACGCCGCCGGCGCCGCCCTTGCCGCCGGCACCAACCACGCCGGAGGCGTCGGCTGGCCCCCAACCCCACCAGTGCCCCCAACCCCGCCGGCACCGCCGGTCCCACCATTGCCGAACAACAGCCCGCCATGACCACCGACCCCGCCCGCCCCGCCGGTGCCGCCGGCACCGCCCATCTGACCCGCGGCGCCGGTCGCGCCGGTAACCCCTGGTCCGCCGGCCCCACCGGTTCCGCCGTGACCGAACAAGCCCGCCGGCCCGCCGGCACCGCCGGCTTGTCCGGGCGCCCCGGATCCGCCATGACCGCCGCTCCCCCACAAGATCCCGCCCGGCCCCGGTTCGGCCGGTCCCAGGGCCCCGTCGGCGCCGTTGCCGATCAGCGGGCGCCCCAACAACGCGTTGGTGGGCGCATTGATCACGCCCAGGACGCGCTGCTCGAGGGTCTGCAACGACGAGGCATCGGCCGCCTCCGCGGCCGCATAGGCGACCGCCCCCGCGTCGAGGGCTCGCACAAACTGCTGGTGAAACGCCGCGGCCTCCGCGCTGACCACCTGATAGGCCTGCCCATGCTCGCCCAACAACGCCGCAATCGCCGCCGACACCTCATCCGCCCCCGCGGCCAACAGCTGCGTCGTCGACACCCGCGCCGCCGCATTGGCCGCATCAATCGCCGATGCCAACCTGACCAAATCCCCCGCCGCCGCCCCCACCCGCTCGAACCCCACCACCACATGCGCCATCAGACGGCTCCCCTCAGCTTCGGACCACTCACCCACACCGCAACATCGGCGCCGCCATCGCCGGCAAGACAGAGCGCGCTTGGTGTTCGACTCACCACCCGCGGCGCGTCGGCGACACTCGTGCAGGCACGGGCATAGGTCCTCTCTTCGATGACTTGGTCTTCGATGACGTGGTAGGTCTCGACGCAGAACCTATGTCCGGGTCCCATTTCCACCGGCTTTCAGGACGCATCACCACCGGAGGTCGAACGACAGCTGAGTCGGCGGCTGAGAGTTGCTGAGGATCAGCACCGAGCTCTGGTTGTTCACGTCGTCGTAGGGGAAGCCGTAGGCGAGGTTGTCGATGCTGTTGGCGTGGAAGAACTGTGCCCAGTTGTTCCACCGCCCTCCCGTTGGATAGTAGGCGGCGACGTTAGCCCATTCATCTGGTGAGGTCGCCACACCTCGGTTGAATGCCGCGTTGAGTTCGGCGAGGAACGCCCCCTGTTGGGCGGTGCCGACGAATGGTCCATTGGCGGCGAAGGTTTGCGCCGTCGTGGGCTTCGTCATCGCGTACATCGAGGTGCTGCCCCCGGTGGGGGTCACGCTGTACACGAACTGGCCGCTGGCGTCGACGTTGCCCTGCACCGTGTAACCGGGGCCGTCGTAGTTGAACTGGTTGGTCTGATAGGTCGTCCAGAAATCATTGATCGCTGGATCCAGCCAGGTGGCCAGGCCACCGGGCTGGGCGGTCCGCGGGGCCAAAATCCGCAGCGGACTGCCGGTGGCATCGTTGACGATCAAAGCCTGGAATTCGGCCGGGACCGTGGTCGTGAACTGCTGGAACACTTGGTCCCGCGACAAAAGCAGGCCACGGGTGTCCGCAAAGCCGGTAAAGTCCTGCGTCAGCGTGAATGAGAACGGGAACCCGAACTGGTCCACCTGGGTTGTGTTGCCGCCGAAGGGGACTGCGCCATATTTGTAGCTCAGCTCGTACCAGTCGTAGACCGTGGCGTAGTTCGGATCGGCAGGATTGGCCGGGTCGGGACCCGCCCAGCCCGAGTTGTCGGGGGCGATGCCGATATAGAGCGGCTGCTCCATCGACAGAAATATCCGGGCCCCTAGGAATTCGGACGGTATCGAGAGATTCCCCGTCTGGGCGAGAGTGAACGACATATTGGCGTAATTCACGCCGTTCTTCGTGAGGTGACCAGGGTCGTTGGCGGCGTTGTGGTCGAGCGCGTGGGCCACGCCGTTCTGGTCGATCCACGACCACTGACCGGGTGTCGTCTGGCCCAGTATGGTCAGGTAGATCTCGTCGTTGCTGAAACCGGTGTTGTTGGTGAAGGGGCCGAGGGGAAATCCGGTGAAACCGCCGGCAGCGCCGTCGGCGCCGGTGCCGCCGTTGACGCCCGGTTGACCGGGGCTGCCAAACAATCCGGCCGCGCCTCCCGCGCCTCCGACGCCGCCGGCGCCGCCCTTGCCGCCGGCACCAACCACGCCGGAGGCGTCGGCTGGCCCCCAACCCCACCAGTGCCCCAACCCCGCCGGCACCGCCGGTCCCACCATTGCCGAACAACAGCCCGCCATGACCACCGACCCCGCCCGCCCCGCCGGTGCCGCCGGCACCGCCCATCTGACCCGCGGCGCCGGTCGCGCCGGTAACCCCTGGTCCGCCGGCCCCACCGGTTCCGCCGTGACCGAACAAGCCCGCCGGCCCGCCGGCACCGCCGGCTTGTCCGGGCGCCCCGGATCCGCCATGACCGCCGCTCCCCCACAAGATCCCGCCCGGCCCCCCGGCCTGGCCGGTCCCCGGGGCCCCGTCGGCGCCGTTGCCGATCAGCGGGCGCCCCAACAACGCGTTGGTGGGCGCATTGATCACGCCCAGGACGCGCTGCTCGAGGGTCTGCAACGACGAGGCATCGGCCGCCTCCGCGGCCGCATAGGCGACCGCCCCCGCGTCGAGGGCTCGCACAAACTGCTGGTGAAACGCCGCGGCCTCCGCGCTGACCACCTGATAGGCATGCCCATGCTCGCCCAACAACGCCGCAATCGCCGCCGACACCTCATCCGCCCCCGCGGCCAACAGCTGCGTCGTCGACACCCGCGCCGCCGCATTGGCCGCACTGACCGACGAGACGATACGCACCAAATCCGAAGCCGCCGCCGCCATCGTTTCCGGCACCACAGTGACAAACGACATTCCGCACCTCCGCGCGACCCGTTTCAGGATAAGTCCTTGAATGTCATTGGTCACCGGGCGGCAAGCGGCACGAAACGTAAGCATGCCCGCGAATGGGTGACCATGTGGGGCATGGGAAGCGGGCTGCCGCGGGCGGGGGAGAGTTGCGCCCCGAGGTCGTGCGGGTGTTCGCGGGCGTGGTAGAGGTCGACGAGTTCATCTCACTCGCCTCAGGCCCGGCTCATTAAGCTCGGTGTTCGGCTGTTGACTCTGCGGCGTGGAAACGACGATGCAGCAAGCAGCCGTGGGCCCACAAAGGAGATGTCGATGAAGCGTCCGCCTCGCACCGTTGTCGCGGCCACCGCGCTCGCCGTCGCACTTGCGACCGGCGGCTGTGGAAGCAACGGGAACAAAGTCGCCACATCGCCCGGCACCACCGCCACCGGACCCAGCGCCGAGGCGGCGACGTTGGTCAAGCAGGCCACCGATGTCATGCGCAAAGTCACCGGGATGCACGTGCGCCTGGCGGTGGACGGCAACGTGCCCAACCTGCGGGTCACCAAGCTCGACGGGGATGTCTCCAACTCACCGCAGACCGTGGCCACCGGCACCGCGACGCTGCTGGTCGGTAAGAACAGCGAGGACGTGAAGTTCGTCTACGTCGACGGCCACCTCTACTCCGACCTGGGACAACCCGGCAGGTACACCGATTTCGGCACCGGCGCTTCGATCTACAACGTGTCGGTGCTGCTGGACCCCAACAAGGGCCTGGCCAACCTGTTGGCCAACCTCAAGGACGCGTCGGTGGCGGGCACCCAGCAGGTCAACGGCGTGGCGACCACCAAGATCACCGGGAAGTCCTCCGCCGACGACATCGCGACGTTGGCCGGTTCACGCGTGACCGACGAGACCGTCTCGACGGTGCCCACGACGGTATGGACGGCGTCGGATGGCTCCTCCCACCTGGTTCAGCTCCAGATCGTCCCGATCCCGAACACCGCGGTGACCCTGACGATGTCCGAGTGGGGCAAGCGGGTCACCGCGACCAAACCGGTCTAGCCCGACCGCCGGTGGAAAGGAATCACCCATGACGACGATGATGACCCGTCGGTTGGCGGCGGTTGTCGCGCGCCTCACCGCCATCACCGCGCTCACCATCGCGCTGGCTTCGCCGGCAGCTGCCGCCGAAACCTATGGTGCGATCGCCTACTCCGGCAACGGCTCGTGGGGCCGATCGTCGTCCTACCCCACCAGGGCGGCCGCCGAGGCCACCGCCGTCAAGTCGTGCGGCTATCCCGATTGCAAGGTGCTCACCAGCTTCACCGGGTGCGGCGCCGTCGCCGCGAAAGACCACGACTACCGCGGCGGAGTCGGCGCCGACCTGAGCGCCGCGATGAAAGACGCGTTGTCCAAACTCGGCGGCGGCTACATCGACACCTGGGCCTGCAATTAAGCGAGCACCACGCAACCCCACGAAAGCGCGGCGATAACACGAAGGCCGGTCTCTCGGACGTCCGTACGCTGCTGGCACACTCCCGCGTCGACGCCGCGATGACCGTCGCCGATAGCGCCGCCACTGCGCGGGCGCGGCGATCGCAACCACGAACCTGGCTCCCCGCCAAGACCATTGCGGCCCTTGCCAGGTCGCCCGCCGCAACGGCCCCACGTCGCTCCAAGAATTCGTGGAGGTAACGAAAAGGCCACCGTCCGAACCTTTTCTCAATGCCCCTCCGCACCCGCGGAACGAGAAAAGGACCAGACCATGACGACCAGCAAGATCGCCACCATCGCCAAGACCGCCGTGTTGACAACCGTCGCCGGCGCCCTGGCCCTCGGCCTGTCCGGCCCGGCCGAGGCGGCGTCGGGCACCATGTACGGCGACCCGGCGGCGGTGGCCAAGTACTGGCGGCAGCAGAACTACGACGACTGCGCGATCATGTCCAGCGCCGACGTCGTCGGTCAGATCACCGGCAAGGAGCCCTCCGAGCGGTCGATCATCAAGGTCGCCCAGGCCACCCCCAGCGCCACCCACCCCGGTTCCATCTACGTCAAGCCGGCCGACAAGAACGACCCGAACTCGGGCATGGGCACCGACCCGGGCGACCTGCCGACGCTGCTGGCGCACTACGGAATCCACGCCGTGAACACCGACGCTGACAGCGCCACCCAGACCGGCGTGGCCACCGGCATGGAGGCACTCGAGCAGTACCTGGGCAGCGGCCACGCGGTGATCGTCGGGCTCAACGCCGAAATGATCTGGAACCAGCCGGTGGACAGCAAAGGCCGCGACGGCCAGCCGCGGGCCGACCACGCGGTGGTGGTGACCGGTGTGGACACCGCCAACGGCATCGTGCACCTCAACGACAGCGGTAGCCCCGACGGCCGCGACGAGCAGATCCGCATGGACGTCTTCATCAGCGCGTGGGCCACCAGCGACTACTTCATGACCGTCACCCAAGAAACCCGTAAGTGACACCCGACAACCGCAACGGCGGGCCACCGGCCCGCTGTCGGCATGTTGGCATGGCTGCCAACGCAATTCGCGTGCCGTCTTGATGATCGTGTTGGCAGCACAGGCATTTCCGTGGCGGCGCGCAGAGCACGGTTATGCGGTCAGTTCTTACCCGATCTGGGCACTTCGTACCACAATGACAAGGAACTTTGTTGGCACCGTGGCCCATGGAGCCACGACCGACCGGAACGGCTGGTAGCGGCGATGGTGGACGGACGTCTCGAATTCGGTCTGCTCGGACCGTTGGAGATGAGCATCGACGGCACCCGGGTGCCGTTGGGCACGCCCAAGCAACGGGCGGTGCTGGCCATGCTGGTCATCAACCGCAACCGACCGGTGGGGGTCGACACCCTGATCACCGCCCTGTGGGAGGAATGGCCTCCGCCGGGAGCCCGGGCCAGCATCCACTCGTACGTGTCCAACCTGCGCAAGCTCCTCGGCGGCGCGGGTCTGGACCCTCGAGTGGTGTTGGCCGCGGCGCCGCCCGGCTACCGGCTCAGCATCCCCGACAACACGTGCGACCTCGGGCGGTTCATCGCCGAGAAGACCGCGGGCGTGCACGCGGCCGCCGCCGGGCGGTTCGAGCAGGCCAGCCGGCACCTCTCGGCGGCCCTTTCGGAATGGCGTGGGCCGGTGCTCGATGACCTGCGCGACTTTCAGTTCGTCGCCCCCTTTGCCACCGCCCTGGTCGAGGACAAGGTTCTGGCCCACACCGCCAAGGCGGAAGCCGAAATCGCTTGCGGACGGGCCGCGGCGGTGATCACCGACCTCGAGGCGCTGACCGTCGAGCATCCCTACCGTGAGCCGTTGTGGGCGCAACTGATCACCGCCTACTACCTCACCGACCGCCAATCCGATGCGTTGGGCGCATATCGGCGGGTGAAGACCACGCTCGCCGAAGACCTCGGCATCGACCCCGGCCCGACCTTGCGAGCCCTCAACGAGCGGATCCTGCGCCAGGAGCCGCTGGATGCCAGAAAGAGCGCCAAGACCACCGCCGCCGGCACCGTTACAGTGCTCGACCAGCGCACCATGACGTCCGGCCTGCAGGCCATCGCGAACCTCCACGACGTCGCCTCCGGCCGCGACTACCCGCTGCACTCCGCGGCGACTCGAATTGGGCGTCTTAGCGATAACGACATCGTCCTGGACAGCGCCAACGTCAGCCGCCACCACGCCGTCATCATCGACACCGGCACCAGCTACATCATCAACGACCTCCGGTCGTCGAACGGGGTGCACGTGCGGCACCAGCGGATCCGCGCCGCGGCCACGCTGTCCGACGGCGACCACATCCGGATCTGCGATCACGAGTTCATATTCCAGATGAGCGCCGACACCCGAAGCTGACATTGCCCTCCCCGGCTGCCTGGCGGATGTGGCGTCCACGCAACACTTTTCGCAGCGCATCACGGCCGCCGACAACACCCGGGCCCGACCGGGATCGGGTCTCATCCGGCCCGGGCGCCGCGGTTGCCGATTGCCACAACACTTTTCGTCACGTGTCGCGATGACTCGGGCCATGGCACGGCGGAGCGCTGCCGACGAATCGGTGCCGGCGAAGCCCGCCGGCACCGCCGGTCAGATGTGGCGTTTTGGTGCGGTTGGGTTGGCGAGGGCTTACCGTCATGGTTACCGTCATGTTGCTGGCCCGGTGGTTGTGCTCGATGCGATGCCGCACGCTGTTGGTAGTCTCGGCGGGATTTGGGTTGGTTGAGGAGGATCAGCGATGAGCGAGGCTGCAGACTCGCGGGTGGGGTCGATGTTTGGGCCCTATCGCCTCAAGCGGCTGCTGGGCCGCGGCGGGATGGGCGAGGTCTACGAGGCCGAGCACACGGTCAAGGAGTGGACGGTCGCGGTCAAGGTGATGACCGCCGAGTTCAGCAAGGACCCGGTGTTTCGCGAGCGGATGAAACGCGAGGCCCGCATCGCCGGGCGTTTGCAGGAACCCCACGTGGTGCCCATCCACGACTACGGCGAAATCGACGGCCAGATGTTTCTGGAGATGCGCCTGGTCGAGGGCACCGACCTGGACAGCCTGATCAAGCGCTTCGGCCCGCTGACCCCGCCGCGCGCGGTGGCCATCATCACCCAGATCGCCTCCGCCCTAGACGCCGCCCACGCCGCCGGGGTCATGCACCGCGACGTCAAACCACCCAACATCCTGGTCACCCGCGACGACTTTGCCTACCTGGTCGACTTCGGGATCGCCAGCGCCGCCACCGACGAGAAGCTGACCCAGTTGGGCACCGCGGTGGGCACCTGGAAATACATGGCCCCCGAGCGGTTCTCCAACGACGAGGTGACCTACCGCGCCGACATCTACGCGCTGGCCTGCGTGCTGTATGAATGCCTGACCGGAACCCCGCCCTACCGCGCCGACAGCGCGACCATGGTAGTCACCGCCCACCTGATGGACCCGATCCCCCAGCCCAGCGTCGCGCGCGCGGGCATCCCCAAGGCCTTTGACGCGGTGATCGCGCGCGGCATGGCCAAAAAGCCCGAGGACCGCTACGCCAGCGCCGGCGATCTCGCGCGGGCCGCCCACGAGGCGCTGAGCACCCCCGATCAGGACCACGCCGAAGACATCCTGCGCCGCAGCCAGGAAGCCACCCTGCCCGGCACCGCCCTGGCCCCGCAGCCGAGCCCACCCGCCTACGCCCCGCCCCCGACCACGCCGCCCGGCCAGCAGTCGTACACGCCGTCGTATGCCGACCAGTTCAGCTCGGGGCCCGTCCCTGCCGGCCAGCCCGCGTGGACCCCGGCGAGCGGCCCCATCCCCGCGACAAGCCACAGCGCCCAGTACTACCAGGGCGGCGGCTGGGGCACCACGCCGCCGGGTGCCCAGCAACCGGGCGGGCCACCATCGTGGAGCCAGCCCCCGCGCGGCCGCAACCCCTGGCCGATCGTGGCCGGCGTCGCCGCCCTGGTGGTCGTCCTCATCCTTGCCGGGATCGGCATCTGGATAGTCGCCAGCTCCGACAAGACCCCGAAGGCGTCCGACGTGACGACGCCGGTCACCAGCCCCAGCAAGTCGACTTCCACCACATCGAGTTCGGCGCCGACCACCACCCCGACCGGCGATCCCCAGAGCAGACTGCTCAGCTTGCTGCCGTCCGGCTACGCCAGCGGCACGTGCACACCAACCACCCCGAAGCCCGACAGCGTGTGGACCGGGGCGGTGGCCATGGTCGACTGTGGGCAAAACTCCAACCAGGGTGGACCAAGTCGCGCGGTCTACGGGCTATTTCCCAACCTCAGCGCGCTGAAACAGGCCTTCAACGACGACATCGCCGCGGTGGAGCTGGCCAACTGCCCTGGGGAGGGACCGTCACCGGACGGCTGGCACTACGAGAAGGACCCAACGGTGACCGTCGGCATGATCGCCTGCGGCACGTACAAGAACCACCCGAACGTGATCTGGAGCAACGAGCCCAAGCTGATGCTCAGCGACGTCTTCGGGGATCCCGCCACGCTCGAGGACCTGCACAACTGGTGGGCGAAGTACGGCTGATTCGACGGCAGGTTCCCGGAAACCGTCGGGTCGCGACGGCCCAGGAGGCGGCCGCGTATGCACGAATCACTCAGCGGCCCAACAGTATTGGCTAGCGCAAATCCACACTGGAGGCTGGGTATGGAGCACGGCACCGATCCGGTTGGGTCGGGCGTTTCGCGGTTGGAGCTGCGGTCTGCTGGGCGTACCTGGCATGCCACCGCCAACCGGGTGTGGACGATCGGTCGTGCCGGGGATGCCGACATCCGCCTGGACAATCCCCGGGTGTCGCGTGAGCATGCGGTGCTGCAGCCCACGGCCGGGGGGTGGGTTTTGGTCAACCGCAGCCGCAATGGGATGTTCGTGGCCGGGCGGCGGGTGGAGCGGTTGACGGTTGACCAGCCCGTCACGGTGGTGTTGGGATCGGCGTCCTCGGGGCAGCCGGTGGAGCTGTACCCGGCCGTGGTGGCCGCTGCGGCCCCGGCGAGCCCGTCGGCGGGCGACCCGACGCGGCCGACGCTGCAGACCACGGTGGCCCGCCCACCCACGGCGGTGCACGCCATCGACCAGCTGGTGGTCACCATCGGGCGGGCACCCGACAACGACGTGGTGCTCGACGACTTGCTGGTCTCCCGCCGCCACGCGGTGCTGCGCCGCTCGGGCAGCCAGTGGGAACTCGTCGATCGCCACAGCGCCAACGGAACCTACGTCAACGGCAACCGGATCCAGCGCGCGGTCATCGGACCCGACGACATCGTCGGTATCGGCCACCAGCTGCTGCATCTGTCCGGTGATCGGCTGGTGGAATACGTCGACACCGGCGATATCTCCTATGAGGCGTCCAACCTGCGGGTGGTCACCAAGAAGGGCCGGGTGTTGCTGGCCGATGTCAGCTTCGCGCTGCCTCAGCGCAGCCTGTTGGCGGTGGTAGGACCCAGCGGCGCCGGGAAATCCACCCTGCTAGGGGCGCTGACCGGGTTCCGCCCGGCCAGCAGCGGCTCGGTGCGCTACGACGAACGCGACCTCTACGACAACTACGCCGAGCTGCGCCACCGCATCGGGTTCGTACCCCAAGACGACATTCTGCACACCCCGCTGACGGTGCGGCGGGCGCTGAACTACGCCGCGCGGCTGCGGTTCCCCCAAGACGTCTCCGCCGCCGAACGCCAGCAGCGCATCGCCGAGGTGCTCACCGAACTGGGGCTGGCCGCCCAAGCCGACCAACGCATCGACAGCCTCTCCGGCGGGCAGCGCAAACGCACCAGCGTCGCGCTGGAACTGCTGACCAAACCCTCGCTGCTGTTCCTCGACGAACCCACCTCCGGCCTAGACCCCGGCTACGAGAAATCGGTCATGCAGACCCTGCGCTCGCTGGCCGATGACGGCCGCTCGGTGGTGGTGGTCACCCACAACATCGCTCACCTGAACATGTGTGACCGGCTGCTCATCTTGGCCCCCGGCGGCCGGCTGGCCTACTTCGGCCCGCCGCAACAGGCGCTGAGCTACTTCAACTGCACCGACTTCGCTGACCTGTTCACCCTGCTCGAACACGACACCGCCACCGACTGGACCGCCCGGTTCAACACCTCACCGCTGCGCGCGGCGCTCACCGCCCGCCCGGCCCTGCCGGCGCGGCCACCCGCGCCCGCCCCGGCCACCAAACCGCTCGCCCAGCAAAGCGCGCTCACCCAATTCGCCATCCTGTGCCGCCGCTACCTGGCGGTCATCGCCGCCGACCGCCAATACGCCATCTTCCTGGTGGCGCTGCCGGTGCTGCTGAGCCTGTTCGCCCACGCGGTACCCGGGGACGCCGGACTGTCGCTGGCCAAAGCCATCGAACAAAAATCCACCCAACCCTCCCAACTACTGGTGCTGCTGATCATCGGCGGCGCCCTGATGGGCGCCGCCGCCGCCATCCGCGAAATCGTCAAGGAACAAGCCATCTACCGCCGCGAGCACGCCATCGGCCTGTCCGCCGGCGCCTACCTGGCCTCCAAACTGGTCGTGCTGGGCGCGCTGACCACCCTGCAAGGCCTACTCCTGGGCTTCCTCGGCCCAGCCTTTCTCCCGCCACCCGACACCTGCTTGCTGTGGCCGTCCGGCAGCGACACGCTGAAACAACACATCGGCAGCGTCGAGGTGGCGGTGGCGGTGGTCGCCGTCACCGTGGTCTCGATGATGATCGGCCTGCTGATCTCGGCGCTCATCGGCAATGCGGACCGGGGTATGCCGCTGCTGGTGCTGGTGGTCATGGCCCAGCTTGTCTTGTGCGGCGGCATGTTCCCGGTGCACCACCGACCCCCGCTCGAGCAACTGGCCTGGCTATCCCCGTCACGGTGGGCCTACGCGATGGGCGCCTCGACGATCGGGGTGAACTTCATCCACCCGGGCGAGGAGGATCCGCTCTGGGAGCACGACCGCGGTCACTGGCTGACGGCGCTTGGCATGTGCGGGGTGCTGGCGGTCGTGACGGTGATCCTGATCGCGGTTCAGCTCAGGCGGCTCGACCCCCAACGCAAGGCCCGAAGGTAACCGGCAACCGCCGGCTTTGCTCTTTGCTCCGGCTGCCGGTGCGGCGGCCGGATCGACCGGCGCAAAACCAGTTCACAGCTATACCGGCCGATAGCACCCGGCTTACGATGGGCGCCGGACTGTGGTGCCGCCTGCAGATGAGTTTGCCCGCGGCGACGTGTCGTTGTCGTTGCCTCAACGAAGGAGATGTCTATGAAGCTCTGGTCTCGGGCCGGTGTCGCGGCCGGGTCGGCCTTGACGGCAGGCGTGGTCGCGACGGCACTCATGCTCGCCGGCTGCTCCACCTCGGACCACGGCAAGGGCGCATCGACCGCCCCGGGGAATGTCGACGCCGCGAGCACCATCACGCGGGCTGCCGACGCCATGCGCCAGGTCACCGGAATGCATGTGAGCCTGACGGTGCGGGGCTCGGTGCCCAACCTCGCGGTGACCAAGCTCGACGGCGACATCTCCAGCACCCCCCAAACGGTCGCGACCGGCACGGCGACGCTGACCGTCGGCAAGAACACCGTTGACTCCAAGTTTGTCTACGTCGACGGCCACCTGTATTCCGACGTCGCGGAGCCAGGCACGTACGCCGATTACGGCAACGGCGCGTCCATCTATGACGTTTCGACGCTGCTCGACCCCAACCGCGGCCTGGCCCACCTGCTGGCCAACGTCCACAACGCTGCGGGGGCCGGCAGCGAGCAGGTGAACGGCGTGGCGACCACCAAGATCACCGGGAAAACGCCATCCGACGATATCGCGACGCTGGCCGGAGCGCGCCTGAGCCCCCAAGACGCGCAGCTGACACCGACCACCGTGTGGATCGCCTCGGACGGGTCGTACCACCTCGTCAGGATCGAAATCGCGCCGGTCCAAAACGGGACGGTGACGATGACGATGTCCGAATGGGGCAAGCGGATCAGCGCAACCAAACCGGTGTAGCCGTCACCGCATCCGTGAACCCCCGTTCGTTTTCAGCACTCGCCGGACACCGACCCTGGAAAGGATTCTCAATGACCGCTCTTCAACGACGAGCTGCGGTTTCAGTGACCAACGTGGCAGCGGTGACGGCGATGATCATCGCCCTGGCCCCGGCAGCGGGGGCCGATACCGTCGTCGGTGCGATCGCATACTCCCCGTCCGGCAAGGTGTTCGGACGGGTCAAGGACGCCCCGTCGAGGGCCGCGGCGGAGAGTGCGGCGCTCAGCGCGTGCGGCTACGCCGACTGCAAGGTGCTGGTCACCTTCACCGAGTGCGGCGCCATCGCCGAGAACAGCCGCGGTGACCACGCGGGCGGCTACGGGCCCACGCTGGCTGCGGCGGAGAAGGACGCCATCAATACGCTTGGTACCCCCGGCTGGATCGGAACCTGGTACTGCAACTGAGGGTTGGCTGGGGTCCGAGCTCCGCCCCGGTGGGATTGCCGGGCCAGTAGCTGGTTGACCGCCGCGGGCGGCCGTGCGGCGCAGCCCTGCCGGCGATCCTGATCGCGGTTCAGCCCAAGCGCGACGTTCAGGGATGCCTGATGACCAACGGGATCCCGCTGACAGCCAACGGGCCGCACGTGAGCTGAACCGAAAGCAACCGATATCCGATGTAGTACACCGCGTATGACGATGCCCGCCGGGCGGCGGCATGCCAGCGCGCCGGCACCATCGCGGCGAACCCGACCAGCACGGTCATGGCGAACACGACGACGTGAGCCCCGGTGTCGGTCGCGGCAGGGGTGCGCATCTGGCTCTCCTTCTCCGATTCGGCATCCGCGAAAAGCCTCTGCGCGTGTGCTTGCCGCATCCTCGACGAATCCTTGGGGTCGCCAATGACCGACGCCGCACCCGACCACGGGCGATACCCACCGGTGTTTGCGTGCGATTGGTCCGGTGGCGGCCTAACGTCGTAGGGAACACATCCCACGATTGCGGCTGGCGCGCCCGTCAGGAGGGTGTTGATAGTGTCTGCGGTTGATTGAGAGGACCAGCGATGAGCGACGCGCCAGGCTCGCGGGTGGGGTCGACGTTCGGCCCTTACCGCCTCAAGCGGCTGCTGGGCCGCGGCGGGATGGGCGAGGTCTACGAGGCCGAGCACACGGTCAAGGAGTGGACGGTCGCGGTCAAGGTGATGACCGCCGAGTTCAGCAAGGACCCGGTGTTTCGCGAGCGGATGAAACGCGAGGCCCGCATCGCCGGGCGTTTGCAGGAACCCCACGTGGTGCCCATCCACGACTACGGCGAAATCGACGGCCAGATGTTTCTGGAGATGCGCCTGGTCGAGGGAACCGACCTGGACAGCCTGCTCAAGCGCTTCGGCCCGCTGACCCCGCCGCGCGCGGTGGCCATCATCACCCAGATCGCCTCGGCCCTAGACGCCGCCCACGCCGCCGGGGTCATGCACCGCGACGTCAAACCGCAAAACATCCTGGTCACCCGCGACGACTTTGCCTACCTGGTCGATTTCGGGATCGCCAGCGCCGCCACCGACGAGAAGCTGACCCAGTTGGGCACCGCGGTGGGCACCTGGAAATACATGGCCCCCGAGCGGTTCTCCAACGACGAGGTGACCTACCGCGCCGACATCTACGCGCTGGCCTGCGTGCTGCACGAGTGCCTGACCGGGGCCCCACCCTACCGGGCCGACAGCGCCGGCACACTGGTGACCGCGCACCTGATGGACCCGATCCCGCGGCCCAGTGTCGCGCGCGCGGGCATCCCCAAGGCCTTTGACGCGGTGATCGCGCGCGGCATGGCCAAGAAGGCCGAGGACCGCTACGCCAGCGCCGGCGATCTGGCCCTGGCCGCCCACGAGGCGCTGAGCACCCCCGATCGGGACCACGCCGCCGACATCCTGCGCCGCAGCCAGGAAGCCACCCTGCCCGCGCCCCCGACGGCCGTCCCGTCACCAACCATGCCGGCTACCGCCATGGCTGCGCCACCGCGGCCCGTGTCCCCCGTCACCCCGCCACCGGCCGCACGCATCCAGCAAACGCCGCCGCGCTACCCCCCCGCGTCCGGCTCGGGGCCGTCCAGACCGTCGGCACCGGCGGGCCCGTGGGCCCCCGCGAGCGGCCCCATCCCCGCGGCGAGCCCCGGCCCCCGGTACTACCAGGGTGGCGGCGGCTGGGGCGGCGCGCCGCCGGCCACCACCCCACCGCAGCGCCCCGCCAGCGCAACACCTTGGGGCCAGGGCACTCCGCCCGCACGTGACCGCAACCCCTGGCCCTTCGTGGCCGCCGTCGCGATCGTGCTCGTCGTCGTCGTCGCCGGGGTGGGCATCTGGGTAGTGACCCGGCCCAAGCCAAAGCCGCCGCCGAAACCGATCTCGGAGGACCGGCTGAGTTCCCTGCTGCTGAGCCCGTCAGAAATTAACGCCGTGATGGGCTCGTCAAGCATGCAACCCGGCAAACCCATCACGTCGATGGACAGCTCATCGCTGACGCTGTCCCTGCCGGAGTGCCAGGGAGCGCTGTATACCAGCCAAGATCCGGTGTATGCCGGCACCGGC
The DNA here is from genome assembly GCF_010730055.1 of Mycobacterium shinjukuense. Lineage (NCBI taxonomy): Bacteria > Bacillati > Actinomycetota > Actinomycetes > Mycobacteriales > Mycobacteriaceae > Mycobacterium > Mycobacterium shinjukuense. Next base: position 505,472 of record NZ_AP022575.1, on the reverse strand, counting down.
TACACGGGCATCAGCGGCTTGGTGTCCTCCGAGCCGGGCGACAACTATGACCACTGGGTCAACCAAGCCGTGGTGACCTTCCCGTCGACCGACAAGGCCCGCGCGTTCGTGCAGACGTCGGCGAACACATGGAAGAACTGCCAAGGCAAGACGGTCACCGTCACCAACAAGTCCAAGACGTATCGGTGGACGTTCGGGGAAGTCAACGGCGGCCCACCGCGGATCACCCTGGTGGACACCCAAGAAGGCGCGGACGGTTGGGAGTGCCAACGCGCGATGAGTGTGGCCAACAACGTGGTCGTTGACATCAACGCCTGCGGCTACCGGATCACCGATCAGGGCGGCCAGATCGCCGACAAGATCGTCGCCAAGATCAACAAGGAAACGACGGGCTAGGCTCGGGCCTACTCCAGACCAAATCCCCGCCTAGTCCGTCGCCTGGCCCGGAAGATCCGGCCCCTGCGCGCGCAGGTCGTCGACCGCCGACATGGCGGCACGCAATTTGGCCAGCCACTCCTCGGTGTGCTCACCGACCAGCTTGACCGCCCATGCGAGCGCGTCGGCGCGGGACCGCGCGACACCGGCATCGACCAGCGTGTCGAGCACTTGGCGTTCCGGCTGCTTCAAGCGTGTCATCACCGGTACCGCGAGGTGAGTGAACAGAATTCGCTCGGTGCCGGCATCGGAGTCCACCTCGACGCCCCAGGAAACCTTGCGGCCGTAGCGACGCTGTGCCTCATCGGCGATGTTCATCCGCTCCGACCGAGTCTCTTCGCGGAAGCGCGAGGCCCGGCCTTCCGAGCGCGCCCCGCTGTGTTCCTTGCCGGAACTCTCGGATCTCAACGTGCCGATGACCGTGATCTCTTCGCGGTCGACGATCACCGTGGGATCACCGTCGAACCAGTCCTCGGGAAGGCGTCCGGCGAACCACTCGGCCGCGTCGCTGGCGTCGGGTTGCCCCGCTTGTTGCCAGCCCCCGGGCCGCCCGTACCGGCGGCCATGCGTGTGGTGACAAGTCATGATTACATCATTACACCATTACACTCCGCTGCCCAGACCTGTTCACCGGCAGCGAACGGCGAGACCCGGTCGACCACCGGCCCCACCCGCTGGCTGCCGGCCGGAAAACCCATTGCTATCAGCCATTCTGCGCTGTAGTTTGGGTAGCGAAGCAGGTCCGGAAGCGACCGAACCAAAGTGCCGGAAGATGGGGTGGTAGCCGGCCGCGTCGACCCGCGTAGGGCGGAGTCAGACGCCCCCCGTCGAGTCCTTCCGGGCCTGCCCATGTGCGCTAGCCCGACGAGCCGAGCGAATCAGCGTTGCCCAACGCATCGGCGCCGGCCGCGTCCCGTCGGACGCGAAACAGCTTCGTTTCGCCCTTCATACCCTTGAGGCGACGGCCGCCGGCGAACGACCAGTGGAACCCGGCGCCGTCCCCGACGGCCTCCCACACCGAATCGGTGACCAACACGGTGCCCGGCCGCGCCACTCCGGTGACCCGGCTGGCCGAGTTTACCGGGCTGCCGAACCAGTCGCCGGCCCGGCTTACCGCCATCCCGGCGGCCACCCCGGCTCTCAGCCGGGGATAGGCGTCGTCGGTGTCGACGGTCTCGACCAGCTTGAGCACGGTGTCCAGCAATGGCTCCGGCTCGGGACAGACCAACATCACCGCGTCGCCGATCGTCTTGATGAATCGCACCGGGGGCGCGGTCAGGTCACGAGCCAGGTCTGCCAGCCGGTTGGCCAGCTGCCCCAGCGCCTCGGCCGACACCACTTCACCCAGTCGGGTGAACCCGACAAGGTCGGCGAAGGCGACGGTGACCTGCCGAGCGCCCGGCAGTGGCTTGCCGGCGGCTCGCTCACCGGCGTTGACCGCTTCGGTCTCCATCATGTGCCGCAACTGCATGAACAACATGTCCTGGATCATCGGGCCCAGCAACGGCACCATCCGAGTGAGCAGCGCCTGCGAGGCCTGGGCGATCTGCAGCTCGGTGGCTCCCGGACGCATGATCGCGGCCAGTGCGGCGTGGCGCATTGCCTCCGCAGCGTGTGACAGGCCCTCCGCGAGCACCCGCACGACCAGGACCAGTTGATCGGGATCCAGGCCCAACTCGGCAAACCGTTGCGCGTGGGCGGCGGCTTCGCCGTCGGCGCGCATGTGCACCACCGCATCGGGGTCGTCCACCCTGACCAGCCCGATGGCACGCTGCACCCGCTGCAGCAACTCCAGGTCGACGCCGTAGCGCTGGCTGATCTGGCGGGTCGACACGTACGTGCCGTCGTCGCCGATGAGGCGGCGGGAGGCGAGCAGCAGCGGCGGGTTAGTCGCCCGGATCTCATCGGCGCTGATGCCCTGCTGCAGCAGCCACGCCACCAGCTCGGCGCGCTCCGCGCGGGCGGGGCCCTCCAGCCCGTCGAGGAGGTCTTCCTCCAAGGGTTGCTCCACGCAGTCAACGTACCGGCACGCCGGCATCCGAGGCGATGGCCACCCGCCCGGGTCTCATGACACCGGCGGTCGCCAATGGGCCCACGGTCTGGCGGCCTCGATCTGAGCGGCCAGCGACAGCAGCGTCGCCTCGTCATACGGCCGCCCGACGAGCTGCACCGACATCGGCAGGCCGTCGTCGTCGAAGTCCCACGGCACCACCGCGGCCGGCTGACCGGTCAGGTTCCAGATCTGCTGGTAGGGCACCCTGGCCGCGACCAACAGCAGCGTCGACACCCCGCCGCGACGCTGGTAGGCGCCGATGCGTGACGGACCCCGCGCGGTGCCCGGTGTGACGACGACGTCGACGTCGTGGAAAATCGACTGGATCCGGTTGCTGAGCCGGGTCTCGGCGACGCGCAGGCCGGCCATCGTGCGGTCGGAAAAAAACGAGCCCAGGCGCGCGATCGCGCGGGTGCGCGCTTCCAGACGCTCGGGGTGAGCCTGCGCGTCCGCGTCGTCGCTGATGCCGCGCAGAAAACGGGGCAGGTAGTTCGCGTAGATCGCCGACGGCGGATACTCCGGGTCGCGCTCGACGACCTCATGGCCCAGATCGCGGAGCAGGGCACCCGCCTGGTCGAGCGCACCCAGCTGCGCCGTGCCGCACCCGACCGGCAGCGGGGTCGGAACCTTGGCGCTCAGGGCAATTCGCAACCGGCCGGGTTCGCGCGCGGCCGCGTCGGCGAACTCGCCCTCGGGACCGGGCAGCGTGGACGTCGCGTCCAGCAGCAACGCCGCGTCCCTCACCGACCGCGCGATCGGGCCGTTGACGCTCAGTCCCTGCCACGCCCCGTCGTGCGGCTCCAAGGAGATTCGGTCGCGCTGCGGTTTCAGCCCGAACACACCACACCAGGTGGACGGGATCCGAATCGAGCCGCCGCCATCGGATCCCAGCGCGACCGCGGCCAGCCCGGCCGCGACCGCGGCGGCGCTGCCGCCGCTGCTGCCGCCGGGCGTGCGGGTGGGATTCCACGGGTTGCGGGTTGCCCCGAACGTCACCGACTCGGTGAAGGGCATGATCATCAGCTCGGGCACCGCGGTCTTGCCGACGATGACCGCACCCGCCGCCCGCAGCCGGCGAACCACCTCCGCGTCGGCGGTCGCGGCCGGGCCGTGCGCGCCGCTGCCGTAGGTGGTCACCTCGCCGGCGATGTCCACATCGTCTTTGATCGCGACCGGCACCCCCAGCAGCGGCAGCCGCTCACCGGCGTCCAGGCGCCGCTGGGCCTCCGCGGCCTCGGCACGCGCCTTGTCGACCAGCACCACGCGGTAGGCGCGCAGCTCGCTGTCGAGCCGCTCGATCCGCTCCAGGTAGACCTCGAGGAGCAGCGGGGCGGTGAGTTCACCAGCGGCCAGCATGCGCGCCTGTTCGGCCGCGCCGGCAAACGCGAGATCGGTAGGGTCCACCGCCGCAGCGTATCCCGATCCGCACGGCGGTCCCAGGCCGGTCCAGTACCGTGGCGACATGTCTTGCGTGTTCTGCGCGATCGCTGCCGGAGAAGCTCCGGCCATCCGGATCTACGAAGACGACGGCTATCTGGCCATCCTCGACATCCGCCCGTTCACCCGCGGCCACACCCTGGTGCTGCCCAAGCGACACACCGTCGATCTCACCGACACCCCGGCGGAGACGTTGGCCGACATGGTCGCCATCGGCCAGCGGATCGCGCGGGCGGCCCGGGCGACCGAGCTGGCCGACGCGACGCACATCGCCATCAACGACGGCCGCGCCGCCTTCCAGACGGTGTTCCATGTGCACCTGCACGTGCTGCCGCGGCGCGATGGCGACACGCTCTCGGTCGCTAGGGGGGTCGTGCTGCGCCGGGATCCGGACCGGGAAGCCACCGGATCGCTGTTGCGGGCGGCGCTGGCCCGGATCGACGCCGGTCAATGAGGGCCCCGGCCCACCGGCATGCCGGCGGCCGGGCCGCGGGCGGGTCAGCTCCGCTCGTAATCCTCGAGCGTGATCGAGTGCACCACCCGGTCGAACTCCTCCTGGGGTATCGGTTCACCGCCGGGAATGTTGTCGCTGACCAGCCATTGGTTGCGCTCGACGTAGCCGGCGAATTCGGCGTGGTAGTTGGCAAACCCGCGCTGGTAATCCGTGCCCGCCGCGGCCAGCTCGCCGGCCAGGATGTAGGCGCCCAGCAGGGCCACGCTGGTCCCTTGGCCCGACAACGGCGAGCAGCAGTAGGCGGCGTCGCCGACCAGCGCCACCCTGCCCTTGGACCAGCGATCCATCACGATCTGCGACATCTCGTCGAAGTAGAAATCCGGCGCGGACTTCATGTAGTGCAGCAGTTGCGCGCGCACCCAGCCGTCCTCGATCATGCGCCGTTCCAGCTCGGCGAACTGCGCCTGGGTGTCGCGGTAGTCGAGGTGCAGCTCGGGGTCCATGAACGCCAACGCCGCCCGCGCCTCGGTGTTGCCGCGGGCGCTGTACACCCCGGCCATCGTCGAGTCCCCGTAGTGCCAGATCTGCCAGTAGTCCAGCTCCAAGAAGTTGGGCACGGTGAAGATCGCCGCGTGCGTGCCCAGCCGCTTGATGAACCGCTCCTCCGGGCCGAAAACCAGCCTGCGGACGTTGGAATGCAAGCCGTCGGCGCCGATGACGAAGTCGAAGCCGCGGGCGTCGGCGCGCTCGAAGGTGACACCCACCGAAGTGCCGTCGTCATCGAGCGCGCTGATGCTGTCGTCGAACAGCAACTCGGTCGTCGCTGTGGTTGCCCCGTAGAGCAATTCGACGAGGTCGTCACGCAGCAGCTCGATATCGGGGTTGTCGATGGGGCCGCCGGTCGGCGTCGATTCGGTGTCCCGGGACAGCTCGTTGCCGTCGCGATCGACGATGGAAGCACCCCGAATGCCGGTCTTGCGCTCCTCGGCGGCGGCCAGCAACCCCATGCGGTCCAGCACCGTCAGCGCCGGGCCGCGGACGTCGATCGCCTGGCCACCCGGGCGCAGCCCCGGGTGGCGCTCCACCACGGTGACCGAATAACCATGCCGCCCAAGCCAATACGCCGCCGTCAGACCGGCGACGCTAGCGCCGGAAACCAGAACTGTTCGCACGTCACCCAATTCCTGCCCAATTCCTACCCAATTCCCGCGAGCACTTTGGCGTCGTGGAAGACGTCGTCGAGCATCCCCGGAGTCAACCTACCGGTGAACATGTTCTGCTGGCTCGGGTGGTAGCAGCCAAGCAGGCGCACCCCCGAAGCCAGCCGCGCCACCGCGCCGTGGCCGAACCGTGGCTTGCCGCTCGCGGATGCGCCGGGCAACCGCAGCGCGACCTGCCAGGCGAACCCACCCAGGGCGACAACAACACGGACATCGTCGCCAACCAGGCGCCATTCGGCCTGCAGCCAGGGCGCGCACGTCAGGCGTTCGGCCGGTGTCGGGGCGTTGGCCGGGGGCGCGCATCGCACCGGCGCGACGATCCGAATCTGGTTGGCCCGCAAGCCGTCCGCGGCATCCACGCTGGTCGGCTGGTTCACCAGCCCGGCCCGGTGCAGCGCCGCATACAGCTGATCCCCCGACCGGTCGCCGGTGAACATGCGCCCGGTCCGGTTGGCCCCGTGCGCGGCGGGAGCCAGCCCGACGATCAGCAGCCGCGGCCGGTCAGCTCCCCAGCCCGGCACCGGGCGTCCCCAATACGGCTGGTCGGCAAAGGCCCGGCGTTTGGTGACGGCCACCTCCTCACGCCAGGCGACCAGTCGCGGGCAGGCCCGGCACACGCTGATCGCGGCGTCGAGTTCCGCGACCGAGCCGGCCGACGTCGCCAGCAGCTCGACCCGCGCGGCGTCGGCGGCCACCGGAGTCTGCGGTGTCGCCGGATCACCCGGCCAGCCGGTGCCGGGATCGACCGGGGAGCCGAACGGCTGGCCGGTCCTGGGATGCTTGAGCACACAAACATCCTGCATTCAGGCGCCGGACGCGGTTGCGAAGGCCCCGAGGGGGCGAGGAAATTCGGTGGCCCCAATTGCGCTGTGCCGCTAGATTCGGCCGCGATCTCCATGAGAAACACCAACCGCGGCCCGGCATTTCTGATCCTGTTCGCCACGTTGATGGCGTGCGCGGGTACCGGCATCTCGATCGTGGCCTTCCCGTGGCTGGTGTTGCAGCGCGAAGGCAGCGCGGGGCAGGCGTCGATCGTGGCCGGCGCGACCACGCTGCCGCTGCTGTTCTCCACGCTGGTCGCCGGCACCGCGGTCGATTATTTCGGGCGTCGCCCGGTGTCCATGGTTTCCGACGCGCTGTCGGGGGCCGCGGTGGCCGCCGTCCCGGTGGTGGCCTGGGCGTTCGGCGCGGGGGCAGTCAACGTCGCGGTGCTGGCGGTGCTGGGCGCCTGCTCGGCCACCTTCGACCCGGCCGGGATTACCGCCCGCCAGTCGATGCTGCCCGAGGCCGCAGCCCGGGCGAGCTGGTCGCTGGACCGGGTCAACGGCAGCTACCAGGCGATCCTCAACCTGGCTCTGGTCGTCGGCCCGGGCCTGGGCGGCCTGATGATCGCGACGGTCGGCGGCATTACGACGATGTGGATCACCGCCGCGGCGTTCGGGTTATCCATCCTGGCGATCGCCGCCTTGCGGCTCGACGGAGCCGACAAACCGCAGCACCCGTCCCGTCCCGAGGGGCTGGTGTCCGGGGTCGCCCAGGGGGTGCGCTTCGTGTGGGGCTTGCGGGTGCTGCGCACGCTGGCGCTGATCGACCTGACCGTGACCGCGCTGTATCTGCCGATGGAAAGCGTGCTGTTCCCGAAGTACTTCAGCGACCGGCAGCAGCCCGCGCAGCTGGGCTCGGTGTTGGTGGCCCTGTCCACCGGCAGCCTGGTCGGCGCGCTCGGCTATGCGATGCTCGCGAAATACCTGTCGCGGCGCACGATCATGCTGACCGCGGTGCTCACGCTGGGGGCGGCGACGGCCGTGATCGCCCTCCTGCCGCCGTTGCCGGTCATCCTGGCGTTGTGTGCGCTGGTCGGCGTGGTCTACGGCCCCATCCAGCCGATCTACAACTACGTGATGCAAACCCGGGCGCCGCAGCAACTGCGGGGCCGAGTCGTCGGGGTGATGACGTCGCTGGCCTACGCCGCCGGCCCGTTGGGCTTGCTGCTGGCCGGTCCGCTGACCGACGTGGCCGGGCTGAAGGCGACGTTTTCGGCGTTGGCGCTGCCGATCGTGTTGGTCGGGATGACCTGTATCCGGTTGCCAGCACTGCACGAACTCGACCGCGCGCCCGAGGTCTGCGCCTTCCCGGCGACGTAGGATCGGCCCAGTGAACGCCGATCTGCTGGCCGGCCTGATCGCCGACCTGCCCGACGGGATGGTGGTCACCGACCCCGCGATCACCGGCGGCTATCGGCAGGACCGCGCGTTCGACCCGTCGGCGGGCACGCCACTGGCCGTGGTCCGGCCGCGGCGCACCGAAGAGGTGCAGACCGTGCTGCGCTGGGCCGCCGCCCACCGGGTGCCGGTGGTCACCCGGGGCGCCGGCAGCGGCCTGTCGGGCGGGGCGACCGCGCTGGATAACGGGATCGTACTGTCCACCGAGAAGATGCGCGACATCACCGTCGACCCGGTCACCCGCACCGCGGTGTGTCAGCCCGGCCTGTTCAACGCCGAGGTGAAGATGGCCGCGGCCGAACACGGGCTGTGGTATCCACCCGACCCGTCGTCGTTCGAGATCTGCAGCATCGGCGGCAACGTCGCCACCAACGCCGGCGGGTTGTGCTGCGTGAAATACGGGGTCACCACCGACTACGTGCTGGGCATGCAGGTGGTGTTGGCCGACGGCACCGCGGTCCGGTTGGGCGGGCCGCGCCTGAAGGACGTCGCCGGGTTGAGCCTGACCAAACTGTTCGTCGGCAGTGAAGGCACGTTGGGCGTCATCACCGAGGTGACGTTGCGACTGCTGCCGGCGCAGCACGCGTCCAGCGTCGTGGTGGCCAGCTTCGCCTCGGTGCGGGCGGCAATGGATGCGGTGCTCGGGGTGACCGCGCGGCTGCGCCCGGCGATGCTGGAATTCATGGATTCGGTGGCCATCAACGCGGTCGAGGACACGGTGCGCATGGACCTGGACCGCGCGGCGGCGGCCATGCTGGTGGCCGGCTCCGACGAGCGCGGGCGCGCCGGCGCCGAGGACGCCGAGCTGATGGCCGCCGTGTTCGCGGAAAACGGTGCGACGGAGGTGTTTTCCACCGACGATCCCGACGAGGGCGAGGCGTTTGTCGCGGCCCGCCGATTGTGCATTCCGGCCGTCGAAAGCAAGGGGTCGCTGTTGCTCGAAGACGTCGGGGTGCCGCTGCCGGCGCTGGGGGATTTGGTCACCGGCATCGCGAGCATCGCCGCCCAGCGGGATCTGATGATCTCGGTGATCGCCCACGCCGGCGACGGCAACACCCACCCGTTGCTGGTGTTCGACCCTGCCGATGCCGCGATGGTCGAACGGGCCCATGTCGCATACGGCGAGATCATGGATCTGGCCATCAGCCTGGGCGGCACGATCACCGGCGAGCACGGCGTCGGCCGGTTGAAGCGGCCGTGGCTGGCCGGCTATCTGGGGCCCGACGTCATGGACCTCAACCGACGCATCAAGCGGGCGTTGGACCCGCTGGGCATCCTCAATCCCGGCAGCGGGATCTAGTCGGTCGCGGCGTTCGGCCGAGTGTGAACCGTACGACGCGTCATCGGCGTGTCGCGTCGCCAGGTTCACAATCGACGATTGACATTATGTCTCGCGGCTTTCGGCTCGCCACCGCGGAGAGCTGGCCGAATCCCTGGCCGATGAATCGGGCGCTGCGGGACCACGACCCGGTGCACCACGTCGTCCCGCCGGAGCGTCCCGACCACGACTACTACGTGCTGTCGCGGCACGCCGATGTCTGGTCGGCCGCCCGCGACCACCAGACCTTCTCGTCGGCGCAGGCCTGACCGTTACCTACGGCGAGCTGGAAATGATTGGGCTGCGAGATAACCCGCCGATGGTGATGCAGGATCCGCCGGTGCACACCGAGTTTCGCGAGCTGGTGTCGCGCGGCTTCACCCCGCGACAGGTGGCGGCCGTCGAGCCCACGGTGTGTCAGTTCGTCATCGACCGAATCGAAAAGCTCCGCGCCGACGGTGGCGGTGACATCGTCACCGAACTGTTCAAACCACTTCCCTCGATGGTGGTTGCGCACTATCTCGGTGTGCCCGAACAGGATTGGGCCCAATTTGACGGCTGGACCCAGGCCATCGTGGCGGCCAACACCGCCGGCGGGACCATCACCGGCGCGGTGGACACGGTCGGCGACGCGGTCGGCTCGATGATGGCCTGCTTCACCGGGCTGATCGAGCGGCGCCGCACCGAGCCCGCCGACGACACCATTTTCCACCTGGTGGCCGCCGACCGGATACTCGAGGCCGCGGAGCGGCTGTACACCCAACGCGACCCGGCGTCGGTCGGCATGAATGAGATCGCCAGGGCCGCCGGCTGTTCCCGCGCGACCCTGTACCGCTGCTTCCACAGCCGTGAGGCGCTGCGAACCGCTTACGTGCACCGCGAGACGTACCGGCTCAGCGCGGCGATCGCGCAGCAGATCGCCGGCATCGAGGATCCGCGTGAACGGCTGGGCGCCGGCATCACCGCCGCACTCCGGATGGTCCGCGACAGCCCGCCGTTGGCGTCCTGGTTTGCCGCCACCCATCTGCCCCTGGGCGCCGAGGTGGCCGGACGGTCCGAGGTGATCGCGGCCCTGGCCACCGCGTTCCGGCACTCACTGGATGCCGCCGACCACGACACCGTCGCACGCCGCGGCCGCTGGGTGGTGCGGGTGATCGCATCGCTGCTGATGTTCGCCGGCCGCGACGATGCCGACGAGCGGGCGACGATCGAGGAATTCGTCGTCCCGGTGGTGGCGCCGGCTGCTGTGCGGCGGTAGCCGGCCGGGCCGCTCATGCCATCCAATAGGCTTGCGCCTTAATGGATTTCCGCGGAATGCCGAAGTCGTCGCGCAGCACCTTGACCACTGATCGGGTGGTGCGATTGTCGCAGGCCACCCAGCCGAAGTGATCACCGGCGTCGAACGCCGCCGACCGCACCGTCTCGAGCAGCTCGCGACCGTCGTTGATGCGGTCCACCCAGCTGACGCCGACACTGCGGACCACCGGCAGGTTCTTGTCGTCGCCGCAGTAGGCCTCGAGGAACACCCTGGCCGGGACGTCGCCGATCGACGCCAGCAAGGAGTTGATCGCCGGCAGCGACGCGGTGTCGCCGACGATGACGTACCCGCAGGGGGCCGGCTCAGGGAGTGCGAACTTGCTGCCCAGCACCGTGGCTTCGATCGTGTCGCCCGGTCGCGCGGCCCGCGCCCAGTCCGACGCGATGCCGTCGTGCAGCGCGAACTCGATGTCGAACGTGCCGGCCGCAGGGTCGGGATCGACCAGCGTGTAGCCGCGTTGGTGCGACTTGTCGCCGTTGGCAAACCACATCCGGATCCACATCGTCGGATGCACCCGGTGGTCGTCGAGCAGCCCGCCGGCCTCGAAGCTCAACCGCAGGTAGCGCGGGCTGATCTCACGCCGACCGGTCACCGTGAGCAGGTAATCGCCGGCCCGCATGAGCTTCAGCACCGTGCCCTGCCAACCTCGCGACGGTTTCACTGCGGTCATGTTCCCCGGTATCCTTCACAGCTCGAAGCGCAACTTAGGGCAGGATAACCTATGTCCTGGGCGCGCTGGCGGCCTAGCGCGCCCCTTGACGCGCGGCGACGGCGGAAACGATGTCGTGTGCGCGTACCGCCACGTTCGACAGCAACGAGGACGCCAGGCCGTGCGTGTGCTCGACCGAACCGTTGAGGTAGACATCTCCCGGGGCTCCCGGTTTGGGGACCAACCGGTAGTCGCGCGAGACGACCGGTCTCTGGTCACGGTCGAATTCGTACCGGTTGGCCACCTCTCCCAGAAACCGGCGGACGTCCGTTGGCGCGTAACCCGTGGCGTACACCACCGCGGCGCAATCCAGGGTTTCGGTTGAGTGATTGGCCAGGTTGGCGATCGTCAACCGCACCCTGTCCGGATATTCCTGCGTGCCAGCGACTTCGGAAGCGTTGTGCATGAACAGCCGCCGCCTACCCGCCACCCGCTCGGCATACTCGCGCGAATAGAGGTCGTCGATCAGTTCCGGATCGACCGCCGAGTAGTTAGCTGACCGATGGTAGTCCAGCAGTCGTTGACGCGCCGATTGGTTGGCACCATAGAAGTCGTCGACGGCCGAAGGGGCGAAAATCCGGTTCACATAAGGACTGTCGTCGACGACACTGTAGCCGTATCGCGCGAAGACGCCATGGACCTGGGCCTGCGGGTAGGTCTCATGCAGATAGCCGACCACCTCCGCGGCGCTCTGACCCGCGCCGACTACCGCAAACCGCTGCGGGGAAGCGCAATTCAGCGCCGCCAGACCATTCAGCAGACTGTGGCTGTGCCACTGCCGGGCACTTTCGGCGACGCCCCCGGGCAACACGGGGCGCAGCCCGGTGCCCAACACCAATGTGTGTGCCTCGACCACCCATTCGGGATCGGCCCGCACCACGAATCCCGGCTCACCACAGCTCACCTCGACGACACGATGTCCGTAGCGGACGTCGGCGGCGACCCGGTCTGCCGCCCATTCGAGGTAGTCATGGAACTCCACCCGGCTGGGAAACAACGTGTGCCGGTCGATGAACTCCACCAGCCGGCCACGCTCGCTCAGATAGTTGATGAACGTGTAGTCACTCGTGGCATTTCGCAATGTCACCAGGTCTTTGAGGAACGGGATCTGCATGCGCGCGCCCGGCAGCAACATCCCCCGGTGCCAACCGAACGTGGGTTGCGCCTCCACGAACACGGCGCGCATGCCGCGCTCGGCCGCCGCGATCGCCAACGCGAGGTTAGACGGCCCAAAGCCGATGCCGAGCAGCTCCGTTCGTTCACGAGTGGACATCAGCACGCGCCAACCGTTTCAGATAGCGATCACGCACCATCGTCCGATTGATCAAGACGACGAAGTCGGCCATGTCGAAATCGGCATCGTAGGAGGGTTCCCCGCAGATCAGCCCGCCGATTCGCAGCGCACCCGCCACCATGGGCGGAATCCGCACCCGACCGGGGTCAGGTAGCTCGGCGAGGCTCAAACCGTTGACCCGAACCGGGTTTCGCGGCGTTACCCGAAACTCCGGTGGCGCGGGGTGGGCGCCGAAAGCCGCGTCGCGCACGCCTCGCACCAAAGCGCCGCGCGGTAGGCCGCCTTCCATCCGGACCGACAGGCATCCGATCCCCCATTCATAGCCGGTGATTTCCTGATAGCGCAGGATGCCGGCCCACAGCAGGCCCATCACCGCGCCGGTGCGGTGTTCGGCCGCGACACTGGCCCGGCCGAGTTCGACGAGTCTGGGGCGCAATCGATTCAGGCCACCGATGTCGAAGATGGTGTCGGCGAACAGCCCACCGGCGGCTTGGGCCCCGTCCGGTGGCAGCAGCCGGTAGCAGCCGACGACGTGCCCGGTCGCCTCGTCCCTGGCCAGCAGATGATCGCTGTGCGGATCGAACTGATCGACGTCGATCATCTCCCCGGTCAGCGGCCCACGGATGGCGTGCGGCAGCGCCGCCCCCAGTTCTTCGGCAAATGTCTGATAGCGCAACCGCTGAGCGGCTTCGATGGCGGCGGGGTCGGTGGAGACCACGATGCTGTAGCGACCGGTATCGGTCGCCGGGATCAGGATCGCCTCACCCATCATGGTATTCGCCAAGGTTATTCCCACCGGTCCGACGGAACCAGACCCGACCGGTGCTATCGCGAGGACCGGCGCGTCCCGACCGCGATCAGTATCGCCGCGACCGCGGAGGCGACCGTCGCACCGACGGCGGCGGCAACCAGTGCCGCTTGCATTCCCTCGGCGCTCGCCCGCCGGGCCACCCGCGCAATCGCCGGGAGCGCCGGCCGCACCTCGTTCGGCAGGAAATCCAGCACCCGCAGACCGGCCCCGGCGGACAACCCGTCGATGAGTTCCCGCATCGGGCCGACACCGCGGAGTTTGGCCAGCCCGTCGGCGGCCCCGCCGGCCGCGTGGCGGCTGAACAACGCACCCAGGCCGGCGACCCCGGCCAGGATCCCGACCTGACGAACCGTGCTGAGCGCACCGGTCGCCATTCCGGCGTCGGCGACCGGCACGAATTGCAATGCGATGTCCGACGTCAACGCGAATAGCCCACCCAGACCCAGTCCGGCCACGATCGAGCCACCGATGAAATGCGTCCATTGGGTGTTCTCGGTTACCCCGGTCATCAGCCAAAGGCCCACCGCGATCAGCCCAACGCCACCCGGTATCGAGGTCCAGGCCGGACAGCGGCGCGCGGCGGCCATCGCCAGCGGGGCCCCCAGCACGCATGCCCCGGTGAGTGGGAGGGCTCGCAGGCCGGCCTGAAATGGGCTGTATCCCAAGGTGTTCATGAAATACAAGGCCAGATAGTTGGTCGCGGCGATCAGGGTCCCGGCCGCGGCGAACGCCGCGAGTGCCACCCCAGCGAACCCCGGTCGACGCATCACCCGCAGGTCGAGCATCGGCGCCATCACCCGCGATTCCCACCAGCCGAACAGTGCCAGGCCCACCACGCAGAACGCGCCGAGCGCCACGATCGCGGTGCTGGTCCAGCCGAGGCGATTGCCTTCGATCAACACGTACACACCCGCGAACAGCGTGGCCGACAACACCGCCGTGCCGAGCAGGTCGAGTGGGCGGTCTTGCGGGACACGGGTTTCCGGGGCGAACCACACGGCGATGGCCAAAGCCACCGACCCGATCGGCAGGTTGATCAGGAAGATCGATTCCCAGCCGAAGGCCCCCACCAGCGCCCCGCCCAGCAGCGGCCCGACGGCGGCGCCGGCACCCATCACGGCGCCGTAGACCGCGATCGCCATGCCCCTGCCTCGCTGTTCGGGGTAGACCGCCGCCACCATCGGCAAGGACACGCCCAGCAACACCGCCCCGCCCGCGCCCTGAAGCGCCCGGCACAGGTTCAGCATCTCGATGCTGCCGGACACCGCGCAGCCGGCCGAAGCGAGGGTGAACACCGTGATACCGACCAGATACAGGCGTCGCCGCCCCAGGCGGTCCCCCAGGGTCGCCGCCGTGAGCAACAGCCCGGCCATCGGCAGCGCGTACGCGTCGACCACCCATTGCAGCCCACTGAGCCGGGCGTCCAGGGACGACTGAATGCTGGCAAGAGCGGCCGACACGATGGTCATGTCGAGCAGCAACATGAAAACCGCGAGGCAGATCGCGGTCAGCGTGAGGCGTGCATGCAGCGAGGTGGTGCGCGCCCCGGCGGAACCCACCTAATCGGCCTTGACTCGGGTGAACCGGTGCAGCAACCAGGCCAACGGGAGGGTCAGCGCCAGCGTCGCCACGTACAGGTTCAACATCGAGCCGGTGTAGACGTGGTACCGCACCACATAGACCATCGCGAACTCCATGGTCACCAGGTGGATCAGAAAGATCTCGTAGGAGATCTCGCCCAGCCACACCATCGGCCGGCTGGCCAGCAGCCGGGAATACCAGCCCCGATCACCCAGCGCCAGCGGCGCCACCGCCAGCACGGCAATCACCGCGTAAAAGGCCGTCTTGACCAGTGCCTCCCACAACGACGCCGGCGACGTCGTGGGCGCACCCCCAATGGGGGTGGCGACGATGAAGTAGCAGATGACCGCCAGCGGTATGGCCGCGAACGCGTAGCAGCGCACCCCCATCGCCTGCAGCACGGTCAGCATCATGCCGCCGAGGAACCACGCCAGATACGTCGGCAGCCACAGCCGAGCGCCGTCGGGAAACCAGTGGTCGGCATGCACGACGAGCAGCCATGCCGGGCTGATCAGCATCAGCCCCACGAGTGCGGCCAGCGCCAGCTTGGGCCGCCATCGCCGCCGACAGATCAACACCAGCAACAGAACCGCCAACGGTGGCAACGACACGTAGAAGGCCGCCTCCACCGCCAGGCTCCACATCTGGGTGAGCCCCTGATGCAGAAACGAACCCAGGTAGCCGTCGGTGTAGATCTGCGTCAACGTGAGGTTGCGAACCAGTCCCACCCAGCTGTGCCCGGGGTTGGGTCCCGCGGTGCGAAAGTGGTACAGCGCGTAGGCGAACAGCACGGTGATGACGTAGGCCGGCATGATGCGCCGAACCCGGTGCCACGCATAGCGGCTCAGCGACGGTGGCGGGCCGCCGACGGCGGCCGATTTCACCCACGGGCGAAACAGCAAGAAGCCGGACAGCACAAAAAAGATCGGGACGCCGATCTCCATCCGGGCACCGACCAGCCCCCAATAGCCGTGGGTGTACTTGCCGGTGGTGTAAGCCGCGTGGGTGCCGACGACCAAAAGGGCGGCGACCGCTCGGATTCCGGTCAGCGAAGCGACCCGATCCACTCGGGAGATCTGCTCGAGTCCGCCCAGGGCGTTCTCGGCTTTGGACAGCGTCATCCCACGCGCTTCGGGCGTGGTAGCTCGATCTGCGCACCCGACATCCGCCTGCGCTCGGGTTTCGGGTGTGCGTCAGAACACCCGATCAGCGCCGGGACCATCGCGGCCTTGACGGCAATCATCGCTCGGGACGCCACAGGAGAGTTGTTCAGGAGGACCATCTGACACGGAGCTTAATAGTGATCGCCAGCCTGGGGGCGCGGGCATAGCGGGCATAGCGGGTCACCGCGCGGCCAATTGTCCACGACGCGGCCACGCCTGCCACACCCGCAGGCCCGACGGCGGTACGGTGCGCGGTGTGTGGTCGCTACCCTGTCGTGCCACCTCACCGATGCGGGTGGCCGCCGTCTTGTTCATGGCCGCGACGTTGACCGGCTGCGGTTCGGGGGACTCGACGGTCGCAAAGACGCCACATGCGACACCACACGCCTCGACCACCACATCCAGCGCCCCGGATGGCAGCCCGGCCCCGCCGTCGGCAACGGCGGCCCCGCCCGGTGGTAGCGCCCCGCCACCACCCGACCCCTGCGCGGTCAATCTCGCCTCCCCCACCATCGCAAGGGTCGTCTCCGAGCTGCCCCGCGACCCACGCAGCCAACAGCCGTGGAACCCGGAACCGTTGGCCGGCAACTACAACGAGTGTGCTCAATTGTCGGCGGTGATCATCAGGGCCAACACCAATGCCGGCAATCCGACCACCCGCGCGGTCATGTTCCACCTGGGCAAGTACATCCCGCAGGGGGTCCCCGACACCTATGGGTTCAACGGCATCGACGCGTCCCAGTGCACGGGTGACACGGTGGCGTTGACGTACTCGAATGGTCTCGGGCTGAACAGTGCGGTGAAATTCCGCTGGAACGGCAGCGGTGTCGAGCTGATCAGCAACACCACCGGCGGATAGGGCCAACCGGCCGCACCGTCGCGGGCCCGCCGGCCCGGTGGGCCTTGAGCGCTTTGCTTTCGCTGACGTGGTCTGGTCGCTATGGGCCGAACGGGTGCCGACCGTACCAGCCGCCGGGATTCCCCGGATCCGACCGGCCGGAAAGTTCACCGATCGGGCGGAATCGCCGGTTGTCGTCGACGTGAGAGCCGTTGTGGGCGAAGCCAATCGGTTCGGATCGCAGCGCGACGTCGGCGGGCCGCCACAAGTCGACCGATGCCGGTTGGCGGACTCCGGTCGGCAACGGTTGCGTGTCGACCTCCTCCCGGTAGGCCGGCCCGGTGTCGGCGACCAGCCGGGGCTCCCCGTTCGGTTCGCGAACGACCAGGTATTCGACGTAATCGTCATCGTCATCATGGGGCTGGCGCTGGTCCCCGGATCCGGGCTGGCGGGAATCGGCCGAGCCGGCGATGCCGACCAGGAACAGCGCGGCGACGATCCCGAACAGCGTGATGAACGCGGGCAGCAGCACCGACTGTGACATCGCGGCCGCGAACGGCTCGCGCAGCAACTCGGGCAGTTGCAGCGTGCTGCCGCCCCGCCCGGCCGGTGATCCCGCGGCGTCGGGCATCTCGGCGCTGATCCGCGACGTCATGAAGGCGGCCAGGCCCGAGCTCCCGAGCACGGCCCCCAGCTGCCGGGTGGCGTGGTAAACGCCCGAACCCGCGCCGGCCAGCTCCGGCGGCAGGTTGCGGGTCGCGGTGGCGGCCAGCGGTGACCAGACGAACGCCATCCCGACACCCGCCGCGCCCAACGGCAACACCAGCCGCCAGATCGGTGTGCCCGGGGCCATCTCGATGGACAGCCACGTCAACGAGATCGCCAGCACCGAAAAACCGAACCCGAGCACCGGCAGCGGATGGGACCGGTCAACGATCATGCCGACGAACGGGGCGAGCACGCCGCTGGTGATCGCCAGCGGCGCGATCAGCAGTGCCGATCGGGTCGGCGACAGCCCGCACACCGCCTGCGCGTAGAACATCAGCGGCAGCATCATCGCCGTGGTCGCGAAGGCGGTAATGCCCACGCCGACGTTGCACAGGCTGAAGTCCCGGTCGCTGAAGATGCTCAGCGGGATCAACGGCGCACGGTCGCTGATCGACTGCCAGTAGACAAACGCCCACAACAACCCGACGCCGGCGACGAGCACCGCCCAAATCCACGGCGCCCAACGGCGGACTGACCTTCCTGCAGCCCGAAGACCAGCAGGAACATGCCCACCGCGGACAATCCGACGCCGATCGGGTCGAAACGCTGCGCGGCGACGGGCAAGCCCGGGATCAACCAGACCGCCAAGGCCAGCGCGACGATGCCGACCGGGACGTTGACCAAAAAGATCCACCGCCAGCCCCAGTTGTCGATCAGCGCGCCGCCGGCCAACGGACCGAGAAGGCTGGCGACCCCGGCGGTGGCACCCCACGCGCTCATCGCGGCACCGCGGCGACGCGCGGGAAAGAGTCGGGTGATCGTCGACAAGGTCTGCGGGGTCAGCACCCCGGCGCCGACCCCTTGCACGGCCCGGGCGACGATCAGCGTGGCGGCGCTGCCCGCCAGGCCACACCACACCGAAGCGCCGGTGAACACCACCAGGCCGATCAGGTACAGGATCTTCGGGCCGAACCGGTCGCCGAGCCGACCGGCCAGCAGCAACACCACCGCGTACCCCAGCAGGTAGGCGCTGGTCACCCAGACCACCGGGCCGTAGCCGATACGCAGCTCGCCCATGATCGTCGGGTTGGCGACGGCGACGACGGTCGAGTCGAGCATGATCATGAAGAAGCCGACCATCATCGCCCACAGCGCGGTCCACGGGTTCCCGGAGTAGCTTGCCCCGGCCGCCCGGCTCGTCGCCGTGATCATCTCCACACCTCGTTTCCCCCCGGCGGTGGTGGCGGGTCGCGCACCGATCCAGCCTGCATTATTGCGGGTGCGCCGGTTGGCCGCGACGCAACCACTCGGCCTGCCCGGCGCCCACCACACGCTCTAGCCTGAAGGGACGCCGTACTGCAGAGAGGCACCATGATCGCTCGACGAACCCCGAGGTCGGAACCGGATGGGCCGCCGGCTGGCCGGCCCAGGGCCTCTGCCCGGGCGTTGGCGCAGATCATCGAACGCAGTTCACACGTCCAGGCCCCGGCGGCCGAGGCCTACCTCGCCCGGCTGCGTCGTGTCCACCCGGGCGCCAGCCCGGCCGAGATCGTCGCCAAACTCGAGAAGCGCTTCCTGTCCGTCGTGACGGCCAGTGGAGCGGCGGTGGGCGCGGCCGCGACCCTCCCCGGCATCGGCACCTTGGCCGCATGGTCGGCGGCCGCCGCAGAAACCGTGGTGTTCCTTGAGGCCACCGCGCTGCTGGTGCTGGCGCTGGCCTCGGTGTACGGCATTCCGCTCGATCACCGCGAACGCCGGCGCGCCCTGGTCCTCGCGGTGCTGGTCGGCGACAACGGCAAGAATGCGGTGGCCGACGTGATCGGCTATGGCCGCACCCGAGGCGCCTGGGTGTCGGAAAGCATGGCCTCGCTGCCGTTGCCGACGATTTCGCAGCTGAACTCGCGGATGTTGAAATACTTCGTCAAGCGGTTCGCGCTGCGGCGCGGGGCGCTCATGTTGGGCAAGCTGCTGCCGATGGGTCTCGGCGCGATCATCGGCGCCATCGGCAACCGGCTGGTCGGCAAGAAGCTGGTGCGCAACGCGCGATCGGCGTTCGGCGCCCCGCCGGCCCGCTGGCCGGTCACCCTGCACCTGTTGCCGACCGTTCGGGACGCCAGCTAGGCCCGATGGCCCGACTCCTCACTCGCGCCGATAGCGGCGGCTCGCCGTCGCCCGGCTGGGGCCCATGGCCCGACTCGCTGGCGAATTGCCTGCGAAGCGTTAGCCTTTATGGGTCAGGAAAGATCGGCGAATCGATAGAACCGCCGAGGGCGTGAGGTGCTCCGCTAACAAGAGAATCGAGGCGAACAGCGGCCGTGGCCAACATAAGTTCACCATTCGGGCAAAACGAATGGCTGGTCGAGGAGATGTACCGCAAGTTCCGCGACGACCCCTCGTCGGTCGATCCCAGCTGGCACGAGTTCTTGGTCGACTACAACCCCGAGCCGTCCGTCGAGGCGGCCCCGGCCATCACAGCCCCGTCCGACGGGCAGGCCGCCGCGCCAGCTCCCCCGACCACGCCGGCGGCGCCGCCCGTGCCCTCGGCGCCACCCGCCAGGCCCGAGGCGGGCAACGGCGTGACCGCGGCGGCACCCAGCGTGACGACCAGACCCGCCGCTCCCCCGCCGGCCGAGGGCGACCAGGTGCAGGTGCTGCGCGGCGCGGCCGCGGCGGTCGTCAAGAACATGTCCGCGTCGCTGGACGTGCCGACCGCAACCAGCGTCCGGGCCATTCCGGCCAAGCTGCTGATCGACAACCGGATCGTCATCAACAACCAGCTCAAGCGCACCCGCGGCGGCAAGATCTCGTTCACCCACCTGCTGGGCTACGCGCTGGTGCAGGCGGTCAAGGCGTTCCCGAACATGAACCGGCACTACGCCGAGGTCGACGGCAAGCCCACCGCGATCACCCCGGCGCACACCAATCTCGGCCTGGCCATCGACCTGCAGGGCAAGGACGGCAAACGTTCGCTGGTGGTGGCCAGCATCAAGGCCTGCGAAACCATGCGCTTCGCGCAATTCGTCACCGCCTACGAAGACATCGTGCGCCGGGCCCGCGACGGCAAGCTGACGGCCGAAGACTTTGCCGGCGTGACGATTTCGTTGACCAACCCGGGCACCATCGGCACCGTGCACTCGGTGCCGCGGCTGATGGCCGGACAGGGCGCGATCATCGGCGTGGGCGCCATGGAATACCCCGCCGAGTTCCAGGGCGCCAGCGAAGAACGCATCGCCGAACTGGGCATCGGCAAGCTGATCACGCTGACCTCGACGTATGACCACCGCATCATCCAAGGTGCCGAGTCCGGTGACTTCCTGCGCACCATCCACGAAATGCTGCTCTCGGACGAATTCTGGGACGAGATCTTCCGCGAGCTCAGCATTCCGTACCTGCCGGTGCGCTGGAGCGCCGACAATCCGGACTCGATCGTCGACAAGAACGCCCGCGTCATGAAGTTGATCGAGGCGTACCGTAACCGCGGCCATCTGATGGCCGACACCGATCCGCTGCGGTTGGACAAGACCCGATTCCGCAGCCACCCCGACCTCGAGGTGCTGACCCACGGCCTGACGCTGTGGGATCTGGATCGGGTGTTCAAGGTCAACGGGTTCGCCGGCGCGGAATACAAGAAGCTGCGCGACGTGCTGGGCCTGCTGCGCGACGCCTACTGCCGCCACATCGGCGTGGAGTACACCCACATCCTCGACCCCGAGCAGCAGGAGTGGCTGGAGCAGCGGGTGGAGACCAAGCACGTCAAACCGACTGTGGCCCAACAGAAGTACATTCTGAGCAGGCTCAACGCCGCGGAGGCCTTCGAGACGTTCCTGCAGACCAAATACGTCGGGCAGAAGCGGTTCTCGCTGGAGGGCGCCGAAAGCGTGATCCCGATGATGGACGCGGCGATCGACCAGTGCGCCGAGCATGGCCTCGACGAGGTGGTCATTGGGATGCCGCACCGCGGCCGGCTCAACGTGCTGGCCAACATCGTAGGCAAGCCGTACTCGCAGATCTTCAGCGAGTTCGAGGGCAACCTGAACCCGTCGCAGGCGCACGGCTCCGGCGACGTCAAGTACCACCTCGGCGCTACCGGGGTGTACCTGCAGATGTTCGGCGACAACGAGATTCGGGTGTCGCTGACCGCCAACCCATCGCACCTGGAGGCCGTGGACCCGGTGCTGGAGGGTCTGGTACGGGCCAAGCAGGACCTGCTGGACACCGACGGCCAGCAGCGCTTCTCGGTGGTGCCGCTGATGCTGCACGGCGACGCCGCGTTCGCCGGTCAGGGTGTGGTCGCCGAGACGCTGAACCTGACGAATCTGCCCGGCTACCGGGTCGGCGGCACCATCCACATCATCGTCAACAACCAGATCGGGTTCACCACCGCGCCCGAGTATTCCCGGTCCAGCGAGTACTGCACCGACGTCGCCAAGATGATCGGGGCGCCGATCTTCCACGTCAACGGCGACGACCCGGAGGCATGTGTCTGGGTGGCGCGGCTGGCCGTGGACTTTCGGCAGCGGTTCAAGAAGGACGTCGTCATCGACATGCTGTGCTACCGCCGCCGCGGGCACAACGAGGGTGATGACCCGTCGATGACCAACCCCTACATGTACGACGTGGTCGACACCAAGCGCGGCGCCCGCAAGAGCTACACCGAAGCCCTGATCGGCCGCGGCGACATCTCGATCAAGGAAGCCGAGGATGCGCTGCGCGACTACCAGGGCCAGCTGGAGCGGGTGTTCAACGAGGTCCGCGAGTTGGAGAAACACGGCGTGCAGCCCAGCGAGTCGGTGGAGTCCGACCAGATGATCCCCGCCGGGCTGGCCACCGCGGTGGACAAATCGTTGCTGGCCCGCATCGGCGACGCCTTCCTTGCGCTGCCGGACGGGTTCACCGTGCACCCGCGGGTGCTGCCGGTGCTGGAAAAGCGCCGGGAGATGGCCTACGAAGGCAAGATCGACTGGGCGTTCGCCGAGCTGCTGGCCCTGGGTTCGCTGGTGGCCGAGGGCAAGCTGGTGCGGCTGTCGGGGCAAGACTCCCGCCGCGGCACCTTCTCGCAGCGGCACTCGGTGCTCATCGACCGCCACACCGGCGCCGAGTTCACCCCGCTGCAACTGCTGGCAACCAACCCCAACGGCAACCCCACCGGCGGCAAGTTCCTGGTCTACGACTCACCACTGTCGGAGTACGCCGCCGTCGGTTTCGAGTACGGCTACACCGTGGGCAACCCGGACGCCGTGGTGTTGTGGGAGGCGCAGTTCGGCGACTTCGTCAACGGCGCGCAGTCGATCATCGACGAATTCATCAGCTCCGGTGAGGCCAAGTGGGGACAGCTGTCCACGGTGGTGCTGCTGCTGCCGCACGGACACGAGGGGCAGGGTCCCGACCACACCTCGGCACGCATCGAGCGGTTCCTGCAACTGTGGGCCGAAGGTTCGATGACGATCGCGATGCCGTCGACTCCGGCGAACTACTTCCACCTGTTGCGCCGGCACGCTCTCGACGGGATCATGCGCCCGTTGATCGTGTTCACGCCCAAGTCGATGTTGCGTCACAAGGCCGCGGTCAGCGAAATCAAGGACTTCACCGAGCTCAAATTCCGTTCGGTGCTGGAGGAACCCACCTACGCGGACGGCATCGGTGACCGCGGCAAGGTCAGCCGGGTCTTGCTGACCAGCGGCAAGCTTTACTACGAGCTGGCCGCCCGCAAAGCCAGGGACCACCGCGACGACGTCGCGATCGTGCGGCTGGAACAGCTTGCCCCGTTGCCCAGGCGCCGCCTCGGCGAAACACTGGACCGCTACGAGAACGTCAAGGAGTTCTTCTGGGTGCAAGAAGAGCCGGCCAACCAGGGCGCGTGGCCGCGGTTCGGCCTGGAGCTGCCCGAGGTGGTGCCCCGACTGGCCGGGATCAAGCGCGTTTCGCGCCGGGCCATGTCGGCCCCGTCGTCGGGCTCGTCGAAGGTGCACGCCGTCGAGCAGCAAGAGATTCTGGACGCCGCGTTCGGCTAGCCCGGCGACGGCGAGCGCCGCGACGGCGCGAACCGCGTGTGTTGAGTTTATTTTCGGACCACTGATCAACAACCCGCATAGGTTGGGCAAGCCGCTGCGCAATGACCTTGAAGGCCTCCATTCGGCCCGCCGCGGTGATTACCGCGTCATCGACGCCATCGACGACGGCCACCACCGAATCGAGATCATCCACATCGCTCGTCGCAGTGCCAGCTACCGAATAAACCCGCGCCGGCCAAGATAAACCGTACCCCGGGTACCGGCTAACCTGATGACAGCCGAGACAAGGGAGGGTACGTCGTGGAGGGGTTCGCCGGGAAAGTCGCCGCAGTGACCGGCGCTGGTTCGGGCATCGGGCAGGCGCTGGCCGTCGAGCTGGCCCGCTCAGGCGCCAAGCTGGCGATCAGCGACGTCGACACCGAGGGGCTGGCGCACACCGAGGAACAGCTGAGGGCGATCGGCGCGCCGGTCAAGGCCGACCGACTCGACGTCACCGAGCGCGCAGCCTTTCTGGCCTACGCCGACGCGGTCAACGAGCATTTCGGCAAGGTGAACCAGATCTACAACAATGCCGGGATCGCCTTCACCGGCGACATCGAGGTCAGCCCGTTCAAGGACATCGAGCGGGTGATGGACGTCGATTTCTGGGGCGTGGTGAACGGCACCAAGGCGTTCCTGCCGCATGTGATCGCCTCCGGGGACGGCCACGTGATCAACATTTCCAGCGTGTTCGGGTTGTTCTCGTCGCCGGGGCAGGCGGCCTACAACGCGGCCAAGTTCGCCGTCCGCGGCTTCACCGAGGCGCTGCGCCAGGAAATGGCGCTGGCGGGCCACCCGGTGAAGGTGACGACGGTGCACCCCGGCGGTGTCAAGACCGCGATCGCCCGCAACGCCACCGCCGCCGAGGGACTCGACCAGGCCGAGCTGGCCAGGTTGTTCGACACGCGGGTGGCCCATCTCAGCCCGCAGCGAGCCGCACAGATCATCCTGACGGGGGTGCGTAAGAACAAGGCTCGGGTGTTGGTGGGGGTCGACGCCAAGGTACTGGACCTGGTGGTGCGGCTGACGGGCTCCGGGTACCAGCGGCTGTTTTTGCCCCTACACGGCCGGTTGGCGCCGACGCGCCGCTGACGTCGGGCGCCCGAGGGTCCGCGATCGTACGGCCGCCGCGGCGGGTCGCCGTACCGACCCTGACGCTCGCGGCGGCTCAGCGTCCCAACGGGTGTTCGGCGAGCCAGCCGGCGGCCACCGCTCGCGGGTCGGCGCCGGCGGCCACCTGGCGGCGCATCTCGGTCAGGGCCGCGGTGTCGAGCACACCGGCCACTTCGTTGACGGCCAGCAGTTGCCGCTCGGTCAGCGCGTTGCGGCGATACAGCGGAACGATGTTCTCGGCCTGGATCAGGGCGGGCTTGCCGTCGGCCAGCACGGCGACATCCACGGGAGTGCCGGGGTTGGCGGTGGTGGTCCAGGCCGCGGTCAGCTGTCCGGCTCGCAGCGCGGCGAACATCGTTGTGTCGTCAGCAAATTCCCGCGGGGCGGGTAGCCGGCAGGTACCCACCGCCGCCGGTGGGTGGGCGCCGTCGACCTTCCCGACGACCAGCCCGCCACAGTGGCTGGCCAGCAGGCGCAGATCGCTGCCGCCCCAGGCCCCGGCGATGGCGTGGGTCACCACCAACGCGGGTTTGTCCTGCGCGGCGGTGGTGTAGTCGCCCGCGGCGATGCCCTCGGGCAGCGCCGCGACCATCGCGCGGTACACCTGGGCGTCCGACAGCGCCGTGGCGCCGGGCTGCACGGCCCGCAAGACCTGGCCGGTGAGGGCGGGGACGACGGTGAAGGCGCCCGAGTCCAGCTGGGCCATCGGGTCGGCGGCGGTGTCGGTGCGCGCCGCAAAGCCGTACGACCGCAACGCCGCCGCGTAGATGTCGGCCAACAGCATCGACTGGGGGTCCGGCCGCGAGCCCACCACCAACTGCGTGGGGCGATCTTTTCCGGCCGCCGAGCAGCCGACAATAGCCAGCACACCGGCGAGCAGCAGCGCGACCAGCCTGACGACGCTCACGCCGAGCAGTCTGATGCCAAGGCCACCGCCCTGGCCACCGCTTGCCCGACGCGCAGGTCCAGCGGGCTCGGGACGATCCGGTCCAGCGCGAGGTCGTCGCTGACCACGCAGAAGATCGCCTCGGCCGCGGCGACCATCATCTTCTCGGTGATCCGGCGCGCCCCGGCGTCCAGCGCGCCGCGGAACACCCCGGGAAACGCGAGCACGTTGTTGATCTGGTTGGGGTAGTCACTGCGACCGGTGGCCACCACCGCGGCGTGCTTGGCCGCGACATCGGGACGGATTTCTGGGTCCGGGTTGGACAGCGCGAACACGATCGGATCGGGCGCCATGGTGGCGATCACCTCCTCGCCGACCACGCCCCCCGACACCCCGAGGAACACGTCGGCGCCGCCGAGCGCCTCGGCCATGCCGCCGGTGAGTCGACGGGGATTGCTGCGTTGCGCCAGATCGGCCTTGACGCCGTTCATGTCGTTGCGCCCGGTGTGCAGGATGCCGCGCGAGTCCAGCACGGTGATATCTGAAACTCCCATTGCCAGCAGGAGATTCGTGCACGCGACACCGGCTGCGCCGGCGCCGGAGACCACCACCCGCAGCGAGGACATGTCACGGCCGAGCAACTTGGTGGCGCCCATCAGCGCCGCCAGCACCACGATGGCGGTGCCGTGCTGGTCGTCGTGCATCACCGGGCAGTCCAGCGCCTCGATGGCCCGTCGTTCGATCTGGAAACAACGCGGCGCCGAGATGTCCTCGAGGTTGACCGCGCCGAACGTGGGGCGCAGCCGCACCAGGGTGTCGACGATCTCGTCGGGATCCTTGGTGTTCAGCACGATCGGGATCGCGTCCAGCCCACCAAAGGCCTTGAACAGGGCGCATTTACCCTCCATCACCGGCAGCGACGCCGCCGCGCCGACATCGCCGAGACCGAGCACCGCGCTGCCGTCGCTGACGACGGCGACCAGCCGGTGCGCCCAGGTGTAGCGGCCGGCCAGGGTGTGATCGGCGGCGATCGCGCGGCTGACCTGCGCCACGCCGGGGGTGTAGGCGATCGACAACGCGCGCTGGGTGTCCAGCGGCGCTGTCAGCCCGACCGAAAGCTTGCCACCCAGGTGGGCCCGGAATATCTCGTCGTCGGGGACGGTGTGTGGCGACGCTGTTTCTGGCACCGAACCAGGGTACTGTGCCCGATCGGCGCAGCTCGCGATGGGTTGCGGCGGAACCGGCACTCGGGGGGTTGAAACGCCGAATGGCTGGCGGCTCTCGCGGTACACTTGCTCCGCTCTATCGGTCGACGTCGACGAGTGAGGGCAGCGATCACGTATCTGGTTGCGGCGCAGGACATGCTGCTGGGGGCGGCGACGGATTTGGCGGACATCGGCGCGGTGCTGGCCGCGGCCAATGTCGCGGCGGCGGCCCCGACCACGGTGCTGCCGGCCGCCGGCGCCGACCAGCTGTCGCGGCGGTCGCGTCGCTGTTTTCTGCGAACGGCCAGGCCTATCAGACGCTCAGCGCGTAGGCGGCGGCGTTTCATCAGCGGTTCGTGCGCGCGCTCAGTTCCGCCGGGGCGTCGTATGCGGCCGCGGAGGCCGCGAATGCTTCGCCCATGCAGCAGGTGCTGGACGTGGTCAACGCGCCCACCCAGCTGCTGTTGGGGCGCCCGCTGATCGGCGACGGCGCCGACGGCGGGCCGGGGCAAAGCGGCGGGGACGGCGGGTTGTTGTACGGCAACGGCGGCAACGGCGGCTCGAGCACCACCCCCGGGCAGCCCGGGGGTCTCGGTGGCGCCGCCGGGGGTCTCGGCGGCGCGGGCGGCGCCGGCGGCGCGGGCGGTGCCGGCGGGGCCGGGCTCAACAACGGCAACCCAGGCGCCCCCGGCGGTCCAGGCGCCACCGGCGCCAACGGGCAGCACGGCCTCAGCGGCTGAACCGCGCGGCCCTCGGTGGTCTCGCTCGTCAGTTCGTTGGGGGGCGGAACCAGGGTGACCCCGGGTGTCGCGGCGGCTGGCAGACCCGGTGCGCACGGTGCACCTTCCGTTGTGTCTCGCCCGCCTCACGCGTTCCGGCCCGGAAGGGATATGCGTTGCGCCCGCCTTCGCGCGACAACCGCGGCTGTCGCGCGGAGGCGGGCACTTTGCATGTGGGTAGCATCGGGTTCACCTGGAGCAGATGAGGAAGTTGAGACGCCCGGGGCAGCCCGGCAGAACACCGAGACCCTCACGAACTTGCGATCCAGACCACTCGGTCGAACGCCCATGCCGGCATCGAGCAGCGCGGCACCATGACGAGCGACCCAACACATTGTCCAGGTGGCGTGGTCCCGCGGTGAGCAGCTCCACATTCGGCTGCGAAAGCCTGCTGGGGAAGCCGGTGATGACCGCACGAGAACGATCCGATGACGGCCGCGTGAGGTTCAGATCAGGCCCAGCTCGGTGACCGCGTTGCGCTCGTCGGCCAGTTCCGCGGTCGACGTGTCGATGCGGCCGCGGGAGAACTCGTCGATCTCCAAACCGCTGACGATGGTCCAGCTGCCATCCTTGGTGGTCACCGGGAACGACGAGATCAGCCCCTCCGGCACCCCGTAGGAGCCATCGGAGACCACCGCCATCGAGACCCAGTCACCCGCGGGGGTGCCCAGCAGCCAATCGCGGGCGGCGTCGATGGTCGCCGACGCGGCCGAGGCCGCCGACGAGGCGCCACGCGCTTCGATGATCGCCGCACCGCGCTTGGCCACCGTCGGGATGAAGTCGTTCTCGATCCACGCCTGGTCGCCCACCACCTCGGCCGCGTTCTTGCCACCGACCTCGGCGTGAAAGATGTCGGGGTACTGAGTGGCCGAGTGATTACCCCAGATCGTCATCTTCTTGATGTCGGTGACCTTGGCGCCGGTCTTCCTGGCCAGCTGCGAGATCGCCCGGTTGTGGTCCAGACGGGTGAGCGCGGAGAACCGCTCGCGCGGGATGTCGGGCGCATTGGACATCGCGATCAGCGCGTTGGTGTTGGCCGGGTTGCCGGTCACGCCGACGCGCACATCGTCGGCGGCCACCGCGTTGAGGGCCCTGCCCTGAGCGGTGAAGATCGCGCCGTTGGCCTCCAGCAGGTCGCCGCGCTCCATGCCCTTGGTGCGCGGCCGGGCGCCGACCAGCAGCGCCAGGCTGACCCCGTCGAAGATCGTGTTCGGGTCGGCGCCGATTTCCACACCCGACAGCAGCGGGAACGCGCAGTCGTCGAGTTCCATCACGACACCCTCGAGCGCCTTCAGCGCGGGCTCGATTTCGAGCAGACGCAGCTCGATCGGGCGGTCGGGGCCCAGCAGCGAGCCGCTGGCCAGGCGGAACAACAGGCTGTAGCCGATCTGGCCGGCGGCGCCGGTGACGGCGACCTTGAGGGGACTTGCGCTCACGTCGGTTCTGCTCCTTACGGACATAGGCAGAGTGCTGCTTGGGTTTCGCGTCGAAACTAGCGCACCGTTGCCGGCCCGAAACCCCCGGTCCACAACTCGTCGCACGCTGGTCACCCGCGTAGCATGGAGCACCGCCCGGTCAGACGTGCGCTGCGATCGGAGGTCGACGTGTTCCCAGGGTTCGACGCATTACCTGAATCGCTCAGACCACTAGCGCGGCCGGCGAAACCGCGGGTACACCCCGTTCCCAGCCCACCGGCGCAGTCCTTGGTCGACTGCGGGGTCTACGTCGACGGCCAACGCTTACCGGGCAAATACCCGCACACCACCGCGCTGGCCAAGGTCCGGGAACTAGCGCAA
This sequence comes from Mycobacterium shinjukuense, assembly GCF_010730055.1. Lineage (NCBI taxonomy): Bacteria > Bacillati > Actinomycetota > Actinomycetes > Mycobacteriales > Mycobacteriaceae > Mycobacterium > Mycobacterium shinjukuense. The sequence continues at coordinate 476,082 of NZ_AP022575.1, read as the reverse complement.
ACCGGCCACGACGCCTTCGTCTGGATCGGGCTGCATGAACCCGACGAGCAAGAGATGCAGGAGGTGGCCGACATCTTCGGGCTGCACCCCCTGGCGGTGGAAGACGCCGTGCATGCCCACCAACGGCCCAAGCTGGAGCGCTACGACGAGACGCTGTTTCTCGTCCTAAAGACCGTGAAGTATGTGCCCCACGAATCGGTGGTGCTGGCCCGCGAGATCGTCGAAACCGGTGAGATCATGATCTTTGTTGGCCGGGATTTCGTGGTCACCGTTCGGCATGGCGAGCACGGCGGACTGTCCAAGGTGCGCGGGCGCATGGATGCCGACCCCGAACATCTGCGGCTGGGACCGTACGCGGTCATGCACGCCATCGCGGACTACGTCGTCGACCATTACCTGGCGGTGACCAATCTCATGGAGGCCGATATCGACTTCATCGAGGAGGTCGCGTTCGCTCCCGGCAGCAAGGTCGACGTCGAACCGATCTACCTGCTCAAGCGCGAAGTGCTTGAATTGCGGCGCTGTGTGAGCCCGCTGTCGGCGGCGTTCCAGCGGATGCAGACCGACAACAAAGACCTCATCTCGAAAGAGGTGCGCCGCTACCTGCGCGACGTCGCCGACCACCAGACCGAGGCGGCCGACCAGATCGCCAGCTACGACGACATGCTCAACTCGTTGGTGCAGGCCGCGCTGGCCCGGGTCGGCATGCAGCAGAACATGGACATGCGCAAGATCTCGGCCTGGGCGGCCATCGTGGCGGTGCCCACCCTGATCGCCGGCATCTATGGGATGAACTTCCATTTCATGCCCGAACTGGACTCCAGGTGGGGCTACCCGACGGTGATCGGCGGGATGGCCATCATCTGCCTTTTCCTGTACCGCAGTTTCCGAAACCGGAACTGGCTCTAGCAGCTGCGCCGAGCAGACGCAGAAGCGCCCAATTTCATTGTGAAATGGGCGATTATGCGTCTGCTCGCGGGAGTTAGGTGCCGACCGGGACGGTCAGGTTAGCGCCGGAGTCAGCGTCGAAAACCGCGAGTTTCGTGGTGTCCAAGGCCAGCTCGATCGACCGCCCAAGTGCGGCCTTCGATTCGGCGAAAACCCTTGCCACGAACTGGTTCTCATGTGCCTCTGACTCGGCGGCCAGCTCGTCCAATTGCGCCGAGTGCACGTCACATCCCGCGGTGGAGAAGTACACGTACTTGTCCGAGCCCAACGATTCCACCAGGTCGACCTTGATTTCGAAGGTCAGCGCCTTGATCCGCTGGTAGGCGTCGATCAAGGCGGCATCCTGGATATGCTCGGGGCGCACCCCGACAATGACGTTCGCCGGCTTGGGATGCGCCGCGATCACACCCCGGACCTCCGGGGCCAACGTCACCTCGCCGAAGGGCAGGGTCAACCCGATCGACGTCAACGTGGCGGGGAAGAAATTCATCGCCGGAGAGCCGATGAAGCCCGCCACGAATAGATTGGCGGGGCGTTCGTAAAGCTCTTCGGGGGTGCCGATCTGCTGCGCCACACCGCCGTGCATCACCACCACCCGATCGCCCAACGTCATCGCCTCGGTCTGGTCATGGGTGACGTAGACGGTGGTGGTGCCCAGTCTGCGTTGCAGCCGGGCGATCTCGCCGCGCATCTGTACCCGCAGTTTGGCGTCCAGATTCGACAGCGGCTCGTCCATCAGGAAGGCTTTGGGATGGCGCACGATCGCCCGGCCCATGGCAACCCGCTGCCGCTGCCCACCCGACAACTGCGACGGCTTACGGTCCAAAAGCGCGGTCAGGTCAAGGATTTTGGCGGTCTCAGTGACCTTTTGCACGATGTCGGCCTTTTTCATCTTCGCCAGGGTCAGCGGAAACGCGATGTTCTGCCGCACGGTCATGTGCGGGTAAAGCGCGTAGGACTGGAACACCATGGCGATGTCACGGTCCTTCGGCGCCTTCTCGTTCACCCGTTCGCCGCCGATGCGCAGCTCTCCCGACGAGATATCCTCAAGTCCGGCAATCATATTCAGCGTCGTGGTCTTGCCACAGCCGGAAGGCCCTACCAGGATGAGGAATTCGCCGTCGGCGATGGTGATGCTGAGATCCTGTACCGCCGTGTGACCGTCGGGGTAACTCTTGGTCACGTGCTCCAGCTCAATCTCGGCCATCGCGTTATCCCTTCACCGCGCCAGAGGTCAACCCGGCGACAATTCGTCGTTGGAAGATGAGAACAAAGATGATGATCGGGACCGTGATCACCATCGCGCCGGCCGCGATCGACCCGGTCGGCTCCTCGAACTGGGAGCTGCCGGTGAAGTTGGCGATCGCCACCGGCGCGGTGACGGCGGCCTTGGTGGCCGTCAGCGACAGCGCGAGCAGCAAGTCGTTCCAGGCGAAGATGAACACCAGGATCGCCGCGGTCACCAGCCCGGGAGCGGCCAGCGGCGCGATCACCTTGCGAAAGGCCTGACCCGGCGTGGCGCCGTCCATCTTGGCCGCCCTCTCCAGGTCCCACGGGATTTCCCGGAAAAACGCCGACAGCGTGTAGATGGCCAGCGGCAACGCGAAGGTGATGTACGGCAGGATCAACCCCGGCCAGGTGTCGAACAGACCGACCGCCCGTTCGATGTTGAACAGCGGTGTGACCAGCGAGATCGCCGGGAACATCGTGATCAGCAGGGCGAGGGCGATCAACAGCCGCTTGCCGCCGAAGTCCAGCCGGGCAATCGCATAGGCCGCCATCGCGCCGAGCACCACCGCGATCACGGTGGTGCTCAACCCGATTCCGATGGAATTGATCAGCGCCGAGCTGAAGAAATCGCCCCGGAAGATGCCGCGGTAGTTGTCCAGCGTCACCGATGACGGAATCAGCTTGCCGTCCTTGACCGTTGAGGTCGGTTTGAGGGACAGGCTGAAAATCCACAGCACCGGGAGCAACGCATACACCACCACCAGGGTGTCGATGATCACCCAGAACGTGGCCCGCCGGGCGCCGATCGGTCCGGTGCCCATCCCCTTAGCGCCCATCGGCGTCACTCCCAGGTGCCGCGGCGCCGAACAGCTTGATGAAGACGACCGCGATCAGGGCCACACAGCCGAAGATCAACACGCTGATCGCCGAACCCAGCCCCACGTTGAAGCCCTTGAACAGGTTGTCGTAGCCCAGGATCGACACCGACTGGGTGTTGTTGGCGCCGGCGGTCAATACATAGATGTTGTCGAAAATGCGGAACGCGTCCAGGGTGCGAAACAGCAGCGCGACCACCACGGCCGGCCTGATGATCGGCAGGGTGACTCTCGTCAGCCGGCGCCAGGCGCCGGCGCCGTCAACCTGGGCGGCCTTCAGCAGGTCCTCGGGCACCAGCGCCAATCCGGCCAGCAACAGCAACGACATGAACGGCGTGGTCTTCCAGACCTCGGCGAGGATCACCACGCCCAGCGACGGGATCTGTTGGGTCAGTGGCGCGCTGGCGTGCGGCAGCAGGTTGGCCAGATACCCGGTCCCGGGTGTCCAGGCGTAGTACCAGCTGTAGGACGCGACCACCGTGACGATGCCATAGGGGATCAGCACCGCGGTGCGCACCAATCCCTTGCCGATCAGGGTGCGGTGCATCACCAGCGCCAGGGCCAGGCCCAGCACGAACTCCATCGTCACCGACACCGCCGTGATCGCCGACGTCACCGCAAGCGCCGTCCACCAGTACCGGTCGGTGAGGACCGTGTGGTAGTTGGCCAGGCCGACGAACGCGGTGTCGTTCGGGGTGGCGAAGTTGTTGCGCTGCAGGCTCAGCCAGACCGCGTAGCCGATCGGATAGGCCGTCACCGCCAGCATCAATGCCGCCGCCGGTGCCACCAGGACGAACGCCAGGCGCCGTTCGGCCGTCATCCCGCGCCGCTCTCCCCGGTTGACAACAGCGGCCGTCATGGCAGCAGGCCCTTGCCGTCGATCGCCCGCTGCACCTGCACGGTGAGTTCGTCGGCGGTGCGTTCCGGATCGATCTCGGTGATCGGGCTCAGCACCGCCGCCAGCCGCAGCGACACCGCCTGGTAGACCGGCGTCGCCGGCCGCACGGCGGCATCGGTGAGCTGCCGCCGGATCACCTCATACATCGGATACTTCGCCTGAAACTGCGGGTCGCTGTAGAGCGAGGTGCGCACCGCCGGCAACCCGCCTTCGAGCGAGACGAACTTCTGGTTCTGCAGGTTCCGCAGGCACCGGACGGCCTCGAACGCCTCCGCCCGGTGCCGCGTGGTCCGGGCCACCGCCAGGTTCAGACCGCCCAGCGTCACCCTGGCCGGCTGGCCGGGCGTCACACCCGGGTAGGGCGCGAAACCGAACACCTGCTGGCTGGCCTCATAGGCGATGCGGAACTGCTCGTCGGTGGGCACGAAGGTGCCGACGTCGTTGAGGCTGCCGGCCAACTCGGGAATCGTGTTGAGCGGCAAGAACGGCACCCCGCCCTTCACCGCGTTCTCCAGCATGGAGGCCAGCACGTACGGCCAGTTGACCTCCAATGCCGCCTTGCCCTGTTCGACCGCCAGCCGCGCGGTGCCCTCGTCGGTCCGGCTGATCGACGGATCGGCGCCGGGCGCGGTGGCCACCGACTTGAGGATCCGCAGCGCGGTGACGGTGGCGGCCCGGTGCTGGGGGGTATCGGTCAGGGTGACCCGCTTGCCGTCCTCGGCAAGCACCTGACCACCCGCGCTGGCCAGCACCGTGTTGAACCACACCACCAGACCCTCGCCCTCGTTGGCCTGCACAGCGATCCAGCTGGGCTCGCCGGCGGCGTGCAACCGCGCCGCCCAGCTCACCATTTCGTTCCAGGTCTGGGGCGGCTGGTCAATCAAATCCGTTCGGTACCACAGCAATTGGGTGTTGGTCGTAACGGGCGCGGCATACCGCCGGTGTTTCCAGGTGGCCGTTGCCAACGGACCCGGCAAGGTGTCAGCGGTGGCGTCGGCCTCGGCCAGCCCCGCTGGGTCATCGGACAGCGGCAGCGTCCATCCCGCCTCGGCGAACTCGGCGGTCCACACCACGTCCATCGCCATGACGTCCAGGGTGCGGTCGTTGCCGGTCAGCCGCCTGGCCAGCTGCAGCCGCTGCTCGTCGGGAGATCTGGGCAAACTGCGCTGCGCAACGACAAAGCGGCCGCCGGCTTGTTCGGTGCAGCGTTGGGCGACGGCGGTAAACGTCGCCCGCTCGGAGGCAGGCGTGTAGAAGCTGATCACCACCCGGGGATTGCTGAATCCGCAGCCCGACACGGTGCTCAGCGCCGCCAACGCGGCCATACCCAGCCCGCGCATGCGCCCGCGACTCATCACCACACCGGGGTCAGATCGCTAAGCGCGCCAGCAGATCCCGCGCCTTTTCCGCGTTCTGCGGATCGCAGAGCACGTCGTAGCGACCGGCCACCAGTTGCATGGTGGAGCTGAAATCCCTGGTGCCGCGCGCCATTGCGTACGGGACCGCGGAGGTGATCAGTCCGAAGAACACGCCGGCGACCAGGCCGGTGGCCAAGGCGGCCGACAGGTTGGGGCTGAAGAACCCAAGCACCAGCCCGATGAACAGGCCCAGCCAGGCGCCGCTGAGCACGCCACCACCGAGCACTTTAGGCCAGGTCAGCCGGCCGGTGACGCGTTCCACCTGCATCAGGTCGACACCGACGATGGTCACCTGCTGGACCGGGAATTGCTGTTCGGAGAGATAGTCGACGGCGCGCTGCGCCTCGGCATAGGTGGGATAGGACCCGACCGGCCAACCCTTGGGTGGGGTGGGCAATCCGGGCACACCATGCCGACGCCCGGCAGGGGGCGTGGTACCGGGAACCTGTCCGGGAGGAAATGGGCTAGTCATCGATTCTCATTCTGCTCTGCCGGTGCCATCGTTTCATCTCCAGTCGGGGCGGCCACACCGGCGCGCCATCCAGGGGGCCCGCGCTGGGCGGCGCGAGCAACCGGCACTTCACCCGTTTCGCCTGGCTGGACCCGGCCAGAGCGTCGGCGGGTGTTGATTCGCCGGCATACCGGCGACCAGCCCGTAGGCTAGGTTGGTCAGCATGACAGCTCCCGGCGACTCCGTCGGCGAAGGTGCGCACCGTGCACCCGAGGGCGGGGCGCCGCCACCCCCGGCCGGTGACCGGCCACCCGATCAACCGGTGTCCGACGCTCCCTGGGCGTCACCGGCCCAATGGCCAGCGGCCGACTACCCGCCTCCGGCCTATCAGCCACCGCCCGCCTATCCGTGGGGCCCGCCCGGATTTCCGCCGGACTACGGCGGCGGCTACCCGCCACCGATTCCGCCCGCCGGCTATCCCTCGCCCGGATACCCGCCCTACGGCGGCTACGGACCTCCCGCCCACCCAAGCGGCTACCCGAGTGGCTACTACCCGCCGCCCGACTTCCTGAGCGGTTACCGACCGGCCAATCCGGGCATGAACACCCTGGCGGTCGTCTCGCTGGTGTCCGCGTGCATCGGCGTGTTCTGCTGCATCGGCTCGATCGTGGCCATCGTGCTCGGCACCATCGCCCTCAACCAGGTCAAGCAGACTCGTGAAGAGGGCTACGGCCTGGCGGTGGCCGGCATCGTGATCGGCGTGGCGACCCTGCTGGTCTACTTGGTGGTCGGGATCTTCGCCGTCCCCTCGCGGTAGCACGCGGTGGCGACCGGCGCCGACCCGGCGGAGCTGCCGTCCCGCACCCGGCTGCCTACGCTCTCAAGCATGGCATCGGTCAACAGGGTGTATGTCGCGCGGCTGGCGCGGATGATGGTGCTGGGGCCACTCGGTGAATCCTTCGGGCGTGTCCGCGACGTCGTGATCGGCATCAGCATTGTCCGCCAGCAACCGCGGGTGCTGGGGCTGGTCATCGATCTGGCAACCCGCCGCAGCATTTTCATACCGATGCTGCGCGTGGCGGCGATCGAGCCCAAAGCGGTGACCCTGAGCACCGGCACCGTGTCGCTGCGCCGCTTCGAACAGCGGCCCGGCGAGGTGCTGGCGCTGGGCCAGGTGCTCGACACCCCGGTGAAGGTCACCGATCCCCAACTGCCCGAGCTGGCCGGCGTCGACGTCGTGATCACCGACCTGGGCATCGAGCAAACCCGCACCCGCGACTGGATGGTGACCAGGGTCGCGGTGCGCAGCCCGCGGCGGCTGGGGCGACGTGGCCCGGCGCACGTCGTGGACTGGCACCACGTGGCGGGGTTGACACCGTCCGCCTTGGCGATGCCCGATCAGGCAGTGGCGCAGCTGCTGGACCAGTTCGAGGGACGCAAGGCCGTCGATGTCGCCGACGCCATCCGCGGACTGCCGGCCAAGCGACGGTACGAGGTGTTCACGGCGCTCGACAACGAGCGGCTAGCCGACATTCTGCAGGAGCTGCCCGAACTCGAACAGGCCGAGGTGTTGTCCAAACTGGGCACCGAACGGGCGGCCGACGTGCTCGAGGAGATGGATCCCGACGACGCCGCCGACCTGCTCGGCGTGCTCAGCCCCACCGACGCGGAGCTGCTGCTGACCCGGATGGATCCCGGGGAATCCGACCCGGTGCGACGGCTGCTGAGGCACTCCCCCGACACCGCGGGCGGCTTGATGACCTCCGATCCGGTGGTGCTGACCCCGGACACCTCGGTGGCCGAGGCGCTGGCCCGGGTGCGCGATCCCGACCTGACCCCCGCGCTGTCGTCGATGGTCTTCGTGTCGCGCCCGCCCACCGACACGCCCACCGGGCGCTACCTGGGATGCGTGCACCTGCAGCGGCTGCTTCGGGATCCGCCGGCCGAGCTGGTCGGCGGAATCATCGACACCGACCTGCTCACCCTGGCGCCGGACACCCCCTTGGGGGCCGTCACCCGCTATTTCGCCGCCTACAACCTGGTGTGCGGGCCGGTGGTCGACGACCAAAACCACCTGTTGGGAGCGGTGACCGTGGACGACCTGCTCGACCACCTGCTGCCACACGACTGGCGCGTGGATATGCAGGGGTTCGATGCCGTCGGCCCGATTCGATCCGGAGGAACTCGGTGAGCAAAAACTTCGCGCCGCGACGGCTGTACACCCCGCGGACCTCGCGCACGCTCGCGCCGCGGCTGGATCCCGAGGCCGTCGGCAGGACCACGGAATCCATCGCACGGTTCTTCGGTACCGGCCGCTACCTGCTGGTGCAGACCATTTTCGTGGCGACGTGGATCACGCTGAACCTGTTCGCGGTCGGCCTACGCTGGGACCCGTACCCCTTCATCCTGCTCAACCTGGCGTTCTCCACGCAGGCCTCCTACGCCGCGCCGCTGATCCTGCTGGCCCAGAACCGGCAGGAAAACCGGGACCGCGTCGTCTTCGAGGAGGACCGTCGGCGCGCCGCGCAGACCAAGGCCGACACCGAGTATCTGGCCCGTGAGCTGGCCGCGCTGCGGCTGGCAATCGGCGAGGTCGCCACGCGCGACTACCTGCGCCACGAACTGCACAATCTGCACACGCTGCTGGCGGATCTGCGGCCCAGGACACCGGACGGCGAGGTGACCCCGGTGGCCGAGGAGGCTGAGCGGCCTGCCAAGAAATCCGGCTAAGAACCGGGTCGGCCATTGCGCTTCTCCCGTGACGAGAGTTATGTATGGTGATCGAGTTCACCACGGTAAGAAAAGGTAATTTCCCGACGGCTGCACATAACTGAGGACGGTCGAGGTGCGCATAGGGGGACGCTGGGGTGCCCGCCCGGCCGTCGCAGCGGTACGGCAGCAAGCGCTTCGCGTCACCCGGACACCGGCGTTCGGCCTGGCCGTGATCACCCCGCTGGTGTTCGCCGGGGCGGTCGCGGGCGCCGGTCCGTCTTTCCCCGGACGAACCCCGCCGGCGCGCACCGCCGTCACCCCGATTGCCGCGGTCTCCGCCTCCGCGACCGGCGGGTCCGGCCCGGTCGTCGTCGCCGTCAAGCGCCCGCCGCCCGGGTTCCGCGTCGCCGCGGCCACCATGTCGGCCCCGCCGCCGCCGCTGATCGTGAATTCACCTGGTGCGCTGGGTATTCCGATCATGGCACTGACCGCCTACCGCAATGCCGAACAGAAAATGGCCGCCACCGAACCGGGCTGCGGCGTCAGCTGGAACCTGCTGGCCGGGATCGGGCGCATCGAGTCGATGCACGCCAACGGCGGCGCCACCGATACGCACGGCACCGCCCTCAACCCGATCTATGGCCCGACGCTGGACGGCAGCCTGCCGGGCAACGAAATCATCATCCAGAGCAAGGTCGGCAACCGCGTCACCTACGCCCGGGCCATGGGGCCCATGCAGTTCCTGCCCGGCACCTGGGCGCGCTATGCCTCCGATGGTGACGGCGACGGAGTGCCCGACCCGCAGAACCTGTTCGACTCCACGTTGGCGGCCGCTCGGTACCTGTGCAGCGGCGGACTCAACCTGCGCGACCCAACCCATGTCATGGCCGCGATCCTGCGCTACAACAACTCGCTGCCCTACGCCCAGAACGTGCTGGGCTGGGCCGCGGCGTATGCCACCGGCGTGGTCCCGGTCGACCTGCCGCCGATCACCGGACCGCCACCGCCGATCGGTGACGCACACCTCGAGCATCCGGAGGGGCTCGGGCCCGATCTGCCATTGAACGTCAACGGCCTCGGCGTCAACGACCCGCTGATGCACATGCCGCTGATCGACTTCGGCCCGCCCCGGCCGACCTACACGCCACAGCCGATGTGGCCATGGCTGCCGCCCGTCCCGCAGCCGCAGGCGCCGCAGCCCGGCTGCACGCTGATCTGCATCACCTCGCAGAACGTGCCCGACGCGGTCCCGCCTTGGTTCGGCCAACCCCCGGCGGGGGGCATCGTGATCGCACCGCCGGCCGCTCCGCCGCCGCCCGATCCGCTGGCCCCGCCCGACGGTCCTGTCCCGGGCTCCCCACCGGCGCCGGCCAGCCCGGCAGCGGCCGGCAGCGGCCAGCGCGCGCCGTCGTCGGCACCGCAGCCGCCGGCGGCCAACCCGCCGGCACCCGGTGAGCCGGTGCTCACCCCGGTCAGCTGACCACTCGGCCGACCACGGGCCGAGCCGCCTACACTCGGCGGTGATGTCCGCAACACACAATGACGGCCCGACTGACCTTGCCGGGGCGGTGCGCGCCAGGCTGGCCACAGTGATCGACCCCGAACTGCGGCGTCCCATCACCGAGCTCGGGATGGTCAAGGGTGTCGAGGTCGGCCCCGACGGCAGCGTGCACGTCGGCATCTACCTAACCATCGCCGGCTGCCCGAAGAAAACCGACATCACCGAGCGCGTCACCCGTGCGGTCAGTGACGTTCCCGGCACCGGTGCCGTCACGGTCAGCCTGGATGTGATGAGCGACGAGCAGCGCACCGAGCTGCGCAAGCGGCTGCGCGGAGATGCCCGTGAACCCGTCATCCCGTTCGCTCAGCCCAGCTCACTGACCCGGGTGTATGCGGTCGCGTCCGGCAAGGGCGGCGTCGGTAAGTCCACCGTCACGGTCAACCTCGCGGCCGCCATGGCCGGCCGCGGACTGTCGGTGGGCGTGCTCGACGCCGACATTCACGGCCACTCCATCCCCCGAATGATGGGCACCACCGACCGGCCCACCCAGGTCGAGTCGATGATCCTGCCGCCCATCGCCCACGAGGTGAAGGTCATCTCGATCGCGCAGTTCACCCGGGACAACACGCCGGTGGCGTGGCGCGGCCCGATGCTGCACCGGGCGTTGCAGCAGTTCCTGGCGGACGTCTACTGGGGCGATCTGGACGTGCTGCTGCTCGACCTGCCGCCCGGAACCGGCGACGTCGCCATCTCGGTGGCCCAGCTGGTGCCCAACGCCGAAATCCTGGTGGTGACCACGCCGCAATTGGCCGCCGCCGAGGTGGCCGAGCGGGCCGGCAGCATCGCGCTGCAAACCCGCCAGCGCGTCGTCGGCGTCGTGGAAAACATGTCGGGACTCACCCTGCCCGACGGCACGACGCTGCAGGTGTTCGGCGAGGGTGGCGGCCGGCTGGTCGCCGAGCGGCTGTCCCGGCTGGTCGGCGCCGACGTGCCGCTGCTGGGTCAGATTCCGCTGGACCCCGCGCTGGTGGCCGCCGGCGATGCCGGCGTTCCCCTGGTGTTGAGCGCGCCCGACTCGGCGGTGGGCAAGGAGCTGCTCAGCATCGCCGACGCGCTGTCGGCGCGACGGCGCGGACTGGCCGGCATGTCTCTGGGGCTGGACCCGACGCGACGCTAGCGTCATCCGGGCGAGCAGACGCAAAAGCCCCCGAAAATGGGCATTTTCGGGGGCCTTTGCGTCTGCTCGGCCCACTAGGTCGCGTCGGGGTCGAACGGCGCGCTCGCGGTGTGATCCGGGCCCGGCGGTTCAGCCGCGCTCGGCCCCGCTGGCCGGTCAAAGTTGCCGGTGAACAGGGAATCATCACCGTCGAGCAGGTGCTTGGTGAGGGCGGCACGCGGTGTCATGCCCCGCAGCTTGCGCAGCTCGCCGAGGTGCCCGCGCAGATCGTCGAATTCGGGTCCGATGTCCTCACGCAGCTGGCTGGTCACCCCACCGAGGTAGTCGCGAGCCTGCCGCAGCGCCCCCGCCGTCCAGCGGATGGCACCCGGGAGCCGTTCCGGGCCCAGCACCACCAGCCCGACCACGACGAGGACGAGCATTTCCCCCCAGCCGATGTTGGCGAACACTAGGTCGGATGGTGATGACCCGCTGCGCCCGGCTGCGCCGCGCTTGCGATCATCACGAGCTGGTGTCGGGGTCGGGTTTGACGGTCAGCGTGACGTTTCGGCCCTCGCGGACCACCTCGACCGAGGCGTCTTGACCGATGGTCAGCTGGCGCACGGCGACGACGAACTCGTCGGCGTCGGCGACCTTACGGTTGCCGATCTTGACGATCACGTCGTTTTCCAGGATGCCGCCCTTCTGCGCGGGGCTGCCCGCCTTGACGTTGGCCACCTGTGCGCCCGAGGCGATCGCGTTGCTTACCGAGCGGGTGCTGATGCCCAGGGTCGGGTGCACGATCTTTCCGTCTCGGATCAGCGTTTGCGCGACCAATTTCATCTCGTTGACCGGGATGGCAAAGCCGAGCCCACTGGCGCTGTCCGACAGCGACTTGCCGGCGGTGTTGATGCCGATCACCTGGGAGTCCATGTCGATGAGCGGACCGCCGGAGTTGCCGTGATTGATCGAGGCGTCGGTCTGCAGGGCGTCGATGACGGTGTCGGTGTCAGAACCCTCCCCGGACAACGGAACGGGACGGTGCAGCGCGCTGATGATGCCGTGGGTCACCGTGCTGCGCAGTCCCAGCGGAGCACCTGCCGCCAGCACCTCGTCGCCGACCCGCACCTTGTCGGAGTCACCGAGCCGGGCCACCGTCAGATTGTCGACGTTGTCGACCTTGAGCACGGCCAGGTCGGTCTTGGGGTCGCGGCCCACCAGGGTGGCCGGCACTTCCTTGCCGTCGTTGAACACCACGGTGGTCTTGAACTGGCTGGGGTTGTTGGCGGCCTCGGAAATCACGTGGTTATTGGTGACGATGTAGCCGCGGCCGTCGATGATGACCCCGGAGCCCTGCATGCCCTCTTGATCGCTCTTCGACTCGACGGTCACCACGGAATCGGCTATCGCGGCCGCCACCTTGGTGAACCGCCCGGCCGGCTCTTGGGCGTTGCCGCTGGTGGACAACGTCACCTTCGACGTGGTGAAGGCTTCCACGACCTCGGCCGTCTTGCGGCCGACCACCCCGCCGATCACCCCGATCACCAGCGCGATCAGCAGCAAAATGGTGAGGGCGAGGTAGGACACCTTGCCGCCGAACAAAACGTCGCGCACGCCGAGTTTGCCGCGCTGCCCCAGCGTGCCCAGCGGCGCCGGCGGAGCCAGCGCCGGGGTCCCCAGCGCGGCCGCGGCCGCGGGGTTCCGCCACGGATCGTCGGGCTCGTCCGGTCGGCCACCGTCTCTTTCGGCGGCCAGCGCGCCGGCATCGATGGGGTGGCGCTGCAGCGACTCGGCGCCAGCGAACGGACGCCCGAACGCCTCCTGCAGCACCGGGTCGGTCGCTCGATCATGGGGCCTGAACTCGGCCTGATCCCGATACTTCTGCGGACGTACCCGCTCCGCCACAAAGGATCCCCGCAGACCGGATGGACGCCCGAACGCCTGCCGCGATGCGGCGTCCACCGGGGGCCGGGCGATGGGGCGCGGCGCCAGCCGGTGGCCGCCGTCTTGGCCGCTGTTATTGCCTTGATCAGAGGTCACGTCATCCTCTTCTGGATTCTCATCCGAGCGGAGAGCTGGTACGCGGCGCCATCCGGGCCCGACGTTGTTTCAGTCCACCCTAGTATCCACGGATCGCGGCTCGTCGGCACGAACCTGACAACCGGACGCTTTGGCCGACCACCCCAGCGCTAGCGGCGCTTGCGCTGGTCACCAACGTCGCGGTCGGCGCCGGATAGCGGTGCCGGGCCCTCGGGAGCGGCCTGCGGAATTTCAGACAGCAATCCGAGCAACGCGCTGGGGATGCGGATCGGGCGGGAGTCGCGCAGCGCGGCCCGCGCCCGGCTGTGATCGTCCACTTCCGCCGCACATTGGGGACACAGCGACAGATGATGCGCGGCCCGCAGGTATGCGTTCATTCGCAGCTCACCGTCCACAAACGCCGCGATCGCCTCGGTGGACAGATGCTCGGTGGACCGGAACCGCCGAGGCGCGCCGACCGGCGCGTCACTCTGGGAAGCAAACTGTGCGGGGAGCCAGGAGAACGCGCGCCGAAACACCTGTCCTCCGTCGGCCATCACCGGCTCCTTTCGCCGCCATCCGTATTTCGAATGTAGCGCGGCGCGGTGCCTGATAACCATCATCAGCGGCCAAACCCCGGGATTGGCGGCCAGTCGGCAACCATGGGTGGCCAAACCCTGGCTGTGCCGGGTGGCTTGACTCGGCCGGTCGGGTCAACCGACCGTGTGCAGGGCGTCGGCGCGCTCACCCTGGTCGGGATGCGCGGCCAGGTAGTCCCGCAGCGCCTGGCGGCCGCGGTGGATCCGGCTGCGGACGGTGCCGAGCTTGACGCCCAGGGTGGCGCCGATCTCCTCGTAGGACAGACCTTCGATATCGCAGAGCACAACCGCGGCGCGAAACTCCGGCGGCAGCGAATCCAACGCAGCCTGCAAGTCTGGCCCCAGCCGGGCGTCGTGGTAGATCTGCTCAGGGTTGGGCTCGTCGGCCGGCACCCGGTCGTAATCCTCGGGCAACGCTTCCATCCGGATGCGGACCCGTCGGCGGACCATGTCGAGGAACAAGTTGGTGGTGATGCGGTGCAGCCAGCCTTCGAAGGTTCCGGGCTGGTAATTCTGAACCGAGCGGAAAACCCTGATGAAGGTCTCCTGGGTCAGGTCCTCGGCGTCCTGCTGATTGCCGGCCAGCCGATAGGCCAACCGGTACACCCGGTCGGCGTGCTGCCTCACCAACTCGTCCCACGAAGGCATCGTGGCCTTGTCCCCGGTCGCGTCGAATACCGCGGTGCCCCGCAACGTGTCCGACGGTTCCACCCAGCCGTCGTCACGAATCGGTTGGGGATGAGACATGCTGGTCGGGCTCAACATGGTGATGATCGGTTCCTCCGGATCTGCCCTGCCGTCAAGGGCTGCACACTCGTCTCCGGCGACAACGTCCAGCTGTCGTGTGGTATTCCCCACCCAACGTCCCGCGCGTTCCATAGGGATACCGTCACGTACCGGCGTATGGGCGGTATATGAGCAAACTGAGCTTTGGCTGAGAAACTTTTTGGTTACCCGCGTTGTCCAGGGCTTTTCGGTCGTCGTGTGACCATCGTCGCGCCGTGCACGCCGGGCGTGTCGGCGGGCGCGCCTGCCCGACCGCGTCCCGAATAGGACATACGCTGCGGGTCATGGACCCTACCGGTAACAGCTCGGTCACCCCCGGCCGCGAGGCCAGTGGGCCGGCCCCCAGTCAGGCCCCAAGCGCCGAGGCGCTCTTCGCGCACGCCGAAGAGTCGATAGCCGAAGACGCGATCCTGACCAGAGCCCGCGAGCGAGCCATGGACAGCGGAGCCGGAGCTGTCACGCCCGCCGTCGGCGCGCTGCTGAGCCTGCTGACGAAGCTCAGCGGCGGGAAAGCGGTCGCCGAGGTGGGCACCGGCGCAGGCGTCAGCGGACTGTGGTTGTTGTCGGGACTGGCCGATGACGGCGTGCTGACCACGATCGATATCGAGCCGGAGTATCTGCGGCTGGCCAAGCAGGCGTTCGCCGAGGCGGGCATCGGACCCTCGCGCACCAGGCTGATCAGCGGCCGCGCCCAAGAGGTGCTCACCCGGTTGGCCGACCAATCCTATGATTTGGTGTTCATCGACGCCGACCCGGTCGACCAGCCGGGATACGTCGTCGAGGGTGTTCGGCTGTTGCGATCCGGCGGCGTCATCGTGGTGCATCGGGCGGCGCTGGGTGGACGGGCCGCTGATCCCGCGGCGCGTGACGCCGAGGTGCTCGCGGTTCGCGAGGCGGCCCGGCTGATCGCCGAGGACGACCGGCTCACCCCGGCATTGGTGCCGCTGGGCGACGGCCTGCTGGCCGCGGTGCGCGAGTAGCGCCGAGCAGACGCAAAATCGCCTTGGAATGCACGTTCCAGGGCAATTTTGCGTCTGCTCGCCCCCGCGCCGGCAGCGCCGCATGGCCCTTGACAGTTGGCTGAACAATTGTTTAGTGTTCTGAACGTGCGTTCAGCCGACCTGACCGCGACCGCCCGCATCCGCGACGCGGCCATCGAGCAGTTCGGCCGGCACGGCTTCGGCGTCGGGCTCCGCACCATTGCCGAAGCCGCGGGGGTAAGCGCGGCGCTGGTCATCCACCACTTCGGCTCCAAGGAAGGCCTGCGCAAAGCTTGCGACGACCACGTCGCCGAAGAAATCCGCAGCAGCAAGTCAGAAGCGCTGACGTCCAACGATCCGGCCACCTGGCTGGCGGGGATGGCCGAGATCGAGTCTTACGCACCGTTGGTGGCCTACCTCGTGCGCAGCATGCAATCCGGCGGCGAATTGGCAACGATGTTCTGGCAGAAGATGATTGACAACGCCGAGGAGTACATCGGCGACGGTGTACGTGCTGGGACCATAAGGCCCAGCCGCGACCCACGCGCCAGGGCCCGGTACCTGGCCATCACCAGCGGCGGAGGTTTCCTGCTCTATCTGCAAATGCATGAAACCCCAACGGATCTGCGTGCGGTGCTACGTGACTACGCCCGCGACATGGTGCTGCCCGCCCTCGAGGTATACGCCGAAGGCCTGTTCACCGACCGCACCATGTACGAAGCGTTTCTGGCCGAATCCGACCAAGGAGAATCCCATGCCAGCTGAAAGCCACCACGTTCCCATCGAAATTCGCGGTCTGACCAAGAACTTCGGTGCGGTTCGGGCGCTCGATGGCCTGGACCTGACGGTGCGCGAGGGTGAGGTGCACGGCTTCCTCGGACCCAACGGCGCCGGGAAGTCCACCACCATCCGCATCCTGTTGGGTCTGGTAAGGGCCGACAGTGGGAGCGCACGGTTGCTGGGCGGCAACCCGTGGACTGACGCCGTCCGCCTGCATCGCCAGATCGCTTATGTGCCAGGTGATGTCACACTGTGGCCGTCGCTAACCGGCGGCGAGATCATCGACCTGCTGGCTCGCATGCGGGGCGGGATCGACAAGAATCGTCGCGCCGAGCTGATCGAGCGCTTCGGACTCGACCCGCACAAGAAGTCGCGCACCTACTCCAAGGGCAACCGCCAGAAGGTGTCGCTGATCTCGGCTTTCTCGTCACAAGCCAGGCTGCTGCTGCTGGACGAGCCAAGCAGTGGCCTGGACCCGTTGATGGAGAACGTGTTTCAGCAGTGCGTCGGCGAAGCACGAGATCGTGGTGTGACGGTGCTGCTGTCCAGCCACATTCTGGCCGAAACCGAGGCGTTGTGCGAAAGGGTGACCATCATCCGCGCGGGCAAGACCGTCGAGAGCGGTTCGCTGGAATCCATGCGCCACCTCAGCCGCACCTCAATCAAGGCCGAAATGATCGGTGACCCAGGAGATCTCACCCGGATCAAGGGACTCGAAGACGTCAGCATCGAGGGCAGCACGCTGCGCGCCCAGGTCGACAGCGAAAGCCTGGGTGAGCTCATTCGGGTGCTCGGCGACGCCGGGGTGCGCAGCCTGGTCAGCCAGCCGCCCACCCTCGAGGAGCTGTTCCTGCGCCACTACCGCCTCGGTCCCGATGCCGGAGCCCACGAACGCCGGGAAACGGGGGTGGCGGCGCTATGAGCATTGCGGTCCTGGGTCGCCCCAGCCCCGCACCACCCCGTGGGCCACAACGCGGTTCGAACTTCGCCGGCACCCTCGGGTTGCTGCGCCTGTACCTGCGCCGCGACCGGGTGGGGTTGCCGCTGTGGGTGTTGCTGCTGTCGGTGCCGCTGGCCACCGTGTATGTCGGCAGCGTCGAAGCGGTCTACGCCGACCGGGCCGCCCGCGCCGGGGCGGTGGCCGGTATCATGGCCAGCCCGGCCCAGCGTGCGCTCTACGGGCCGATCTACAACGACAGCCTCGGCGCGCTCGGAATCTGGAAAGCCGGGATGTTCCACACCCTCATCGCGGTGGCGGTCATCCTCACCGTGATTCGCCACACCCGCGCGGACGAGGAAACCGGGCGCGCCGAGCTGATCGACTCCACCGTCGTCGGCCGTTACGCCAACCTCACCGCCGCGCTGCTGTTGTCGTTCGGGGCGTCGATCGTCACCGGCGCGATCGGTGCGGCGGGGCTGCTCGCCACCGACGTGGCCCCGACCGGGTCGGTCGCGTTCGGCGCGGCGCTGGCCGCCTCCGGGCTGGTCTTCACCGCCGTGGCCGCGGTGTCCGCGCAACTGTCGCCGAGCGCCCGGGTCACCCGCGGCGTCGCGTTCGCCGTGCTGGGCGCCGCGTTCATGCTGCGGGCCGTCGGTGATGCCGGCTCCGGCGCGCTGTCCTGGTTCTCCCCCCTGGGCTGGTCACTGCAGGTCAGACCCTACGCGGGCGAGCGCTGGTGGGTGCCGCTGCTGCACCTGGCAACCACAGTAGCGCTGACGCTGGCGGCCTATCGATTGCGCGCCGGCCGCGATGTCGGTGCCGGACTCATCGCCGAACGGGCCGGCCCGGGCACCGCCGCGCCCGCGCTGGGCAACGCCTTCGGGCTGGCCTGGCGGCTTGACCGCGGCTCCCTGCTGCTGTGGACCATCGGCCTTGGCCTGTTTGGCCTGGTGATGGGCAGTGTGGTGCACGGCATCGAGAGGCAGCTGGGCGACAGCGCGACGGTACGTGACATCGTCACCCGGATGGGCGGCACCGGCGCGCTGGAACAGGCCTTCGTGGACTTGGCCTTCACCATGATCGGCATGGTTGCCGCGGCATTCGCGGTCTCGTTATCCCTGCGATTGCACCAGGAAGAGGCCGGGCAGCGGGCCGAGACGCTGCTCGCCGGAGCCGTTTCTCGGACTCGTTGGCTGTCAAGCCATTTGGTGATGGCGCTGGCCGGATCGGCGGCGGCGATCATGGTCTCGGGCTTGGTGGGCGGACTCGCCTACGGCGCGGCCGCCGGTGATGTCGCCGGCAAGCTACCCACCGTGGTCGGGACCGCGGCCGTACAACTGCCCGCGGTGTGGTTGCTATCGGCGGTGACCGTCGGGTTGTTCGGATTGGCCCCACGGTTCACACCGGTGGCGTGGGCTGTGTTGGTGAGCTTCGTCGCGTTGTATCTGCTTGGTTCGTTGGCGGGATTCCCGCAGTGGCTGCTCGACCTGGAACCGTTCGCGCACACTCCGCGGGTCGGCGCCGGCCACTTCACCGCCGTGCCGATGCTGTGGCTATTGACCATCGACGCAGCGCTGATCGTGATGGGGGCCATGGCTTTTCGACGGCGTGACCTGCGGTGCTAGGTCGCGAGCAGTCCGAGCATCAGGAGGGGACATGAAAATGGGGCTAAAGGCACTGATATACGGACTTGTGGGAATCGTCGTTGTCGGGTTGATCCTGTTCTGGCCGGCGGGCACGCTGAACTATTGGCAGGCATGGGTTTTCATCGCAGTGTTCACGCTCGCGACAATCGTCCCCAGCGGCTACCTGGCCCGGACGGACCCGGCGGCGCTGCAGCGACGCATGCGTGGTGGTCCCCTGGCGGAAACCAGGCCAATTCAAAAGATCCTCGTCCTCGGCATCTTCCTGGTGCTGCTCGCGATGGTGGGGTTAAGCGCGGTTGACCATCGTTTCGGCTGGTCGTCGGCGCCCATGTGGCTCTCCGTCATTGGCGACATCCTGATAGTGACCGGCCTGTCTGCCAGCATGCTGGTGGTTGTCCAGAACAGCTATGCGGCCTCCACCGTCACGGTGGAGACGGGCCAGACCGTCGCCTCCCGCGGTCTCTACGGGTTCGTCCGGCACCCGATGTATGCCGCCAGCGTGGTCCTGATGGTGGGCATACCGCTGGCCCTGGGCTCATACTGGGGGCTCCTCATGCTCATCCCAAGCGTTTCGGTGCTGGTGCTCCGGATCCTCGACGAGGAGAAGCTGCTCACCCAGGAACTCAGCGGCTACCGCGAATACCGGGAGCGGGTGCGCTATCGACTGGTGCCCCACGTCTGGTAGGGATTCCGATCGCACCGGCGGATTATCGATTTGCCGCCAAGCCGGCACGTCTTAAGGTATCGGACGTGGCCCGAGATCCGGCACCCGCCCTGGACCGGCCGTGGCGGCGTCCCGGCGCACTCCGGTATGCACTGGGACGGGTCCGCCGGATCGTCAAGCCCCCCGTCACCGTCACCGACCCACCGCCGGGCATCGTCGTCGAGCGCGACGTCGAAGTGCCGACCCGAGACGAAACGGTGTTGCGGATCAACGTCTTCCGCCGGGCCCACGACGATGTCCGGGCCCGTCCAGTGATTCTCAGCATCCACCCCTACGGCAAGGATGATCTGCCGACCCGGAGGCGTAACCGGTGGACGTTCTCGCCGCAGTACCGGGCGCTGCGCCAACCGACACCGGTGACCTTCTCGGCCCTGACCGGCTGGGAGGCCCCCGACCCGGCATGGTGGACCACGCGCGGCTTCGTCGTGGTCAATGCCGACCTGCGCGGCTGCGGCCGCTCCGACGGCACCGGGAACCTGCTGTCGCGCCAGGAAGCCGAGGACACCTACGACCTGGTGCAGTGGCTAGCCAACCAATCGTGGAGTGACGGGCGGGTCGTCATGCTCGGGGTGTCGTACCTGGCGATCAGCCAATACGCGGTGGCCGCGCTGCGGCCGCCGGCATTGCGGGCCATCTGCCCGTGGGAAGGTTTTACCGACGCCTACCGCGACCTGACCTTTCCGGGCGGCGTTCGAGAGGCCGGTTTCACCCGGTTGTGGGCACGCGGTGTGCGCCGCCGCACACGGCAGACCTTCGACCTGGAGCGGATGCAGCAGCAGCACCCGTTGCGCGACGAATTCTGGCGCTCGCTGGTGCCGGACCTGTCAGCGATCCGGGTCCCGATGCTGGTCTGCGGCAGCTTCTCGGACAACAACCTGCACAGCCGCGGTTCGTTTCGGGCATTCACTCACGCCGGCTCCGGCCATGCCCGGCTCTACACCCATCGGGGCGGCAAATGGGCAACGTTCTACTCGGAAACCGCGTTGGCCGAGCAGCTGAAGTTTTTCCAAGACGTGCTCGACGGTGCCCAGGGGTCACGCAGTGTTCGCCTCGAGGTGCGTGAAGATCGCGACACCATCGCCGCGGTGCGGGAAGAGACCCAGTGGCCACTGCCCAGCACACGTTGGCGGCCACTGTATCTCGCCGGGGCGGGAGTGCTAGCAACCGAACCGCCGTCGACGGCGGGCAGCATCACGTTCGAAACTCATTCTCGTGCAGCAGCGTTCACCTGGACGATCCCTGAAGACATCGAGCTGACCGGCCCGATGGCGGCGCGGCTTTGGGTCCAGCTGGATGGCTGCGACGACGCGAACCTGTTCGTCGGAGTGGAAAAGTGGCGCAATGGGAAGTTCGTTCCGTTCGAGGGGTCGTACGGCTATGGCCGTGACCGGGTAACCACCGGCTGGCAGCGAGTCCTGCTGCGTGAGCTGGATCCCGAGCTCTCCACGCCGTGGGAGCCGGTGCCGACATTCGCCCGGGAGCAACCGCTCACCGCCGGCGAGGTGGTCGCGATCGATGTCGCGCTTGGCCCGTCGGCGACACTGTTTCGCGCCGGCGAGCAACTGCGGCTGGTGGTCGCCGGGCGCTGGCTGTCCCCCCGCAACCCGCTCACCGGCCAGTTCCCGGCGGCCTACCCTGACCCGCCGCGGGGTCTGGTCACGCTGCGCTGGGGCCCGCGTTACAACGCGCATCTGCTGATACCCGAGGTCCCCTGAGATTGCGCGAGCAGACGCAACAGCCCCCATTTTCGGTCCGAAATGGGCACCTTTGCGTCTGCTCGTGGCGCTCGGCGGGCCCTTAGATCCAGACGCCCTTGCCCACCGCGACCACACCGCCGGCGCTGATCGCGAAGCGTTCCCGGTCCTTTTCCAGGTCCACCCCGACCATCTCGCCGGGGCCGACGACGACGTTCTTGTCCAGGATCGCGTGGCGTACCACCGCGCCACGGCCGACCCGGGTACCCGGCATGATCACGCTGCCCTCCACGATGGCACCGTCGTCGACCACGACGTTCGACGACAGCACCGAGTTGCGCACCGAGGCCGCCGAGATGATGCTGCCCGCACCGACCACCGACTCCTGAGCGGAGCCACCGTTGACGAATTTCGCCGGCGCCAGGTTCTCCGATTCGCCGCGGATCGGCCAGCGCTTGTTGTACAGGTTGAACACCGGATGCACCGACACCAGGTCCATGTGTGCGTCGTAGAACGCGTCCAGCGTCCCCACGTCACGCCAATAACCCCGGTCGCGGTCGGTGGCCCCGGGCACATCGTTGTCGTTGAAGTCATAAACCGCGGCCATCCCGTCGGCCACCAATCGGGGAATGATGTCGCCACCCATGTCGTGGTCCGAATGGTCGTCATC
Source organism: Mycobacterium shinjukuense (assembly GCF_010730055.1). NCBI lineage: Bacteria > Bacillati > Actinomycetota > Actinomycetes > Mycobacteriales > Mycobacteriaceae > Mycobacterium > Mycobacterium shinjukuense. The sequence continues at coordinate 454,055 of NZ_AP022575.1, read as the reverse complement.
GGCGTCGGCGCGAATCGCGTCGATGAGCACCTTGGTGGTGAAGATGTAATTGCCCATCGAGACGAACGTGGTGTCAGGGTCATCGGGGGTTCCGGGCGGCTCCAGGGGCTTCTCGACGAAGTTGCGGATACGGCCGGATTCGTCGGCTTCGATGCAGCCGAACGCGCTGGCGTTGGCACGCGGAACCCGGATGCCTGCCACTGTGGCGCCCGCGCCGCTGTCGATGTGGAACCGGACCATCTGTTCGGGATCCATCCGGTACACGTGATCGGCGCCGAAAACGACGATGTAGTCCGGATCTTCGTCATAGATCAAATTCAGCGACTGATAGATCGCGTCAGCCGACCCGGTGTACCAGCGCGGGCCCAGACGCTGCTGCGCCGGAACGGGGGTGATGTATTCGCCGGCCAGACCGGACAACCGCCAGTTCTGCGAAATGTGTCGGTCCAGGGAATGCGACTTGTATTGGGTGAGAACGCAGATCCTCAGATACCGGGCATTGACGAGGTTGGAGAGCACGAAATCGATCAGCCGATAGGCGCCACCGAAGGGAACCGCGGGCTTGGCCCGGTCCGCCGTCAACGGATAAAGCCGCTTGCCCTCACCGCCGGCCAAAACGATGCCCAGCACGTGTGGCACTTCCCTCATGGCCTCAAACCTATCGGCCCCTACGAAGCGCTGCCAGTGGCAACCGGTTCGACCGCCCCTCGCTACGCCCTGTGCTGACAGGCTGTCCGTCAAGGTATTTGGCCAGCTCGCGGCCACGGTCGACGGCCCCGCCAGGCCCGTCTCCAGGCCCAACGGTCCGGCTCTCCCCCGCGCGCCGGCGACGACCCCCACAACGGCCCGCCGCGCGGGCCGCATCGTCGCCGAACTACGGTGCCCTCATGCGGGTGGCGATGATGACTCGGGAGTACCCACCGGAGGTGTACGGTGGGGCCGGGGTACATGTCACTGAACTGGTGGCCCAGCTGCGCCGACTCTGCGCGGTGGACGTGCACTGCATGGGCGCGCCCCGCCCAGGCGCATTCGCCCATCAACCCGACCCGCGGCTACGCAGCGCCAACGCGGCACTGTCCACCCTGTCGGCAGACCTGGTGATGGCCCATGCCGCGCACGCGGCCACCGTCGTACATTCACACACCTGGTACGTCGGCCTGGCCGGACATCTGGCCGCATTGCTACACGACATACCCCATGTTCTGACCGCCCATTCGCTTGAACCGATGCGACCGTGGAAGGCCGAGCAGCTCGGCGGCGGCTACCGGGTGTCGTCATGGGTGGAGCGCACCGCGGTGCTGGCCGCCGACGCCGTCATCGCGGTCAGCTGCGGCATGCGTGACGACATGTTGCGGGCTTACCCCCAGCTGGAACCGAGCGTGGTCCACGTGATCCGGAACGGGATCGACACCGAGGTTTGGCATCCGGCCGGGCCCCCGCCCACGGGGTCGGTTCTGGCCGAACTCGGGGTCGAGCCAAACCGGCCGATGGTGGCATTCGTCGGGAGGATCACCCGGCAAAAAGGCGTCGCACACCTGGTGGCGGCCGCGCACCGATTCAACCCCGACGCGCAGCTGGTACTGTGCGCCGGCGCGCCCGACACCCCGGAGATAGCCGACGAGGTGCGGTCCGCGGTAGCCGAGCTGGCCCGCAGCCGGACCGGTGTGTTCTGGGTCCGCGACGTGTTGTCCATCGGAAAGCTCCGTGAAATACTCTCGGCAGCAACAGTTTTCGTATGCCCCTCGATCTACGAGCCGCTGGGCATCGTCAACCTGGAGGCGATGGCCTGCGCGACGGCGGTGGTGGCCTCCGACGTCGGGGGGATACCCGAAGTGGTCGCCGACGGAGTCACCGGCTCGCTGGTGCATTACGACCCCGACGACCCGACCGGCTACCAGGCCGGGCTGGCCGAGGCGGTCAACGCCCTCATCGCCGATCCGGCGAAAGCCGAACACTACGGCCGAGCGGGACGTCAGCGTTGCATCGAAGAATTCTCCTGGACACACGTCGCCGAGCAGACACTGGACATCTACCGCAAGGTCTGCCAGTAATGCCGACCAGTGGCCGTCGATCGGCTAACTGGTCACGCCCTTGAGTTCCTCACCTAACGCGGCGGCTTCGTCGGGCGTCAGCTCGACCACGAGGCGACCGCCACCCTCGAGCGGTACCCGCATCACGATGCCACGCCCCTCCTTGGTTGCTTCCAGAGGACCGTCGCCGGTCCGGGGCTTCATCGCCGCCATCGAGTGCTCCCTCCAGATTCGAGCTGGCCCGCGGTCACGGACCTGGTCGGCGCCGAGCATGCCCCGCCAGTGGAATTCCAGCCATACCCGACAATGAACTGCCAAATCACCCCTCTATTGTTCCCTATCCTGGTCGACGGCTGCACAAGACCCGGCCTTCGAGCGCCACCACGCTGTTGGCGGCACCCAGCAAGCGCGGACATGATCGTCGACCATCCCGGTGGCCTGCATGAGCGCATAGGCAGTGGTAGGCCCGACGAAACGGAACCCACGCCGTTTCAGTTCACGAGCCATGGCCCTGGATTCCGCAGTGGCCGAAGGGATTTCGGATAAATCGGCGAACCGGGGCCGCGGTGGTGGCGCAAACGACCACAGCAACTCGGACAGGTCTTGCGGCGATCCCAAGTCGGCCGCGGCACGCGCGTTGGCGATCGTCGCCTCGATCTTCGCCCGATTGCGGACGATTCCCTCGTCGGCCAGCAGGCGTCGCACGTCGGCGTCGGTGTAGCCGGCGACCGTCTGGATGTCGAACCCCGAGAAGGCGCGCCGGAAATTCTCCCGCTTGCGCAGGATGATCAACCACGACAGGCCGCTCTGGAAGGCCTCCAAGCTCATCCGCTCGAACAACGCCACCCCGCCGCGTAGCGGGCGGCCCCACTCGTGGTCGTGATACTCGCGGTACAGCTCGGTATCGGGCCCGGGCCCCGCATCCGCCCAGCCGCAGCGCACCAGACCGTCGTCACTCACGTCGGGCCAGAACGGTCAGGGACAACGGACTCGTCGTCGGAGCGGTCCGCGCCGGCGGTGTCGATCTTCGTGTCGGCCGCACGGATCGCCGCCAGCTCGCCGCGCAACGCGTCGAGCTCGCGCCCGAGTCGGTCCAACACCCAGTCCACCTCGCTGGTCTTGTATCCCCGCAGCGTCTGGGTGAACTTGACGGCGTCGACGTCGGCACCGGTAACACCGAACGCGGGCAGCGCCGTCGCCGTGGTCGCCCGCGGCAGCGGCGGCAGTTGCTCGCCGCGGCCGAACAGCAGGCTCGCCGCGCCGAACAGCACGATCGCGATCAGGACCAGAACCACCAGATACAGCAACACCAACGCCACGTGCTCGATATTGCCTTATGCCACCGACAGCCCCGATATCACCGAGGCCGGAGCACGTTCATCGGCGGCCGATCGGCCAGCGACACCGGCCAGGTGTGCCGGGTGAAGCCGTCACCGCCCGCAAAGAACTGGGTCAACCCAATCCCGGAGTCGGGGATCCCGCACCGGGAGAGCAGGGTCGCGATGACCTGGCGGCTCATCGCGCCCAGCTCGGCCAGCGGCCGGTTGCGGTGCGCGCGCACGCCCAGGTTCACCTGCGCGATCGCGTCCAGCCCCAACCGGTCGAAGGTGTCCACCAGCAGGCCGATCTCGACGCCGTAACCCGGCGCGAACGGCAGCGACATCAGCAGCTCCCGGCTGGCCGCGTACTCACCGCCCAGCGGCTGCAACAGGCAGCCCAGCTGAGGCCGCAGCGCCGCCAACAACGGCCGCGCTACCAGCTCGGTGACGCGTCCGCCCCCGGTGGCGCCCGCGGTGCCGCTGGCGTCGCCGACATTGAGCGGGCGCCGGTAGAAGCTCTTGACCAGGTGAATGCCGTCGCCGGTGAGCAGCGGGCCGACCAGCCACGGCACAAACATCGGGTCCGGGTCGATCAAATCGGAGTCGACGAACACCACGAAGTCGCCGCTGGTGACCGCCAGCGACCGCCACAACGCCTCACCCTTGCCGGGCCGGGTCGGCACCTCCGGCAACGCCTGTTCACGGCTGACGACGCGGGCTCCGGCGGCGATGGCGCGGATCTCGGTGTCGTCTGTGGAGCCCGAGTCCAGCACGATCAGTTCGTCGACCAAGCCATCAACCAGCGGTGAGATGCTGTCGATCACCGATTCGATGGTTTCCGCCTCGTTCAGGGCCGGCAGCACCACCGAGACCGTCCGTCCGGCCTTGGCGGCTACCAACTCGCTGATCGTCCAGCGGGGGCGGTTCCAGGTGCGGTCGGACCACCACGTGTCTCCGGGCCGCGCGGCGAGCACCGCGTCATCGGTGAGGCCGCCTGCGACCAGCTCCGATGCCGTCATGCCAGTCCTCTCACCGTCCGTGCCGGTGGACGGGTCCCCTGGATCGAGGCCACCATCTCCAGCACCCGCCGGGTAGCCGCCACCTGGTGCACCCGGAACATGCGCGCCCCGGCGGCCGCCGCCAGCGCGGTGGCCGCCAGTGTCCCCTCGAACCGCTCGGTCACATCCACGCCCAGAGTCTCCCCGACGAAGTCCTTGTTACTCAAAGCCATGAGCACGGGCCACCCGGTCATAACAAGATCGGCCAGATGTCGCAACAGGAGCAGCCCGTGGAAGGTGTTCTTGCCGAAATCATGGGCCGGGTCGATCAGCACCCGGTCGCGGGCCACCCCGGCCGCGACCGCCCGCTCGGCGGAGGCGGTGACCTGGCGAATCACGTCCTCAACCACGCCACGGGTGGTCGTACCATAGCTCACCCGGAACGGACGGGTGCGGGGCAGCGCTCCCCCGGTGTGCGTACAGACCAGGCCCGCCCCGAACTCGGCGGCCACCTCGGGCATCGCGGGGTCGACGCCGCCCCAGGTGTCGTTGATCAGGTCCGCGCCCGCCGCGCAGGCCAGCCTGGCCACCTCCGAGCGCCAGGTGTCGACGCTGATCAGCTGGTCCGGGTAGGCACCCCGAAGCCACTCGACGAATGGCACCACCCGGGCGATCTCGGTGTCGGCGTCCACGGTGTCGCCGGGGCCAGCCTTAACGCCGCCGACATCGATGACGTCGGCGCCCTCGCCGATGGCCCGATGAACGGCTTCCCGCGCGGCCTGGTCGCTGAAGGTGGCACCACGGTCGTAGAACGAATCTGGAGTGCGGTTGACGATCGCCATGATCAGCGCGCGATCCCCTGCGACCGGGCGGCCGCACAGCGTTGCCTGCACGCCTCCATAGTGCCTGCTCCCGGCGGGGCTAGCCCGCTCCGGTCTTGGACGCAGCAGGCCTCGCCTATAGCTATAGCGCAGCACCATCGCGGACAGCGTCCCATCGCGGATCTGTGCGACATACCGCTCGCCCGGCCGGCGCCCGGTGGGCGCGCCTCCGCATCGCATCACCAGTTCGGTGGAGTTGTCGGGAATTGAACCCGCAGCTCTACCTCGGCTTTGGCTTATGGGCTGCGGTTTCGCTCTCGGGCCTTGCCGGCGTCAGGGTCGGCGTCTGCCATCCCCTGCCACCAGGACCCGGAACCGCAGCGTAGGCGCGCACGCCATTCGACCTAATGGGGCTCGGAGTCGTGTGCGTGGTCGGCCTTGCTCGAGGGCAATCAGGCCGCAATACCGAGTTGCTGGTTGATCTGCGGCCAGTAAAGCAAACCTTCCGGGGTGAACAGAACCCAGTCGTGTATTTGGAAGTTGGCCAGTATGAAGCTGAACGGGGCCCCTTGGGCGAGGGCTGCTCGCTGGAGGACGGACGCCTGGGCTTCGAGTGGATCCCATGAACCCGAGTAGACGTATGTCGGCGGAAGTCCGCTCAGCGACCCATACAGCGGACTCACCAAATAGTTGTTCACCGGAAGATTGCCTGCCCAGAGCCTGGCGATCTGCCCAGTCCCTACGTCTAGCCACGGAGAGAGCAACACCATGGACGACGGTACCGGGTCACCCTGGCTCACCAGGTATTGGACGGCCGCTAGCGCGAGGTTGCCACCGGCGGAGTCGCCGATCACGCTGACGTTGGAGACCCCGTGTTGAGCGATTTGCGAGGAGATGAGGCCCGCCATTTTGGGCACAACCACGCCGGCGGTGCCTCCTTGCCACACCAAGGGGTAAATCGGCACTTGCACGGTCGCGCCGGTCAGGTTGGCCGTCACCGAGTAATTGATCCAGTGGAAAATTGAGGGCGGCAGGATAAACCCGCCACCATGAATCGCAACCACGTATTCGCCACTTGGATGAGCCGGCGTGATCTGTACGACGCGCATCCCGTCATACCTGCCGTACTGGACCGTTTGTCCCATTAGCCAAGTCAAATACGGTGACGGGGCGTTGCCGATGTACCACGCCAGCGGCGGGACTTCGAGCAGCTGCCAAAGCGGATTATTTGTCGCTGCAAGTGGCGTTTCGAGTCCGGACAAATTGAGGAGGGGTTTTACCGGCCACAGCGCAGCGGTTTTAAGGTTGTTTGCCAGTGACGGAATGTCGACGCTCGTGTTGGCCACCCGGGTGGATCCTCCGGTTGCCAGCACCGTGGTGGTCTGCTGAAATTCTTGCTGAACACCTAGCAAGGCCCGCCCAAAGGCCTCCAAAAGCGGAGCATTGGCCGCCTCAGCGGCAGCATACGCCCGACCCGCCCCGGTCAATGCCTGCACAAACTGCTCATGAAAAGCTGCGGCCTGTGTGCTGAGCGCTTGATATTCCTGGCCGTGGGCGCAAAACACAGCCGCGATCGCCGCTGATACCTCGTCCTCGGCGGCGGCCAATACCCCCGTGGTGGCACCCGCCACGCCCTGGTTGGCCGACGCGACCACCGAACCAATCGAGGCCACGTCCGTGGCCGCGGCGGACATAATCTCCGGCAACGCAAACACATACGACATCGCGCCGCTCCCACCACCGGGGCAACCGACCAAGTTGCCCAGCCAACACCCGATCGTCGAGTAGCCGGAGCTTATGCCCGCGCTCAGGAGTCACGTAGCGGTTTGCACGAATTACTAGGTTGCAGATGATATGGGCGGCCAGGTCGTTGTCGCCACCGAGCTCAACGTCCTGCCTCCGTGCGGGGCTCATCGGGCGGCCACCGGCAAGCCGGGTGAACCGCAGCCCGTCCAGCCGAATCGTCGCCGTCGGATCGTCTCCGCCGGAGTCGTCGACCACCTGAGCGCGGACCGTTAACGCGGACGTGGATGGCGCGGGCCAGCGGGCCGGTCAGCCCGAACAGGACCCGAACAGGATGCGCGCACCATCGGGCGCCTTGGCGAGCTCGCCGACAACGAAACCCATGGTGGCCGTGATCTCGCCGAGGTCAAGCTGCGCAGTGGGTCCGCCCGCTAGCCTGCAGGGCGCTTACCCGCAGCGACCTCGCCGGGATATTCGGCGTAGTACGGCACATAGCCGTCGTCGCGGCCGGCCAGCACGTACAGCGGGTCCTCGACATCGGGGCCGTAGGCCTGCTCACGCAGCTCGACCTTGCGGCTCTTGAACGTCGTGGTGTGCGCCATCGCCGGCACCACCCGCACGAACAGCGGCAACGCGTAGCCGGGCAGCTGCCGATACACCGCCCGGGCCAGGGCGCGTCCGTCAAACTCGGCCCCGTCGCGCAGCTTTACCGCGGCCATCCCGGCACGGCCGCCGGTGCGGGGAATCTCAACGCCGTAGACCGTGCACTCTTCGACGGCCGCGTCGGCCGCCAGCGCGGCTTCCACCTGTGTGGTAGCGACGTTCTCTCCCTTCCATCGAAAGGTGTCGCCCAGCCGGTCGACGAACGCGGCATGGCCCATGCCCTGCGGGCTCATCACGTCGCCGGTGTTGAACCAGCAGTCGCCGTCGCGGAAAGCGTTGCGCACCAACTTCTTTTCGCTGGCCGCCGGATCGGTGTAGCCGTCGAACGGTTGCAGCCTGTTGACCGGGCTGAGCAACAGGCCGGGCTGACCGGCTGGCACCCGGCGCACCCGGCCACGCTCGTCCCGCAGCGGGTCCCCGGTATCGGGGTCGTACTCCACGTAGGCCAGCGGCAGCGGCGAAACACCGGCGGTCCTGGGCACATTGAAGATGTTGATGAATGCCGAGTTGCCTTCGCTGGCGGCGTAGAACTCGCACACCCGCTGGATGCCGAACCGCGTCGTGAACTCTTCCCAAATCTCCGGGCGCAGCCCGTTGCCGGCGATCACTCGCACCCGGTGCGCGCGGTCGGTCGGTTTGGGTGGTTGGTTGAGCAGATACCGGCACAGCTCGCCGATGTAGATGAACGCCGTGGCCTGGCTGGCGATTACCTCGTCCCAGAACCGTGACGCCGAGAACGACGTGCCCAGCGCCAACGTCGCCCCGGAATTGAGCACCGAGGACACCGCCACCGTCAACGCGTTGTTGTGGTACAGCGGCAGGCAGCTGTAGAGCGTGTCGGAGCCCTTCAGCCGCAGCCCCATTCCGCCGAACACGGCCAGCGCCCGTAGCCATCGGTGATGGGTCATCACGCTGGCCTTGGGCAATCCGGTGGTGCCTGAGGTGAAGATGTAAAACGCGGTGTCCTTGGCCCGCACCGCCGACGCCGTAGCCGGGTTGGTGGCGGGCGCGGTTGCGGCCAAGCGCTCCAGCTCCGCGATGGTCAACACGCCGCCGGTTACGGGCCCCGCCGAGCCACCGCTTTCACTGACGGCGCTCACCAGGTCGGACTCGGCGATCAACACCTTCGCGTCCAGCAGACCGAGGCTGTGCGCCAGCACCTCGCCGCGCTGGTGGTAGTTCACCATGCCGGCGATGGCGCCGCACTTGACGGCGGCCAGCATCGCCAGCACCGCGTTGGGCGAATTGCGCAGCATGATGCCGACCACGTCGCGTGGACCGACACCGCGCGCGGCCAACACCGCCGCATACCGGTTGGCGGTCGCGTTGGCCTCGCGATAGGTCAGCTGCCGGTCGCCGAATTTCAGGAAGACCCGGTCGCCATAGCGGACGGCCCGGTCCTGGAACACGGTGCCGATCGACGTCTGGGACCGCGGCCGGGCGAGCAACCCGGTCAGCGCCCCGCGCACGATCGAACCGATGTCGGCCAGGACGGACGGCACCCGGGTCGCGACGTCTGCCAGCTTGACCGTTGCGCGCGCTCCGGCGCCGTGATCGGACACGTGATCCTCGATTCGTCCTGAGAAGTCCCGCTCACGCGGGTGCGCACGACTCCAGCGCCGCGCCCACCTTATCGACCACCACCAGCCGCTCGATCGCCACCTGGGAGACGTAACCGGTGTCGACCAATCCGTTCAGCCACACCAGCAGGCCGTCGTAGTGGCCCCACGGGTCGAGCATGACGATCGGTTTGCCGTGCATGCCGAGATAGCCTGCGGTCCAGGCGTCAAACAGCTCGTCCAGCGTGCCGACACCACCCGGTAGCACAAGGAATGCGTCGGCGCGGTCTTCCATCACCTGCTTACGCTCGCGCATCGTGCTGGTCACGATCAGCTCGTCGGCATCGGTGTCGGCGACCTCACGACGCACCAGCATCTCCGGGATCACGCCGACGGTGCGGCCCCGGCGTGCCCGCGCCGCCGTTGCCACGGCACCCATCGCCGACACGTGGCCGCCGCCCCAGACGAGCGTCCAGCCGCGATCGGCGATCGCCTCTCCGACCTCGGCGGCAAGCTCTAGCAATTCGGGGTGAGTCGGGCCGGCCGCGCAATATACACATACCGTCCACTCGCCGACGAGTTTCGGGCGCATACTCCGAAACGTAGACCAAGGCCGCAGAACCCGCGCACGTTTGGGCCCATCGCGCTGCGGCCGTTATCGCAGGGCAATAAAATCTGGCAGTGCCGATTCGGTGGAACGTCCCGCAGCACGCGGCCGCATTGGAGCACCTCGACGTTGCCCTCGGTGGCGCGGCGCGGCCCGGTCCGGGCGGGGCCGAATTGCCCGGCTCCAAAACGGGCCGCACCCGGCCCGCATCGTCGCCGGGCGGGGCCGTCGTACTGGGACCCGACGGCGTCGGCAAATCCACCTTGGCCCGGTTGGCCGCCGAACGGTTCTCCCGCCGACGCCCGACCGCGGTGACCCGCTGGGTCATCGGCACCCCAACGGAGCGCGTGGTTCCCTTCGGCGCCTTCAGCCATTTGGTAGAGATAGCCGACATCGGTAAGCCCGCCGCCCTGTTGCGGGCGGCCCGGGCATCGCTGAGCCGCGGCGTGCCGCGGGGCGATCTGCTGCTCATCGTCGACGAGGCCCACGACCTGGACATCCTGTCAGCCACCCTGGTGTACCAACTTGCGCTGGCCGGCACCGCCCGGATGATCGTCACCGCCCGCGCCGAGGCCGCGCCCGAGGCCATCGCGGCGCTGTGGACCGATGGTCTGCTGGAGCGGATCGACATCGAGCCGCCGGGCGGGGCGACCACCCCCGCCGAGGTTGACGAGTTCATCGCCGAGTTGCCTGCCGCGGCGCGGTTGGTGCTGGACTATCTTGCGGTCGAGGAGCCGCTGTCGCTCGCCGCTCTCACCGTCCTCGCCGGCGACGGTGCCGTGCGACAGGCGGAGGAGTTGGGCGCCGCGGAAACCCGGGTGCGCAGCGAACGCGCGCACGAGCCGGTGGTCTACACCGCCCACCCGCTGTTCGCCGCACGCGCCCGGGCGGCGCTGGGCGACGAAGGTGCGCGACGACGGCGCACCGAGCTGGTCACCCTGCTGTCGCAACATCCGTCCGCGCACCTCATCGACAGGTTGCGGCTGGCGTCGCTGGCCCTGGACAGCGACGTTCCCCAGCCGCTCGGTGAGGTCGTCGCCGCCGCGCAGCAGGCGCTGCGGCTGGGCGATCTGACGCTCGGTGAACGACTGGCCCGCTCGGCGCTGGCGCGCTCCGATAGCCCGGCGGCGCGGCTGCCGTTGGCGCACGCCCTGGCGTGGCAGGGCCGTGGCCGCGAGGCCGACGCGGTGCTGGCGGCGGTCGATTCCGCGGCGTTGTCCGAACCGGAGCTGATGGACTGGACGCTGCTGCGCGCGGCCAATCAGTTCTGGATGCTGAGCGAGCCGGAGCGGGCCACCGCGTTTCTTCGCACCATCCGCGGTCGGGTGTCGGACCCCGCCGCGCGCATTACCCTCGACGCGCTCGGCGCGACCTTCGCGATGAACGCCGGCAACGTCGGTCATGCCGTCGACATCGCCCGCGAGGTGCTGGTGTCACCGTCGGCCGACGATCAGGCGGTGGCGTGGGCGGCCAGCGCGGCGGCCCTGTGCGCGGCGCGGCGGGGCCGTCTCGACGACGTTGAGCCGCTGGCGCAGCGTGCGCTCGACGCCGAGCATCCCGGATTGCTGCGCTTCACCACCGGGTTGGCCCAGACCACCGCGCTGTTGCTGGCCGGTCGGCTGGACGCGGCGCGCGAGCTCGCTCAGCAGTTCACCGACTTCGCCGAACTGCAGCAGCCCGGCCGCGCGATCGGTGAGGTGCTGCTGGCGCACGTGTTGATCGCTGAAGGTGAATTCGGCCGAGCGGCGGCGCTGCTGCGCCCGTCGGCCGCCACCCTGGAACGCACCGGCTACTCGTGGGGGCCGCTGTCGATGATGCTGCTAGCCACCGCGCTGGCCCAGCTCGGAGACACCGCTGCCACCGCAAAAGCGTTGAGCAGGGCGGAATTTCGGCACGGAACCAAGTCGGCGCTGTTCACCCCGGAGCTGGGTGTGGCGCGGGCGTGGCGGTTGGCCGCCATGCGCGACCGGCAGGGCGCGGTGGTCACCGCCCGCGAGGCGGCGCGGATGGCCGAACGCGGCGGCCAGCTGGCCGTGGCGCTTCGCGTTTGGCACGAGGCCGTCCGACTCGGGGACACCCGCGCGGTGCATCCGCTGGCCCTTCTGTGCCGCGAGATCGACTGCACCGTCGGCCGGCTGGCGCTGGCCCATGCGCAGGCGCTGGCGGCCGGTGACGCGGCGGCGCTGCGGGCGGTGTCCAACGACCTGGAGGCCATCGGGATGCATGCGGCCGCCGCCGACGCCGCCGCGCAGGCGCAACGCGGCCAATAGCCGCCCCGCGCTCGTAGCTTCCTGCGCCGAGAGTGAATCCCACGACGGCTCCACGGCGTGTCGCGTCGTCAGATTCGCAGTCGGCGCGGTTGGGCGGTTAGGCCAAGTAGCGGCGCAGCATGTCCACCGCGGCGGTGATCTGGCTTGCCGGGACCCGCTCGTCGCTGCGGTGGGCCAGGTTGGGATCACCGGGCCCGTAGTTGACCGCCGGTATGCCCAGGGCCGCAAAGCGGGACACGTCGGTCCAGCCGTACTTCGCCCGCACCCGCCCGCCGGCGGCTTCGACCAGGGCCTTGGCGGCGGGCTGGGATAGGCCGGGCAGCGCGCCCCCCGCGGCGTCGGTCTGCTCGATTCGGACATCGAGCCCGGCGAACACGTCGTGGACGTGTTGCAGTGCGGCGGCCACCGATCGGTCGGGGGCAAAGCGGAAGTTGACCGTGACCGAAGCCGCGTCGGGAATCACGTTGCCGGCAACGCCACCGTCGACGCGCACCGCCGACAAACCCTCGCGGTAGGTGCATCCGTCGATGTCGACGCTGCGTGCCCGGTAGCTCGCCAGCCGGTCCAGGACGGCGCCCAGTTTGTGAATTGCGTTGTCGCCCAGCCAGGAACGCGCCGAATGTGCGCGGGTTCCGGTGGCGCTGACGACGACCCGCAGGGTGCCCTGGCAGCCGGCCTCGATCCAGCCGGCGGTGGGCTCGCCCAGGATGGCCAGGTCGGCGGCCAACCAGTCCGGCAGCTCGCGCTGGATGCGGCCCAAACCGTTTGCCGCCGACTCGATTTCCTCGCAGTCGTAGAACACCATCGTCAGGTCATGCGCCGGTTCGGCCACGGTGGCGGCCAAATGGAGGAAGACCGCGTCGCCGGATTTCATGTCGGCGGTGCCGCAGCCGTGCAGCACGTCACCCTCGAGGCGGCTAGGCAGGTTGCCGGCCGGCGGCACGGTGTCCAGGTGCCCGGCCAGCAGCACCCGCGAGGGCCGGTTCAGCCGGGTGCGGGCAAGCACCGCGTTGCCGTTGCGGGTGATCTCCAAGCCGGCCGTCTGCGCGCGTAGTGCGGCCTCCACCTCGTCGGCGATGCGCGCCTCGTTCCTGGACACGCTGGGGATGTCGACCAGCGCGGCGGTCAACTCGACCGGATCCCCGCGCAAGTCCAACACGGGCCCAGCCTAGTTGGCCGAGCAGACACAAAAGCCCCCATTTCGGCCCGCAAATGGGGGCTTTTGTGTCTGCTCGCCGGGGGAAGTAACCTGACCGCCGTGACAGGAGCAGCGGGCATTGGCTTGGCGACGCTCGCCTCGGACGGATCGGTCCTCGACACCTGGTTTCCCGCGCCGGAACTGACCGAATCGGGCACCAGCGCCACGACGCGGCTCGCGTCGTCCGACGTCCCCGCCGAGCTGGCCGCGCTGGTCGGCCGCGACGACGACCGTGGCACCGAAACCATTGCGGTCCGCACGATCATCGGCTCGTTGGACAACGTCGCCGCCGACGCGCACGACGCCTACCTGCGGCTGCATCTGCTGTCGCATCGCCTGGTGGCGCCGCATGGGTTAAACGCCGGCGGCCTGTTCGGGGTGTTGACCAACGTGGTCTGGACCAACCACGGGCCGTGCGCCGTCGACGGCTTTGAAACGGTGCGCACGCGGTTGCGCCGCCGCGGACCGGTGACGGTGTACGGCGTCGACAAGTTTCCCCGGATGGTCGACTACGTCCTGCCCACCGGGGTGCGCATCGCCGATGCGGACCGGGTGCGGCTGGGCGCCCACCTGGCGCCGGGCACCACCGTCATGCATGAGGGCTTCGTCAACTACAACGCCGGCACCCTGGGCGCGTCGATGGTGGAGGGCCGGATCTCGGCGGGGGTGGTGGTGGGCGACGGCTCCGACGTCGGCGGCGGTGCGTCGATCATGGGCACGCTGTCCGGCGGTGGCACCCAAGTCATTTCGATCGGCAAGCGCTGTCTGCTGGGCGCCAATTCCGGCCTGGGCATCTCCTTAGGTGACGATTGCGTGGTCGAGGCCGGCCTGTACGTCACCGCCGGCACCAAGGTCACGATGCCGGACGGCACCACGGTCAAGGCCCGCGAACTCTCCGGCGGCAGCAACCTGCTGTTTCGCCGCAATTCCATGACCGGGGTGGTCGAGGTGGTTGCCCGCGACGGCCGGGGCGTCGCGCTCAACGAGGAGCTGCACGCCAATTGACTTCCCGCTGTCTGGGATGCATTGTGCCGCAAGCGCGGTGCCGTCGGTTTCCGGCAGAAGGTAGATGCACGCCAGGCTGACCACCACCAGGGTGGCCAACATGAGACCGATCGCCCAGCCGCCGTAGATCGCCAGCAACGCGCCGGCGATCAGCGGCGGGACAGCGCCGCCCGCGACGCCGGCGAGGTTCATCGCCAACGCCGTGCCGGTGTAGCGGTAGCGGGTGGCGAACAGCTCGGGAATGAACACCGTGACCGGTCCGGAGCCGCCCATGGCGACCGCGAACGTGCCGACGATCGCCACACCGAACAGCAGTGGATCACCCGTATCGATCAGCGGGATCACAACCAACGACCAGGGTAGACCCACCGCCCACCCGAACAACATGACGCGACGGCGGCCCACGCGATCACACAGGCTGGCCGACAACGCGGCGCACGGGATGCAGGCCAGCCCGCCCAGCACGCCGACGAACAAGACCATGTCACGGGAATAGCCCAGGTGGGTGTGGGCGTAGGTGGGCAGATACGTGCTGGCCAGGTAGACGAAGCCGAAAAGACCGAGGACGCTGCCCGCGGCCAGGGCGATTTCCCGGCGCTGCAGGCGCAGCAGCTCGGTGATCGGTGCTCGAGGGGCCACATCGCTATTTCTTGCCCGGGTTTTCTCGAGCGCAAACACCGGAGTCTCGTTGATGTTGAGCCGCACATACAAGGCGATGACGATCAGGGCCGCGCTGATCAGAAACGGTATGCGCCACCCCCACTGCATGAACGCTGGGCTGTTTTCGCCGATGGTGTGGTTCACGCCGAGGAAGGTCAGGCTGGTCAGCAAGACCGCGACGCCACCGCCGACCAGGGTGAACATGCCGTATCGGCCGCGTTGGCGGGCGGGCGCGGACTCAGCGCTGAGCAACGCCGATCCGGCCCACTCGCCGCCGACGCCAAGTCCTTGCAGTAACCGTAGGGCGACCAGGATCAGCGGGGCCGCCGCGCCAATGGCCGCGGTGCTGGGAACCAGGCCGACGGCCACCGTCGACACCGCCATGATCAGCAGCGTGGCGACCAGGGTTTTCTTTCGACCCAGCCGGTCTCCGAAGTGCCCGAACACCGCCGCACCCACCGGCCGGGACAGAAAGGCCGTGGCGAACGTCCCCATCGAGGCGATCGTGGCCACCGCCGGACCCAGATGCGGGAAGAACACGGTGGGAAAGACCAGCGCCGCGGCGGTGCCGTAAACAAGGAAGTCGTAGAACTCGATCGCCGTGCCGACAAGGCATGCGACGGCCACCCGTTTCATCGGTGTGCCGGCTGTGGTGGTTCTCCCCGCGCCGGTCGTCCTCGTTTGCACACGACGACGGTAGGCGACCGGACGCGGTATCGCCTGGGGAAAATGCTGGCAATATCCTGCGCGTCGACGCAGCCCTGGCTTGGCACGCCGAGCGTCACCAGCATGGGGCACCGGTCATCGCGACGTGCCGCCGGACGCAGACACCGGATCAGTCAATCGCGGTTGACAATATGACGGGGATGGCCTTAGCCTCCAATTGTCAACCAGTGATGACAATTAGCCGTGGTGGGTGGTGATCCCCCCGCCGCCGGCAACTCGTGAAGGGAGCTTGACGATGTTGAAGCTGCGCGCCTTGTCCGCGGGTGTTCTGTGCGCCGCCGGCCTGTCACTGGCCGGGGCCCTGGCGGGACCCGCGGTCGCCTCCGCCGCCCCGGGGCAGCAACCGATCCCGGGTCCGATGCACCCGGCGGCGCCCCTGCACCCGGCGGCGCCCCTGCACCCGGCAGCGCCCCTGCACCCGGCGGCGCCCCTGCACCCGGTCCCGCCGCTGCACCCGGCGGCGCCCCTGCACCCGGTCCCGCCGCCGGACCACCCGGTGTACCACTACACCGATGACCTCACACACCCGGTCTGGTCGATCACCCATCCATTCTGGGCGCTGGTGCCGTAACGGATGTGGCGCTAGCGGGCGGCCGGGATCCGCTGTCCGCGGCACACGCGGCGCGGGGCGGGACGCGCACGATGCGGCTGAGCCCACCGCCACCTATGTGGCCCACGGACAGCCCGCCCAGCAGGTGTCCCGGCCCGCCTGCCGTCCGCCGCGACGCACTTGAGCGCAGCCACCAACGGCGGCTCGACCACCACCGCCACGCCACCACCAACCCCACCGGGGAGAGGCCATGAGTTGGGCAATTTCTCACGCCACCTCTGCGGTTAAGTCAGAAACACCTGATATCTGATTAACCTCAGGGCCGGTAGCGACAATCATCAAAATCGCTCAAGAGCTCCGGCTTCGAGGTTGGCGACGCTCATCGGCCCCAGTGCGCCGTAGCCGGCTGCCCGGGTCGGAGGACGGGGCCGCGGGTCGGCGGTGTCGTATGTGCTGACAGCGCTGGCGAGGCCGGTTGCCGCGGCCGGTCGATCGAGGCCGGCGCATTTTGACCAACAAAACCGCCGGTCCATTGTGCATAATGCCCAAGAGTTAGAGTTCGGGGCATCACGGCTGATGTATATTAACCGCTGGCGGACTCTTCGACTTCGGAAATTGACGCTAAAGAGTATGCAGCACATTGCTGCTTTTTGGCCCCGGTGGTCTTAGGCTTTGGGGGCTACCGATTCGTCGAGACGACGGACACTCCCGGATCGGTGTGACCACACGTCACGACGTATTGGAGGGTGTCTGATGTCATTCGTGATCGCGCTGCCGGAGGCGGTAGGGACGGCGGCCGGGGATTTGGTGAGCCTCGGCTCGGCGCTCAACGCGGCCAACACCGCCGCGGCGGCCCAGACCACCGGCCTGCTGGCCGCCGCCGAAGACGAGGTGTCCGCGGCCATCGCGGCGCTGTTCTCCGACCACGGCCAGCAATACCAGGTGGCCAGCGCGCAGGTGGCGGCGTTTCATGCCCAGTTCGCGCAGGCCCTGACCGCGGGTGCGCAGTCGTATGCCACCGCGGAGGCCTCCGGCGCCGCGGCCATCGGGGAAGGCGTGCTCGGCCCGATCAACGGGGCGTTCCTGGCCGCGACCGGGCGTCCGCTGATCGGTAACGGCGCCAACGGTGCCCCGGGAAGCGGGGCAAACGGTGCTCCCGGCGGCTGGTTGTTCGGTAACGGCGGCAACGGCGGCTCGGGTGCGGAAAGCCTCAAGGGCGGGGATGGCGGGGCCGCCGGCCTGTGGGGCGCCGGCGGCGCGGGTGGGGCCGGCGGGCCCTCACTGACAGGCGTGGGCGGGGCCGGCGGCAACGGCGGGACCGGCGGGTGGCTCGGGGGCAGCGGCGGGGCCGGCGGCGCGGGCGGCTTCACGAATAACGTCGCCTCGCTCAATGGCGGCGCGGGTGGCGCCGGTGGAGCCGGCGGGTTGTTCGGCGGCGGCGGCAACGGCGGGCCAGGCGGCATGGCAATCAGCTCCGGCACCGCCGGGGCGGGTGGGGCCGGTGGTGCCGGCGGGCTGCTCGCCGGGCTGGTCGGCGCCGGCGGCGGCAACGGCGGCAACGGCGGCGACAGCGGGGCAGCGACCCCCGGGGTCGGCGGTGCCGGCGGCCACGCCGGCGCGCTGTGGGGCAGCGGCGGGGCGGAGCCGGCGGGAACGGCGTGGGCCGGGACGGCGGGGCCGGCGGGGCCGGCGGCAACGCCGGCCTGCTGTTCGGCTACGGCGGGCCCGGCGGGGCCGGCGGATCCAGCGACACCGGGTCTGGCGGGGCCGGCGGTGCCGGCGGCGATGCCGGTTTGCTGTTCTCCAGCGGCGGCCCCGGCGGGGCTGGCGGGTCCACTTCAACTGGAGGCGAGAACGGCGGGGCCGGCGGGGCCGGCGGCGACGCCAGCCTGTTTGGCTGGGGCGGTCCCGGCGGGGCCGGCGGAGCCAGTCTAGGAAACGACGGCGGGGTCGGCGGGGCCGGCGGCAAGGCCGGCGTCGTGTTCGGCATCGGCGGCGCCGGCGGGCAAGGCGGGCTTGGCGTAATAACCGGGGGTCAGGGCGGGGCCGGTGGCAGCGCCACGCTGATCGGCAACGGCGGCAATGCCGGCCAGGGTGGGACCGGCGCGGTGGCGGGTACCGCCGGCGCCGGCGGCACCGCCGGCCTGCTGTTCGGTCTCGACGGTTTCAACGCGCCGGTTAGCGGTTCGCCGCTGCACGTCCTGCAGCAACAGGCGCTCAACGCGATCAACGCGCCCGTCCTGGCGGCCACCGGGCGACCGCTGATCGGAAACGGCGTGCCCGCCCCGCCCGGCTCCGGGGCGCCCGGCGCTCCCGGGGGCTGGTTGCTCGGCGACGGCGGCGCCGGCGGGTCCGGAGCCGCCGGGTTGCCGGGTGGCGCCGGCGGGGCCGCCGGGCTGCTGGGCAACGGCGGCGCCGGCGGGGCCGGTGGCAACGTGCCGGGGGCGGGTTCGGCCGGGGCCGGCGGGACCGGCGGGGCCGGCGGGTTCCTGTCCGGCAACGGCGGGGTCGGTGGCGCCGGCGGAATCGCACCGGACCTGGCCGGCACGGTCGGTGGGGCCGGCGGCGCCGGTGGTCCTGGCGGGCTGCTGGGCGCCGGCGGGATCGGCGGGGGCGGCGGCAGGGGAACAATCGCGGGAGCCGGCGGAGCCGGCGGGGCGGCCGGTGCGCTCGGCGGGCTGCTCGGCGCCGGCGGCGGGGACGGCGGGGCCGGCGGAAGCGGCGCAACGCCGGGTGCCGGCGGGGCCGGCGGCAACGCCGGCCTGCTGGCCGGGTACGGCGGCGCGGGAGGGACCGGTGGAGACTCCGGCGGCGGCGCCGCGGGCGCCGGCGGGGCCGGGGGCAACGCCGGCCTGCTCTGGGGCAGCGGCGGAGCCGGCGGATCCGGTGGCGACAGCGGAGGCAAAGGCGGCGGGCCCGGCGGAAACGGTGGCACCGCCGGCCTGCTGTTCTCCAGCGGCGGGGTCGGTGGGAACGGCGGATTCGGCCCGACTTCCGGCGGCGCGGGTGGGACCGGCGGTAACGCCGTCCTGCTGGGCTGGGGCGGCGCCGGTGGGCAGGGCGGAGAAGGCGTAACCTCGGGCGGCGGTGCTGGTGGAACCGGCGGTAAGGGCGGCCTGTTGATGGGCGACGGCGGCAACGGCGGCAACGGCGGGAAAAGCACCGTAGCCGGCGGTGGCGCCGGCGGGGGCGGCGGTAGCGCGGTGATCATCGGCAACGGCGGCAACGGCGGCAACGCGGGGCTAGGCGGCGGGGGCATGGGCGGCGCCGGCGGCGCCAGCGGGGCGTTGTTGGGCCTCAACGGGCTCAACGGGCTGCCGTAACCAACCGTGGATGTTCCGCACCCGGCCGGCCCGCGGCAGCCGCAT
Source organism: Mycobacterium shinjukuense (assembly GCF_010730055.1). Classification (NCBI taxonomy): domain Bacteria; kingdom Bacillati; phylum Actinomycetota; class Actinomycetes; order Mycobacteriales; family Mycobacteriaceae; genus Mycobacterium; species Mycobacterium shinjukuense. Next base: position 434,538 of record NZ_AP022575.1, on the reverse strand, counting down.
GCGCGCCGCTCAAGAAAAGCCGGTCGGCACGTCAAGTGTGCCGGCGTAACTTGTACGCACAGCGTTCGGCTGTGGCTCAGCCCTCTGACAGCAACTGCTTCTTGCGGACCTTACCCAGCCCGTTACGGGGCAGCGCATCCACCAACCGCACCTCACGCGGGCGCTTGTGCACCGAAAGCTGTTGGGCCACAAACCGAATGAGATCGTCCGCGTCGATACCCGGAGATCCGACGACGTATGCGACGATCCGCTGGCCCAGGTCCTCGTCGGGCATGCCGACGACGGCGGCTTCGGCCACATCCGGGTGGCCGAGCAATGCCGTCTCGATTTCTCCCGCGCCGATGCGGTATCCGCCCGACTTGATCAAGTCGACCGACTCCCGTCCCACGATCCGGTGCATGCCGCTGCTGTCGACGACCGCGACGTCGCCCGTGCGATACCACCCGCCGGGGTCGAACGCCTCGGCGGTGGCCTCGGGTCGATTCAGATAGCCGTCGAACAGCGTCGGACCCCGAACGTGAAGCTTGCCGATGGATTCCCCGTCGTGCGGGACCGGATCGCCGTGGTCGTCGATCAGTCGGGTCCGTATCCCGGCCAGCGGCAGACCGACCCAGCCCGGCCGACGTTCGCCGTCGGCCCGGGTCGACAGGGTGATCAGCGATTCCGAGGCGCCGTAGCGTTCGATGGGCCGGTGTCCGGTGAGCTGCACCAGCCGCTCGAACACCGGCACCGGCAGCGCCGCACTGCCCGATACCAGCAGCCGCGCCGGCCTGAGCGCCTCGGCTGCCGCCTGGTCGGCCACCATTCGCGACCACACCGTCGGCACCCCGAAATACAGTGTTCCCCCGCGTTCGGTCCCCGCTTGGGCATAACCGGCCGGCGTCGGTTTTCCGGTGTGCACGAAGCGATTTCCGATGCGCAGCGACCCGAGCAGGCCCAGCACCAGGCCGTGTATGTGATACAACGGCAAGCCATGCACCAGCACGTCATCGGCGGTCCATTGCCATGCGTCGGCCAGGGCGTCCAGGTCGGCGGCGATCGCCCGTCGGCTCAGCTGGACACCCTTGGGCGGGCCGGTGGTACCCGAGGTGTAGACCACCATCGCGACGGCATCGGGCGGGGGCTCGGGATACCGATGCCAGGAACGTGCGTGCCGGCGCACGGGGATGTGCGGCAATCCTTCCGGATCCTCGGGCACCGCGCCCAGCCAGGCCTGGGCACCCGAGTCGGTGAGGATGTGCCGGCGTTCGGCCACACCCACGTCGGCGGGCACCGGGACAACGGGCACACCGGCGATCAGGCAGCCGGTCACGGCCAACACCGTCGACGCCGTCGGCACGGCCAGCACGGCCACCCGGTGCGCGCCACCGACCCGCTCGGCCACCGACATCGCGGCGCCGGCCAGGTCGCCGCGGCTCAGTGCGACGCCGTCGATGCTCACCGCGTCAGGGATGTCCTGGGCGGCGGCCGCGGGATGCAGTGAGGTCAGCAGCACCTGAGCAGGTTACCCGGATTCGGTGGCCGACCGGGCGCTAAGCCGGTCTCATCCGCCGGTAGGCCGCCGCGTGCCGTTCGGGTGGCGCATCGGGTCGCGGAAAGAGCGGCCGCAGCACCGCCGGCGGCTCAAAGGGCGCCCACACCCCCTCGGGCTGGGCCAGCCGGTCGGCGATGGCCCACACCACCGGCGGATTGTGGCCGTAACCGATGTGGCTGCTGCGCACCGCGATGTTTTCCGCGCGCTCCGATGGCGGATTCATACACGTCTGCCAGGCGACCATGCCGTCACACCGCGAGTAGATCGCGGTGGCCGGCACCGGCAAAGGCTCACTTTCCATTTCCAACGGCAGCTCGTGCCGCTCGACGTGCAGGTGCGCGTAGCGATCGAAGCTCCAGGCGGAGCGGGATTCGCTGGTGTGCCGCATGCCGAACGGGCTGCCCAGGGTAATCACCTGCCGCACCGACGACGGATAGTCGCGGGCCAGGCTGCGCGCGAAGATGCCGCCCAGGCTCCACCCGATCAGGCTGACCGAGGCGTTGTGCCGGGTGTGGAGCTCATCCAGGAGATCGCGCATCCCGGCCACCGCCTTGGCCGTCGGGCCGATGTTGCGGCCCAGCCCCCAGCCGTAGGCCGCATAGCCCAGCCGGCGCAATATTCGGCGAAGGATCCAGGTGGACCCGTCGCCGGCCAGCAGGCCGGGCAGCACCAGCACCGGATGACCGTCGCCGGTCGGCAGCATCCGCTGCAGCGGTAGCACGGTGAGCAATTGGCCATACTCGATGCCCGCGCGCGGTATGTCGGTGAGGTAGAGAAACAGCGACGGGGCGTCGGATGGGCGATCCACGGGCTCTAACACAGCCATCAGCATGTCATATCGCGGCGGTCAACAGGCACAAATAGCGATACAACGCCGTGCATGCCCCCAGTGAGACCCCGATCACGCGGTGAATCATTCGCGCAGATCACGGTCCCACAGCTGCATCAGGGTGGACAGAATCTCCTCGCCACGGCCAAGCCCGGCGAGATGACTTTCACCAGGCAAGTGCAACAACTCGGCGTCGGGAAGCCGGGAAACGACGTGCTCACCGTGGGAGAACGGAACGATGTGGTCGTGGTCGCCGTGCCACCAGCGGACCGGGACTTTCACCTCGTCAAGCCGGAATCCCCAGTCGCGGGCAAAGACAATCACGTCCGCGAACGGCGCGGCTAGCTGCTTTCGGCTGCCGTTGAGCAAATCGTCGAGAAACATCGCCTTGAACTCGGGACGGGCCAGCAGATGCCGGTCGGCCTCGGGTGAGAACAGGCCATAGATGTCGAGCGCGGGCGATGCGACCGGCCGAGCCGCGCGGATCAGCAAGCTCGCGGCCAGCCGCAGCGGGCTGCCGCCCATCTGCAGCAGCGGCGCCACCGCCAAACCAAGGCTCATCAAACCGCCACCGATCGCGTCCGGGCCACGGGTGGGCGCCACACCGCCCAGGACACCGGCGGCCACTACCCGATCGGGCAAGCCGGCGGCGCACGCAAGGGTGTAGGGACCGCCGCCGGACAGCCCCACGACGGCCATCTTGTCGATGCCGAGCGTGTCGGCGATGGTCCGCAGGTCGTCGGCGAACGCCGAGATGGTCTCGTACTGATAGGGCGTCGACGAGCCGATTCCGGGCCGGTCGACGCCGATCAGACGGATATTGTGGTGGTCGGCGTAGACCCGGGCCTCGGTGGGAATCTGGCGGCGAGCGCCGGGAGTTCCGTGTAGCCAGAAAACCGCACGCCCCTGTGGTGCGCCGAACTCGGCGAAGCCGATCTGGCGGTCCTCGCCGACGGCGATGGTGCCTTCCAGTTTCGGGCGGGCGATAACGACTGCCATGCCGAGCAGCTTGACATGTGGCGGCGCGGCGGTAAACCGCAAGGTGTATCAGGTGTGGCGGCAGCCGGCGGCTCAGGTTGGCCGTTGCACGAACGACGTGAGCGCCCCAGCCACCAGGTCCGGGTCGTCGCACATGGGAAAGTGGTTGCCCAGGCGGACCCGCAGTTGATCGTTGAACTGACCGAGAATGGTCAGCAGTGGCCGGTCGGCCAGCGGTCCGCGTAACGCGGCGTCGACGTCGGCATAGAGGGCATCGGCACGGCGCGCATCGCGAAAGTAGGCATGCCACGCCCGGCGGGCCGGAGCATCGACTCCCGCCCGAAAGGCGGCGCGGTCGGCGCGGCTCCAGTGCCGACCGGCCCAGACAATGCTCCAGCTGCCGACGTGCACAAACAGCACCGCCGGCCCGTCGCCGGTGTCGGTAACCGCGACGCCGCCCCGGTCGTGGCTCAGCAGGCAGGGCTGCCAGGGCCACGCCGACGGCGGCAACCAGCTCGGCCGGTCAAGTGCGGCAAGTGCTTTCATGGTGATACCTCCAATACCTACCGAACGCTGCCGAGTTCGGCGCGTAACGGGTCCAGTGTCGTGTTGAAGGCTGCACCAGCACATGGATTTTCGTGATCCTGCCGTCCTCGATCGACAGGGCCAGCACACCGGCAAGCTGCCGGTCGGCAAAGGCCAGCACCGCCGGTTGACCGCACACCGGCCGGGCTACCAGGACGGTTGCGGGGTGGCTCCAGTGGCGCAGGATGGTTGCGCCAACGCGACCCGCACCCACGACAACAACGCCTCTGCGGGCGTCGATCTCGCCGGAGACGCCCGGATCCAGCACCTCGAGCAGCGCGGCCAGGTCTCCGTTGCAGCAGGCTTGGATGAACGCTCTGGTGACGACGCGATGCTGGGCTGGCTCCACGCTGGCCGCGATGCCGATTCGTTGATCTTGCGACGGGCCCCATGAGCCAGCTGCCGGCATGCGGAGGCCCGGCTGCCAACCGTCGTGGCGATTTCCTGGTAGGGCAGCTGAAAGATCTCGCGTAGCACGAACACCACCCGCTCCGCGGGGCCGAGGCGCTCAAGCATGATCGGCAAAGCCAGCCTCACCTCGTCATCCAGAGTCACCCGGTCAGCCGGGTCAACCGATGACGCGCTGGCGTCACCGTCGTGCCGTGCGGCGATGTCCTGCGGGCGCTGCCGGCGCGTGGATGCCGACTTGGCGTGATCCAGACACAGCACTTACCGGGTCGTGTTGCGGCATGTGCCCTCCCGCCAACCCATGCTGAGATTCATAAAAATCAAGGACGAGCCGGCCCAGCCGAGTGTGACAGCGACCGGCGATTTCAGCGCTCGGCGCACCCCCGCGCGGGTCGGCGGTCGGTCAGCGCCCGCAGGAAGAACGCCAGGTTGGCTGGGCGCTCGGCCAGCCGCCGCATGAAGTACCCGTACCACTGGGTGCCGAAGGGTACGTATACCCGCACGTGGTTGCCGGCGGAGGCCAGCCGCAGCTGCTCATCGTCGCGGATGCCGTAGAGCATCTGGTACTCGAAATCGCCTCTGCTGCGCCCTGATTCGCGCGTGATTCCCGGGACCGCCGCGATGATCACCGGGTCGTGGGTGGCCACCATCGGATAGCCGCGCCCCGCCATCAGCACCCGAAGGCACCGCAGATAGGAGTCGGTGACCTGCGCGGCGTTGCGGTAGGCCACCGATGCGGGTTCGTCGTAGGCGCCCTTGCACAACCGAACTCGCGCTCCGACGTCGGCCAACTCCCGGCAATCGGCCAGCGTGCGCCGCAGATAGGCCTGCACAACCGTGCCCAGCCAAGGAAAGTCGACGCGCAGGTCGCCCGATATCGACAATGTCGAATCGGTGGTGGTGTGGTCTTCGGCGTCCACCGTCACCCAGGCGCCCACCCGCTCGGCCCGCTCACAGATGGCGCGGGCGTTGTCCAGCGCGATCTTTGGACCGTCGCGATCGAGGGCCTGCCCGAGCGCCGACAGCTTGAGCGACACCTCAAGCGGCCGCACCCCGTCGGGGGCGATATCGCCGCGCCGGCCCAACGCGTCGAGAAGCTCCAGGTACGCCCGCACGGTGGCGGCAGCGCCGTCGGCATCGGTGACATTCTCGCCCAGGTAATCGATGCTGAGGTAGCGGCCCGAATCCCGCAGCGTGGTAACGCTATCCAGAACGTCGTCAAGCGTGTCGCCCGGTACGAACCGGCGCACCGCCCCGCGGGTGAGCGGCCAGCGCTCGACGATGCGGCGCAGCCTATCCGAGCTGCTGGCGGCAAGCATTGCCGGGCGCACGGTGTGCGCGAACCAGCCGGCCATCAGTCGGCCGCCATGTGCGGGTAGGTGTGGTCGGTGGCCGCGACGAACGTCTCCTTGATGGTGCGCGCCGACGTCCACCGCAGCAGGTTCAACGGCGAACCGGCCTTGTCGTTGGTGCCCGACCCGCGCGCACCGCCGAACGGCTGACGCCCCACCACCGCCCCGGTCGGCTTGTCGTTGACATAGAAGTTGCCCGCCGCGAACCGCAGCCGATTCAGCGCGGTCAGCACGGCCCGCCGGTCGTCGGCGATGACCGCGCCGGTCAGCGCGTAGCGGGATCCGGTGTCGATGACGCCGAGGATTTGCTCGTAGCGCTCGTCGGGGTAGACATGCACCGACAGCAGCGGACCGAAGTACTCAATGGCAAACGACTCATCGGTCGGGTCGTCGGAGAGCAACACCGTGGGGCGCACGAAATAGCCTTCGCTGTCGTCGTATTCGCCGCCGACGGCGATGGTGACCCCGGCCGCGCCTTTGGCCCGTTCGATGGCGTCGACGTTTTTGACGAAGGCGCGTTCGTCGATCAACGCACCACCGTAGTTGGACAGGTCGGTAATGTCGCCGTAGCGCAGCTCGGCCGCCTTGGCCAGGAACTCATCACCCATCCGCTGCCACACCGAATGCGCGATGAACGCTCGCGACGCCGCCGAACACTTCTGGCCCTGATAGTCGAACGCACCACGAATCAACGCGGTACACAGCACATCCGGGCGCGCTGAGGCGTGTGCCACCACGAAGTCCTTGCCGCCGGTCTCCCCGACCAGCCGCGGATAGCAGTGGTAGCGGCCGATATTGGCACCGACCCGTTGCCACAGGTGCTGGAACGTTGCCGTCGACCCGGTGAAGTGGATGCCGGCAAGCCGCGGATCGGCCAGTGCCACATCAGAAACCGCGTAGCCGTCGCCGGTGAGCAGGTTGATCACGCCGGGTGGCAGCCCCGCGGCCTCGAGCAATTGCATAAGCAGGTAGGCCGACAGGGTCTGGGTGATCGACGGCTTCCACACCACCGTGTTGCCCATCAGAGCCGGGGCGGTGGGCAGATTTCCGGCGATCGAGGTGAAGTTGAACGGCGTGATCGCGTAGACGAAGCCTTCCAGCGGGCGGTAGTCGATCCGGTTCCACTCCCCCGGGCCGCTGATCGGCTGCTGCGCCATGATCTGCCGGGCGAAGGCGACGTTGAACCGCCAGAAGTCGATCAGCTCGCAGGGCGCGTCGATCTCGGCCTGGTACGCCGACTTGGATTGGCCGAGCATGGTTGCGGCGGCGATCCTTTCCCGCCACGGCCCGGCCAGCAGATCGGCGGCGCGCAGCAGCACCGCCGCCCGCTCGTCGAAAGGCAGTGCTGCCCAGTCATTCTTGGCGGCCATGGCGGCTTCGATGGCGGCCGCGGCGTCGGGGTGGGTGGCGTTGGTCAGGGTGCCCAGCCTGGCGGCGTGCCGGTGCGGCTGAACGACGTCGATTGGCTCGCCGTCGCCCATCCGGTGTCGGCCGCCGACGACGTGCGGCAGGTCGATGGGGTGGTCGGCCAGCAAGGCCAGTTGGGCGCGCAGCCGGGCACGTTCGGGGGATTTCGGCGCATAGTCGTGCGCCGGCTCGTTGGCCGGCACCGGCACCTGGGTGATCGCGTCCATGCCTGCCAGGATCCCCGGGCGGGCACCTCGATCGGTTGGCCGTTCAGACAAGATTGTGCTGATCCATTAGTAGAATTGGACAATGCATGTGGCTGGTGTCGGGCTGGGCAAGTTGCTGCTGGCGCTGGACGCGACCCTGGTCAGCCTGGTGGATGCCCCGCGCGGCCTGGACCTCCCGGTGACGTCGGCGGCGCTCATCGATTCCGACGATGTGCGGCTGGGCCTGGCGGCCGCGGCCAGCTCGGCCGACGTCTTCTTCCTGCTCGGGATCACCGACGACGAGGCGGCGCGCTGGGTCGACAATCAGGCACGTGAACGGGCGCCGGTGGCGATCTTCATCAAGCGCCCGTCGGACTCGCTGGTGGCCAGGGCCGTCCGGGCCGGCTCGGCGGTGGTGGCCGTCGAACCGCGGGCCCGCTGGGAGCGGCTCTACCGGCTGGTCAATCACGTGTTGGAGCATCACCGCGACCAGGCGACCGAGGACTCCGGCGCCGATCTGTTCGGCCTGGCGCAGTCGGTGGCCGACCGCATCCACGGCATGGTCAGCATCGAAGACGCCCAGTCGCACGTGCTGGCCTATTCGGCCTCCAACGACGAAGCCGACGAGCTGCGCCGGCTTTCCATCCTGGGTCGGGCCGGCCCACCCGAGCACCTGGAGTGGATCGCTCAATGGGGCATCTTCGATGCCCTGCGCGCCGACGCCAAGGTGGTGCGGGTGGCCGAGCGCCCCGAGTTGGGCCTGCGCCCGCGACTGGCGATCGGCATTCATCAACCGTCGACCGGCGCCCGGCGGCCGTCGGTGTTCGTCGGCGCCATCTGGGTCCAGCAGGGCGCACAACCGCTGGCCGACGACGCCGACGAGGTGCTGCGCGGCGCGGCGGTGCTGGCCGCCCGGATCATGGCGCGGCTGGCGACCCGGCCGTCCACGCATGCGCGGCGGGTGGCGCAACTGCTGGGCCTGGCCGACGGCGAACCCGGCGACGAGGAGCTCATCGGCCGAGAACTCGGCCTCGCCACCACCGGCAGCGCCGCGGTGATCGGCTTCGACACGGTAGCCGCCGGGGCGCGTCATGCCCGGCTGGCCGATGTCTTGGCATTGAGCGCCAGCGCTTTTCGCCGTGACGCTCAGGTCGCATCGAAAGGCTCGCGGGTGTATGTGCTGCTGCCGCAGACCGCTGGAGCCCGGTCGGTCAGGTCCTGGGTCCGCGGAATCATCGGCACCCTGCGTGCCGAGCTGGATGTGGATCTGCGGGCAGCCATCGCCGCTCCGGTCGCCGGACTGAGCGCGGTCGAGTCGGCGCGCATCGAGGTGGACCGGGTGCTCGACAGCGCAGAACGGCATCCGAGCTCTTTCGGACGGGTGACGTCGCTGGACGAGGCGCGCACCACGGTGCTGCTCGACGAAATCGTCACCTCGGTCGCTGCCGATGCGCGACGTGTCGACCCGCGGGTCCGCGAGCTGTGCACGCACGATCCGGTGCTGGCCGAAACCCTGCGCGTCTACCTGGACAGCTTCGGCGACGTCGGCGCCGCCGCGCGGACGCTGCGGGTGCATCCCAACACCGTCCGCTACCGGGTGCGGCGGGTCGAGCAGCTGTTGTCCACCTCGTTGGCCGATCCCGATGTGCGGCTGCTCTTCTCGCTGGGCCTGCGGGCCTGCGATCGGCGCTGAGGTTATCGTTGGCAACACTACGTGAGACCGAATGTATCTGGTGGTCAACCGATTCGATCGTTTGCCGGGCAGTTTCCGCGACCGCGACTGTGGGCTTGGCCTTGGCCGGGGCCGTCAACCAGGCCGTGGAGCCTTCACCGGCCGTGGATATGTGCAACATTTGGACTACAAATATGCTACAGTAGATGGATGGAGACAGTGGGAATCCGTGAGCTACGTCAGAACGCCTCGCAGGTCATCGCGGCGGCCGAGAACGGGGTCAGCTACCGGGTCACCAACCACGGCCAGGACACGGGCGTGATCATCACCAAGTACCCGTCGCGGACAGAACCGGGCCCACCAACGGGAACGACGCCCGACCTGATCACACGATCGGGAATCTATGATCAGCCGCGGCCGCCGGGCTACGAAGATGCGCTCCTGCAGATCGTGGAACGTGGACGCGACCAAGCCGGCCGCGTCGGTGAGTAAATGCGAATCCACCTCGACACCAACCTCCTGGTCCAGCAACCCCGTTGGGAACTCTTGCCACCCGGCGACCATCGGCTATTCATCTCTGCTATCGCATTCGCTGAATTTAGTGAGGGCACAACGCATCCCGATGAGCAAATCGCCGCTCGCGCGCGGATCGCGCTGGTACAGCTGCGCAGCACCTTCGGCGAAGGTCTCCCGTTCACCCAACGTGAGGCCGACATATATCGGGAACTATGCACTACCGTCGCCACCGCCGGACGCGTTCCCGGTGGGCGTCGGCGTGTCGACCTCATGATCGCGGCAATCGCCGTCGCCGACCGCGCGGCATTGGCCACGCGCAATGCCCATGACTTCACCGGTCTAGAACCAATACTGCAGATCATTGCGCTATGAAGCCGGGCGCCCCGAAAACCGCCGCGAGAAACCGTCCCCCGCGCAACCAACCCCCAGCGTTCTAGGCTTTTCGAGTGGCAGATCGCCCGAGGGCATACCTGGTGCTGGCCTCCCAGCGCAGCGGCAGCACGCTGCTGGTCGAGTCGCTGCGCGCGACCGGCGTGGCCGGCGAGCCACAGGAATTCTTCCAGTATCTGCCCGCCACCAGCCAGGCCCCACAACCACGGGAATGGTTCGCCGGCGTCGAGGACGAGTCGATCCTGCGCCTGCTGGACCCGTTGGACGAAGGAAAGCCGGACCTTGCGCCGGCAGAGATCTGGCGCGACTACATCCGCACGGTCGGCAGAACACCAAATGGGGTATGGGGTGGCAAGCTGATGTGGAATCAGACGCCGCTGCTGCGCAACCGTGCCCGCGAACTCCCCAACAGCTCCGGCGACGGCCTGTTGGCGGCGATCCGCGATGTGGTCGGCGAGGATCCGCTCCTTGTCTACGTCTATCGACCCGATGTGGTATCGCAGGCGGTGTCGTTCTGGCGAGCGGTGCAGACACGGGTGTGGCGGGGCAGACCCGAACCCGCTCGTGATGCCCGCGCCGTCTACCATGCCGGGGCCATCGCTCACATCGTCACCATGCTGCGCGGCCAGGAGCAAGGTTGGCGAAACTGGTTTGCCGAGGAAGCCATCAAACCGATGGAGGTCGCATATCCGGTGTTGTGGCGCAACCTGACTCAGGTGGTGGCCAGCATTCTCGAGGAGCTCGGGCTGGACCCGCGACTGGCGCCGCAACCGGTGCTGGAGCGCCAGGCCGATCAGCGCTCCGACGAATGGGTGGACCGCTACCGCGCGGACGCCGAAAGGGAGGGGCTGCCGACATGAGCCCAACCGCTCCGACCGACCCACGGTGCGTCGCCGAACTGCGGCCGCTGGACGACCGAGGCGGTGCACATCATCCGCGAGGTTGTCGCTGAGCCGGAGCGACCAGTCTTGCCGTTTCCCGCCGACAGGGACTCGATCGTGCTACATCGGCTGGCGGAAAAGGCCTTTCGACCGCTCCACCACGGACACCAAAATTGCTGCCAGTCGCCGCACAGCTGTCCTTCCGCCGCCCTCGGGCGTGGTGGTCACCGCGCCAATGGTTAACCAGCGTAACTGGATTGACGCGGTTGATCAGCCAATGTGGACGCTGGCTGGCCCGGGTGTCTGGCTTCCTGGTCCGAAATCAGACGGCGACGACATCGACGAGGTCGGCGAGGCCGTCGAAGTCGTCGGCGTTGCGCGTGTAAAGCCGGGCCGAATGCGCGTGGGCGGTGGCCGCAATCAGCAGGTCCATCGATCGTGCCCTCGGCTGACGTCCCGCGTCGACGACGGCCGCCGCCAGCTGGCCATAGCTCGCTGCCACGGCTTCATCCAGCGGCAGCGCGTCAAACGTGCGCTGCAGCAGCAGCAGACGGCGCAGCCGCTCGGCACGCACCTTTTGTTGCTTAGCGACCAGGACCCCGAAGTGCAGTTCGGCCAATGTGATTGCGCTGATGGCCAACTCGCCTTCAAGGTGCGCGATGTCCGTAGCGATCACGACGCTGGTGTCGAGGATCGCTTTCACGTCATCGCCCACGGGTCGCGCACGTCGTTTTCGAGCGCCGCACGGTCGCCGTCCCAGGCGGGATCTGCGGACCCGGCGAACAGTTCGGCCACGTCGACCCACCGCCTCCAGGTTCGAGGGGCGGCGGGCACCAGGCGAGCCCCCGGCCGGCCCGCCACGGTAATGGTGATTTCCTCACCGTCCTCGGCGCGCCGGACGAGATCGGAGGCATTCTGGCGCAGCTCACGCAGCCCAACAACATCCACCATGCGAGGATAGCACATGTGCTACTCCCTTGGTCTGACTGGAACGCCCGGTGAACGCTGCCTGGCTGGGCTCGGTGGGCACCGCGCACCTCCCCGCTAAGGTGAGCCACCGTGGAGCCTCGCCGTGATCTGCAATCGCGAGGCTTCGCCGGCACCTGGCGCGCATATCAACGGCAAGCGTTGGACGCGTTCGACGCCGATGTCGCCGCCGGCGACAACCGGTGCTATCTGGTGCTGCCGCCCGGTGCCGGGAAGACGCTGATCGGGCTGGAAGCGGCGCGCCGGTTGGGCCGCCGCACCCTGGTGTTGGTGCCCAACACGGCGGTGCAGGCGCAGTGGGCGGCCGCCTGGGATCACAGCTTTCCGGCGACGGACCCGGCGGTGTCACGGTGTGGGACCGAGCGCGACCTGACCTCGGCAATGAACGTGCTGACCTATCAGTCTCTGGCGGTCATCGACGACGAATCGGATGCGACGGTTCGACGGGCAGTGCTGCGCAGCCGCGACCGGCAAGCCCTGTTGGGGCTGCTGCACCCGAACGGTCGGGCGCTGATCGAGCGGGCGGCGGGCTTGGGCCCGTGGACGCTGGTGCTCGACGAGTGTCACCACCTGCTGGCGACGTGGGGTGCCCTGGTCAGCGCGTTGGCGTCGGTCCTCGGGCCGCAGACCGCGCTGATCGGTCTGACCGCCACCCCGCCGACGGCGCTCAACCCATGGCAGCGCACCCTGCACGATGAGCTCTTCGGCACCGCCGACTTCGTGATCCCGACACCCGCGCTGGTGAAAGAGGGCGATCTCGCGCCCTATCAAGAGTTGGTCTATCTGACCGAACCGACCCTCGAGGAGCAGGCCTGGATCACGACCCACCGGGCTCGCTTCGCCGACCTCATGCTGGCACTCGTCGACCAACGGCTGGGCAGCATGTCGCTGGCCGCGTGGCTGCGCACCCGGATCGTGGATCGCTCGACGCGAGCGGGCAACCAGATCGCGTGGTCGACGTTCGAACGCGCCGAACCCGACCTCGCGCGCAGCGCCCTGCGCTTCGCCTATGACGGCCTGATCCCGCTACCCGACGGCGCCCGCCTCCGCGAGCAGCACCGGGTCCCTCCCGACGCCCAAGATTGGGTCAACGTCTTGACCGACTTCAGCCTCGGTCACCTGCAACAGAGTCCGGATCCGCGCGACGGGCAGGCGCTGACCGCGATCAAGCGGGTCCTCCCCGGCCTGGGCTACCGGCTGACCAGCAACGGCGTACGGGTTGCGACCTCGCCGGTGGACCGGGTGTGCGCGCTGTCCGAGTCGAAAATCGCGGCGACGGCCCACATCCTCGACACCGAGCACGCCGTCCTCGGAGCGCGGATGCGGGCGCTGGTGCTGTGCGACTTCGAATCGATGACTGGCACGCTGCCGACATCGGAAGCGCCCGTCAGCGACCAGTCCGGCTCGGCCCAACTGGTCACCGCCATGCTGGCCGCGTCCGACCTCCGGCGCCGCGTCCCACTGCACGCCCTGCTCGTGACCGGGCAAACCTTCGCCTGTCCCGCCGCGATCGAAGCCGACCTGAGCGCCTTCTGTGCCGACCGCGGCGCACCCGTCATCACCGAGCCGTTCGACCCGCACCCCGGGCTACGGGTGGTGCGCGGCAACGGCAGCTTCACGCCCCGAACCTGGGTCGCGCTGGCTACCGCATACTTCCTGGCCGGACGCGCTCGCGTGCTGGTCGGCACCCGCGCCCTGCTCGGCGAAGGATGGGACTGCCCGGCGGTCAACGTCACCATCGACCTGACCAGCGCCACCACGCAAGCGGCGATCACGCAGATGCGCGGCCGCGCCATTCGCCAAGATCCCCGCGACGGCGACAAGGTGGCGGACAACTGGTCGGTCTGCTGTTTCACCACCGAACACCCCCGCGGGGACGCCGACTACCTGCGCCTGGTGCGCAAGCACGACGGGTACTACGCGGCCAGCCCGCAGGGGCTCATCGAGTCGGGTGTGACGCATTGCGACCCGTCGCTGTCGCCCTACCGCCCCCCGGCGACCGACGCCCCCGCCATCACCGCGCGGGCGCTGCAGCGGGTCGCCGAACGGGAACAGGCGAGGGCCCGGTGGCGAATCGGTGAGCCATACGACGGCATCGACGTCGTCACCATCCGCGTCCGGTCCCGCCAGCCACTGGGGATCGCCGCACCACGCATCGCGGCGTCGGCGCTGACCCCGCCGGTTCCGGGACGGCTCAGTCCGGTCCGGCTGGCCCGGGGCGCCGTCGCCGCCCTGTCGCTCATCGGCGCCGGCGCCGGCGCCACGGCCGCCGTCGCCGGTCTGGGCCCGCTCGCGGGTGCCACCACCGCCGGTAGCGTCCTGACGGCAGGGGCCGGCCTGCTGGCAACCGCCGCCGTTGCCGAAAGCCGCCGCCTCCGCCAGGCCCCCAACGCGCTCGAGCAACTCGCCGCGGTCGTCGCGGATGCGCTCAAGGCCGCGGGCGGTGCCGAGAAAGGATCCGAAGCGCTGCGGATCAGCTCCGACCCCGACGGCTGGATTCGCTGCGAGCTGGGCGGCGTGCCCACCGAGCAGTCTCTGCGGTTCAGCGCCGCCCTCGACGAACTGCTGGCGCCGCTGGCCGAACCGCGCTACCTCATCGGACGCAAGATCCTCACACCGCCGACCGCGCGCGTTGCCCGGGCCCTGTTCGCGGCCAGGGCGGTCATCGGGCTACCGCTGCCCGGCGCGGTGGCCTGGCACGCCGTACCGCAGTGGTTCGCGCGACGCAAGGACCGCCGGCAATGCCTGCTGCAGTGCTGGCGAAGGCACATCGGCCCACCCCGGCAGCTGCCCGCGGATTCCCCCGAAGGACTGGCCATCCTCGATCTGTTCCGCGGCGACAACCCGCTGTCGGTCACCACCCAGCTTCGCACCACCTGGCGCTGACCCGCCCGGGAGTGTGGGTGAGCAGACGCAAAAGCCCCCGAAAACCCTGGTTTTCGGGGGCTTTTGCGTCTGCTCGCTAAGAGCCCAGCCGCTGCACCGCGGCGGCGATGCGCTCGTCGGTCGCGGTCAGCGCCACCCGCACATGCCGCGCACCCCCGGGGCCGTAGAACTCCCCGGGGGCCACCAGGATGCCGCGCTCGGCGAACCACGCGACCGTCTGGTGGCAACCCTCACCCCGGGTGATCCACAGATAGAGCCCGGCCTCGGAATGGTCGACGGCAAAACCCGCCGACCGCAGCGCCGGCAGCAGCGCGGCCCGCCGGCGCGCGTACCGCTCCCGCTGCAGCTGTTCGTGGTCGTCGTCATCCAGGGCGGCCACCATCGCGGCCTGCACCGGGGTCGGCACCATCATCCCGGCGTGTCTGCGCACCGCGAGCAGCTCGGCGACCAGGTCGACATCTCCGGCGACGAAGCCGGCCCGATAGCCCGCCAGCGACGAGCTCTTCGACAGCGAATGCACCGCCAGCAGCCCGGTATGGTCGCCGTCGCACACCGCGGGATGCAGCACCGAAAGCGGTTCGGCCGCCCAGCTCAACCCGAGGTAGCACTCGTCGGAAGCCACCACGGTGCCCCTTTCACGACCACGTTCGCGCGCCCACCCGACCACCTTGCGCAGGTGCTCGACGCCGAGCGTGCGCCCGGTCGGGTTGCTCGGCGAATTCAGGTACACCAGCGCCGGGGTCTGCGGGCCCAGCTGGGTCAGCGAATCCGCGCGCACCACCTGCGCCCCGGCCAGCCGGGCGCCCACGTCGTAGGTGGGGTACGCCAGCTCCGGTACGACCACCACATCCCCGGTGCCCAGGCCGAGCAGCGTCGGCAACCAGGCGATGAATTCCTTGGTGCCGATGACCGGCACCACCGCCGCCTCACTGAGCCCGGTGACGCCGTAACGCCGGGCCAGCGCGGCCACCGCGGACGCACGCAGCCGCGCGGTGCCAGCGGTGGCGGGATAACCCGGTGCCGAACTGGCGGCCGCCAACGCCTGTTGGATCAGCGGCGCGACCGGGTCGACCGGGGTGCCGACGGACAGGTCGACGATGCCATCCGGGTGGGCCCCGGCCACCGCCGTGGCCTCGGCCAGGGTGTCCCAGGGAAACACCGGCAGCGCCGCCGACACCGGCCGACGATGTCGGGGGTCTAGGTGCCCGCTCAGTCGCCCTCGCCCTGGGGTGGCAGATCCTTGACGGCCTGCGGGTCATTCTCGGTCATCCCGACCTTGGCCGCTCCGCCCGGCGAACCCAGCTCGTCGAAGAAGTCGGCGTTGATCTGCGTGTAGTGGCTCCACTGTTCGGGCACATCGTCTTCGTAGTAGATCGCTTCGACGGGGCAGACCGGTTCGCAGGCACCGCAGTCAACACATTCGTCGGGGTGGATGTACAGCATGCGGGCACCCTCGTAGATGCAGTCGACCGGGCATTCCTCAATGCATGCCTTGTCTTTGATGTCGACGCAGGGTTCGGCGATCACGTATGTCACGGACGTCTCCTCAACGTGTCCTCCAGGTACTGCTCGGTGTGGGCTGCTGTTCGCCTCGCCGCGGAGCCTGCGGGCCTCCTACCGACGATACATTCGGTTACTGATACTAGACGTTGCACATACACTTCGAGCAATTGGCACACCCCACGCCGATATGCACCAAGTTGCATAGCGACGTGGAGTGGCATCTATGCTGCCCGGGTGGCGCTCCTCCACGCGATATTGGTGTCGCTGTCCGAACAGGCCGGCTCGGGTTACGAGCTGGCCCACCGATTCGACCGCTCCATCGGCCACTTCTGGACGGCCACCCACCAACAGATCTATCGGACATTGCGGGTGATGGAGGACAACGGCTGGGTGCACGCAACGGCCGTGGCCCAGCATGGCCGTCCCGACAAGAAGGTCTACACGGTGTCCGACAGCGGCCGGGCGGAGTTGGCCCGCTGGATAGCCGAGCCGCCCAGCCCGACCAGGCCCGGCCGCGGTAGCGCGTTGACCGACGGCAGCACCCGCGACCTGGCCGTCAAGCTGCGCGGTGCGGTATATGGCGACAGGACGACGCTGCGCAGCCAGGTCGCCGCGCTGCGCGCCGAACGCGTCGACGCGTTGGACACCTACCGCGGAATCGAGAAACGCAGCTTTCCCGATCCGTCAGCACTCCGTGGCGCCGCGCTGCATCAGTACCTCGTGCTGCGCGGCGGAATCCGAGCCGAAGAAAGTGCCATCGAATGGCTCGACGAGGTAGCTCAAGCCCTGGAGGATAAACGATGAGTCCCTACCCAAATCTGCTGTCCCCGTTGGACCTTGGATTCACCACTTTGCGCAACCGGGTGGTCATGGGTTCGATGCATACCGGACTGGAAGACCGGGCCCGCCACATCGACCGGCTCGCCGAATACTTCGTCGAGCGCGCCCGCGGTGGCGTCGGGATGATCATTACCGGCGGCTATGCCCCCAACCGCACCGGTTGGCTGTACCCGTTCGCCTCGGAGTTGGTGTCCTCGGCCCAAGCCCGACGGCACCGGCGCATCACCAACGCGGTGCATGACGCGGGCGCCAAGATCCTGCTGCAAATCCTGCACGCCGGACGCTACGCGTACCACCCACTTTCGGTCAGCGCCTCGTCGATCAAGGCGCCGATCAACCCGTTCCGCCCGCGGGCGTTGTCGTCGCGCGGCGTCGCCGCGACCATCGCCGATTTCGCCCGCTGCGCGCAGCTGGCCCGCGAAGCCGGCTACGACGGGGTCGAAATCATGGGCAGCGAAGGGTACCTGCTCAACCAGTTCCTGGCGCCGCGCACCAACAAGCGCACCGACTCCTGGGGCGGTACCCCCGCCAACCGCCGCCGGCTCCCGGTCGAGATCGTGCGCCATACCCGCGCCGCCGTCGGACCCGACTTCATCATCTGCTACCGGATGTCGATGGCCGACTACGTCGAGCAAGGCCAGACCTGGGACGAAATCGTCGCGCTGGCGACCGAAGTGGAAGCCGCGGGGGCAACCATCATCAACTCCGGTTTCGGCTGGCACGAGGCGCGGGTGCCGACGATCGTCACCTCGGTGCCCAGCGGCGCGTTCGTCGACATCAGCAACGCCGTCGCCGAACACGTCAGCATCCCGGTGATGGCGTCTAACCGCATCAACATGCCGCAGGCCGCCGAACAGATCCTGGCCGATACCCAGGTGCGGCTGATATCGATGGCCCGGCCGATGCTAAGCGACCCGGAGTGGGTCCGCAAAGCGCACTCCGACCGGGCCGACGAGATCAATACCTGCATCGCCTGCAATCAGGCCTGCCTCGACCACGTCTTCGTCAAAAAGCCGGCGTCGTGTCTGCTCAACCCGCGTGCCGGACGCGAGACGCTGCTGGTGTTGTCCCCGACTCGGCGGGTTCGTTCGGTGGCGGTGGTGGGGGCCGGCCCGGCCGGGCTTGCCGCGGCGGTCAACGCCGCCCAACGGGGCCACCGGGTGACGCTGTTCGAGGCCAACGATTTCGTCGGCGGCCAGTTCGACATGGCCCGCCGCATTCCCGGCAAGGAGGAATTCAGCGAGACCATCCGGTATTTCTCCACCATGCTGGCCAAGCACGGCGTCGAGGTGCGGCTGGGCACCCGGGTGACGGCCGACGAGGTGACGGGCTTGGACCACTACGATGCTGTCGTCTTGGCCACCGGCGTGGCGCCGCGCATCCCGGCCATTCCCGGCATCGACCACCCCAAGGTGTTGACCTATGCCGAGGCGATCAGCGGTGTCCAGCCGGTCGGGCGCAGTGTGGCCGTGGTCGGCGCCGGGGGCATCGGGTTCGACGTCAGTGAACTGCTGGTCACCCAACATTCGCCCACCCTGAACCTCAAGGACTGGAAAGCCGAGTGGGGCGTCGTCGACCCGCGGGAGGCCCGCGGCGCGCTGACCGCTCCCGTGCCGGCGCCGCCGGCACGCCAGGTGTACCTGCTGCAACGCTCCGAAGGCCCGCAGGGCAAGCGGCTCGGCAAGACCACCGGCTGGGTCCACCGGGCGTCGCTGAAGGCCAAAGGCGTGCACCAACTCTCCGGGGTGAACTACGAACGGATCACCGACGACGGCCTGCAGATCAGCTTCGGCCCGGATCGGCAGCGGCCACGGCTGCTCGCGGTGGACAACGTGGTGATCTGCGCCGGGCAGGAGCCGGTGCGCGACCTGGAGAATGACCTGCGGCGCCATGGCATAGACCCGCATATCATCGGCGGTGCGGACCATGCCGCCGAACTGGACGCCAAGCGTGCCATCAGGCAGGGTACCGAGCTGGCGGCCCGGCTTTAGTGGCTTTGGTCGATCTCGTCGCAATTGACGCGGCCCCGATTACTCCCCTGACCTGCAGATAGTTACGTCCATTGCGCGGTGTGCGATAGCAGCTTTGGCAAGAGCAAGTCAGCGGGGCCTGGTAGCCTTGGTCAAAGACGGCAACCGCTGGGCAGATGTCGTCGCCGTCATGTTTGGCGGTGCAATAGATGGGGAAGGTGTCCGAATATGAGGCTGTCGTTAGCCGGCGTAAGTGCCGCCGCAGGTGCTCTGGCAATGTCGCTGACCGTTGGGGCCGGGGTCGCATCCGCGGATCCCGGGGACGCGGTCATCAACACCACCTGCAACTACGGGCAGGTGATGGCGGCGCTCAACGCGCAAGACCCAGGGGCTGCCGCGCAACTCAACGCGTCACCGGTGGCGCAGGGCTGGCTGCATTCGTTCCTGGCGGCGCCGCCGGCGCGGCGCGCGCAGATGGCCGCGCAGCTGCAGGCCATCCCCGGTGCTGCCCAGTACTACGGGCTTGTCATTTCGGTTGCCAACTCCTGCAACAACTACTGACCCGCTAACCGCTTCCTACCGACCCGGGGGCCGTGGTGTTCTCCGGTGGCCGGTGGCACCCTCATATCAGGGGTCTTGCGTCAGCCCGAGGCGATTTGCTCGGCGGCGGCATCCTCCGCGAACTCATCGAAGATCTCACTGAAATCCCAAGCCTGTTGGCTCACACCGCTGCTCGTGTTTGAAAGGAGGCCCACCGCGCCTGGGAAATCGCGGTTGGCCGACCACATGGACAACCCCCCAAGGTTCTTCTCATCAGCGAACGCAGCCAGCTTCTCGGCGTCGGCGAGGGTGAAGATCTCGCGCGGGTCGTCGTTGACTCCGATCATGGGCGTCACCTTGATCATCGACCACACCGCCTCGCTGGACATCGACGGGTACAGCGTCATCAACTGGCTATGAACGTTCTCCGCCGCTTGGATCGCGTAGTCGCCCATCCTGCCGTCGTACTGGAGACTCGGATCGAAGTAGTCCATCGTCATGATGTTGACATATCCGATGTGCACGCCGTTATCGATAGCGATCCGCAGCGCCTGCACCCCATTGGGGGTCAGACCCGTCGGCATCACCGGCAGGGTGTACGAGACCTTAACAGGGGTACCGGCAGCGGCCTGCTGCGCTTGTAGCATGGCGACCGCCTGCGCCTGCTTCGTCAATGCTGAAATGTCATACAGCGCCGCACCTTCGATGTCGAAGTCCAGCTTGTAGATTCCGTAGGTGTCCGTGACCAGCTTGTAGTCCGAGGCCAGCGCGGTGGCGTTCGGAGCGGTAACAGCGAGAGACTGGTTGGCCGCGCCGCCGAAAGAAATGGTTGGGTCGATGCCGTTTTGTCGCATTTCGGCCATCGCGGAGGTAACCCAGGGGTCGTCGAGCGAGTAGAAAGTGCCCCAAGATGGGTTGCCGTCGGCGCCGGTCACGATGAAGCCGAGGGTGACATCGTCGATTCCCGCGTTGGCAGCGCTGACGTAATCGAACTTCGGCCACAGCGTCATGTCGACATACGGCGAGAACTCCCCCGACGTCGCCCCGCTGGTGCCACCGCCGCTAGTGGTGCCACCGCCGCTAGTGGTGCCACCGCCGGTGGTGGTGCCCCCGCCGGTGGTGGTGCCCCCGCCGGTAGTAGTGCCACCGCCGCTGGTGGTGCCACCGCCGCTGGTGGTGCCGCTGACTGGTTCGCCGTTGACGGACACATTCGTCGGCGGCGAGTAGGCGCCGGTCTGCGCGGCCTGGAAACCAACAACGACCGAACCGCCCGGCGCAATCGTCTGCGTCCACGACTCCGGAGTCAGCACGTAGTGCGTGTCAGCCTGGGCAAGCTGTCCGTTCCACACACTGGTGATGGATTCGTTTGCGGGCAAATCGAATTCGACCCGCCAATTGCTCAACGCAGCCTCACCCGAATTGGTGATCGTGTACTGCGCCACAAACCCGCCATCCCACTGCGACGTCACCGCATACGTCACCCCCACCCCCCCGCCGGTGGTCCCGCCACCGCTGGTACCGCCGCTGGTGTCACCGCCGCCAGTGTCACCGCCGCTGGTGTCACCGCCGCTGGTACCGCCGCCAGTGTCACCGCCGCTGGTGTCACCGCCGCTGCTGGTACCGCCGCCAGTGTCACCGCCACTGGTACCGCCGCCGCTGGTGTCACCGCCGCTGGTACCGCCGCTGGTGTCACCGCCGCTGGTACCGCCGCCGGTAGTGTCACCGCCGCTGCCGTCGAACTGGGCGAAGACCTTGGAGTACTCAAGGGGGTCTTGTTCCACTCCGCTGCCATTGGGTGAAACGACACCCAATTGGCCCGTGGTGTCCCGGGCGACCGACCAAAAGCCCAGCTCACCGATGTCGTTCTGATCGGCGAAAGCAACCAACTGGTGGGCATCCTCGACGGTGAAGACCTCGCTCATCACGTCGTTGATTCCGATCATGGGCGTCACCCCGATCATCTCCCACGCCTGCTCACTGGACAGCGAGGGATACAGCGTCATCAACTGACCATGGACCGACTGCGCCGCCTGGATCGCGAGGTCACCCATGTCGGGGTTTCCGCCCTGATGGAAACTCTCGCCGTAGTCCATGGCCATGATGTTGACCCGGGTGATGTTCACACCGTTAGCCTTAGCGATCTGCAGCACCCCCAACCCGTCGTGGGTCAAACCCGTCGGCAATACCGGAAGGGTGTAGGAAACTTCAACCGGGGTGCCCGCAGCCGCCTGCTCCGCCTGCAGCATCGCGATCGCCTGCGCCTGTTTGGTCAGCACCGCAGTGTTGGCCTGCATCCCCCCTTCGACGTCGAAGTCGAACTTGTAAATTCCGAAGGCGCTCACCACCGACTCGTACTGCTCGGCCAGCACGGTGGCGCTGGGAGCGGTATACGCCAGATCCACGCCATTGGCACCGCCGAACGAGATGGTCGGATCGATACCCGCACCCCGCAGGGCCGAGATCTGCGAGGTGATCACCGGGTCGGTCAGCGAATACACCCCACCCCAGGCCGGCTGGTTGCCTGCGCCGCTGACGATGAAGGCCAGCGTGGCGTCGTCGACTCCCGCGTCAGCCAGGGCCACAGCGTTGGCGTTGGTCAACGGCGGCCACAACGTCATATCGATATAAGGCGAGAACTCCCCCGACATCGCCCCGCTGGTGCCACCGCCGCTAGTGGTGCCACCGCCGCTAGTGGTGCCACCGCCACTAGTGGTGCCCCCGCCGGTGGTAGTGCCACCGCCGGTAGTAGTGCCACCGCCGCTGGTGGTGCCACCGCCGCTAGTGGTGCCGCTGACTGGTTCGCCGTTGACGGACACATTCGTCGGCGGCGAGTAGGCGCCGGTCTGCGCGGCCTGGAAACCAACAACGACCGAACCGCCCGGCGCAATCGTCTGCGTCCACGACTCCGGAGTCAGCACGTAGTGCGTGTCAGCCTGGGCAAGCTGTCCGTTCCACACACTGGTGATGGATTCGTTTGCGGGCAAATCGAATTCGACCCGCCAATTGCTCAACGCAGCCTCACCCGAATTGGTGATCGTGTACTGCGCCACAAACCCGCCATCCCACTGCGACGTCACCGCATACGTCACCCCCACCCCCCCGCCGGTGGTCCCGCCACCGCTGGTACCGCCGCTGGTGTCACCGCCGCCAGTGTCACCGCCGCTGGTGTCACCGCCGCTGGTACCGCCGCCAGTGTCACCGCCGCTGGTGTCACCGCCGCTGGTGTCACCGCCGCTGGTACCGCCGCCGGTAGTGTCACCGCCGCTGCCGTCGAACTGGGCGAAGACCTTGGAGTACTCAAGGGGGTCTTGTTCCACTCCGCTGCCATTGGGTGAAACGACACCCAATTGGCCCGTGGTGTCCCGGGCGACCGACCAAAAGCCCAGCTCACCGATGTCGTTCTGATCGGCGAAAGCAACCAACTGGTGGGCATCCTCGACGGTGAAGACCTCGCTCATCACGTCGTTGATTCCGATCATGGGCGTCACCCCGATCATCTCCCACGCCTGCTCACTGGACAGCGAGGGATACAGCGTCATCAACTGACCATGGACCGACTGCGCCGCCTGGATCGCGAGGTCACCCATGTCGGGGTTTCCGCCCTGATGGAAACTCTCGCCGTAGTCCATGGCCATGATGTTGACCCGGGTGATGTTCACACCGTTAGCCTTAGCGATCTGCAGCACCCCCAACCCGTCGTGGGTCAAACCCGTCGGCAATACCGGAAGGGTGTAGGAAACTTCAACCGGTGCCCGCAGCCGCCTGCTCCGCCTGCAGCATCGCGATCGCCTGCGCCTGTTTGGTCAGCACCGCAGTGTTGGCCTGCATCCCCCCTTCGACGTCGAAGTCGAACTTGTAAATTCCGAAGGCGCTCACCACCGACTCGTACTGCTCGGCCAGCACGGTGGCGCTGGGAGCGGTATACGCCAGATCCACGCCATTGGCACCGCCGAACGAGATGGTCGGATCGATACCCGCACCCCGCAGGGCCGAGATCTGCGAGGTGATCACCGGGTCGGTCAGCGAATACACCCCACCCCAGGCCGGCTGGTTGCCTGCGCCGCTGACGATGAAGGCCAGCGTGGCGTCGTCGACTCCCGCGTCAGCCAGGGCCACAGCGTTGGCGTTGGTCAACGGCGGCCACAACGTCATATCGATATAAGGCGAGAACTCCCCCGACATCGCCCCGCTGGTGCCACCGCCGCTAGTGGTGCCACCACCGCTAGTGGTGCCACCGCCGGTAGTGGTGCCACCGCCGGTAGTAGTGCCACCGCCGCTGGTGGTGCCACCGCCGCTGGTGGTGCCGCTGACTGGTTCGCCGTTGACGGACACATTCGTCGGCGGCGAGTAGGCGCCGGTCTGCGCGGCCTGGAAACCAACAACGACCGAACCGCCCGGCGCAATCGTCTGCGTCCACGACTCCGGAGTCAGCACGTAGTGCGTGTCAGCCTGGGCAAGCTGTCCGTTCCACACACTGGTGATGGATTCGTTTGCGGGCAAATCGAATTCGACCCGCCAATTGCTCAACGCAGCCTCACCCGAATTGGTGATCGTGTACTGCGCCACAAACCCGCCATCCCACTGCGACGTCACCGCATACGTCACCCCCACCCCCCCGCCGGTGGTCCCGCCACCGCTGGCCGCGATGCCGCTGGCCGCGATGCCGCTGGCCGCGATGCCGCTGGGGGCGGTGCTGCTCGTGCCGCTCTCCGCGTTGCTCGTCACATTGCCTGGATTCGGGCTGACGACCGCGGCGCTGGTGGCGGCCTGCCCGCCGCCCGCGCCGCCGTTCACGCTCGCAACGGCCGACTCGCCGACACCGACCTTGCCTATCAGCGAACCACCGTTACCCTCGGCGGGCGCATTCACCGTGCCCGGCGCCTCCTGCGCGGTGCTCTGCAACGGCGACGCATTGGCCACCTCGGTGCCCGCATATGACCCCGCACTCGCGGTCAAGGTCTGCACAAACTGGGCGTGAAACGCTGCCGCTCGGGCGTTCACCGCTTGATATTCCCGGGCGTACGTGTCGAACCACGCCGCGATGGCCGCCGACACATCATCGGCGGCCATCGCCACCACCTTGGTCGTCTGACTTGCCGCCGCATTGGCCGCGTTCAACGCAGAACGGACGGCCTCCAAGTCCGTCGCCGCGGCCACCACCATCCCAGGATCCGCGATCACAAACGACATGCCCGCCTCCGATCGACTGGTCACGACCGAGCCACGCATCGAGGAGCCTTGTGGCCAACATTGTTAACTTCGTCCCGCGGATTCGTCCAGGATGGTGGTGTACGAGGGACTCGCCGACGCCGGCCCGTCAAAGCCGGGAAAGGCCGGTCATCGGCTGATCTTGGCAACCGACGCCAAGCAAGTCGAAGGAGCTCTCCTCGATCTACATACCCCGGTCTGAGGATTCGGCGACCACCAGCCGCTGCACCTGGTCATCTAGACGGGCGGCGTCGGTCACCAGGCGACGCTACGCCGCCAACGGGGCGTAGGTGGTGGTGCGCTGCCGCGCGGGCCGTCCGATCCCTTCAGCGATCGCGACCAGCTCGGCAGCGGTCTTGGCCGACCCGTGCTCGGAGCCGGCCATCCGCGAGATGGTCTCCTCCATCAGCGTGCCGCCCAGGTCGTTGGCGCCGCCGTTGAGCATCACTCGCGTGCCGTCCACGCCGAGTTTCACCCAGCTGGTCTGGATGTGGGCGATGCGGCCGTGCAGCATGATCCGCGCCAGCGCGTGCACCGCACGGTTGTCGCGATGGGTCGGGCCGGGCCGCGCCGCTCCGGCGAGATACAGCGGCGAATTCTGGTGCACGAACGGCAGCGGCACGAACTCGGTGAAACCGCCGGTACGGTCCTGGATGGCGCGCAGCACGTTGAGGTGGGCGACCCAGTGCCGCGGGCTGTCGACATGGCCGTACATCATCGTCGACGACGACCGCAGACCCACCTCATGCGCGGTGGTCACGATCTCGATCCACAGCGAGCTCGGCAACTTGCCCTTGGTGAGCACCCAACGCACCTCGTCGTCGAGAATCTCGGCGGCGGTACCTGGGATGGTGTCCAGCCCGGCCTCGCGCAGGCCGATCAGCCACTCGCGAATGCTCAACCCGCTCTTGGTCACACCGTTGGCGATCTCCATTGGGGAAAACGCGTGCACGTGCATGGACGGCACCCGCGCCTTGACGGCGCGAACCAGATCGGCGTAACCGGTGACCGGCAGCTCCGGGTCGATGCCACCCTGCATGCAGACCTCGGTCGCACCGGCCAGGTGCGCCTGCCACGCGCGTTCGGCAACCTCGGCGGTCGACAACGAGTAGGCGTCGGCGTCACCCTTGCGCTGGGCGAACGCGCAGAACCGGCAGCCGACGTAACAGATGTTGGTGAAGTTGATGTTGCGGTTGACCACGAAGGTCACGTCATCGCCGACCACGTCGCGGCGCAACGAATCAGCCAGTGCGGCAACGGCATCCAAGGCTGGACCGTCGGCGGTCGCCAATGTCAGGTACTCCTCGTCGGTGCAGCCGGCGGGATCGCGTTCGGCAGACCGCAGCGCGGCAAGCACATCGGTGTCGATGCGCTCGGGTGCGCGGACCGCCAACTCGTGCACCTGCGCGCGGATCGATTCCCAGTCGCCGAACGCGCTGTCGAGGTCGCTGCGGGTTTGCGTGTTGCGGCCCGCGGTGTCGATTGCCGCGTTGAGGTCCACCCGGCCGCAGGACTCCACCTCGTCGGGTTCCTGCCACGGCATGCCCACCGGATTGCCGTCGCGGGCAAAACCGGTCGCCGGATCGGCCAGCGCCAGAACATATTTCCGCACCCGGGGGTCGATCCAGGCGGCGCCTGCCAGCACGTACTTGGGTTGGGCGGTCAACCGCTGCACCAGCTCATAACCGGCCTCCGCGGTGACCGCGGCCAGCTCATCCACGGCCGGCCACGGCCGTTCGGGGTTGACATGGTCGGGGGTCAGCGGTGAGACACCGCCCCAGTCGTCGACACCGGCGCCGACCAGCGCCAGGCACTCGTTGCGGGACACCAGGTTCGGTGGCGCCTGGATCCGCATGCCCGGGCCGAGCACCAGCCGCGCCACCGCCACCGTCGCCAAGTAGTCCTCGATCCCCGCGTCGGGAAAGGCGGCCATCGCGGTGTGTTCCTTGGCGCGGAAGTTCTGCACGATCACTTCTTGGATATGCCCGAACTCCTTGTGCGACTTGCGGATCGCATGCAAGGTTGCGGCACGCTCGGACAGCGTCTCGCCGATGCCGACCAACAGACCGGTGGTGAACGGAATGGACAACCGGCCGGCGTCGGTCAAGGCCCGCAGCCGCACCGCTGGGTCTTTGTCGGGGCTACCGTAGTGCGCCAGACCCTTGGTTTCGAACAGCCGGCGCGACGTCGTCTCCAGCATCATGCCCATCGACGGCGCCACCGGCTTCAGCCGCGACATCTCCGACCAGCTCATCACCCCGGGGTTCAGGTGCGGCAACAGCCCGGTCTCCTCCAGCACCCGGATCGCCATCGCCCGCACGTACGACAGGGTGGAGTCGTAGCCTCGTTGGCCAAGCCACTCGCGCGCCTCCGGCCAGCGCGCCTCCGGACGGTCCCCGAGGGTGAATAATGCTTCCTTGCAACCGAGTTCGCCGCCGCGGCGGGCGACCTCGAGTATTTCGTCGGGCTCCAGGTACATGCCGGCGCCTTCGGCGCGCAGTTTGCCCGGCACGGCGACGAACGTGCAGTAGTGGCACTTGTCCCGGCATAGCCGGGTGACCGGGATGAACACCTTACGCGAATAGCTGATCGGCAATCGCCCGCCCGCCCCGCGACGTCCGGCCGACGTGAGGCCCGCGTCACGCACCCGCGCCGCGCTCGCGCACAGGTCGGCCAGCGCGTCGCCGCGCGCGGTCATGGCGACGGCCGCCTCATCGACGTTCAGCAGGACACCGTCGCGGGCCCGCCGCAGTACCCGGCGCAGCGCGGAAGCATCGGCCTTGGGCGGAACGACCGGGCAAGGCAGGGCGGTGGGTGCCATGTTCGCAACAGTAGCGGCAGGCCACCGCCCGCACGCCACTGACCAGCAGGGTGTTTGTTGACTCCAGCACCCTGCACCGCTGGTCGCGATACCATACGGTGAACCGACGCAGGGGGTGTCACCAGATGTCGTTTGTGCACGCGGCGCCGCCGGCGCTGACGGCGGCGGCTTCGGAGATCGCCGGAATCGGTTCGACCATCAACGCGGCCAACGCCGCGGCGGCATCGCCGACGACGGGAGTCATGGCGGCCGCCGCCGACCAGGTTTCCGCGCAGGTCGCCGCGCTGTTTTCCTCGTATGGCCAGGGGTATCAGCAGCTCAGCGCGCAATTCGCGGCGTTTCATGACCAGTTCGCGCAGGCCCTGAACGCCAGCGCGAACGCGTATGCGGCCACCGAGGCCAGCGCCGCGCAGAACTTGGTGAACGCGCTGACCTCGCCCGCCGAAAAGCTGCTGGGGCAACCGATGATTGACCAAAGCGGCATCGCGCCCAATGTGGTGAGCCAACTCCAAAACGTGTTCGCCGGGACGGGGGGCTCCAGCGTCCTCGGCGGAGCGGCCGCAGCCAACATCGGCGCCGGCGCTGCGGCGCTGGCGCCCACCGGCGGGACCGGCGCCCTGGCCGCCGGCAACGCGCTCCTGCAGCCCGTGGCCAGTGCCGCAGCGGCGGCTGTCATCCCGGTATCGGTCGCCACCGCCATCGAGAATTTCTACCTTGCCGTCGAGCCGTGGGTGGAGTACGGCTTCCTGCTCGCCTCGTGGGCGGCGGGCTGGCTGCCCTATGTCGGCATCCTGGCGCCGCAGATCATGTTCTTGTACTACCTGTTCGAACCGATCGTCCAGAGCGCTCTGTTCAACACGCTGGACTGGCTGGATGGGACCATCACTTTTAGTCAAGGGCTGAGCAACCTCTGGGCGGCCACCGACGCGTCGCTCACCCAGTTCATCATCACCGAGATCAACTGGCTGCTCAGCTTCCTCCCGCCGCTGCCGCCGTTGCCGTAGCCCGGCTGACTCGGTGCCGCCGCAGCACCCACGCCGGCGGCGCGGCGCCCAGCACGATGAGGATCAAGGCGCCGTGGGCCATCGGTCCCCGACCGCCCAGGATGACATCGTCGCCCGGCCCGCCCACCACCATCACCACCACCGTCAACAGCCACGTCCACAACGGCAACGCGGCCACCCGCGGCGACCCGGTCCAGTGCCCGGCGGCCCAGACCAGGGCGGCGTTGACCAATCCACTGATCAAAGCGCTGACCGGAAAGGGAATCGCGCCGATATACCAAGGCATCAGCAGCGCGCCGACCACCGCGGACAACGCGCCGTCGACCGCCAACAGCGCCAAGACGACGAACCGGATGGCTGGATCTGTCGCGCCGCCCTCGTCAGCGGCGGGCGGCTGGGTTTCGGTCAGGTCGGGACGCTGTCGAGCTGCGACAGGATCGAGCCGATGACCCACTGCAGGCTGTCCAGACGGTCCTGCCAATGCTGCAGGTTGGGATCCAGGTCGGGGTCCATTCGAATTCCTTCCGTGGCTGCCTGATGGGGCAGCAGCAGCAGCATACCGCCTGGCCAACTTAGCTGAAACCAAGTCCGGCCAGCAGGTCTGTTTCCCAGCCGCGCTCGTCGCGAGCCCCCGCGGACCCGGCGGCCAGAACGTAATGCTCCTGCGCCAGGATGGGCAGGGCGAGATTGTTGGACAAGGCACAGGCGCGGCCGGTCGGGCCGATCACGACCTGGGTGGCATGGGCGGCGAGCGCCGCGACCTTGGCGGCGTGCGCGTCCGCATCGGCCTCGATGACGGCATCGATGCGGCCGTCGGCGTATCCGAAGTGGATCTCGTCCGCCGACGGCAGCACCCACTCGGGTCGCAGATCCTCGGGGCCCAGGGCGCGAGCGCCCGCAGCAAAGGCGCTCAGGCCGAAGACCGTCCAGTAGAACTTCGGCACCGTCCACGGGTCACCCGGATGGTCGCCGGCCCCGGCGCCGGCCCGGGCTACCGCGGCCGTGGTGACGGCGTGGGCGTGCACGTGGTCGGGATGCCCGTAGCCGCCGTTGGGGTCGTAGGTGACCACGACATGCGGCCGCAGCCGCCGAATGGTCGCGACCAATTCCCCGACCACCTCCCGCTCGTCGGCGTCGACGAACCTGCGTGGCCGGCGCGGCTGCGTATCGGCCATGCCGGAGTCTCGCCAGCGACCGGCGCCGCCCAGGTAATGGGGTGCACCGACCCCCAGCGCGCGCAACGCCGCCGTCAGCTCGCCGATGCGGTAGCCGCCGAGCTGATCCGCGTGGTCGACGGCCAGTTGTGCCCAGCGGTCACCGATGACCTCGCCCTCTTCACCCAGCGTGCAGGTGACGACCTCGACCCGCGCGCCGCGGGCGGTGTAGTGGGCGATGGTGGCGCCGTTGCTGAGGCTCTCGTCGTCGGGGTGGGCGTGCACGAACAGCAGCCGAGGCGTCTCGGGCATGGACGCACCCTACCGGGCGGCGGATGACGGCCGGCCGGAGCCGCCACCGCGGCGAGGCGCTCGAACACCCGCGGTACGTGGCGACCTTGGCCGAACCGGCTTCGGTGGGCTACGGCAGGCTGACCGTTTACCGGCGTCCCACCCAACCGCCGGGAGCTGGCGCTGATCGTCGACATCGTCATCCCGCCACAGCGGCCGGCACCGCACGCACGCCGTCAGGCCTGACCCGTGATGAGGCCAACGAGGTCCGCACCGACCAGCAAGCTCTGATCGAACACACCCACCAGGCCGCCAATCTGGCCGCCATTGAAGACCTGGGCCGAGCTGCCGGTGAGCAGGCTCTGAGTAAAGGCGGGTTGGGGGACTTGCGCGCCGGAAAGGCCGTTGAGGGCCAGCTCGCCGGTGCCCACCAGCAGGTTGACGACGTTGAAACTGCGGTTGACGACCCCGTTGAGGGCGCTGTCGGTTCCGAAGATGGCCTTCTCCCAAGCCACCTCGTTGGCCAGCAACGCATGGTTGAAGCTGAGCTCGTTGCTGACGAGACCGCTGTTGTAGTTGATCTGCGCCGTCTCGAGTTGCTGCAAGAGCTCGCCCGGCGCATGCAACACCATTGCCCGGGTGGGCTCGGGGAGTACGCTCAGCACCGCCTGGGCGGGTGGACCGCTGACGACGAGGCCGGCGAGATCCGCGCCGAGCACCAAGCTTTGGTCGAAGGCACCCAACGGACCGCCGATCTGCCCGTCGTTGAAGACCTGGGCCGAGCCGCCGAGGAGCAGCGTGGACGTGAAGTTCGTCGGGACTGGCGCACCGACCAGGGTGTTGATGGTTTGCTGGCCGGTGCCCACCAGCAGGTTGGCGACGTTGAAACCGCGGTTGATGACCCCGTTGAGGGCGCTGTCGGTTCCGAAGATGGCCTTCTCCCAAGCCACCTCGTTGGCCACCAGCGCCTTGTTGAAGGTGAGCTCGCTGTTGACCAGGTTGGTGTTGAAGTCGATCTGCGCCGTCTCAAGTTGCTGCAACAGACTGCCCGGCGTGCTTGCGGCCAGCGCCTGGACGGTCCCGGGGACCGCACCCCCCAGGGCGTGCGCTGCGTTGGCCTCAGCGCCGGCGTAGGCGCTCGCACCCGCGTTCAGCGCCCGCACGAACCGGTCATGAAATGCCGCCGCCTGGGCGCCGAGTGCCTGGTACACCCGGCCGTGCTCGGCGAAGATTGCCGCGATCCCCGCCGACACCTCATCAAGGGCCGCCGGTATCACCTCGGTTGTCGCCGCTGCCGTCGCACTGTTGGCCCCAGTTATCGTCGAACCAACGCTGGCCAACTCGGTTGCCGCCGCAGAAACCATCTCCGGCGAGGCGATAAGAAATGACATCCGCACCTCCCACGGCTCAGCGCTATCGACCACACGCCGGCCCAGTCGTGCGGCCCATCGGCAGTGAGCAGACGGTATCACCATCCACCCGATGGCTTTCCGCTTTGGCGAAACCCGCCCCGACCAGTGGACGCTGTTATTGCCCGGTTTTGACCCACTGGCCGGCGTCGCCGACGATGCCGACCGGCACCGCACCGGACAGGCTGACGTTCTGCACGCTCGGGCCGGCCGCGACGATCGTGGTGTCCTGCAAAATCGGCAACACCGTGGACATGTTCCACAGCCGCGGTTCGACCGCGGTGATCACGTCGTTGATGTTCTTGGTGCCGTTGAGCGCGGCATCGATGTTCGACTGGATACTGCGATCGCAGATTCCGGTGAGATTCGACGGCGCTTTCACCAGCGCGCCGGGCTCGGGTGGGCGGCTCGGGGTGGCCGGCGTCGGCATAGCGGTGTCCGGGGTCGCGGGCGGCGTCGTCGCGGCGGGCCCCGCGGGGGTCGTCGCCGGCGCACCCGCCGAGAGGGCCGTCGCCTGCAACGCGGGACAGCCGAACCGCGACGCCAACAACGTCGCCAGATTCCCGCCGGCCTGATGCCAGCCCACGATGGCGTCCACTCGGTTGTCGTTCACCGCGTCCCGATACAGCGTCACCGGGTCCAGCGCCAGCACGCTCGCCGCGATCCCGACGTTGCGCAGCTGGTCGGCGGCGGTGTTGGCCACTGCCACCGAGGTCGGATCGTTGGCCGCCACGCCGATCACCAGCGACAGCTGTTTGCCGTCCTTGCTGATCCGGCCGCGGATGACTTCCGGTGGCCCGGTGCTCACCGGAGTGGTCGCGGAACCGGGGCCCGGCGGCGCCGGCGAAGCCGACGTGTTGGTTTCGATCTGGAATCCGGCGGCCGACAACAGCCCCAGCGCCGCCGCCGTGCTCATCGCCGGCGGCGCGGTCGGCACATACCCCGGGTCGCTGGGTGAACGGATCTGCGCCTGGTCCAAGGTGACGGTGTTGTCGCTGCCGGCGCCCACGGCGGCGAGCAGGTCGACGTCGAGCAACCCCAATATCGCCTTGCGGACCTGCCCGTCGGCCAGCTTGGGCAGGTTTGCGCGCAGCGTGAGCGACATGACCCGCGGGGTCACGATCCGGGCGGTTCGCACGTCGGGGATGGCGGACAGTTGAGCGAACGCCGCCGACCCGCCGTGCACCTGGGCCACCTGGGTGTCGCCGTTGCGCACCGAATCGGCCAGCGCGGCCGGCGCCCCAGCCCGGCGGAACTGAATGAGGCCGGGTTTGGCGGGCGGCCCCCAGTAGCGGTCATTGCGGGCGATCAGGATCTCGTCGCGCTGCGGGTCGATGTTTTCCACCCGGAACTGTCCACCGGTGACCGGCAGCGCCCGGGCCAGCCCGGCCGCGAAGCCGCCGGGCGCATCCTTGACGATGTGGGCCGGCAGGATGTTGTTGAACAACTCCCGCCACGCCGGATACGGCTCGGCGAAGGTGACCACGGCCTGCTTGCCGCCCTCGAGTGACTGGACACCGGTGATCAGGTCGTAGCCGGCCGGATCGACCACCCCCGGCTGGCTGACCATCTGCCGCCACAGGTACCAGAAGTCGTCGGCGGCGATCGGCGCGTTGTCGGTCCACTGCGCCTCGGGCCGGATCTTGTACGTCACGGTGAACGGGTTTTCACTGGTCACCTCGGCCGACACCAACAGTGTCGGGTCCATTTCCCAGCGCGAACCGGTCGGCGAACTGGGATCGGGCACCGGCCGAAACGCGCTGGGCAACACCAGCGCGCTGATCGCGGCGTTGACCGGCGACAGGTCGGACAGCAGATGCGGGTTGAACCCCGCGCCGATCGAGTCGATGGCCATGATGATCTGCGTGGGGTGCGGCGGCGGTGGTGGCGTGGTGTGCGGCGTGTCGGTGCTTTGCGGCGCCGGCGGCGGGCTGACCGTGCACGCCGACAACACCACACCCAGCAGTGCGACCAGCGCGCCAACCGTCCTGCAGACGCGGCGGACTGGGCTCGGCACGCCCATCAGGCTATCCCCGGGCCTTGGTGCGGGCCCGGCCGCGGGCCCGCGCGGTCACGTCTAGTTCGACCTTGCGCACCCGCACGATCTCGGGGGTCACCTCGACGCATTCGTCGGGGGCACAGAACTCCAAGGCCCGTTCCAGGTCGAGTTCCAGCGGCTTGGCCAGTGTCTCGATGACATCGGCGGTCGACGATCGCATGTTGGTCAGCTTCTTCTCGCGGGTGACGTTGATGTCGAGATCGTCGGGGCGCGGGTTGATCCCGACCACCATGCCCTGGTAGGTGTCCTGCCCGGGCTCGACGAAGAACTGACCCCGATCGGCGAGCTGCAGCAGGGCGAACGCGGTGATGGTGCCGGACCGGTCCGATACCAGCGACCCGCTGCGCCGGGCCCGAATCTCGCCTGCCCACGGTCGGTAGCCGTCGAACACCGCATGCGCGACGCCGGTGCCGCGGGTCTCGGTGAGGAAGTCGGTGCGCCAGCCGATCAGGCCGCGGCTGGGAACCACGAAGTCCATTCGCACCCAGCCCGTGGTGTGGTTGGCCATCTCCACCATGCGGCCCTTGCGGCCGGCCATCAGCTGGGTGACCGCCCCGACATACTCCTCCGGGCAGTCGACGGTCATCGCCTCGAACGGCTCATGCAGCTTGCCGTCGATGGTCTTGGTCACCACCTGCGGCTTGCCGACGGTCAATTCGAAGCCCTCCCGACGCATCTGCTCGACCAGCACGGCCAGCGCCAGCTCGCCACGGCCCTGCACCTCCCACGCGTCCGGGCGGCCGATGTCGATCACCCGGATCGACACGTTGCCCACCAGCTCGGCGTCCAACCGGTTGCGCACCAGGCGCGCGGTGAGCTTGTGGCCACCCACCTTGCCGGCCAACGGGGACGTGTTGGTGCCGATGGTGACCGATATCGCCGGCTCGTCCACGATAATCCTGGGCAGCGCAACAGGATTGGCAAGATCCGCCAGGGTGTCGCCGATCATGATGTCCGGCAGGCCGGCCACGGCGACGATATCGCCGGCGACGGCTTCGTCGGTTGGTTTGCGTTCCACGCCTTCGGTGGCCAGCAACTCGGTGATCCTGGCGGTCGCCACACCCGCTTCCCGTAACCAGGCGACCTGCTGACCCTTGCGGATGCGCCCGTTGTAGATGCGGATCAACGCCAGCCGGCCCAGAAAGGTCGACGCGTCCAGGTTGGTGACCAGCGCCTGCAACGGCGCGTCCGGGTCGCCGTTGGGCGGCGGGACGTGCGCTTCGAGGACATCGAACAGCGGATCCAGGTTGGTGCCGTTGGGAACCCGGCCATCGGGTGGCGGCGTGGTGCTCGCGACACCGGCGCGCCCGGATGCGTACAGCGTCGGCAGGCCCAGCGCATGCTCGGCGGCCTTCGCGGCCGCGTCGTCGAGGTCCGCGGCGACGTCGAGCAGCAGGTCGTGGCTGGCCTCCACCACCTCGGCGATGCGGGCGTCAGGGCGATCGGTCTTGTTGACCACCAGGATCACCGGCAGCCGGGCGGCCAGCGCCTTGCGCAGCACGAACCGGGTCTGCGGCAGCGGGCCCTCGGCGGCGTCGACCAGCAGCAGCACCCCGTCGACCATGGACAGCCCGCGCTCCACCTCGCCGCCGAAGTCGGCGTGCCCGGGGGTGTCAATCACGTTGATGACGGTGACGGTTCCGTCGCCGTGATGACGGTGCACGGCGGTGTTCTTGGCCAAGATGGTGATGCCTTTTTCGCGCTCCAGGTCGCCGGTGTCCAGCACGCGTTCCTGCGGTTCGCCACGTGCCGGTAGCGCTCCCGACTGCCGCAGCATCGCGTCGACCAGGGTGGTCTTGCCGTGGTCGACGTGCGCGACGATGGCGACGTTGCGGAATGGCACGTCGGTGATTGTGGCAGCGGGCGGCCCCGGATAGCGAACTGAGCCCACGGCCTGGGCGGCTCATCCAGCGTGCATTCAGGGCGGTCCCGGCCGGCGTGGATTCAGGCGGTCGCTGCAACAAAAGTGGACGGGTCTGAGAGTAGTCGGTCGAGTTCTTCGGCGGGGGTGCGCCAGCCGAGACGTTTGCGGGGTCGGGCGTTGAGTTCGGCGGCGACGTTGTCGAGGATCCCGGGTCCGTGGAAGGACAGGTCGGTGCCTTTGGGGAAGTACTGGCGAAGCAGGCCGTTGGTGTTCTCGTTGGTGCCGCGTTGCCAGGGGCTGTGTGGGTCGCAGAAGTAGATCGGCAGCCCGGTGGCCTCGGTGATCTTGGTGTGCAGCGCCATCTCGGCGCCTTGGTCCCAGGTCAACGATCTGCGCAGGATTTCGGGGATGTCGGGGATCTTTGCGGTGATGGCCTCGGCGACGGTGGCGGCGGTGTGGTCACCGGGTAAGTGCAGCAGCATCACGAACCCGGTGGTGCGCTCCACCAGGGTCCCTATCGCCGAACCGCTGTTGGCGCCGATGATCAGGTCGCCTTCCCAGTGGCCTGGGATGGCCCGGTCGTCGGCCTCGGCGGGTCGCTCACTGATGTTGACCATGCCTGCCTTGAACCGGTTGCGGTCTTCTATATCTTTGCGGCCCTGCGGTTTTCGTTGCGTCCTTCCGGTGCGCAGCGCGGTCTTGACCTGCCGGGCCAGTTCCCGCGGGCTGGACGTACATTGCCTGGTAGATCGTCTCGTGTGACACCCACATCTCCGGATCGTCGGGGAAGTCCTCACGCAGCCGCCCGGCGATCTGCTCGGGGCTGTGCCGCTGCTGCAAGCGTCGCACAACCTCGGCCAACAGCGCCGGCCTGGACTCCAGCTTGCGCGCCTTGGGGCGGGCGCGGTTGGCGTCAACGGCGTCCTGGGCGATGCGGGCACGGTACCCACAGCTCGTCGCCCCCCGGCATACCTCCCGACCAATCGTGGATGGATGCCGTCCCAACAGTCGCGCGGCCCCAGCCTGCGTATACCCCGCGACGAGTAGCTCCTCTAATCGGCAACGTTCGACAAACGACATCGACCGCGACGCCGCGTCGGGCTCTTCACCAGCAGGAATAGGTGTTCTCGGCACGTATCCAGCCTGATCGACCCAGCGCAGAGCGGTGTGCTCCGACACGCCGGCGATTACCGCCGCCTGCGTCGGCGTCGCCCCCGTGCGCAGCGCCTCCCAGAATGCATCCCTGACCTCGGCCGAGTACCGGATGCCGTAGTGCTTCGGATTGGTCTGATACCCCGCGGCCTTGGCCCATTTCCGGCCCGTCAAACCCGCCACCCCGGCCACCGTGGCCGCCGCCGTCGGTGATAGCCCCGATTGCAGCGCCTTCCAGAACTTCTCCCGCACCCCATCCGGCACCCGATCCCCCGGACCCCGAAACCCCGTCTGGTAACCCATGCAGCACCAACACCTCTCGGTCAGGTGTTGCAGCGATCACTTGAGGCTAAGCGGCGTGTCGTCGCCCTAGATGCACGCTCGGCGCAGGTCCGCAAGCCAGCCCCGGTCGGCGGGCACCCAGTCGACGTCGGGCAGCTCGGCCGCTGGCACCCAGCGCAGCGCGGTGTGGTCGCGCGGGTGCGGCCGGCCGCGGATCAGCCGCACGCGATAGGCGCGCAGTGTCGTGGTGTCGTCCAGCGGAATATCGTCGCCCAGGCGGTCGCCGACCGCGATGTCGTCGACGTGAAGTCCCAACTCCTCGGCCAGCTCGCGAGCCAGCGCGGCGTGCTCGGGTTCACCGGGCGCGACCTTGCCGCCGGGAAGTTCCCAGCGGCCGGCTAACTCCGGTGGGCGCGCCCGTTGCGCCACCAAGACGGCGTCACCGCGGATGATGGCCCCGGCGACGACGATCTGGGTCGGCATGGCCAGTGACGGTATACCGTTCCAGGTATGGCTGTGTTAACGGATGAGCAAGTGGACGCCGCGCTGTCCGACCTGCCCGGGTGGAAACGCGCCGGTGGTGTCCTGCGCCGGTCGATCAAGTTTCCGACGTTTCTGGACGGCATCGACGCGGTGCGCCGGGTGGCCGAGCACGCCGAGGTCAAGGATCATCACCCGGATATCGATATCCGTTGGCGGACTGTGACTTTCGTGCTGGTCACGCATGCTGTGGGCGGTATCACGCACAGCGACATCGACATGGCGCGCGACATCAACGCGCTGCTGGGGCGCTGACCGGTCGTCGACAGGTGGCCGCGATCCAGCCCAGGGTCGCCAGCGTCGCCACCGGGTAGACCAGCCCGGCCCAGGCCAGATACCAGGGCCGGCCGATCTGCCAGATCGTCGGTTGGGCGAAGCTGAGCAACCACGGCAGCCCGACGATGGTCAGCACCAACCAGCCCCAGCCCACGATCCGGGCGCCCAGCCGCTTGCGCGGCGGCCCGTGCAGCAACCAGATCATCAGCGGCACCAGCCACACCCAATGGTGGGTCCACGAGATCGGCGACAGCACCAGGCCGAACATTTCCACGACCAGCAGCCGGCCCAGCCGATCGGACTCCTCCAGCGCCCGCCAGGCCAGCAGGGCCACGACCGCGGTGGCGGTGACCGCGGCCAACACCAGCGGCCCCAAACCGGCGTCGTGGCCCAGGATCCGGGAGATCGCGCCGCGCCAGGATTGGTTGAACGAGGTGGCGATCGGGCCGACCCGGCCGGCATCGCCCAGCAGGTCGGTGAAGTAGAAGCGGGCCTGCTCACCGATGACCAGCACGGACACCGCGATGGTGGCCA
The DNA here is from genome assembly GCF_010730055.1 of Mycobacterium shinjukuense. NCBI lineage: Bacteria > Bacillati > Actinomycetota > Actinomycetes > Mycobacteriales > Mycobacteriaceae > Mycobacterium > Mycobacterium shinjukuense. The sequence goes on along the minus strand of NZ_AP022575.1, from coordinate 396,460 downwards.
GGAACACGACTCCCGAGAACAGGGCCGCGCGCCACCGCCGCACCCCGACGAGGTAGACGGCGGTGATCGCCGGGGTCAGCTTGATGCCGGCCGCCACACCGACCAGCAGACCCGACAGCCACCACCGCGCGGTGTAGACCGCCCACAGCGCCGCCAGCATCAGCAGCACGTTGATTTGCCCGTAGTCGAAGGTGCTGCGCAGCGGCTCGACCCAGATGGCGACCGCCGTCCAGGCCATCGCTGCGCGGCCACCGGTGCCGTTGGCGCCGGCGGGGGCCAGCAAGCGCTGGCTGATCCGCACCGCACCGTACAGCGCAACCATCGTCGCGACCTGCCACAGCAGGCCGACCAGGCCAAACGGCAGCAGATGCAGGGGGTAGAAGACCAGCGCCGCGAACGGCGGATAGGTGAACGGCAGCGGGAAGTCCGGCGTCTGGTCGGCGTAGACGTAGCTGTACAGCGTGCCGGGATGGTCCAGCGCCGCGGCGCCACCGACGTAGACGTGCAGATCGACGAAGTTGGCGCCGTTGGGCATCAGGTATGTCCAGGCAAACCGTGCGGCGACGCTGAGCACCAGCAGCAGCGGCGCGCCCGCCGCCAGCCGCCGGCTGGTGGTTGCCGCCGCGGCGGCCAAGCTGGTGTCTATGCGCCCGACTTTAGCGACGCCGCGGACACCACGTCGGGTGCCCGGTCACCGCGACCGCTCGGCTCCGTAACGATCGCATAAATGCCACACGTGTCACTTGAGTCACATTTGTACCGCGATAGCTTCGGCCTCGGGACCTGTCACCTTCAACCAGGGAGAGTCATGCCAACCATCTGGACGTACGTACGCGCCGCCGCCATTCTGGTCGGTTCGTCCGCCGCACTGCTGACGGGCGGTATCGCCCACGCGGACCCGGGTCCGGCGCCGGCGCCCGCCCCCAACATTCCTCAGCAGCTGATCAGTTCGGCGGCCAACGCGCCGCAGATCCTGCAAAACCTGGCGACGGCTCTCGGCGCTACCCCGCCGGTCAGCGCCCCCCGATCGCCGGACCCGGCGCCGGCCGTGGCCGGGGCAACCTCGATCCTTCCCGGGCTGACCCCGGCCGTCCCCGCCGCACCGGCCACCGCGCCGGCGGTGAACCCGGCCATTCCGGGGGTGACCACGCCCATCCCGGGGATCACCGCGCCGGCGGCGCCGGCGGCGCCCGCGCCCGCGGCGGTTCCGGCCATTCCCGGGGTGAACACGCCGATCCCGGGCATCACCGCACCGGCGGCAGCCGAACCCGCGCCCGCGACGGTTCCGGCCATTCCCGGGGTGAACACACCGATCCCGGGCATCACCACACCGGCGGCTCCCGCGGCGCCGACGGCGGCGCTTCCCGGATTGGCGCAGGCGATTCCCGGGCTCGCCCAGGCGACGCTGCCGGCGCTGACATCGGGCGTCATTCCGGGATTGCCAGGCGCTGGGACCCCCGCCCCGGCCGCACCGTCCAACCAGCCGCAGACCTTGCTCGCCGCGCTGCCTTGAGCCTCGGTGAGACGGCCGACCGCCCATCCAAGACCGGGAGAACACCGTGGCAAGCACGTGGCGTCTGTACCGAGGCCTGGTTGCCGTCGCCGTCACCTCGGCTGCCGCGTTCGTGATGTGTCCGAACGCGGCAGCCGACCCGGCGACACCGCCGCCCGACCCCACCCAACAGCTGCCGGGGCTGCCGGCGTTAGCCCAGTTGAGTCCCATCATTCAGCAGGCGGCCGGCGACCCCGCGCAGGCGACCCGGCTGCTGATGGCCGCCGCCCAGGCGTTCGCGCACAACCCCGCGGTCCCCGCCGAGTCCAAGACCGTCGCCTCGTCGGTGAACCAGTTCGTCGCCGACCCATCCACCGCCGCCGACACGGTTCCGCACCTGCCGCCGTTGGGTGTGCAGCCCGGCATGCAGGCGCACCTGCCGACCGGGGTCGATCCGGCCCACGCCGCCGGCCCCGGCCCCGTCGCGGAACCGACGGCCGGCCCGCCGGCGGCCGCCCCGGCACCCGGCCCCGTCGCGGCACCGGCGCCAGCCCCGGCGGCCGCCCCGGGTTTCGGTCCGGACGCCCCACCCACGCAAGACTTCATCTACCCCGCCATCGGTCCCAACTGCCTGGGGGACGGCGCCAACTCGATCGCCACGGCGCTGTCGGTGGCGGGCCCGGCCACGATCCCGGCCCCCGGACCCGGGCCCGGCCAGACCGCCTACGTGTTCACCGCGGTCGGCACCCCCGGGCCCGCGGAGGTGCAGCGGCTGCCGCTGAATGTCACCTGGGTGAACCTGACCACCGGCAGATCCGGCAGCGCCACGCTGCGCCCGCGCGCCGACATCAACCCCGACGGGCCCACGACGTTGACGGCGATCGTCGACACCGGCTCGGGCAGCATCATGTCAACGATCTTCGGGCAGGTCACCACCAAGGACCGGCAATGCCAGTTCATGCCCACCATCGGCTCGACGGTGGTGCCCTGACGGCTCAGTAGGCCATGAACAGGATCGCGTCGCGGTCGTACTCCAGGCCCGGGTGAACGTCGGCAAGGTGGGCCTGGGTCAGCTCAACCAGCTCGTCTTCGTCCTTGCCGACGATGGCCTCGCCGCACGGACAGGTGATGTGTGTCTTCACGGTGCCGCCTTTCCCTTGGCTTTCCCCATGGCCGCTGCCTTCATCTGCCTCTTGTGCGACCGCACCTGCCCCAGCGAACGGGCGTCGACGATATCGGCGACCGAGATGCACGTGCCCGGCTGGCCGAATTTCCCGGCCGCCGCTCGCCAGCCCGGTGGCGTCACGCCGTACTGCTTACCGAGCAGCGCAAGGAAGATCTGGGCCTTCTGCTCGCCAAAGCCGGGCAGCCCCCGAAGTCGCCGCAGCAACTCCTTGCCGTCGGGTTCACCGGCCGTCCACATCGCGGCCGCATCCCCGTCGTACCGGTCCACGATGATCCGCGCGAGCGCCTGGATGCGCTTGGCCATCGACCCCGGAAACCGGTGTATCGCAGGCTTTTCCGAGCACAGCGCGGCGAACTTGTCGGGGTCGTAGTCGGCGATCGCCGCCGCGTCGAAGCCGCCCATCCGATCGGCGATCTTCTTGGGTCCCGCGAACGCGGTTTCCATCGGCACCTGCTGGTCGAGCAACATACCCACCAGCAGCGCAAACGGGTTGGATTCCAACAACGCGTCGGCGGCCGGGTCTTGGACGAGTTGCAGTGTTGGCACCCACCCAGTCTAGAGCCGCCCCGATGGCCCGGCGGGGACGGCGTCCGCGCGCCCCGCCCCAGCGGCGCCCAGGCCGGCCAACCCGAGTTGTCGGCAACGACTCTCAGGCTCCGCTAGCCGCTTTTGCGGCGGAATTCCCGGCGGCTCTCCGCCGGCCCGTGCGCCCGCGAAGGCTTGTCGCCGCCATCCTTGTGATCCGATTTCCCCGACGACTTCGCCATCTTGCGGTCCAGAGCTTCCCGGAACTTGCGCTTGGTCTCCTCGGCCGGGGAGTTCGATTCAGCCATACTGGGCAGCCTAGCCTGGTCACCGCATGCCCGGGGGCAGGCCGTAGACGTGCGAGATCGGCAGGGTGAGCAGCACCCGCCGATCGGTGACCATCGCCTGTCGGTATTCCTCCCAGTCCGGATGCTCGCCGGCGATGTTGCGATACAAGGCAATCAGCGCCTCCACGGTGTCGTCATCGGGTGCGGCCGCGGGAGGGGTCAGTTCGGCGGTGCCCTCGGCGACGGCATACGACCACCCGTCATCGGCGTCGACCAGGATCGACGCGCGCGGATCGCGTCGCAGGTTGCGGGTCTTGGCCCGGGGCTCGGCGATCGACACCTGGATCACCGATGTGCGCGGGTCGAAGTGATACTGCACGTTGGACAGCTGGGGACGCCCGTCACGTTTGATGGTGGCCAGCACGCCGATGGAGTTCCCGCTGATCACGGCCAACAGCTTGTCGTCGAAGACTTGGCGTCCCATGCCGAAAAGCCTACGTCGCACCCGGGCGGCCTGGTGAGATCGGAGCATGACCCGCTACGCGGCGTTTCTGCGCGGCGTCAACGTGGGCGGCGTCAACCTCACCATGGCCGAGGTGGCCGCCGCCTTCACCGACGCCGGATTCAGCAAGGTACGCACCATCTTGGCCAGCGGCAATGTGGTGCTGGAGTCGCCCGCCGATGTCGCGGCGGTGCGCGCGACGGCGGAAGCCACGTTGCGCGAGAGATTCGGCTACGAGGCGTGGGTGTTGGCCTACGACATCGAGACGGTGCACGCCATCGTCGAGGCGTACCCGTTTGACCGCGAGGTCGACGGATACCAGTCGTACGTCACGTTCGTCGCCGACGCCGCCGTGCTCGACGAGCTTTCCGCGCTGGCCGCCGATGCCGGCCCGAACGAGCGGATCAGCCGCGGTGACCGGGTCATCTACTGGCAGGTACCCAAGGGCGGCACACTCGATAGCACCCTGGGCCAAACGATGGGAAAGAGGCGCTACAAGTCTTCGACCACAACCCGCAACCTGCGCACGCTGAACAGGGTGTTGCGATGAATCCCTCGCTGCGCGCGCGTATCACGCCGCTGGAGTTCAGTCGTCCGGCACGTTCGTGAGGTAACGCATCGCGTCGGACTTGGTCAGCCCCAACGCCCGGGCCACTTCGACGTATTCCTTGGCCGCGGCCGCCATCGCGGCGTCGGTCGGGTCGAAGCGGGAGATGAAAGTGCCGAAGCGTCCACGCGTTTCGACGATGGCCGCCGACTCCAGCTCTCGATACGCGCGGGCCACGGTGTTGGCGGCCACGCCAAGCTGACCGGCCAGGTCGCGCACCGTCGGCAGCCGGGTACCCGGCGGCAGGGCACCGGCTCGGACGCCGTCGATCACCTGGGTTCTGAGCTGGTCGAACAGCGGCTTGCCCGCCTTCACGTCGATCCGTAACCAGTCGCGCAGCTCCACGTACCTAGTATCTACCAAGCCCGGCTATGTTTGTGGCATGCGAGTGGCGGTGCTCAGCGGCGCGGGGATCTCCGCGGAGAGCGGCGTGCCGACGTTCCGCGACGACAAGAACGGGTTGTGGGCCCGTTTCGACCCCTACGAGCTGTCCAGCACGCAGGGGTGGCTGCGCAACCCCGAGCGCGTCTGGGGATGGTACCTGTGGCGCCACTACCTGGTCGCCGGGGTGCAGCCCAACGCCGGGCACCGGGCGATCGCCGCCTGGCAGCAGCACGTTGAGGTCAGCGTCATCACCCAGAACGTGGACGACCTACATGAGCGCGCCGGCAGCGCCCCGGTCCATCACCTGCACGGCAGTCTTTTCGAATTCCGTTGTGCGCGTTGCGGTGTGCCCTACAACGACCCGCTGCCGGTGATGACCGAACCCGCGATCGAGGTGCCGCCACCGGTGTGCGGCTGCGGCGGGCTGATCCGCCCCGGCATCGTGTGGTTCGGTGAACCGCTGCCCGATGAACCGTGGCGGCACGCCGTGCAGGCAACCGAGGCCGCCGACGCGATGGTGGTGGTCGGGACCTCCGCGATCGTCTACCCGGCCGCCGGGCTGCCCGAGCTGGCGCTGGCGCGCGGCACGGCGGTGATCGAGGTCAATCCCGAGCCCACCCCGCTGTCGGCAAGCGCGACGCTGTGCGTGCGCCAGTCCGCCAGCCAAGCGTTGCCCGGGTTGCTGCAGCGGTTGCCGGCCCTGCTGAAGTAGTCGGCCAGCGGTGGGCCCACGCCCCTAGGGCCTGCGCGCGCGGCCCACGACCAGCTCCGAATGCGGCAGCGGCACCCACGCCGGCAACGTCCATTCGCGACGGGCGGTTTCGATCTCGAATCCGGCGTCGACGATCGCGCGTTCGGTATCGCGATGGGTGTGGCAGTTGCCCGCCACCCGTGGCCAGATCGTCGCGTCGACCAGCTGCTGCAATAGGCCCCGGGCGCCGGCACTGGCCACATGCTCGAGGTAGCGCAGCTGCCCACCCGGCCGCAGCACCGAATGCAGGCGCCGCAGCACGCTGCCGGGATCGCTCACCGAGCACAGCACCAGCGAACAGACCACCGCGTCGAATACCTCCTCCCCGGCGATCTCCTCGACCATGTCGCCGGTCACCACGATGGGAACCGGTGCGCCGGCGGCGGCCCGGCGGGCTTTTGCGGCCAGCCGGGGCTCGGGCTCCACGGCAACGACCTGGGCCACCGTCGATGGGTAGCGGGGGAAGTTCGTCCCGACGCCGGCACCTACCTCCAACACCCGCCCCGACAAGCCCGCCAGGTTCTCTCGGCGAAGCCTGCGTAGCGCATCCACCTCGTGGGCGGCGACGACAGGCCAGATCCGGGCGAAGAATGGGTGGTCGACCCCGGACGCCGGGACCGCCGTGGGCGTCATACCGGTGATTGTTCCAACGGACCCCGCGATTCTTCCACCGGGCCCGGTCTTTGTGCTGGGCGACGTGCCAGCACCCAGTCCGCCAGCCGCCCGGCTGTCGCGTCCCCGCCAACCAGCCCGGCCACCAGGTGGCCGCACAGCACTGCGCCCAACACCCGGTCGGCGAACGCATCGACATCGCCGAACGGCAGATGCGGCTTGGTGATGAGCAGGGCCGCCACACCGTGGGCCGCGGTCCACAGCTCCAGGGCGAGGGTGGTCGGATCGGCGGCGCGGTAGACGCCCTCGTCCATCAGCGTCTGCACGGAAGCGCGCAGGTGTTGGAACGCCGAGCTGTCCAGGGCGATATCCACACGGCTCCCGGATCGCCACTCACCCATGGTGGCCAGCCGATACAGCTCGGGGGTCTGCAGCGCGAACCGTACGTATGCCAGGCCCTGGGCGCGCAGCACGTCCACGGTGCGGGGTTGCCCGAGGGCGGCCCGTTGCATTTCGCAGTCGAGCCTTTCTAGGTAGCGGGCGCACACCGCGTCCAGGAGCGCATTTTTGTCCTCGAAGTGCAGATAGATCGCCGGTGGTGTGACCCCGACGCGTTGCGCCACCGACCGGATCGACACCGCCCTGGCTTGCCCGGTGGCGAGCAGCAGCTCGGTGGCGGCGTCCAGGATTTCCTGGCGGAGCCGATCACCCGACCCGCGGGGCGCACGTGGGCGGCGCAGGCCGCCGGCCGACACGTCATCCATCGCGCGTCACCGAGGCGGGGACCGGCCACTCCTCACCGCTGGCGGTGATCCCTACCGGCTCGGTGGTGGCGGCCCGCTCCGAAGCGATGGCTTCGCTGAGGCCGAACCGCTCATGCAGCCACACCAAGGGCGTGGGCGCCCACCAGTTCCACCGGCCCATCACGTGCATGAACGCGGGCACCAAGACCATCCGCACCAGGGTCGCATCGGCGGCCACGGCCAGCGTCAGGCCCAGGCCGAACATCCGCATGAACGACACGTGCGCGGCGATCAGCGCGGCAAACGACATCGACATGACCAACGCGGCGGCGGTGATCACCCGGCCGGTGCGGGCCACGCCCAGCGCCACACTCTCGTCGTTGGCGGCGTGCGCCTGGGCCGCGGTTGGCGTTGCCGGGCGGGCGGCTCCGGAGGCCAGCCAGTACTCGCGGATCCGGGAGACCAAGAACACCTCGTAATCCATCGACAATCCGAATGCGATGCAGAACAACAGCACCGGCATGTTGGCCACCAGCGTCCCGCTCGGGGTGGTGCCCAACGCGCCGAGATGGCCGTCCTGGAAGATCCACACCAGCGCGCCGAATGCCGCGGTCAGCGAGAGCACATTACAGGCCAGCGCCTTGACCGGCAGCACCACGCTGCCGGTGAGCAGGAACAGCAACACGAATGTGATGGCGGCCATCAGCCCCAGCACCAACGGCAGCCGGTGCGTCACCGCGTCCACGCTGTCGCGGTTGACCTGCGCCACACCGGCCATCACCACGGACCGGCCGGCGGGGCCGGGCACCTGGTGCAGCCGCCGCAGCTGAGCGTCGGAGGCCGCCGAAAACAGCGGCGCCGCGGAGCTCACGGTCAAAAACGCGCTGCCGTCGGCCAACCCGGTGGCCCCGGCGGGCGGACCCACCCGGCTTCCAGCCACGAACGTGCCACCCGGGGCACTCACCGCCGACACGTCGGCGACCCGCGACAGGGCGGCGGCATAGTCGTCCAGATCCGCCGGGCTCAGCCCACCGGCGTCCGGGATGACGACCGGCACCGCCGTCTCCGAATCGTGCCCGAAGCCGCTGCGCAGCCGGTCACCGACCTGGTGTGACGACGCCGACGTCGGCAACACCCGGTCGTCCGGGAAACCCCACTTCACCGAGAAGAACGGCAGCCCGAGCAATAGCAACAGCGCGACCACGGCCAGGCCGATCGGCAGCCAGCGGCGCATCACCAGCTTCGACGACCGATACCAGAACAGTCGCTCGACCGGTTTGTGCCCGGGTTCGGGGCGACCCAGCACCCGGCGCACCAGCCGGCGCACGTCCCACGCGTCCAACCGGGGGCCCAGCAGCACGATGGCGGCCGGGGTGATCACGATCGACGCGGTCGCCACGAACGCCACGGTGGCCACCCCGGCGTAGGCGAACGACTTCAGGAAGTACATCGGGAAGGCCACCGTCGCCGCCATCGACAACGCCACGGTGACCGCGGAAAACAACACGGTGCGACCAGACGTGACCATGGTCCGGATCAGTGCCTCGTCGCGGTCACCGCCCTCGACCAGCTCGTCGCGATAGCGGCTGATGATCAGCAGCGTGTAGTCGATGGCCAACGCCAGACCCAGCGCCGTGCTGAGGTTGAGCGCAAAGATCGACACCTCAGTGGTGAAGGTGACCAGTCGCAACACCGCCATGGAGCCGACGACGGCCAGTGCGCCCAGCGTCATCGGAAGCGCCGCCGCCAGCAGCCCGCCGAACACCCAGACCAGCACCAGGAAGCTCAGCGGAATCGCGATGATCTCCATCACCAGCAGGTCGTCCTGGTTCTGCTTGTTGATCTGGGCGTACTGCATCGCCGAGCCACCCGCGCGGACGGTGACGCCGTCGCGGTCGTGGACGATCGCGTCGGCCAGCGTTCGGGCGTTGTTCTGGGCGTCGTTCTCGCCGCCCTTGAGGTTGACCACGATCAGCCCGGACTTGCCGTCGGTGCTGACCAGATCGGCGGATGCCGGCGGCGGTGCGGTCCAGGGCGAGGTCACGTTGTACACCAGCGGCGACCCCAGCAGTTGTTCGACGATGTCGGTGCCGACCCTGCGGGCCGGTTCGCTGCCGGCACCGGCCGCAGCCGTGACCACGATCAGCATCTTCTGACCGCTCTGCCCGAATTTGTCGGTCAACACCTTGATGGCCCGGGCCGACTCCGAGTTCGGGTCCTGGAACCCGCCGGGAGACAGGCTCTTGGCGACGGGAATGCCGAAAACCGCGGCGGCTACCAGGACGAGGAGCGCCCCTGCGATGATTCGCCGTGGTGCGGCGATGGCCAGTCGAGCGATCCTGTGCAACATGTTGCGTCCCTCCACCGCCGGCACCGAGCTCCCCAGACCCGCACCATCGGCGATAACTTACCGGCGATAACTTACGAGTGTCAAACAACCCTGCCGTAGGTACGAGCGCGGGCGCTGGGATGGTTCACCGCGGCCTCATGCCAACCCGGCCCGGGAGTTGGCGGCGGCCTACCGGCCCGCCGTCACCTGGGGGAAAGCACCCTACCGGCCGGTAATAATTGCCACCATTTTCCGAACCGTGACTCAATGATTCCTTAATGGCGACTTCTACGCTCGGTGGCATGTGGATCGACGACGCGAGCGCCGATGTCATCAAGGCTGACTTCGAGGCTCTCTACCACGGCGACATGCTGGTGGAAGGCGAGAACTCGGAGCAGTTCGACGACTGGCGCCCGCTGCCCACGGCGAGCTGAGCGACCTCATGGGCATGCTTGCGCGGCTACTGATGGCCGAACCCGCGATCACCCGATGGTTTCGTCGGTAATCTTCGACATCGATCCCCCGCAACGGCGGGGGCTTTTTGTTCGGCTTAGCGCGGCGCCATCCGGATGGCGCCGTCCAGGCGGATGACTTCGCCGTTGAGCATGGGGTTTTCGATGATGTGCACGGCCAGCGCGGCGTACTCGTCGGGGTCGCCCAGCCGCGACGGATGCGGCACCTGCTGGCCCAGCGACGCCCGCGCCTCCTCGGGCAGCGATGCCAACAGCGGGGTGTCGAACAGGCCGGGCGCGATCGTGACCACGCGGATCAGCTTGCTGGCCAGGTCGCGCGCGATGGGCAAGGTCATCCCGACGACACCACCCTTGGACGCCGAGTAGGCGGCCTGACCGATCTGACCGTCGAATGCCGCCACCGAGGCGGTGTTGATGAGGACGCCCCGCTCTTCACCGATCGGCTCGGTCTTGGCGATCCGCTCCGCACCCAACCGCAGCACGTTGAACGTGCCGACCAGGTTGACGTCGACGATCTTGCGGAACGCGGCCAGCGGGAAGACGCCGTCGCGACCCAGCACTCGCAGGGCATTGCCGATGCCGGCACAGTTGACGACGATGCGCAGCGGACCCAGCGAGTCCGCCACGTCCAGCGCGTCGCTGACGGCGACCTCGTCGGTGACATCGGCGTGGGCGAAGCGGGCGCGCTCACCGAGTGCGCGGACCACCTCGTCGCCCCCGAGGTCCAGCACCACCACCCGCGCCCCGGCGTCCAGCAGGCGTCTGGTGGTGGCCAGGCCCAGGCCTGAGGCCCCGCCGGTGACCACCGCTACGGCGTCCTTGATCTGCATGCGCGTCCTTTCTTGGTCGTCGCTCGTCGTCCCTAGTAGTCCCAGTCGTTGAGCAGCGCGGCGATGTCTGTCTCCGGGGCGGCCGGCGGTCGTGGCTTGCCCGGCGGGGTGCGCGAGAACCGCGGGGCCGGCATCGGCTGCAGCCCACCCCCCGGACCAGCGTTGATTTCGTAGAAGGTGTTCCGCTCGGTGATGTGCGGCTCGGCCTGCACCTCGCCGAACGCCAGCACCGGCGTCACGCAGGCATCGGAATCGGCGAACACCTTGGCCCAGTGGTCGCGGTCATGGCGGGCGAAGGCCTGTGTGAGCACCGCCCGCAGCTCGGGCCACCGGGTGACGTCGTTCTGCGGGGGCAGCTTCGCCGCATCCAGACCCAATCCGGTGATCATCGCCGCGTAGAACTGCGGCTCGATGGCGCCGACGGCGACGTAGCGGCCGTCGGCGCATTCGTAGGTGTCGTAGTAGGGGGCGCCGCCGTCGAGCATGTTGCTGCCCCGCACGTCGGTCCACATGCCGGTCGCGCGCATGGCCCAGATCATCTGCGCTAGCACGCTGGACCCGTCCACCATCGCCGCGTCGATGACCTGTCCCCTGCCGGAGCGCTGCCGTTCCCACAGCGCGGCCAGGATGCCGACCAGCAGAAACATCGAGCCCCCACCGAAGTCGCCGACCAGGTTCAGCGGCGGCACCGGCCGCTCGCCCGCCCGCCCGATGGCATGCAGGATGCCGTTGAGCGCGATGTAGTTGATGTCGTGACCGGCCCGCTGGCTGCGTGGGCCGGTCTGGCCCCAGCCGGTCATCCGGGCGTAGATCAGCCGCTCGTTGACCTGTGCGCAGTCGTCGGGGCCCAGGCCCAGCCGCTCGGTGACGCCCGGGCGGTAACCCTCGATCAGCACGTCGGCCTTGGCGACGAGTTTGAGCACCAGCTCGCGTCCCTCGTCGGACTTCAGGTCGGCGGTCAGCACGCGCCGGTTGCGCAGCATGGCATCCTTGGCGGTGCCTCCACCGCCGCGGTCGGCGGCAGCCGACGGGCGTTCGATGCGGATGACGTCGGCGCCGAGATCCCCCAGGATCATCGCGGCGTGCGGGCCCGGCCCGATGCCGGCCAACTCGACCACCCGTAACCCGCTCAGCGGTCCCGCCATGGTGTAGCGACCTTTCGTCCACGGTGACGTCCCCCGACCCGATGCCGGATCGAACAACCGGTTGTCCGCATCTTCGCAGCCTCGGCCACCGGCCCGCATCCGACCTGTGCTGAACCCATCCGGCGGCAGTACCGTGACTGCATACATGGACACGATCACAGGGGGAAATTTGGCGTGCCTCGGTGCGGAAACACCGACGGCCACGACGACGAGGGATCCGTCGGTCGCGGCGGTGGCCGTGAAGTTCCCACAACACCGGCACAGCCAGGACGCAACCATCAACGCGCTGACCGAGTTCGCCGGCCCGGAGTTTCGGCGGTTCGCGCTGAGCAGCGGGGTTCGAGCGCGCCACACCGCGTTGCCGCTATCGCGTTATCGCCAGCTGAGCGGCTTCACCGAAGCAAACGACGCCTTCGTCGACGTCGCCCTCGACGTGGGCGAACAGGCGCTGCGGGCGGCCCTGGACGAAGCCGAGGTCAGGCCGTCGGAGATCGACATTGTCTTCTCGACGACGGTGACCGGGCTGGCGGTGCCGACGCTGGAAGCGCGGCTGGCCACCCGGGTGGGACTGCGCCAGGACAAATCCGTCGCCAACCTGATCGCCACCAGCCTGTTCGGTGACGGCGCCGCCGCCGTCGTCCTCCAGGGGGCCGCCCGGACTGCCGTCGGCTCGGTCGGCCTTCCCAAGGTGTTGGCAACCCGCAGCCGGCTCTACCCGGGCACCGAAGAAGTCATGGGCTGGAAGATCGGCAGCGACGGCTTCCGCATCGTCCTGTCGGTCGACGTCGCGACCGTCACCGAAAAATACCTTGGCAATGACGTCCGCAGATTCCTCGCCGATCACGGACTGACCACCGACGACGTGACGACCTGGGTGTGCCACCCCGGCGGGCCCAGGGTGATCGAAGCGGTGGAAAATGCGCTGGAGCTGCCCGCGGACGCTTTAGATGACACGCGGAAATCCTTGCGCGACAACGGGAATCTGTCTTCGGTGTGGGTGCTTGACGTGCTGCGGGCGGCCATGGCCGACCCGCCGCCACCGGGTTCGATCGGGGTGATGATCGCGATGGGGCCGGCCTTTTGCTCGGAACTGGTGCTGCTCAAGTGGTAGGGCCGTGTACTATCTGCTAATTCTGGCGGTCGTCATCGAACGCCTGGCCGAGCTGGTGGTGGCCCAGCGCAATGCACGCTGGTCTTTTGCCCAGGGCGGCAAGGAGTTTGGCCGCCGCCATTACGTGGCGATGGTCATCCTGCACACGGCGCTGCTGCTCGGCTGCGTGGTCGAACCATGGGCGCTGCACCGGCCGTTCCTACCGTGGCTCGGCTGGCCGATGCTGGCCGTGGTGGTGCTGAGCCAGGCGCTGCGCTGGTGGTGCGTGAAGTCGCTGGGCCGGCGATGGAACACCCGGGTGATCGCGGTGCCGCACGCGCCGCTGGTGCGACGCGGTCCCTACCGGTTCTTGCACCACCCGAACTATGTTGCCGTGGTGGCCGAAGGGGTCGCGTTGCCGCTGGTGCACACCGCGTGGTTGACGGCGCTGTGTTTCAGCCTGGCCAACGCGATCGTGCTGAGTGTGCGGCTGCACGTGGAGAACACGGTTCTGGGTTACCGATGACCCCCGCGCCGCGACGATGCAGAGCGAAGCGATGAAAAGGAGCGGCGCTCATGGCATATGACGCCGACCTGCTGGTCGTCGGGGGTGGCCCGGGCGGGCTCGCCACGGCGTTACAGGCGCGCCGGCAAGGACTTTCGGTCATCGTCGCCGAGCCGCGATGCGATCCCATCGACAAGGCGTGTGGCGAGGGGCTGATGCCCGGCGGCCTGGCCGAGCTGACATCGCTTGGCGTGGACCCGGCCGGCATGCCGTTTCGCGGGATCGCGTATCTGAGCGAACAACGCCGGGTGCAGGCGCGGTTTCGCACCGGGCCGGGGCGGGGTGTGCGACGCACCACGTTGCACGCGGCGCTGGCGGAGCGGGCCAAAGAGCAAGACACCGAATGGATCCGCAGGCGGGTGACCGGTGTCGCGCAGGACGCCCACGGCGTGACGGCCGCCGGTGTGCGCGCGAAATGGTTGGTGGCGGCAGACGGACTGCATTCGGCGGTGCGGCGCGCCGTGGGAATCACGGCGACGGCGGGAACACCGCGCCGCTACGGCGTGCGGTGGCACTTCCGGGTGCCGGTGTGGTCGGATTTCGTCGAAGTGCATTGGTCCCGTTGGGGCGAGGCGTACGTGACGCCGGTGGAATCGGATCTGGTCGGCGTGGCGATCCTGTCCCGTCAGCGACCCGAACTCGACTGGTTTCCCAGGCTCGCCCGCCACCTGAAGGGCGCCAGCCCGGGGCCGGCCCGCGGCTGCGGCCCGCTGCGGCAAGTGGTTTCACGCCGGGTGGCCGGGCGGGTGCTGTTGGTCGGTGACGCCGCCGGCTACGAAGACGCCCTCACCGGCGAAGGCATCAGTCTGGCCGTCAAGCAGGCCGCCGCGGCCGTCGGCGCCATCGTCGACGACGCCCCGGCGTCGTATGAGGTGGCGTGGCACCGGATTACCCGTGATTACCGGCTGCTCACCCGCGGTCTGGTGTTGGCCAGCACGCCCACCGCGGCGCGTCGCGCCATCGTGCCGGCATGTGCGCTGCTACCCCCGGTGTTCCGCTGGGGAGTGAACGTCCTGGCGCACTAGCAGCAGCGATCAGCGTCCCTTCCACACCGGCTCGCGTTTCTCCGCGAACGCCAACGGCCCCTCCTTGGCGTCCTCGGATCTGATCAGGGAACGCATCTCGCGCAGGGTGCGCTCCCAGCCCGCCTCCTCGTCGGTGATGACGCCGTCGTCAACCCCGTAAGCGACGCGCTTGCTGGCCTGTACCGACAGCGGCGCGTTGACGGTCACCCGCGCCGCCAGAGCCAGCGCGGCGTCCAGCACCGAGCCGTCCTTGACCACCTGGTTAATCAGGCCCCACCCGTAGGCGTCGGAGGCCGTCAACGGCTCACCGGTCAACAGCAGCTCCATCGCCACTTTGCGGGGCAGCTGGTTCATGATCCGGAAAACGCCGCCGGCCGCGGCGATCAGCCCGCGCTTGACCTCCGGCAACCCGAAACTGGCGCGCTCGTCGGCCACGACCAGGTCGCTGGCCAGCGCCAGCTCGGTGCCCCCGCCTAGTGCGGTGCCGTTGACCGCGGCGATGGTCGGCTTGTCGACGAAATGGTGCACGTAGCCGGCGAAACCCCAATCCGGGTGGTCGGGGTGATACACGTTCTCCCGGCGGGCAAGCGCCTTGAGGTCGACCCCGGCACAAAACGACCGGTCACCGGCACCGGTGATCACCACCGCCCGCACGTCCGGGTCGTGTTGCGCTTGGTCAAGCGCGTCGCCGACGGCGATGCTGACCGCGCGGTTGACGGCGTTGCGCGCCTCGGGGCGGTTGATCGTAATGACCATCACGTCGCGGTGGCGCTCGACCAGCGCCGCGGGCCGGTCGCCACTGTCGGTCACAGCAGCTCCACGATGGTGGCGTTGGCCTGGCCGCCGCCCTCACACATCGTCTGCAGCCCGTAGCGAATTCCCTTGTCCCGCATGTGGTACAGCAACGTCGTCAGCAACCGGGCCCCCGACCCGCCGAGCGGGTGGCCCAGCGCGATCGCCCCGCCGTTGGGATTGAGCTTGTTCTCGTCGGCGCCGATGTCACGCAGCCAGGCCAGCGGAACCGGCGCGAACGCCTCGTTGACCTCGTAGGCCCCGATGTCGTCGATGCTCAGCCCGGAGCGCTGCAGCACCTTCTGGGTTGCCGGGATGGGCGCGGTCAGCATGATCACCGGATCGGCCCCGGCCAGCGCCACGGTGTGCACCCGGGCGATCGGCTTCCGGCCCAGCGACTTGGCCTTCTCGGCGGACATGAACAGCAGCGCAGCCGACCCGTCGGAGATCTGTGAGGAGTTGCCGGCGTGAATCACACCGTCCTGCTTGAACGCCGGCTTCAGTGCGCCCATCTTTTCCATGGTGGTGCCGCGGCGGATGCCCTCGTCCTTGAGCACCAGGTTGCCGTCGTGGTCCCGGATGCCCACGATCTGGTCGTCAAACGCACCGGAATCCTGTGCAGCAGCGGCCTTTTCGTGTGATTCCAGGGAGAATTCGTCGAGGGCGACGCGGTCGAATCCCCACCGCTCGGCGATCATTTCGGCACCCAGGCCCTGGTTGGGGATCGCGCCGTGGTAGCGCTGCAGGAAGGCCGGCGGATATGGGCGTCCGCCGTTGGCCAGCGACGAGCCCATCGGGGTCCGCGACATCGATTCCACACCGCCGGCCACCACCACGTCGTAGTGACCGGCCACCACGCCGGCCGCGGCGAAGTGCACCGACTGCTGGCTCGACCCGCACTGGCGATCGACGGTCACCCCGGGGACGGTCTCCGGCCAGCCGGCCGCCAGCAGGGCGGTGCGGGCGATGTCGAGGGCTTGCTCACCGGCCTGCATGACGCAGCCCCAGATGACGTCGTCGACGATTTCGGGGTCGATGCCGGCCTTGTCGGCCAGTCCGGTGAGGACCTGTGCGGACAGGTCGGCCGGGTGCACACCGGCCAACCCGCCGTTGCGCTTGCCGATGGGTGAGCGGACCGCCTCGACGATAACGGCTTCGGCCATGAGCGATGTCTCCTTTGACGCGTTGAGTCGATTGTTGACCAGCGTGGTCGACGGTGTGGCGGCGGGGTGGCCGGGATGGTGCGGCAGCAGCCCGGCGATCGCGATCAAGTTTGGTGAAAACGCCGATACGGTCCGGGAATTGCCATAGTGTGTGGTCGCCAGGTATATCGGGTGCCGGGCGATCGGCCCGGTGTTGTCGGTGGGAGGCCCACCATGGCGACTGTGGGCAGGCGGGCGGGGATGCGCGGCATTGCGTGGCGCGCTTGCGCACCGGGATCCGGCGGGTGTGGGCAGCCGGCGGGGCGTGCGATTACGGGCGCCGCTGTGGCGACGACCCGTTGTGCGAGGCCAGCTGACGACGGGATGGCGTGATGAGTTTTCTGATGCTGCCTCCGGAGGTCAATTCGGCACTGATGTTCGCCGGTGCGGGCTCGGGCCCGACGCTGGCCGCGGCGGCGGCCTGGGACGGGCTGGCCGCCGAATTAGGCGAAGCGGCGGCCGCGTTCTCGTCGGTCACGTCGGGGCTGGTGGGTGGGGCCTGGCGGGGTCCGGCGGCGGCGGCGATGGCGGCCGCGGCGGCCCCCTATGCCAGCTGGCTGGGCACGGCGGCGACACGGGCCCTGGGCGCGGCCGAGCAGGCCAAGGCGGCCGCGGCGGTGTTTGAGGCCGCGCGGGCGGCCACGGTGCCTCCGGTGATGGTGGCGGCCAACCGCAATCAACTGGTGTCGCTGGTGCTGTCGAACCTGTTGGGCCAAAACGCCCCGGCGATCGCGGCGACCGAGGCCGCCTACGAGGAACTGTGGGCCGCCGATGTGGCGGCGATGGTGGGCTATCACGGCGCGGCGTCGGCGGTGGCCGCCCAGCTGGCGCCGTGGCAGCAGGCGTTGCAAGCCCTGCCCGGCCCGGTGGCCGCGGCGGCGTCCGGCCCGGCCGCCCAGGTCATCCCGGGGTTGGGCATCGGCAACATCGGCGTCGGAAACCTGAGCATCGGCAACATCGGCAACTACAACCTGGGCAGCGGCAACACCGGCGACTACAACCTGGGCAGCGGCAACATCGGCGACGCCAACCTGGGCGGCGGGAATCGCGGCAACGCGAACGTGGGCAACGGCAACTTCGGCTTCTTCAACCTGGGCAGCGGAAACTTCGGCAACACCAACCTCGGCAGCGGGAACGTGGGGTGGCTCAACCTGGGCAGCGGAAACTTCGCTAACGGAAACATCGGCTTCGGCAACAGCGGCGGCGACGGCAACATCGGCGGCGGAAACGTCGGCCCCGCCAACATCGGCAGCGGCAATTTCGGCTCCTTCAACGTGGGAAGCGGAAACACCGGCGACTCCAACGTGGGCTTTGGCAACCTCGGCAGCAACAACCTGGGATTTGGCAATAACGGCAACAACAACATCGGTTTCGGGCTCACCGGCGACAACATGATCGGCATCGGCGCGCTGAACTCGGGCACCGGAAACCTCGGCTTCGGCAACTCCGGCAACAACAACATCGGCTTCTTCAACTCGGGCAACAACAACATCGGCTTCTTCAACTCCGGAAACGGCAACTTCGGCTCCTTTAACGCCGGTTCCACCAACACCGGCTTCTGGAACGCGGGCTCCACCAACACCGGCTTCGGCAACGCGGGTTTCAACAACTTCGGTTCCGGGAACGCGGGCGGCCTGAACATGGGCTTCGGAAACGCGGGTTTTGGCAACATGGGTTTCGGAAACTCGGGCGACTCTAACGTGGGCAGCTTCAACTCGGGCTCATTCAACACGGGCGACTTCAACGCGGGCGCCTTCAACACCGGGTGGGCTAACTCGGGTGATACCAACACGGGTCTGTTCAACGCGGGTGGGCTGAACACCGGTGTTGGCAGCCCGGACACCCAGGCCGTGATGAACTCGGGCTTCGGCAACACCGGCACCGGCAACTCGGGCTTCAACAATTCCGGCACCGGCAACTCCGGCTTCCTGAACACCAGCACCGGCGCCTTCTTCTTCGGTCACTCGGGTCTTAACAACTCGGGCGTCGGCGGCAACGTGGGTATCAATAACTCGGGCACCTTCCACACGGGCCTATTCAACAACGGACTCCAGAACGTCGGCATCGGAAACTCGGCCAGCAACGCCGGTTTCACCGCCACGTCGGGCGTGGGCAACTCGGGCGACAACAGCTCGGGATTCTTCAACGCCGGCAACAACCAGTCGGGTTTCTTCAACCTCTCTAGCCTTGCGTTGACGGCCGCGGCCGGCCTGGCCTTCTCCCCCGGGCTGGGCGCCCCCGCGATCGGTCTTCCGGCCGTCAACGTGGGCATCGGCAACATCGGCGACTCCAACCTGGGCAGCGGAAACATCGGCTCGGTCAATCACGGCGCCGGGAATACCGGCAACGCCAACCAGGGCAGCGGGAACATCGGCAACGCCAACATGGGCAGCGGAAACAACGGTTTCTTCAACATGGGCGATGGCAACCTCGGCAACACCAACTTCGGGAACGGAAACCTCGGCAACCTCAACCTGGGCAGCGGAAACGACGGCACCCGCAACGTCGGCTACGGAAACTTCGGCAGCGGAAACGCCGGCAGCGGAAACGCCGGCAGCTATAACCTTGGCACCGCGAACAACGGCTCGTTCAACGTGGGTCATGCAAACAACGGCTCCTCCAACATCGGCTTTGCCAACCTCGGCAACAACAACCTGGGCTTTGCGAACAACGGCAACAACAACATCGGTGTCGGGCTCACCGGCAACAACATGATCGGCATCGGCGGGCTGAACTCGGGCGTCGGAAACATGGGCTTGTTCAACTCCGGCAACAACAACATCGGCTGGTTCAACTCCGGCAACAACAACGTCGGCTTCTTCAACTCCGGGGATAACAACTTCGGCTCCTTTAACGCGGGCTCCACCAACACCGGCTTCTGGAATGGGGGCTCCACCAACACCGGCTTCGGGAACGCCGGCAGCACCAACTTCGGCAACTGGAACGGCGGCAGCGCGAACATGGGCAACGGGAACGCTGGCAGCTTCAACCTGGGCTTCGGCAACTCCGGCGCCGGCAACACCGGCAGCCACAACTCGGGCAGCCTGAACACCGGCTTCTACAACTCGGGCGACACCAACACGGGATGGGGAAACTCGGGCGACATCAACACCGGCGCCTACAACTCGGGCAACCTGAACACCACCATCGGCAGCACCGCCACTCAACCGGGGCCGAACTCGGGCTTCGGCCACTCGGGCACCGGCAATTCCGGCTTCTTCAACTCGGGCGACGGTAACTCCGGCTTCCAGAACAGCAACACGGGCCTGGGAGCCGTCGGAAACTCGGGTGCGCGTAACTCGGGCGACGCCACCAACGTGGGCTTCCTCAACTTTGGCAGCAACAACACCGGCATTTTCAACGCCGGCTCCTTCAATACCGGAGTGTCCAACTCCGGCAACAACAGCTCGGGCGTGCGGAACCTGGGCGACAACAGCTCGGGGTTCGCCAACTCGGGCGATAACCAGTCGGGTTTCTTCAACAGCTGAGCAGTTGCTAGCCCCCGGCTTCCAAGAGTGCCTTGAGCCGGGCGAGATCCTTGCGATTGGCACGCTTGATCGCCAGCGTCAACACCGGCGCCACGATTCCGGTGAACCCGGAAGGCTCACCACGGTTGCGCAACGTCATCGTCGTCGAACCGTTCGGACCGTCTTCCCAGAGATAGGTCGTCTCCATCGGGAACGGCCCCTCCGCGGTGCGCATCACAAATCTCGTGTCGGGCACCAGTTCTACCGCCTCGTAGGTGTAACTCAGCTCGCGTCCGGGGAACCGGGCCGTGAAGGCGAACCGCGCGCCGACGGCCAACGGCTTGGGCGATTTCCATTGCACCGCTTTGATATTGACATACCACGCGGTGGCATTGTCGGGATCGGAGGCATAGCGCGCAACTTCATCTCGGGGCCGGGCAATCACGATCTCGCTCACCACGTCCACTGTCGTCATCGCACTCCTAACCTTGTCGCGCCGACCATTCGGCGATGCGCCGTTGGCGGTGTCGCCGTTCGGGTGCGGTGACCGCATCGGTGAGCGATACTCGCGTCTCCGCAACCGCCTCGGCGAACTTGCCCTGGCGGGCCAACAGTTCACCGCGCACCGCGTGCCAGCGCTGATCCGGCGCGATCCGCGCCAGCGCATCCAATCCCGCTGCCGCCCCTTGGGATTCGGCGACGGCGACCGCCCGGGCGAGCGCGGCGGGAGCGCTCAGCTGCACCGACAGCAGCAAGTCGTAGAGCCGGACGATCTCGGCCCAGTCGGTGGTGTGGTACGAGTCCGCTCGGGCGTGCTCGGCGGCGATCGCGGCCTGCAGCTGGTACGGGTCGGCGACCGTGCCGGTGCGCTGCAGCGACTCATCGAGCAGATCGAGTGCCTCCGCGATCGCGCCGGTGTCCCACAACGAGCGATCCTGCTCGGACAGCGGCACCGGATCTCCGGTGTCGTCGAGCCGTGCGGCGCGCCGGGATTCGGTCAGCAGCAGCAGCGCCAGGACCGCCATCGGCGATGGTTCATCGGGCATCAGCTCGTGGACCAGCCGCGCCAAGCGCAGCGCCTCCCGGGCACCGTCGACGTCGGTCAACCGGTCGCCGCCGGACGCGCTGTGCGCGATCGTGTAGGACGCGTGCAGCACCGCGCACACGGCCGAAAGGCGCGCCGGCAGCTCGTCGTCGGACGGCACCCGGTAGGGGATGGCGGCGCGGGCGATCTTCTTCCGGGTCCGGGTCAGGCGCTTGGCCACCGCCGCCTCGCTGGTCAGCAGCACCGCCGCGATTTGTGCGGGCGACAGGCCGCACAGCGTGCGCAGCGCCAGGGTCACCTGCGCGTCCAGTCCGAGCGCCGGGTGGCAGCAGGTAAAGATCAGCCGCAGCCGGTCGTCGGCCACCACACTGTCGGGCGGCAGGTCGGGAGCCGCGAGCTCCATGCTGGCACGCTCCTTCTGCGCTCGAACGCCCTCGCGGCGCAGCAAATCGATCGCGGCCCGGCGCGCGGTCACCGTCAGCCAGGCGCGGGGCTGGTCCGGCACACCGTTGCGGGGCCAGTCCCGCAGCGCGCGGAGCGCGGCTTCCTGCACCGCGTCCTCGGCGATCTGCAGCGAGCCGACCGACCGGACGAGGGTCGCCAGGATGCGGCTCCCCTCGATCCGGACGGTCTGAGCGAGCGCGGATTCGGCGTTCAACCGAAGTCGATGATGGGACGCACCTCGACAGCGCCATCCCAGGCGGCTGGGATATCGGCGGCGATCCGCAGGGCCTCGTCCAGGTCGGCGGCTTCGATGAGGTAGAAGCCGGTCAGGGCCTCCTTGGTCTCGGCGTAGGGGCCGTCGCTGGTGACGACGTCGCCGCCGCGGGCGCCACGGACCCGGACGGTCGTCGCGGTGGCCGTCGGGTACAGCGCCGCGCCGCCACGAATCGCAGCGGCGTGGTCCTGGCCGAACTTCTGGTATTCGGCCATGTCCTCGGCCTGCTCGGGGGCCGACCAGTCGACGTCCCTGGTGTAGGTGAGTGCGGCGTATTGCGGCATGGTTTTCCTCCTGTCTCGATCATCATCCGGGCGGTTCCCGAATCTCATCAAGAGGACGATCGCGGTGGGCCCGATCGGGACACCTCCGCCCGGAGCCGTCGGGATCCAGTCGCTGGCCGGTTCGCCTCAGCCGGGCGGCAGAGTAACGCGGCAGAGTAACCTGGTGCTCGCAGCTGGTCTGCTGGCGCCGCGTGCTGCGGCACCGGCATCGAGCGACGCAACGATGCATCGCGAGAGGGAACCCTGTGAGAATCCGGGACTGTCCCGCAGCGGTATGCAGGAACGACCGCCGTCTTTTGGCACTGGTCCCCGCGACTGGGAAGCGACGGCCATTAGGAGCACCGACCGGTGCGCGCCTGCGAGTCCGAAGACCTGCCAGCTGTGCCGGGCGCGCCGCGTCCGGCGGCTCACCGCCTCGTGGAATGGGCGTTTGGCCGTACCTGTTGCGGGGTGCACCGGTGGGGTGTGCACCTCAATCGGATCGGCTGCACGTCCGCCGGCGGTGACCACCCCGTCGACTGAAGGACCAGCACGTGACCGCTCAACCGTTTACCGCAACCATTACCGGCTCCCCGCGCATCGGCCCGCGCCGCGAACTCAAGCGCGCCACCGAGGGCTACTGGGCCGGGCGCACCAGCCGAGCCGACCTGGAGGCCGTCGCCGCCACGCTGCGCCGCGACACCTGGTCCGACCTGGCCGCCGCCGGTCTGGACTCGGTGCCGGTGAACACCTTCTCCTACTACGACCAGATGCTCGACACCGCGGTGCTGCTCGGCGCGCTGCCTCCCCGGGTGACCGAGATCTCCGACGACCTGGACCGCTATTTTGCCGCCGCCCGCGGCAACGACCAGATCGCGCCGCTGGAGATGACGAAATGGTTTGACACCAACTACCACTACCTGGTTCCCGAAATCGGGCCGTCAACCCGGTTCACGCTGCACCCCGACAAGGTGCTCGCCGAGCTCAAAGAGGCGCAGGAACTGGGAATACCGGCACGCCCGGTCGTCATCGGGCCGATCACCTTCCTGTTGCTGAGCAAGGCCGTCGACGGTGCGGGCGCACCCATCGGACGGCTCGAAGAGCTGGTGCCGGTCTACTCCGAGCTGCTGTCGCTGCTGGCCGCCAACGGTGCCGCGTGGGTGCAGCTCGACGAACCGGCGCTGGTCACCGACATCTCGCCGGACGCGCCCGCGCTGGCCGAGCGCCTGTACACCGCGCTGGGATCGCTGGCCAACCGCCCGGCACTTTTCGTCGCCACCTACTTTGGTGACCCGGGTGCGGCCCTGGCCGCGCTGGCGCGCACCCCGGTCGAGGCGGTCGGCGTCGACCTGGTGGCCGGTGCGCACACCGCGGTGGCCGGGGTACCTGAGCTGGCCGGCAAGACGCTGGTGGCCGGGGTCGTCGACGGGCGCAACGTCTGGCGCACCGACCTGGAGGCCGCGCTGAGCAAGCTGGCGACCCTGCTGGGCTCGGCGGCTGCCGTTGCTGTGTCGACGTCGTGTTCGACGCTGCACGTGCCGTACTCGCTGGCCCTGGAAACCGGGCTGGACGACAACC
This sequence comes from Mycobacterium shinjukuense, assembly GCF_010730055.1. Lineage (NCBI taxonomy): Bacteria > Bacillati > Actinomycetota > Actinomycetes > Mycobacteriales > Mycobacteriaceae > Mycobacterium > Mycobacterium shinjukuense. The sequence continues at coordinate 372,849 of NZ_AP022575.1, read as the reverse complement.
TGCGCAGCTGGCTGGCGTTCGGTGCCGAAAAGGTGCGCGAGGTCGTGGTGCTGGCACGCGCGCTGCGCGACGGGCGAGACGCGGTCGCCGACGAGATCGCCGCATCCAACGCCGCGGTGGCGTCCCGCAAGCGCGATCCGCGCCTGCGCAACGGGCAGGTCCGGGCCCGCATCGAGTCGATCGTCGCCTCCGGCGCTCACCGCGGCGAGGCGGCCCGGCGCCGCGCCAGCCAGGACGCGCGGCTACACCTGCCGCCGCTGCCGACCACGACGATCGGCTCCTACCCGCAGACCTCCGCGATCCGCAAGGCACGGGCGGCGCTGCGGGCCGGTGAGATCGACGAGGCCGAGTACGTCCGCCGGATGAAGGCCGAGATCGCCGAGGTCATCGCGCTGCAGGAGCGACTCGGGCTGGATGTGCTGGTGCATGGTGAGCCGGAGCGCAACGACATGGTGCAGTACTTCGCCGAGCAGCTGGAGGGCTTCTTCGCCACCCAGAACGGCTGGGTGCAGTCCTACGGCAGCCGGTGCGTGCGTCCGCCGATCCTCTACGGCGACGTGGCCCGCACCCGCCCGATGACCGTCGAGTGGATCACCTACGCGCAGTCGCTGACCGACAAGCCGGTGAAGGGCATGTTGACCGGGCCGGTCACCATCCTGGCGTGGTCGTTCGTGCGGGACGACCAGCCGCTGGCCGACACCGCCAACCAGGTGGCGCTGGCCATTCGCGACGAGACCGTGGACTTGCAGTCCGCGGGAATCGCGATCATCCAGGTCGACGAGCCCGCGCTGCGCGAGCTGCTGCCGTTGCGGCGCGCCGATCAGGCGGAGTACTTGCGTTGGGCGGTTGGGGCCTTCCGGTTGGCTACCTCCGGCGTCGCCGACTCGACCCAGATCCACACCCACCTGTGCTACTCGGAGTTCGGTGAGGTGATCGGGGCGATCGCCGACCTGGACGCCGACGTGACGTCGCTGGAGGCGGCCCGGTCACACATGGAGGTGCTCGACGACCTGAACGCGATCGGCTTCGCCAACAGCGTGGGCCCGGGTGTCTATGACATTCACTCGCCGCGGGTGCCCTCCGCTGAGGAGATGGCCGACTCGTTGCGCGCCGCGGTGCGCGCCGTGCCGGCCGAGCGACTGTGGGTCAACCCCGACTGTGGCCTGAAGACCCGCAACGTCGACGAGGTGACCGCGTCGCTGCGGAACATGGTCGCCGCGGCGCGGGAGGTGCGCGCGGGCGCCGCGCGGGCGCCTAGGCCTGCGAGGCCTGGTGAGCAGACGCAAAAGCCCCCGAAAACCGGTGTTTTCGGGGGCTTTTGCGTCTGCTCGCCGGGGCTACTCCGACAGCACCTGGACCGGCACGTCGTCGTCCCAGGGCTGCCGGGTGACCATGTCGGCCACCCGGACATAGCCGCGCTCGAACTCGCCGGTCGCCGCGTCCACCAGCCGGTATGTCTGGGTCTGCCGGTGGATGGGCTGGGCGTCGAGCAGCACCACCCGCACCTCACCGGGTTCGAAGCGGCAGCGCTGTTGCATCGCCTCGATCAGTTGCTCGTTGTGCATGTGGCCGTCGCCGAAATTCCACCCCACGGCGGTGCTGCAGATCCGTTCGCCGTCGGTGATGACGTAGTCGTCTTCGTCATGGCCCGCCATCGCTCGATGCGCGAGCGTAAACAGCGCCCTGCCATGGGTATTCATCGCGCGAAACGCGTATCCGAGGTACATCGGGATCTGTGCTCGCCCCTTGCCGTAGTAGCGCTCCAGCTGCGCGGCCGGCATGCTGGCGATCGCGACGATGCCCCGGTTGATCTTGTCCTCGGCGGAGGGCTTGATGCACCACAGCGTGGTGTCCCAATTGCCGGCGTAATAGCGCATGGCGGGCAAAAACGAGATCTTGCGCGGGAACAGGTTGCCCACGATGACGATGCCCGCGATCACAGCGATCAGGATCGCGACCGGCACAGGGTTTTTCACGTCCGTTAGGCCGAGGCTGGCATGCCCGACGAACAGCGACAGCACGCCGAAGATCATGAACACGTTCCACTCCAGCGGCACGCCCATCGGGATCGCCGTCAAGATCCCCAGGTGAAAGCACACCATCGCGGTCGCGGCCACCGCCGTTGGCCAGCCGCCGTGCGCGACGAACATCACCACTGGCACGCACATCTCGACGAAAGTGCTGACGTGGGCCACGATCCGCGACAACAGTCCGGGCCGCAGGTCGTCGGGGAACTTCGCGAAGAACAACCGCTTGACGAACCGCGGCCGCAACAGCGGGTTGTTGGACATCATGGTCGATATCACAAAGGCGAAGTGCCTGTTGAGCTTCGACGTCGCCGCGCCCATCCAGATCACCAGGAACACCAGCTTGGCGGCCACGATCATGTCGACACCGCCGAACAGGAAGGTCACCGTCAAGGTGGCATAGACCTCGCCGCGGGCGGCCAGGAAGATCACCTTGTCGCGCAGGCCCAACATCCCGAGCAGCACCAGGATGAGCACGATCTGCCACGCGGGCAGCAGCCCGACCTTGGTGCCCAGCTCCGGTATCGGGCCGGTGCCCCCGGTGAACAGCGCCGACAGCAACAGCACCAGCAGCAGCGCATACAGCGCGACGTCCACCGGCTTGCGCTTGGTTCCCCTGGTCAGCGGGACACGCTCCGGCCACGGCGGCAGCCGGACGGTGCCGAACCTCATCCAGTACAGAATCGAGCCCATCGGCGGGCAGTACCGGTTGTTCAGCGGCCCGAAGCCGCAGCCCAACCCGACCACCTCGAACAGCATCGTGTAGAGCACGACCTTCTGGAACACGATCGGCTCGGTGTACCACGCTGCCACATTGGTGAATCCATCGATCCCCTTGGTGGTCAGCACGATCAGCCAACCCACCAGGACGTACAGCAGGATCTTGGCGACGTAGCACAAGTGCAGCACCACCGGCGTGCCGAAGCCCACCTCGGCCCAGTGGCTGGCCATCGGGCGGATCTTCTCGCTGCGGGTGCCCTTGCTCCACTCCGCCAAGTCGATATCCGGCAGTCGGGGCTGCAGAAATCCCATAGCCCACAAGACTAGAACGTGTTCTAGGTGCGTGCTCGGGTTGGCGGCATCGAACCCCCGTTTGGTGTGCGCCGGTTTACGGCAGCGCCCGCTGCTCGCGCCCGGAGTACGCGCTCAGTGGCCGGATCAACGCGTTGGCCGCGGTCTGTTCCATGATGTGTGCGGTCCAGCCGGTGATCCTGCTCATCACGAAGATCGGTGTGAAGCTGGCGATGTCGAATCCCATCAGGTAGTACGCGGGACCGGTCGGAAAATCGAGATTGGGCTTGATCCCGGTAGCGGCCTGCATTTCGGCCTCGAGGACGTCGTAGATATCCAGCCAGCGCTGGCCGTCGCGCGCCGCGGCCACGCGCGCCAACGCGTGTTTCATGGTCGGCACCCGGGAGTCGCCGTTCCGGTACACCCGATGCCCGAAGCCCATGATCTTCTCCTTGCGGGCGAGCTTGCCGCGCAACCACTCCCGCGCGTTGGCCGGATCGCCGATCTCGATCATGTCGTGCATGACGGCCTCGTTCGCGCCGCCATGCAGCCGCCCCTTGAGCGCGCCGATCGCGCCGGTCACCGCGCTGTAGATGTCGGATTGGGTCGAGGTCACCACCCTGGCGGCGAACGTCGACGCGTTGAACCCGTGTTCGGCGTAAAGGATCATCGACTGCTCGAACGCCGACACGACGGCGGGTTCGGGCACCTCGCCGAAGCACATGCGTAGGAAGTTCTCGGCGTAGCTTAGCCCGCTGTGCGGCGGGACCGGAGGCAACCCGCGCCGGCGCCGCATGTCGATCGCCACGATCGTGGGCAACACGGCCATCATGCGCAGCGCCTTGGCGCGGTTGGCCGAGGCGTCGTCCTCGTCTGGGTCCTCGGCGCCCAGATAGCTGATCGCGGTGCGCACCACATCCATCGGGTGGCAGTTGTCTGGCAGCTTGGCCAACAGCGACAGCATGGAGCGGTCCACCCGACGGCTGGCCCGTTCCCGCTGGCTAAACAACGCCAACTCGGCATCGGTGGGCAACTCACCACGCCACAGCAGGAAGGCGACCTGCTCGAAACTGCAGTGCGTCGCCAGATCCTGGACCGGATATCCCCGGTAGGTCAACGAATTGGTATCCGAGACCACCTTGGAAATCGCGGTGGTGTCCACCACCACACCGGCAAGGCCCTTCTTGATGTCGGGTTGCGCATCAACCGTGGGCGCGGTCATGGATTACCTCCTCGTAGTCGGAGTAGCGCAGCAGCTGATAAAGCCGGCTGCGCTGCTGCATTCGCTCTAGCAGGCCGGATTGCGTTCCCGTTGAATCGATTTCACGAAGGCCTGCCTCGACGGCGAACATCGCCAGGCGTAACGTGGTGACCGGGTAGATGACGGCGTTGTAACCGATGTCGCCCAATTGCCGCGCGGTCAGCAGTGGTGACTTGCCGAACTCGGTCATGTTGGCCAGCAGTGGGACATCGACCGCGGCACGGAACTTCTCGAAATCGGCCACTTCGACCAGCGCCTCGGTGAAGATCATGTCGGCACCCGCATCGGCGTAGGCGCGGGCGCGGTCGATCGCGGCGGGCAGGCCCTCCACACCGGCCGCGTCGGTGCGGGCGCAGATCACGAAGTTAGCGTCGCGCCGCGCGGATACCGCTGCGCCCAAACGCCTTACCATCTCGGCGGTGGGGATGACCGCCTTCCCGTCGAGGTGACCGCAGCGCTTCGGGTTGACCTGATCTTCCAGGTGACATCCGGCCAGGCCGGCCTGCTCCAGCAGGCTTACGGTGCGCGCGGCGTTCAGCGGCGAGCCGAATCCGGTGTCCGCATCGATCAGCGTCGGCAGGTCTGTGGCCGCGGCGATTTGGGCGCCGCGTGCGGCGACCTCGGTCAGGGTTGTCAACCCGATGTCGGGCAACCCGAGGTCGGCCGACAGCGCTGCGCCGGAAACATAGACGCCGTCAAACCCGATCTCGGCAATCGCCTTGGCCACCAGCGGCGAGAACGCACCCGGAAGACGTTGCAGCCGACCGGATCTCAGGCCAGCCCGAAATGCGATGCGTTTGTCGGCGACAGGCGTGGCCGCCGCGAGCAGCCCGGTCATTGGAAGATCCCCGGCGGAATCACCGGAGCCCTGTCCAGCACCCGCGGATCGACCAAAACGTTCAGCCCGCCCAACCCACCGGCGCCGAGGTCGGCCAGACCGTCCACGGTGGACAGAAACCGCTGCTGCTCAGCGGGTTCCACGATGTCCTCGGCGAGCTCGGTGAACTTCTCCACGTATTGCTTGCGCTCGAACGGCCGGGCGCCCAGCGGATGCGCATCGGCCACCGCCAGTTCGTCGACGATCACCTCGCCGCTCTTGAGCGTCACCTCCGCGCGCGCCCCGAACGCCTTGGTCGCCGGATCGGATGAGTGATACCGGCGGGTCCATTCGGGATCCTCGACGGTGGAAATCTTGTGCCACAGCGCCACCGTGTCGGGCCGGTGCGCCCGCTCGGGTGCATAGGAACGCTCGTGGTGCCAGCTGCCGTCCTGCAACGCCACCGCGAAGATGTAGGGCAGCGAATGGTCGAGGGTTTCCCGTGACGAGTCCGGATCGAACTTCTGTGGGTCCCCGGATCCCGTTCCGATCACCACGTGGGTGTGGTGGCTGGTGTGTAGCACGATCGTCGCGATTTGGTCCAGGTCGCCGATGCGCTCGCGCAGCCGGCGGGCCAAGTCGATGGGCGCCTGGCTCTGGTACTCCGCGGAGTGCTGCTTGGTATAGCTGTCCAGAATGGCGCGCTTGGGCTCGCCGGGGCCGGGCAGAGGCACCTGGTAGGTGCGCTCGGGTCCGCCGAGCAGCCAGGCGATCACGCCGTCCTCGCCCTCCCAGATCGGAGCCGGCGAACCCTCGCCACGCATCGCCCGATCGACCGCCTCGATGCCGACCTTGCCCGCGTGTGCCGGGGCGAACGCCTTCCAGCTGGAGATGGCACCCTTACGGGATTGGCGGGTGCTGGTGGTCAGGTGCAGGGCCTGGCCGATCGCGTGGTAGATGGTCTCGGTGTCCAGCCTCAGCATGGTCCCGATGCCGGCGGCCACCGCCGGGCCGAGGTGGGCAACATGGTCGATCTTGTGCTCGTGCAGGCAGATGCCGCGCACCAGGTCGATGTGCACCTCGTAGGCGGTCGCCAGACCCCGGATCAGGTCAGCGCCGCCCACGCGCAGCTGCTGGGCGACCGCCACCAGCGGTGGGATGTTGTCGCCCGGGTGGGAGTAGTCCGCGGCCAGAAATGTGTCGTGGAAATCGAGTTCGCGCACCGCGACGCCGTTGGCCCACGCCGCCCATTCCGCGGAATAGCTGCCCGTGACGCCGAAGACGCTGGCCCCTTGCCGCGCCGGATGCGCCAGCGCCTGGTGGCGGGCCACCGTGACCGGTCGGCGCAGCACGGCTGCGGCGCTGACGGCGGCGTTGTCGATGATGCGGTTGCACACCATCTCCGCGGTCTCTGGCTCGACGGCAACCGGGTCGGCGGCGACCTGCGCGATCTTGTAAGCCAGGTGTTCGGTGCGTGGGAAATCATCGGCGCTGCGCCGCGCCCGGACCGCATGCATCACCATGATCCGCACAATATGCAATCCCTAAACCAACCGAAAGAGACTGGAAATGTGGATTTTTGTGTCCTTACTTGGCACAGTTTGCAAACCTTGTAAATAGGATTGGGGGTAGGGTGTCACCGGTGACGAAGATGTTTTCGGGTGCTCGGCTGCGGCGGTTGCGCCACGAACGGGGGCTGACCCAGGCCGCGCTGGCCCACGCCCTGGATTTGTCCACCAGCTACGTCAACCAGCTGGAGAACGATCAGCGGCCGATCACCGTGCCGGTGTTGCTCGCGCTCACCGAGCGCTTCGACCTGCCCGCCCAGTACTTCTCTTCCGACGCCGATGCGCGGCTGGTGGCTGACCTGTCCGACGTGTTCACCGAGACCGCGGCCGAGCATGCGGTCAGCCGCGGCCAGATCGAGGAATTCGTTGCCCGGATGCCCGAGGTCGGTCGCGGCCTGGTCACCGTGCACCGCCGGCTGCGCGAGGCCACCGAGGAGCTGGAGGCCTATCGATCTCGTGCGATCGCCGAAACCGAACTTCCGCCCGAGCGCCCGATGCCGTTCGAAGAGGTCCGCGATTTCTTCTACGACCGCAACAACTACATCGGCGAGCTCGACGTGGCGGCCGAGCAGATGTTCACCGAGAGCGGGATGCGGCCCGGCGGGTTGGACATCCAGCTGGCCGAGCTGATCCGGGAGCGATTCGGCATCTCCGTGGTGATCGACGACGGGCTACCCGACACCGTCAAGCGCCGCTACCACCCGGACACCAAGGTGCTTCGGGTCGCCCACTGGTTGCTGCCCGGCCAGCGCGCCTTCCAGGTCGCCACCCAACTGGCACTGCTGAGCCAGTCAGACCTGATCTCGGCCCTGGTGGCCACCGATGACCGGCTCAGCACCGAAGCCCGCGGCGTCGCCCGGATCGGGCTGGCCAACTACTTCGCCGGCGCCTTCCTGCTGCCCTACCGCGAATTCCACCGCGCCGCAGAGGAATTGCGCTACGACATCGATCTGTTGGGCCGGCGGTTCGGGGTGGGCTTCGAGACCGTGTGCCACCGGTTGTCGACGCTGCAGCGCCCGCAGCAGCGCGGGATACCGTTCATCTTCGTGCGCACTGACAGGGCCGGCAACATCTCAAAACGGCAGTCCGCCACCGCATTTCACTTCAGCCGGGTCGGCGGCAGCTGCCCGCTGTGGGTGGTGCATGACGCCTTCGCCCAGCCGGGCCGGATCGTGCGTCAGGTCGCGCAAATGCCCGACGGCCGGTCCTACTTCTGGGTCGCTAAGACCACCGCGCCCGAAGGGCTCGGCTATCTGAGCCAGCACAAGAATTTCGCCATCGGGCTGGGCTGCGACCTGGAGCACGCCGACAAGCTCGTCTACTCCACCGGGGTCGTGCTCGACGACCCGTCCACGGCGGTCCCGATCGGGGCGGGTTGCAAGATCTGCAACCGCACCTCATGCGCCCAGCGCGCGTTCCCGTACCTGGGCGGGCGGGTCGTGGTCGACGAGAACTCGGGCAGCAGCCTGCCGTATTCGTCCAGCAACCACTGAGCGGTGTAGCTTGCTGCCATGACGGACGTCGACTATTGCGTGGTAGGAGCGGGATTCGCCGGCTTGACGGCGGCCCTGCGCTGAAACAGGCCGGCCGATCGGTTGCCCTGTTGGAGGCTCGCGACCGGGGTCGGCGGTCGCACGTTCACGGTCACCCGCGACGACGGCGTGTGGATCGACCGCGGCGGCGCATGGATCGGACCGGGCCAGGACCGGATCGATGCCCTGACGGACGAGTTCGGCGTAGCCGAATACAAGCAGCACAACGACGGCGACGCCATGATGATCGTCGAGGGCGAGAAGCACCGCTACGGCGGCAAACTCCCCTGGACGATGAGCCCGTGGGCGGTGGCCAACCTCGGCATTGGTTTGCTCAGTGTCGAGCAAATGTGCAAAACGCTGCCGCGCGAAGCCCCCTGGGACTCGTCGATCGGTTCGGCGACCAGGCGAACGCCCCCATCGAATTCCACGAGCAGAACTGGACCCAGGACCGCTACTCCGGGGCCGGCATGATCAGCCACACACCGACCGGTGTGCTGACGGAATTCGGTTACACGCCCAATCCTTGGCGCCCACCGCGGAGGTTGAGCAAGGACACCGGATGGCGGCTTCAGGCAGCCTGTTCGACTGGCACGGCATTCAGCGCCGTCAGGTGGTGCACCCAGGCGGGCGGCATGTTCTTGAAAACGCTGTCGCGCGTCACCTGATGCCTGCCCAGGTGCGACATCATCATGCTGTCAACCGCACGCACGCGACTGCGCGCGGTGCCTAGCGTCACGGTCTTGCGGATCGACCGCATGTACATGTACTCGACGTAGCTGAGGACACCCTCAGGCTTGAGCAGCGTGATGTAACAGGTGATGATCTCTTCCACCAGACTGCAAGAGAAGTTGCCGTGCGGCAGGCCAGAGATGATGAAATCGTACGGCGCCGCAGGCCTAAACTCTTGAAGCGGCAGTTCGTGGATCGTAGTAATGTCCTGGACGCCGCGCCAACGGGGATCGGTAGCGAAACGGTTCTTCAGGGTGCGAACGAAGGCACCATTGAGCTCGACCACGTCGAAGGTGTCGCGCGGCCGCAGGTGGTTCACGATCTGGTCGGTGAATGCGCCGGTTCCTGATCCGCAGTCCAGAACGCGAATCGGCACCGGACCACGCTGCGCAAGGGGCCGCGTGACAGCCCGTGCTAGGGACCGGCTGCTGGGGATGATCGCTCCGGTCGTCTCCCCTTGTCGGCAGAACTCACGGAAGAACAGTGTGGCGTCACGAAGCCTCTTGCTCATGGTGCGTATCTCCTGATCCTGGTAGGTTCAGCCTTAATTGCTGACGGCTTTTTTTCCAAATGAAGTAATATGCACTGGCCCCCGCGGCCACAATCGGCACAATTGCAGTGACAGCCCATTCCGATCTGTGAATCAAGACGCCGATCCATGCGGCGCCAAAATAGCTGGGCAGAAAGAACGCGCACACGGCCAATACGCCGCAAGCCCCGTCGCTCAAGACAAATCGCCGGAAGTCGATGCGCATGATCCCCATCGCCACATACAGCGGCGTCCGCAACCCGACCAGGAAGCGGGCCAACAGAAACACCCGCAGGCTGTGATGCTGCACCATGCCTTCCATGCGCTCGGCGCGATCGCCAGGAACGAGCCTGCAGAACCAACGGTGTTGCCGCAGATAGGTATGGCCGAACGTCCGTCCGATCCAGTACAGCGCGCAATCACCAATCAGAACGCCCGCCAGGCATACCGCCAGAGCCAGCCGCGGGTCGAGCCGAGCCACCGAGGGCGCGCTCAAAACGCCGGCGGCGGCAACCACGACTTCCTCGGGAACCGGCAATCCGGTAGCCGTCAGCACCGGCAGGGACAGATACGACCCGTGCGACAGAATGAATGTTTCCATGCGTCAGCCTATGGGCAGATTGACGAGCTGATTGTCAATGGTTCCGACAATGTGAATCGGTTCTCTTGCGCCATAGAAGAACCGGAAATTTCGGAATTGGTGTTACCCAAATAAGGGCGCACTTATCGTCAAGAGCACCGCAGAACATTGGACACTGTAGCGCCTTTGTTGTTTAGCCGATACCCGTGACATATCCACGGCAGTCGTACGGCTTGCGCCTCGCGATCCGAGTTGTCGCGGATTCCGTGCCCTCGCCGGGACATGTCGCAAGAGCGGATTCGCCCCGTCCCGGTTCGGGCGCGATGGATGGGGACACACCTGAGAACATAATCTATAGCAATAGTCGCACACAGCGACAGTCAACCACGGTTGACCATAGTCGCGCAACCCCCGAATTTGGGAGTTTTTGGAGGTCCAGATCAGCGCATGCCCCGCGGCGCGATCTTCACCACGTCGGTCGTCTACGACGAGCCCTTCTGGCGTGCCGACGCATTGTTCGCTGCCGTCACCGGCTCCTCGTAGAATCGCCGGCCCCGTCGGCGATGGACTCGCATGCCAAAGTGGGTGCGACGCACCGCCGCAACGGCCCCCGACTCAGAAAGTGGCTGCCGCGGCGAAGGTTTCGCCACAGGGCAGCATGCATGGCCGACGTGAGGCTGCGAGGCCCGCGTCCATTGGCCCGGCGAACATCCTCGTGGTGCACGAAGAACTCGTTGAGATTCGGGACGGAGCGGACCCAGCCAATCCGAAAGAACCCGATGGGCGGCCGCCCAGCCGCCCGGCGCGTTGGGCGGCGGCGCTGGCCGCCAACACCGGCGCCAGCGGCTGGCCGGTCAGCGCGCGCCGCGGCCCCAAATCGGCGGCCTCGGCGATGCGGCGGGGGGCCTCGGCGCGGCTGATCAGCGTCCACTCGGCGATCGCATGCGCCAGTTTGCCGCCCAACTCTTCGGTGCTGGCCTGACGGGCCAGCTGGTTGATCAGTGGATGCTCGGCGGCGGGCAGCCGGCGGCGCACCCGCTCCACCCGCTCTAGCAACACCAACCGCTCCTGGGTGCTCAACGCCTCACAATCCAACTCCAGCACGGCATCCACGCCGGCATCGAGGGCATCGAACGCCGCGGTGATCGCCTGCCGATCCATACGCCCAAACTATCGGAGGGCACCGACAAGACACCCCGCCCAGAGACCACTGAAACCAGAGTGACACAAGAGATTTCACGCCGACCGGTGTGGCCTTCACCGGCCGCGACACCACTCGGCCGATTTGTGTGCTTGGCGCGGCGACACCTGGTGCGCACGCCGCGACCCCCGCCGGCCAGTAGCGGTTGCCGACAACGATGTCCCACAGGACGTTCCACCCGGTTTCCCGGGGCCAGTGGGCCGGCAGGTGCAGCATCGCATCGGAGCGGCGAAGCGGGCCGATGCCCGTGACCAGATCACGGCGCACGGTGGCGCCACCCGCCACAGGCATGGTGACCGCCGGCGAGGGCGCCCGCGGCGCACCGCCGGCCATGCGCGCGCCCGCCGGGACCGCCATCTAGCCCGCTAGCCCCGGTGGCCGGTAAAAGATCAGCATTTGGCCGACGGCGCCGGCAAGGCCCAGCCCCACCGCGATCGACAACCCGCGCCAGCCGTTGTACCAGTTCTTTCCGAAGATCAGCCAATCCAGGCTGAGCTTCCCGGCGCCAATGATGGCCACCACGACGGCGCAGACCGCCAGCACCAGGTTGTACTCCCACCCTTTCTCGAAGATGAAGAAGCCGTTGGGTCGGTGCACCGTCCACGCCGCGACCAGCATCAGCGCCACAAAGCCCGCCGCCGGGATCGGCGTCAGCAGCCCGGCCGCCAGCCCCAGCCCGGCGGCCGTCTCGGTGCTGGCGGCCACGGTCGCGTGAAACGTGCCCGGCCTCATCCCGATGCTCTCGAACCAGCGCGCGGTGCCTGGTATCCGGCCACCGCCGAAAAATTTGTTCACACCATGCGCGGCGAGCGTGAGGCCCAGCACCAGCCGCAGCATGAGCAGGCCGACGTCATGCGGAGTCATGGCGTCCAAATTAGATCATCTCCACGCACTGCGACCGCAGCGGTGAGCCGCTGACCAACCCGACCCATGTGGGAACATAGCGGACGTTCCGGCGTTTGCCTGAAGGCAAAAGGGGGTGCACCATCAGTCGTAGCCCACGAGCCACCGGCTGCCCCGAAGGCGCACCCGCGAGCGACGTCGTTGCGCTGAACGGCGACGTGAACTACCCACGGGAGCTTCTGGGCAACAAGGGCCACGGCATCAACACGATGCGCCGCCACAAGTTGCCGGTGCCGCCCGCGTTCTGCATCACCACCGGGGTGGGCGTTCGCTACCTCATGGCGGCCGGGCCCACGCGGGAGGCGATCTGGAACGACGTGCTGGACCGGATGAGCTGGCTGGAGGCGGAAACCTCCCGCACGTTCGGCCGCGGCCCCCGCCCGCTTCTGGTCAGCGTGCGTTCGGGCGCCACCGAGTCGATGCCCGGCATGATGGACACGATCCTGGACGTGGGCATGACCGATGCCGTCGAACGGGCCCTCGCCGGGCAGGGCACTTCGGAGTTCGCCCGCGACACCCGCCGCCGGTTCACCCGCATGTATCGGCGCATCGTGGCCACCGACCCCCCCGACGACCCATGCGCGCAGTTGCGCGCGAGCATCGAGGCCGTCTTCGCCTCGTGGAATTCGCCTCGCGCCGTTGCCTATCGCGCCCATTACGGCCTCGACGACCAGGGCGGCACCGCGGTCGTGGTGCAGGCGATGGTATTTGGCAACAGGTGCGAGAACTCCGGGGCGGGGGTGCTGTCGTCGCGCAACCCGATAACCGGGGCCAACGAACCGTTCGGCGAGTGGCTACCCGGCGGCCAAGGCGACGACGTGGTGTCGGGATTGGTCGACGTCGAACCGATCACCGCCCTGCGTGGTGCACAGCCCGCCGTCTACCGCGAGCTAATGGCCGCCGCGCGCAGCCTGGAGCGCCTGGCCGGCGACGTCCAAGAGATCGAATTCACCGTCGAGAACGGCACGCTGTGGCTGCTGCAGACCCGGGCGGCGGAGCGGTCGGCCCAGGCCGCAATACGCCTGGCCCTGCAGTTGCGACGCGAAGGACTCATCGACGATGCCGAGACCGTGCGCCGGGTGACCCCGGCACACGTGCAGGCCTTGCTGATGCCGGCGCTGCAGCCGGAAACACGGTTAGCCGCACCACTTTTGGCCAAGGGCCTGCCCGCTTGCCCGGGCGTGGCATCCGGGACGGCGCACACCGAGGTGGACCGGGCGCTGGCCGCCGCGGACCGGGGCGAGCCGGTCATCTTGGTGCGCGACCACACCAGGCCCGAAGACGTCATCGGCATGCTGGCCGCCCAGGGCATTGTCACCGAGGTCGGGGGCGCCACCAGCCATGCGGCGGTGGTCAGCCGCGAACTGGGCCGAGTGGCCGTGGTGGGCTGCGGCCACGGGGTCGCGGCATCGCTGGCCGGCAAGCGGATCACCGTCGACGGTTACGAAGGCGAAGTGCGCCAAGGCATTTTGCCGTTGTCCGCGTGGTCCGAGAACGATACACCGGAGCTGCACGAGCTGGCCGCCATCGCGCGACGGGTCAGCCCGCTGCGGGCGCACACCAAAGGCGACTATCCGACCCTGGACGAGCATTCCGAGGCCGCGGTGCGTGCCGCGATGACCGCCGGGCACACCGACGTGGTGTCGGCCACCCCGCTGATCACCATGCTGACCGCACAACGTCTGGGCGGCGAGGCCACCGCGTGATCGAGTTGGCGGTGCTGCAGGCCGTCCGGCTCAAGGGCCGGGTGAGCCGCGCCGACCTGGCGCAAACGTTGGGCGAGGAGCTGGCCGCCATCATCGAGACCGTCGATCGGCTGACCGCGGCCGGCCTCCTGGTCGACGCCGCCACGCTGCGGATCAGCCCCAGCGGTCGCATCCGGCTGGGGGAGTTGCTTGCCCGGGAGCGCAGCCGCGCGGACCCGACCGTGCTGGCCGCCGTCTACCGCGATTTCCGCCGCGTCAACGCCGATTTCAAAAGACTGGTCACCGACTGGCAGCTCAAGGGCGGCAAGCCCAACACCCACGATGACGCCGACTATGATGCCGCCGTGCTGGCCCGCCTCGATGTGGTTCACCGACGGGTGGTGCCGATCATCGAAGCGGCCGCGACACAGCTGCCGCGGTTGAGCGCCTACCCGGCGAAATTGCGGGCGGCGCTGGACAAGGTCAAGGCCGGCGACATCGCCTGGCTGTCCCGGCCGCTCATCGACTCCTACCACACCGTGTGGTTCGAACTGCATGAGGAGCTGCTCGCGGCGGTTGGCCTGACCCGAGAGGAAGCGGCCAGATCCGGTGACGCCCAGTAGCGGGTCTGATGCACCAGCATCTGATGTATTCGCACCACCTTGTCTATTGACGATGACGTCCTACTGGCCGTTAAAGAGCGCGCTCGCAGGGAAAGCCGGACCGCGGGGGCGGTGCTGTCCGATCTCGCCCGTCAGGCGTTGACCCACCAATACGCCCCACCCGCCCCGGGCGCGCCTGACGCGTTCTTTGGCTTCGAGCCGCTTCCGCATCGCGGCGGCGCCGTCTCAAACGCACTGATCGATCGGCTTCGTGACGAACACGGCGGGTGATCGATGCGAGCCAACGGCGGCAGGTTTGTCACCTTCGACCATTCAATCGTGCTGAGCGCGGTTCCCGGTGCAAGGAAGCAGCATTTGGCGATCCTGTGAGCAGGCCCGCCCGCGATGACCCACGGCAAGCAGCGGCGATGGGAGGCTAAAGCCGCTGATGCCGAGTAGCTTTCGTTACAGCGCGGCGTCCAGCAGCCGCAGGTAGGCGTCAATGTCGGGCACGGCCGACTGTGCCGCGTGCACGCTGATCGCCACGGTGTCACCGATGCCGTGCACCCCGTGGGTCAGACCCATCACCGGCGAGAGCGCCGGATACCCGGCCGTCAGCACCACCGGGGCATCCCCGAAACTCAGATCGGCGGCCCCGCGGTAGACACTGGACACCACGGTGTTGCCGGCCACCCGCTCCGGCCGCGCCTCGGCGTCGAACTGCCAGACGCCGAGGCGCAGCAGCGCCGCGGGCACCGCCGCGAAGGCCCGGCTGGCCGAGCGCATCGCGGGATGTTCCAAACGGCGGCGCGCGTTGGCCAGGTCGGTCACGATCCGCCGCACCCGGTCGTCGGGCCGCAGCTGCGGGTACAGCCCCACAACCACGTTGCCGAAGTGGTTATGCGCCTGTGGCACACCAGGTTTGGCCATGGGCACCTCTGCGCCCAGAGTATCGACGGCCCGGCCGAGCAGGCCGGACAGCGCCGTGGACACCGCGGCCAGCACCGTGACGGTGACCGTGGGGCCGGCCAGCTGCGAGCGCCGCCGCACCAGGGTGCGCACCATGCGGACGCCTTCGGGTCGGGCGTTCGTGGGCAGCGGCGGCCGCGTTCCGACGCCCGGCGCCACCAGCCCGGCAGCGGTATCGCGAACCAGCTGGCGGTGCGCACGTGCCGCCTCGACGGCCCGGCACGGTAGGAAACCCGTTCGCGGCCGGGCTATCTCGGGCACTCGTGCCGGCCGGCCGAAGAGCCATGCGGCCATCGCCGACGCGCGAGCCCCGTCGCCCAACGCGTGCGCCACCTGCAAGACGGCGACAGTGCCGGGCCCGGGTAAGCCCGGGATGCCGGATACCGGGGTGAATACGTGTAGCCGCCAAGGCATCCGGCGAACGTTCAGTTGGTCGCGTGCCAGCTCGGCCACCGCCGCCAGGCAGCCGCGCCAGCTGTCGTCGGTCAGGTGGTGGCGACGCACCCACTGGAGCCCGACGACCGTCGGCACCCACCACGGGTAGGCCAGGACGCATCCGTCGTCGGCCCGCGTGCTCAGGTCCGGGCACGCGCGGGCCCGGCGGCACACCTGCTCGACCGCATGGCCGATATCGGCGGGTGCACCGTCGAACGCATAGAGCAGGAACTGGTCGTTGGGGATCTTGGCCGACATCCAGAGGAACTGCGCGTCCACGGCCGCCATCCGGTGTGCCGGCACGGTCGTTAGCCCGACGAGTCCGGGGAGCCGATGAACGCCAACACCAGCTCGGCCACCCTGTCCGGTTGTTCGAGCTGCAGGAAATGGCCGGCGCGCTCCACGATCGCCAGGTCGCTGCCGGCGGGTAACACTCGTTTCGTCCAGTGTGTGAATGCCGGTGTGGCACAGCCATCGTCGTGACCGTGCAGGTACAAACTCGGCAGCCGTGGCGCCTGGGTCCACAGCCGATTCAACTCGGCATAGCGTGCCGGTGGCCGGGTGTTGCGTAGGGTGGCGCGGTAGGGCCCCAGCGCCGCCCGCCAGCTCTGCGGTGTGCCGATCGCGGCGTCGACGTGGCGCAGATCCTCCTGGGCGTGATAGCCGGGCGACCACCGCCGCCACAGCAGCGGCAGCACCCAGGAAGCGGATCGTTCCGGCAACCACGGCAACTGGAAATAGAGGATGTACCAGCTGCGCAGCAGCTGACGCGGCAGTTCGCGGAGCAACCGGGCACGCTCGGGTACGCGGCCCAGCGGGCGGAATGCCGCCGCCGGCGGCACCGACATGATCACCGCCTTGGTGAAGGGACTGTCGGGCATGGCGGCCAGGCCGGTGGCGGCGATCGCGCCCCAGTCGTGGCCGATCACCACGTCGCGATCGGTGCCAAGCGCCGCCGAACGCACCCGCAGGGCGTCGTCCATCAGAGCGCCAACGTGATAGCTGCCGTCGGCCGGAATCGACGACGGCGCATACCCGCGCATGAACGGTGCCACCACCCGCCAGCCGGCCTCGGCCAGCCGCGGAGCCAACTTGCGCCACCCGTAGGCGGTATCGGGAAAGCCGTGCAGGCATAACGCAATTGGGGCGTCGGCCGGCCCCCAGGTCAGGGCCATCAGGTCGCCGTTGGGACCTTTCACGTCGATCCAGCGTGGTTCAGGCATCGTGGTCTCTCATGTCAACCGTTGCGCTTGGGCGAACGTCTGTGAGTCTCATCCGGGCGCTCTCCGTGCGGAGTTCCTTGGTCGCGGGTGCCGCTCCGGTCTTGGCCACCGCTCGCGGCCTTCCCATGCATGCGCGGTGCCGTTGAGTGTGTTTTAGTGACACGCTCATGCGGCGTTCCCTTGCGGGGTTGGGGTTTTGGCCTCGCGGCGTCCGGCCCCGCATGGGCGGGGTCTTACGGATGCTCCGCCGGCACCGGATGTTCCGGTGTCCGCGCCATGGCCTGTACCAACCGATTCGGTTGGCCCGGGTACCGATGGGGCCGTGGTCCCGACTGGACCACAACTGGCGTAATCCGGCCAGTCACGGAGATTCAGCGCGGCGTTGCGATCGCGGTCGACGACATCGCCGGTGTGCGGACACACCAGCAACTTGTCGATGCGCCCTTTGCCGATCAGCCGGCACGGGGCGCCGTCCGGCGCGGTGCAGCCGTGATGGATCTGGCTGGACGCAAACCAGCGATCCGCCACCGTGAGCACCGCGCCGCAACGGGCGGTCTTGTAGGCCCACATCGGCCGGATCGCACCCATCGCCGCATCGCAGACGGCACGCCGATAGGCACGCCGGCCCATACTGCGTTTCATCGCGGCCACGTCGAGGTCTTCGACCACGAGGTGGCCATAGCGGCCCGCCAGCTCGGTGGTGAGCTGATGGGCGGCTTCTCGCCGCAGATTCACACACCGGCGATCCAGCCGGGTCAGCTTGGCTTTCGCTGCCCGATGGCCACGCGATCCGCGGATGCGGCGGGAAAGCTGGCGCCCGGCCCGCCGCCGCGCAGCAAGCGTGGCTTTCAGTGGGGCCGGATTCGGATACTCGGTAATGGTCTGCTCCCCGGTGCGGGTGTCGACGGTGGCCACCGTGGCCAACGTGCGCACCCCCAGATCGACACCGGCGCGCACCGTGGGCCGGGCCACCGTGCGCTCGGTGGCCGGGGTGCGCAGCGCGTAGCCGATAGAGACGAACAACCGGCCCCAGCGCGCCGAGAGCGTCATGTTCAGAATGCGGGCACGCCCGCTGGCCAGGTGGCGCTGCACACGGCGGGTGTTCTCCTTGGATCGCAGCCCGCCGATTACCGGCACGGTGATGGTGCGCCGATCGTCCTCAACGCGCATGGTTCCGGTGGTGAAGCGCACCCGGCCGGGGTCGCGGCGCGCGGATTTGAAGCGCAGAAACCCCACACGGCGACCTCGCCGTGTGCCGTTGCGGCTGGCCGACCAATTGTTCAGCGCCCGCGCCAGATCAGCCAGCCCCGACAAGTAGGCCTCCTTGGAATTGGCGGCCCACCACGGCGCGACCCCATCCTTGGCGCGGTTCCACGCCCACCGCAGTGCACCCAGATCCCAGCACAGCGACTGATGGCCCGGGTCAACAGCTTTAGCGCCCAGGTCGGCTTTCACTTTGGCCAGGCCCCAGTTAAACGCTTTACGTCGCGCGCCGAAATGCGAGCGCACCAACCCGCTCGATCCGGCTCGGCGGGCCACTCGACCTCGAACTTCGCCGCCGTCACCATCCACCCGGTGGACAACGGCGCGCCGGTGAACCCGTCGCGGCGTAGCCCTCGGCGTCACCATCGAACAGCTCGAACAGCACCGACACCGACTCCACTGCGCTGCGGTGCGCCTCAAAATCGGCACCCACATCGACATACCGCGACAACCTCGGCGCGCCATCGGGTTTCGGCTTACCCGCCAGATGCGCGCCGCCAGTGGCCGCGGCCACCTTTGCGGCCTGCGCCTGGGTGCGCATCCCGACGATCATGCGACCTCACCCGGGTTCCGTTTGGCCGCGGCAAGCGCGCATCGCGCGATTACGGCTCCGCGGCGCCCATAAAGCCGCGCACACATCGACGTGAGCACCTCGATCATGTCGCGCACCAGATCATCGGTGGTCTCGCCAGGATCGGCCACCACGATTCGGCGGCCCTGAGCCGCAAGCACCGCTTCGAGGTGCTCCACCCCGAAACGGGCCAACCGGTCACGATGCTCCACAACGATCACCTTCGCATCCGGGTCCGACAACATCCGGCGCAACTTCGGGCGTTTGCCATTCAGACCCGACCCGACCTCGGTAACGACCTGCCCCACCGTCAGATCCTGCTCGGTGGCCCACGCCCTCAACCGGGCCACCTGGCGATCCAAATCGGCGCGCTGATCATGGCTGGACACCCGGGCATAGATCACCACACCACCCGCCGCGGCATCGCCCGCCGGCGTCGTGCGCACCAGAATCAACCGACCCACCCGCTCGGCGGGCACCGGCAACGCCCCCTCCCGAAACCACCGATAGGCGGTATGCCGATTCACCCCCACCGACGCCGCCCAATCCGCCAAATTCACAGCACCCATTAGAACACACTAACGCACACTCAAATACACTCGACGCCCAACAGTTCGCCAACCCCCCAGGCGATCGGCGGTTGCGACGGTCCGGGCCGCCGTGTCCGGCAGCACTGCCGGCCATGGCCCTGGCCAGTCACGGCGATGCAGAGCAGCATTGCTATCCCGGCCGACCAGCTCACCGGAGACCACATGGGGTTGCACGCGGCGGGCGTTCTCCATAGACCGTAACCGGCGCCGTGATTGTGCGACGATCGGCATCCCGCCGCATGGCGCCGGTGGTGAACCGCACCCGCGCCCGCCTGCGCGCGACAACCGTGGCTGTCGCGCGGGGGCGGGCACATTGCCTGTCGGCGGTACCGGATACGCGGGGGGCAGATGAGCAAGCTGCGACACCTGGAGCGGCATAGGTGCTGAAATCGGACACCTCACCTCGCGGACAGCTGCTTCACCGAGTTCCGGTGGCGACCATGGCGGAGTCGTCGCCGGCTGCGAGAACCGGCTCACCGAGTGATCAGACCGAGGATTCCACCGCGTTCTCCAACTCGGCGATGACCAGCTTGCGCACGCCGAGCATCGCCATGGTGGCCGCGGCGGCACGCGCGCGCCGCTGACCACCGCGCCCGGTTCGCCCGGTCCCGCCTCGGTGTAGCGGGTCAAACCTTCGATGACCGAGTTCGGGAACACCGAGGTGTAGAACTCGGCGGCCTCCTGCAGGTTGTGGTCGAACCACAGTGAGGGCGTGATCGATGGTCCGGTCGCGTACATGGCGCCTCCGGCGGTCGGGGTCTGCATGGTGCTAGACCCGGACGGCGTGAAGAACTCACCGCAAGCGGCGGGCACCGGTCGCCTCCGGCGCAGTGGATCGGCGGCCAACCTGAAACGGATGCCGCCGCCGGGTCAGTTGGCTGGTTTCTCGGCGTGGCCACCGAACTGTTTGCGCATCGCGGAGAGCGCCTTGTTGGCGAAGTCATCGAAGTCACGCGAGGCGAACCGGGACTGCAGCGCCGTGGTGAGCACCGGGGTGGGAACACCCTCGTCGATCGCCGCGATGGAGGTCCAGCGGCCCTCCCCCGAATCCGAGACCCGCCCAGCGAACTCGGTCAGGTTGGGCGATTCGTGTAGTGCGATCGCGGTCAGATCGAGCAACCATGAGCCAATCACGCTGCCCCGTCGCCACACTTCGGCGATCTCAGGGATGTCCAGATGGTACTGGTAGAACTCGGGGTTGGCTAATGGCGCCGTTTCCGCGTCGCCCGGTCGTACCCGGGTGCCGACGTCGGCGTTGCGCAGAACGTTCAATCCCTCGGCGAGCGAAGCCATCATCCCGTACTCGATGCCGTTGTGCACCATCTTCACGAAGTGCCCCGCCCCGGCTGGCCCGCAGTACAAGTAGCCCCGCTCCGACTGCGCGACCGCACCCTCGCGGCCCGGCGTACGCGGCGCCGCGTCCACCCCGGGTGCGGCGGTGGCAAAGATCGGCTCCGCGTGCGTGAACGCGTCCCGGTCGCCGCCGATCATCAAGCAGTAGCCGCGCTCCCGGCCCCACACACCACCGCTGGTACCGCAGTCCAGCAGATGAATTCCCTTTTCCGCCAAGAGCTTTGCATGCTTGATGTCATCGCGGTAATAGGAGTTGCCGCCGTCGATCACGATGTCGCCGGAATCGAGCGTGGTGGCCAACTCGTCGATCACCCCGGTGGTGATGTCCCCCGCGGGCACCATCACCCACACCACACGCGGTGGGGTGAGCCGCCGGTGCAGTTCACGCAGCGAGGACACCGCGGTGGTGCGGTGCACGCCGGCCATCGCCGTGACCGCGTCCGGGTTGTGGTCGTAGACCACGCACTCGTGTCCACCGTCGACCAGGCGGCGGACGATGTTCGCGCCCATCCGGCCCAGACCGATCATCCCTAGCTGCATGGTTTTTGGCCTCCTTGCCGTCCTGCCTGAGCGCGCCGGGGTAGCCACGGCTGCTGCCAACCGCGGTGACCGCGCGGCAACGACCGCTTGGCTTCCGGGCCCCTGGAACCTCGCTGGTACCGATGGATTTCACCGGGGTACAAACACCACGTCATCGATCTGCTCGTTGCGACCGATGGCCTCCCGCGCCCGCTCGACCAACTGCACCACCGACGTGTCGTCGCTAGCCACCCCCGGGATCGGGCAATCCAGCAACCCGTGGCGCTCCAGCCGGTACAACGCGCGGAAGGTCATCTTGCGGGCCAGATCACCACTAATCCCGAAGATCACCAACAGGTCCGACGCGCCACCTCCGTCGTCACCCAATCCCCACCTCCAAGACCGTTGGATGCCAACCCTAGACACTGCGCAGAGGGCCGACAAGCGGCCGTCATCACGGTCTTGGCAGGATGCCTGCCATGGGCGCTGCAGCGCACATCGCGGTTTCCCTGCTGGCCGCGATCGCCGTCATCGAGGCCAGCGGACTCGTCATACTGTGGCGGCAACTGACCCGCAGTCGGCGGGAGGCCGAGGAGTTGCGGCAGCGCGCCGACGCCCGCAATTGGCTGCTCTCCGGTGGCCGCGAGGCCGTCAAGACGGTGTGGCAGACCGCGAACCTGGTGCGCACGGAGGGTTTCGGAGCCGCCGTGCGCAGCTCCATCGAGGACCTGGCCGACTGGGCCGAGGTGGAGCGGCCCGACCTGGCCAGGGTCACCCCGGACGGCCGGGTGGTGATCCTATTCTCCGACATCGAGGAGTCCACCGCCCTCAACGAGCGGATCGGCGATCGCGCGTGGGTCAAGCTGATTGGCGCACACGACAAATTGGTTCATGACCTCGTCGGGCGCTGGGCCGGGCACGTGGTCAAGAGTCAGGGCGACGGGTTCATGATCGCCTTCGCCCGCGCCGAACAGGCCGTGCGATGCGGCATCGACATCCAGCATGCGCTACGACGCCACGCAAAACGTAAGCGGCACCAGGAGATTCGAGTGCGGATCGGCATACACATGGGGCGTTCGGTGCGCCGCGGCGACGATCTGTTCGGCCGCAACGTCGCGCTGGCCGCCCGGGTGGCCGGCCAGGCCGCCGGCGGTGAGATCCTGGTCAGCGAACCGGTGCGCGACGCCGTGAGCGGCTGCGACGGCATCTGCTTCGACGACGGGCGCGAGGTCGAGTTGAAGGGCTTTTCCGGCAGCTATCGGTTGTACGCGGTCGACGCGGCACCCGGCCCCGGCCCGGTCTGATGGCCCGGCGCGTTGGATTCGGCCAACCGCTGGTGCAATCGGGCCCGGATCTCGTCGGCGGTGTAGGCACGACGCTTCCGTTGGTCGCGCACCACCAGCGCGCCGCCGGCGACCACCCCGGCGACCCCCGCCAGCCCGACCCACTTCCACACGTTGCGCACCCCGACAGGCTATCGCTGCATATGGTGCTGGGGTGGACTCGAGCACGCTGACCCTGGACCATGCGCTGAACGAAACCCGCACCGGCGACTTGTGGCTGTTTCGCGGCCGATCCCGTCCCGACCGCGCCATCCAGACCTTGACCAACGCCCCGGTGAACCACGTCGGCATGACGGTGGCCATCGACGACCTGCCGCCGTTGATCTGGCATGCCGAACTGGGCGACAAGCTCGTCGACATCTGGACCGGCACCCACCACCGCGGCGTGCAGCTCAACGACGCCCGGGCCGTGGTCGAGCAATGGACCCGCCGCTACCACCAGCGGTGCTGGCTGCGTCAGCTGACCCCGCACGCCAACCGGGAACAGGAGAACGAGCTGCTGCGGGTCATCGCGCGGATGGACGGCACCGCGTTCCCTACCACGGCTCGGCTAACGGGCCGGTGGCTGCGCGGCCGGTTCCCCACCGTCAACGACTGGATACGAGGAATCCCGTTGGTGGACAAGAAGGTTCGCGAGCAAACCCAGCGGCGCAAGGCCGAGCAACGCAAGATGGGCCTGGCGACGGCGTACTGTGCGGAAACGGTCGCCATCACCTACGAGGAAATGGGGTTGCTGGTCACCGACAAGGACGCGCACTGGTTCGACCCGGGCAAGTTCTGGAGCGGGGACACGCTGCCGCTGGCACCGGGTTATCGGCTGGGCACCGAGATCGCGGTGATCGTCGACTAGGGGATCCGAGCCAATCGCCGCAAACCTACCCCGGGAACCCCGAGGCCGGATATAACGGTCACAGACGAACCGCGGGGAAACGTCGGCGTCGTGTCGGTTCTGCCAGAAGGTTGCCGTCGGTGACATATCTGATTACCAGCCCAGCGACATTGATGACGGTTGCCGCCGACGTGGAAGAGATCGGCTCGACGATCCAGGCGGCCAGCGCGGCGGCCGGTGGGCACACAACGGCGGTCATGCAGATGGCCGCCGACGAGGTGTCGCTGGCCGTAGCGGCGCTGTTCTCCCAGCACGGCCGGCAGTTCCAGGAGCTCAGTGCCCAGGCCGCGGCGTTCCATGACGAGTTCGTGCGCGCCTTGAAGGCCGCCGCCGGTGCCTATGCGAGCAGCGAGGCCGCCAATGCCGCGCTCACCGGCCTCAACGGCGGGCGCATCGCCGCCGGTACCGCGAGCGCCTTGACGTCGACGGTTCGGCAGGCGGCAGCCGCGGCGGCGACGCAAACGGCGTTGGTCATGGGCTTTAGCAGCGTGCCGTTTCCCTCCACGAACTACCTCGAGTCCGTCAACAGCCTCTATATCCAGCCGAACCACCTGGGGGCGGTGACCCAAGCCCTTTATACGCCCGAGAACTTGTATCCAACTTCCGGCATCCTGAACATGACTTTCGACATGTCGGTGGCCCAAGGCGTCGCGATCCTGGATAACGCGATAAAGCAGCAGATCGCGCAGGGAAACGGCGTCGTCGTTTTCGGCTATTCCCAAAGCGCCACCATTTCGACGCTGGAAATGCGACAACTTGCCACCCTGCCCGCCGCCGAACGCCCCACCACCGACCAACTCTCTTTTGTGCTCGTCGCTAATCCCAATAATCCCAACGGCGGCCTGTTCGCACGCTTCGACGGAGCGCGCCTGCCGAGCCTGGGGGTGACATTTACCGGCGCCACTCCACACGACCTTTATCCGACCACAATCTATTCCAAGGAATATGACGGCTACGCCGACTTCCCGCGATACCCGCTCAATCTCGTGTCGACCCTCAACGCCCTGATGGGCATCGCCACCGAGCACGGCCACTACGCGGAATTTACCGACGCGCAGGTAGAGTCGGCCGTCCAGCTGCCCACGGTGGGCGACACGCTCACCACCTACTACCTGATCCCGACCGAGCATCTGCCGCTGTTGCAGCCGTTGCGCGCGATCCCGGTGGTGGGAACCCCGCTGGCCGATCTCGTCGAGCCGGCCACCAGGGTGATCGTCAACCTGGGCTATGGCGACCCCGATTATGGCTATTCGACCGGGCCGGCCAACGTGCCCACCAAGTTCGGGCTGTTCCCGGACATCTCCCCGGTCGAGGTCCTTGACGCGCTGGCGGTCGCTTCCCAGCAAGGCATCAACCAGGCGGGCGCCGACGTCGCGGTGATGCTGCCCAACCTGTGGTCAGACCTGACCAGCGGACCGTCGGTGCACCCGGTCACGGCGGTGAATTCGTTGGTGGCAACGGCCGCCGACACGATCAACAACTTCGACGCCACCGAATTACTCACCACCACGTCCGCTCGGTCCATCGTCAACAACCTCATCGACGGTATTCAGACGACGAACACCGACATTGTCGGAGCTTTTACCATTATCGCCGCTAACAATATTTCCATCATCCAGCCAACGGCGCACATCGCGCTGGCGCTCGCGCTTACTCTCCCGTCGTATAACCTCAATCTTTTCCTCGACGGAATCGCGGAGGCGGTCAACGGTAATCCGTACGGACTGGTCAACGCAATCGGTTATCCGCTCGCGGCCAGCACCACGCTCATCGCGTTGGCGGTCTTTATCGAGGGCGAGGCCGTCATTTATCACGTATTGTTGCCCAACATCGACGTGCTGTCGGGTCTGCTCACCTGACGCGGGTCAAGCGCGCCGCGCACCCGTGAATCGTGGCTAGTCGACCGACATCTCCGCCATGACCGACCACCCCGTCGCGTCGATCGTCTGGCTGATGATCTTGGGCGTGCACGACAGCGCCTGGGGCAGCCGCTGCATCGCCCGCTTGAAGTGATCGCTGTTGACGTGCAGGCTGCCCGCCTCGGCGTCACGGAAGGCTTCGACGAGGACATACTCCGCCGGGTCGTCCAGGCTGCGTGACCACTCGAACCACAGGTTCCCCGGTTCGGCGCGGGTGGCGGCGGTGAACTCGGCGACGAGCTCCGGCCAGCGCTCGGTCCACTCGGGCTTGGTTGCGAACTTGACGACGATGAAGATCATTGCCGGTCAGGATACGTGATTCGGCAGGTCGCCGCGCGCGCTCGCCGGCGTGGCGTTTCGGGTTATCCGGATACCGGTCGCAGAATGACTCTGTTGCGCACCGGCATCGCGATTTGTTACGTATTTGCAATTTCGGGATCGGGCGCCGGTATTTCTGGCGCCGGCCCCGCGTCAACCATGACGGCGGGCGCATCCGGCGGTGGTGGCGCATCGCCGTCGACCATGCCGACATCTATCGGCAGATACATGTGATGAGTGAATTGCGGCTGGTAGGCGCCCCCACCGCCGATGCGCACCCCACCGCCTTCACCGCTGGCAACGGGGGTGCCATCGGGCAAGGTCACCGCCGTGTGGCGGCCATTCCAGCCGATCACCAAGGCGTTGGGAGCCGTCCCGTATTGAAAACCGCGAGCCACCAAAGCGGCTTCCTCGTTCCCGGTGTTAAACCGGTCCCCGAAAACCGGCCGATCGGTGGCCGCATTCGACACCCACGAAGCCAGCCCTGAACAGTCGGTCCCGGCCGGAGAATCTCCGCCCGGAATATACGGAGTCCCGGCGACCTGATTGATAAGCGTCAACAGCGTTGCAAGAGCAATCATGCCCATGGAAGCTACCGACAATATCCATAGGAAATCAAAAATTGTGGCGCTTCTCACTCCCAATCAGATAATGCGCTGGCCCTCATATACTGCGGGGATGTAACGCGATAATCTGCATGCTGAAACGGAATCGTTTCTAATGCGTATAGCAAACGATATATAAATGGCGAAACTGGCCACGATCTAGCCGTTGACCTGTAGAAATCGGGCACCAACAGGACGGCATCAGACGAGGGTCCGCAACTGCGCTATTACCCATCCGAGCCGTACTGTGCGGACCCAAGAATGGATTTCGGGCCCGATTAATGCCCGGTTGGCGGTGCCCGGCGCGCCATTTGCGTGGCCCGCGACACATCCGCCGCCGCGTGAACGACTGCGTCACATCGTCACAGTCGAGGCGCTCTGTGCCTGGCCAACGCCGCGGCGAGCGGGGCGGCCTTCCGGCTTGCGGCTCAGTGCGTCCAGGGGTTGACGAGGGCCACGCCGTCGCGTCGAGGTCGGCGACGTTACGCGTGGCAAACGGTCATTCCATGCTCCAGCGCGGTCGCGGCGATGTAGGCATCGCGCTGGCCATCTCGATCACCCCCGTTGTCGGTATTTACCTTCATCGAACAACGGCACGCCGACGTCGGCACAGGCAGCCTTCAATCGCTTGTCTCGTGTCCACAGCCCCGCCCCGACAACCAGAGCCACCGAGCCGAGCAAATGCAGATCGACGGCGCTTAAACCACGCCCCCACAGCCGCCGCCGATCAATGAGATGCAGAACCTCGGGGTGGGTCACCGTCGGGAACTGGTAAAGGTTGGCCAGCAAGTCGAGCACGACATCACGTTGCCTGATCGAGCCGAGCGCCATCTCCTCGATGACCAGGGGATGACAGCCCGCATCGTCATCGCTTAACAGGTCGACGAGGCGCGATTCGCCGGCACGCAGATGGTCGATCCAGATCGCGGTGTCGACCAGAATCACCGCGCGGCTCTCCGTCGTGGAGCAGCCGTCGCCTGGGTGTCCGTTCCGCCGAGAGCCGCCAGCCGACGACCGCTCTCCACCCGGATCAGCGTCTGCAATCCCTGACGCAGCAGCGCGCCATTTTCGCTCACCCCGGTCAACTCGGCGGCCTTGGCCAACAGGGCGTCATCGATCGTGACCGTCGTCCTCATCTGCATCTCCTAGCGCATCATCTGATGCACTCTATGATGCCACCATGTCGCGTGCGGGTTCGACGATCGCCGGATCTGCAGTTGAGGCTCCCCAAGTCCAGGTGCGCAAGGTGTGCGTTCCCTGGTGTCTGACCCGCCTCACGCGTTGCGGCACGGCAGGGATATGCACGGTGCCCGCAGTGCCCGGTACGCGTGGGGCACAGCGAGCTATCGAGCCGGCCTTGTTGGTGCTCCAAACCGAAACTCCACCACGTCACCGTCGGCCATGACGTAGTCCTTGCCTTCCATCCGGACCTTGCCGGCCGCCCTGGCCGCGGCCATCGACCCGGCCGCGATCAGGTCGTGGTAGGACACGATCTCGGCCTTGATGAAGCCCTTCTCGAAGTCGCTGTGGATCACCCCGGCGGCCTGGGGCGCGGTGTCGCCCTGGTGGATGGTCCAGGCCCGGGCCTCCTTGGGACCTGCCGTCAGGAAGGTCTGCAGTTTGAGGGTGTGAAAGCCCGCGCGGGCCAGCGCATCGAGCCCCCGCTCGGGCTGCCCGATCGACGCCAGCAACTCGGTGGCCTCCTCGTCGTCGAGTTCGGCCAGCTCGGACTCGATGGCGGCGTCTAAGAAAACCGCGTCCGCCGGCGCCACCAGATCGCGCAGCTCGGCGATCCGGGCGGGGTCGGTCAACACCGCCTCGTCGGCGTTGAACACATAGAGAAACGGCTTGGTGGTCAACAGGTTCAGCTCGCGCAGCAGGGCGGCGTCCACGCCCGCGGCGAACAGCGTCCGCCCGCCGTCGAGCACCCGCTGGGCGGCCACCGCCGCCTCGTACACCGGTGTGCGCTCCTTGTTGGTGCGAGCCTCCTTCGCCAGTCTGGGCAGGGCGCGCTCCAGCGTTTGCAGGTCGGCCAAGATCAGCTCGGTCTCCACGACCTCGATGTCGGATCGCGGATTCACCTCGCCGCACACGTGCGCCACGTCGTCGTCGGCGAACACCCGTACCACCTGGCAAATGGCGTCGCATTCGCGGATGTGGGCCAAAAACTTGTTACCCAGCCCGGCCCCCTCGGACGCCCCCTTGACCAATCCCGCGATGTCCACGAACGTCACCGGCGCGGGAACGACGCGCGCCGAGCCGAACAGCTCCGCCAGCTTGTCCAGCCGCGGATCGGGCAGCGCGACGACCCCCTCGTTCGGTTCGATCGTGGCGAACGGGTAGTTGGCCGCCACCACGTTGTTTCGGGTCAACGCGTTGAAAAGCGTCGACTTGCCGACGTTGGGCAAACCCACGATCCCCAGGCTTAGGCTCACAGGAAGCCCAGTTTACGGCTCGGCAGCAATGCGGACCGGGGACCCACCCGGCCCGCCGATGATGGCACGCCCCAACCGCTGGCCGGGGATTTACCGGCCTTGCGGCCCAATACCGGTACGGTCAACATGTGTCAGCGCAGCGGGTGAGCCCAGCGGTGGAACCGAGGCACCGTTCGATTCTCCCCAACATCCCTGGTGTGCCCTGGTGGGCCGCGGTGCTCATGGCCACCGCAGCAACGGCCGTGGGCTATGCCCTCGATGCGGGTCACAAGGAGCTGACCCACGTGTTCGCGGGTCTCTACATCACCGGCTGCGTGGCAGCGGTGCTGGCGGTGCGGCAGGCGGCGGTGTTCACCGCCGTCATCCAGCCGCCGCTGATACTTTTCTGCGCGGTGCCGGGCGCCTACTGGCTTTTCCACGGCCGCAGGACGGGCAACCTCAGGGATCTGCTGATCAACTGCGGCTATCCACTGATCGAGCGGTTCCCGTTGATGCTGGGCACCGCCGGCGGTGTGCTGCTGATCGGCCTGATCAGGTGGTATTTCGGCGGGACGCACCGGTTGCCGGCGGCCCAGGCCGACGCCGAGCCCGGTGACACCGCCGACACCGCCGACCGAACGTCGGTGATCGGCGGTATCGCCGCAAAGTTGCGCTCCCTATGGGCCCGGGTTTTCGACGACACCACCGACCCGGCACCGGCCACCGGCTCCCCGCCCGCCCACGCGATCGGCCGGAGCGCGCGAACCGGCCGGCCGGCCGGTGGACGCCGCCCGGCCCGAACCCGCTCACGGCATGCCCGGCCGCCGCTGGACGCCCCGAGCGCGCCCACCGCCGACCGTGCGCGCCGCCAAGGTCGCCGCAACCCCGCGGCCGCGCGCGACGTCGACCCGGCCGACCCGCCTCGCCGGTCGCGTCGCCCGCGGCCGCCGGGCGATCCGGAGCTGCCTGCGCAGCCGCCACCGGACCCACGCGCGCGGCGCAACCCCTACGACCGGCCAGCGCCCGGCGGCAGCCGCTTCGACCCCTACCAGCGGCACCAACCACCCCAGCCGCCCCGGCCCGCCGACCCCTACGGCCGCCGTTACGGGGGCCCCTACCAGGCCGAGCCGCCCTACGAGCCGCCCTACGAGCCGCCCTATCAGCCCAGGCCACGGCGCCCCACGTCCACCGGGGCGAACACCGTCAACCCGACACACCACCCGATCTCGCGGGTCCGCTACCGCAATTCAGCTCCCAGCGACGAGCCGCGAGAGCAGCCGCCCGCCGATCGCCGCGGTCGCTCCCGGGCACCCCGCAATCCCCCGCCCGAGCCCTGGGACTACGACCATTGACCTCAGCGAGGTGACCGGATCTCCCGGGGCAGCGCGAACACTAACGTCTCGTTGGCCGTCGTCACCGGTTGCACCAGGTCGTAACCGCACTCGGCCAGCCGGTCCAGCACACCGCGCACCAGCACCTCGGGAACCGACGCCCCGGAGGTGACGCCAACCGTGGTGACGCCGTCCAGCCACGCCGGATCGATGTCGTCGGCCCAATCCACCAGGTGAGCGGCCCCCGCCCCGGCGCCCAGCGCCACCTCCACCAGCCGTACCGAGTTCGACGAATTGCGGGAGCCCACCACGATCACCAGCTCGCACTCGGGTGCCATCGCCTTGACCGCGACCTGCCGATTCTGGGTCGCATAGCAGATGTCGTCGCTGGGCGGATCCTGCAGCTTCGGGAAGCGCCGGCGCAGCCGCTCGACGATCTCCATGGTCTCGTCGACCGACAGCGTGGTCTGCGACAGCCAGACCACCTTGTCCTCGTCACGCACCGTCACCTTGTCGACGGCATCCACCCCGTCCACCAGCTGCACATGGTCGGGAGCTTCCCCGGCGGTGCCGACGACCTCCTCATGGCCCTCATGACCGATCAGCAGGATGTCGAAGTCGTCCCGGGCAAACCGCCGGGCCTCGTTGTGCACCTTGGTGACCAGCGGGCAGGTGGCGTCGATGACCTGCAGGTTGCGCTCTTTGGCATTCACGTGCACCGTGGGCGCAACCCCGTGCGCGGAGAACACCACGATGGCGCCCTCGGGAACCTGATCGGTCTCCTCGACGAACACCGCACCCGCCTTGGCCAAGGTGTCCACCACGTGCCGGTTGTGCACGATCTCGTGGCGCACATACACCGGGGCGCCGTGTTTCTGCAGCGCTCGTTCGACCGTTTCGACGGCCCGATCCACGCCCGCGCAGTAGCCGCGCGGCTCGGCCAGCAGCACCCGCTTACGGGTCGGGGTGTCGGCCACCGGTCTCGACGTGCCGGGAATCCCCATGTCGACCGTCGGAACCATGGCACTCAGGGTACTTTGGGCCGACACCGGCCCGCCAGCTTACGGGCGCCGGCTTGGAGTTCGCCGCCGGTTGAGGCAGTCTTGGACCCATGGCTACTGCACCCTACGGGGTTCGGCTGCTGGTCGGCGCGGCGACAGTCGCGGTCGAGGAGACGCTGAAGCTACCCCGCACCATCCTGATGTACCCGATGACGCTGGCCAGTCAGGCGGCACACCTCGTGATGCGGTTTCAGCAAAGCCTGGCCGAGCTGGTGATCAAGGGCGACAGCACGCTGGAGGCGCTGTTTCCGCCCAAGGACGAGCAGCCGGAGTGGGCGACCTTCGACGAGGACCTGGACGTCCTCGAGGGCGGTTCACAGCCCGGCCCCGCCGGTTTGAACGGGGCCGGTGAGCGCCGGTCGGAGGGGCGGTTCGCGCTGTATTCGGTACCCGACACGTCTGACGCAAAGCCCTCCTCGGGGCCGGGTGATCCCCCCACCCAACCGGTTTCCGCCCGAAAGTCGTCCAAGGCGCCCGGCCCCGCCGTCGAGGTGCCGCCGGTGGCGACCGAACTCGACTATCCGGCGCTGACGCTGGCCCAGCTGCGGGCCCGGCTGCAGTCGCTGAATGTCGCCGAGCTCAAAGCCCTGCTGGCCTACGAGCAGGCCACCAAGGCCCGCGCCCCGTTCCAGACGCTGCTCGCCAACAGGATCACCCGCGCGACCGCGAAGTGACCCGGGCCGCGCCGGCGAATTCCGCCGAGAATCCGTTCCCGGTTCGTGCGGTCGCCGTCCGGATCGCGGGCTGGATCGACAAACTGGGCACCGTCTGGGTGGAAGGGCAATTGGCCCAGATCACCATGAGGCCGAACGCCAACACGGTGTTCATGGTGCTGCGCGACCCGGCGGCCGACATGTCGCTCACCGCGACCTGTTCCCGCGACCTGGTGCTGGCCGCGCCGGTGAAATTGGCCGAAGGCATTCAGGTGGTGGTCTGCGGCAAGCCCTCGTTCTACACCGCACGTGGCACATTTTCTTTGCGGCTCAGCGAGATTCGCGCCGTCGGGGTCGGCGAGCTGCTGGCCCGCATCGAGCGGCTACGCCGGCTGCTGGCCGCCGAGGGACTGTTCGATCCGCGGCTTAAGCGGCCGATTCCGTTCCTGCCCAACATGATTGGTCTGATCACCGGCCGGGCCAGCGCCGCCGAGCATGACGTGACGACGGTGGCGGCCGCGCGCTGGCCCGCGGTGCGCTTCA
Source organism: Mycobacterium shinjukuense (assembly GCF_010730055.1). Lineage (NCBI taxonomy): Bacteria > Bacillati > Actinomycetota > Actinomycetes > Mycobacteriales > Mycobacteriaceae > Mycobacterium > Mycobacterium shinjukuense. The sequence continues at coordinate 340,402 of NZ_AP022575.1, read as the reverse complement.
CGGTGCGCAACACCGCCGTGCAGGGGCCCAACGCCGTACCGCAGATCGTCGACGCGCTGCGCGAACTCGACGGCGACCACGATGTCGACGTGATCGTGCTGGCCCGCGGCGGCGGCAGTGTCGAGGACCTGCTGCCGTTTTCCGACGAGACGTTGTGCCGAGCGATCTCGGCCTGTCGCACTCCGGTGGTCAGCGCGGTCGGTCACGAACCCGACAATCCGCTGTGCGATCTGGTCGCCGACCTGCGCGCCGCAACACCCACCGACGCGGCCAAGAAACTGGTTCCTGACGCCGCCGCCGAGCAGCGGTTGATCGACGATCTGCGGCGGCGCAGCGCCCAAGCGCTGCGCAACTGGGTCATCCGGGAGCAACGGGCGCTGGCCCAGCTGCGCAGCCGCCCGGCATTGGCCGACCCGCTGCAGGCGCTGACGGCACGCACCGAAGAGATTCACCGCGCCCGGGCGGCGCTGCGTCGTGACATTACCCGGTTGGTCACCGCCGAGACCGACCGCGTTGGCCACCTCAGCGCGCGGCTGGCCACGTTGGGTCCGGCGGCCACGCTCGCGCGCGGCTATGCCATTGTGCAAACGATGGCGGCGGCCGCCGAGCCCAGCGCAAGGCCAATAGTGCTGCGGTCGGTCGACGACGCGCCCTCGGGCACCAGGCTGCGGGTGCGGGTCACCGATGGCGCCATCGCGGCGGTAAGCGAAGGACGTAGCGATGGTCCCTGAATCGGGCGAGGCAAACGACCGCGCCGACCAACCCGGCGAGGCCCGTTCTATTACACCCATTAGTCAGCTTGGCTATGAAGCCTGTCGAGACGAGCTGATCGAGGTCGTTCGCCTGCTGGAGCAGGGCGGACTGGATCTGGATGCGTCGCTGCGGCTCTGGGAAAGGGGTGAGCAACTCGCCAAAAGGTGCGAAGAGCACTTAGCTGGCGCCCGGCAGCGAGTGACCGATGCGCTGGCCGCACGCGACGCCGAGGAAGGCTGACGCCAACGGAGGCCACCCGATTTCGGGAGTCCGTCCGTATTCCAAACTGGAACACGTTTCTCTATGCTTCGCCGCATGGGTGATGCATCACTGACAACCGACCTTGGCCGCGTCTTGGTCACCGGCGGCTCCGGCTTCGTCGGGGCCAACCTGGTCACCACGTTGCTGGACCGCGGACATCACGTGCGTTCCTTTGACCGGGCGCCGTCGCCGCTGCCGCAGCACCCGCAATTGGACGTGCTGCAAGGCGATATCACCGATGCGGCCGTCTGCGCGGCGGCGGTGGACGGCATCGACACGATTTTTCACACGGCGGCGATCATCGAGCTGATGGGCGGCGCGTCGGTGACCGACGAATACCGGCAGCGCAGCTTCGCGGTCAACGTCGGCGGCACCGAGAACCTGGTGCACGCCGGGCAAAAGGCCGGGGTGCAGCGGTTCGTCTACACGTCGTCCAACAGCGTGGTGATGGGCGGCCAGAACATCGCCGGGGGCGACGAGACGCTACCCTACACCGACCGGTTCAACGACCTCTACACCGAGACCAAGGTGGTTGCCGAGCGATTCGTGTTGTCCCAGAACGGCGTTGACGGCATGCTGACGTGCGCCATCCGGCCCAGCGGCATCTGGGGGACCGGTGATCAGACGATGTTTCGTAAGCTGTTCGAAAGCGTGATCAAGGGCCACGTCAAGGTGCTGGTCGGCCGCAAGTCGGCTCGGCTGGATAACTCCTACGTACACAACCTGATTCACGGTTTCATCCTGGCGGCCGAGCATCTGGTGCCCGGGGGCACCGCGCCCGGTCAGGCGTACTTCATCAACGACGCCGAGCCGATCAACATGTTCGAGTTCGCCCGGCCGGTGGTGGAAGCGTGCGGCGAAAAATGGCCGCGGGTGCGGGTTTCCGGTCCGGCGGTGCGCTGGGTGATGACGGGGTGGCAGCGGCTGCACTTCCGGTTCGGGTTCCCCGCGCCGCTGCTCGAGCCGCTGGCGGTCGAACGGCTGTATCTGGACAACTACTTCTCGATCGACAAGGCCCGCCGTGACCTCGGCTACCAGCCCAAGTTCACCACCGAACAGGCGCTGGCCGAATGCCTGCCGTACTACGTCGACATGTTCCGGCAGATGAAGAGCCAGGCCCAGGCGGCCAAGGCGGCGGGCGAAGGGCCGGATGCGGCGAAACCGGCGGCCAGCGGGTCACGGTAGCAGACGAAGCCGCCGCCGGACGCTAAGGTCAGCCACAACACCGACGCGGAGGCGGCCCTGAACACCGAATTCACGCTCACCCAAAAACGCGCGCTCGCGGTCTGCACGCTGATCGCGGTGCTGTTCGGCGCGTACTTCCTGCGCAACTATTTCGTCCTGATCGTGGTCGCGGCCGTCGGGGCGTATCTGTTCACACCACTTTTCACGTGGTTCAACAAACGGCTCAACACCGGCTTGTCGGCCACCTGCACATTGCTGTCGGCGCTGGCCGTGGTCATCGTGCCGGTCGGACTTCTGGTGTCGCTGGCGATCGTGCAGATCGCTCGCATGGTCGAGTCCGTGGCCGACTGGGTCCGGTCGACCGATGTGAGCACCCTGGGCGACAGGACCCTCCGATTTGTCAACGGCGTGTTGGCCCGAGTGCCGTTCCTGCACATCACGGTGACCGCGGAGACGCTGCGCACGGCGACGATTTCGGTGGCGCAGAACGTCGGTCGCTGGCTGCTGCATTTCCTGCAGGAGGCCGCCGGAAGCCTGGCCGGTGTCATCACGTCGGCGATCATCTTCCTGTACGTGTTCGTCGCCCTGCTGATCAATCGCGAGAAGTTGCGGACATTGATCGGCCAGCTCAACCCGCTCGGCGAAGACGTCACGGATCTGTACCTGCAGCGGATGGGCTCGATGGTCCGCGGCACCGTCAACGGCCAGTTCGTCATCGCGCTGTGCCAAGGCGTCGCCGGTGCCGCGTCGATCTACATCGCAGGATTTCACCAGGGGTTCTTCATCTTCGCGATCGTGCTCACCGCGTTGTCGATCATTCCGCTCGGCGGCGGGATCGTGACGATCCCGTTCGGCATCGGGCTGATGATCTTCGGCAATATCGGCGGTGGCGCGTTCGTGATCCTGTGGCATCTCGTGGTGGTCGCCAACATCGACAACTTCCTGCGGCCGATTCTCGTTCCGCGCGACGCCCGGCTGAATTCGGCGCTGATGCTGCTGTCGGTGTTTGCCGGCATCGGCATGTTCGGCCCGTGGGGCCTCATCATCGGTCCGGTGCTGATGATCATCATCGTCACCACGATCGACGTCTACCTGGCGGTGTACAAGGGCGTCGAACTCGAACAGTTCGAAGCCAAACCCGTGCGCCGCACGTGGCTGCCGCGTAGAACCGCCCACCCGCCGGCCACCGCCGACGAGCGGGAATGACCCGGCTATCGGCTGGCCGGCAGGGGCGGCTGGGATTGCGTCGCCGAGGCCAGGGTACGGAACTGATCGGTGCTGCCGGCGCCGGTGATCGCGATCTGGGTGGCGCCCTCGGCAGTGGTGAGCCTGGTGGTCCACACAGGCTCGACGGCACCGTTGTGATCCGAGCCCTGATAGACCACCCAGCCGGTGCCGGCGACGTCGACCGTTCCGGTCGGATACATGGCCGGGTGGATAAAGCCGACCAGCTTGTCCTCATCGGCATTGCTCTGGGTCAGGCTCAGATACATCCCGGTCGGGCTGATGTAGCCCACCGTCGAGGTCGCCGCGTTCAGCCGCTGACCGGTTGCCGGGTCGGTGCGCCCGTTTTCGATGCCCCGGCGGCTCCCGGAGTTGGCTTGCCAACCCGCCGGCAGCGGCGGCAGCCGAATGGGGAATCCCAGCGTCTGGGCGTCCGCCCGCAACGCCGCCGCCACGTCGTAGGACGGGACCGTGCCCCGGTTGGGCCCGCCCGGCTTGATCGAGCACATCCCGACCATTCCCGCCAGCAGGATGCACCCGATCACCAGCGGCGCCAACGACCAGAACATGTCGCGGCCGTCCTGCAGCAGCCTTGGTTTGGCCGGCTTGGGGGTCGGCTGCGGCTCGGCGGTCACCTGCCCAGTATCGCAGGCCAGTATCCCAGCTCCAGCTCACCGATCAGCTTCTGGGACAATCACCAACCATGACAGCTCAGGGATCCGGTTCGTCGCCGACCGCCGTGGCCAGCCATGACCCGTCTGGCCCGCGGCCATCGCGCCGGGAAGCCCCGGACCGCAACCTGGCGCTGGAACTCGTGCGGGTCACCGAGGCCGGCGCCATGGCCGCGGGCCGGTGGGTGGGTCGCGGCGACAAGGAGGGCGGCGACGCCGCCGCGGTGGACGCGATCCGCGAACTGGTCAACTCGGTGTCGATGCGTGGGGTGGTGGTCATCGGGGAGGGCGAGAAAGACCATGCGCCGATGCTGTACAACGGCGAAGAGGTCGGCAACGGCGACGGCCCGGAGTGCGACTTCGCCGTGGACCCCATCGACGGCACCACCCTGATGAGCAAGGGCATGACCAACGCGATCTCGGTGCTGGCGGTGGCCGAGCGCGGCGCGATGTTCGACCCGTCGGCGGTGTATTACATGAACAAGATCGCCGTCGGGCCCGACGCCGCGCACGTGCTGGACATCACCGCGCCGATCGCCGACAACATCCGCGCGGTCGCCAAGGTCAAGGGCCTGTCGGTGCGCGACATGACGGTGTGCATCCTGGACCGGCCACGGCACGCACAACTCATCCACGACGTCCGCGCGACCGGGGCCCGGATCCGGTTGATCACCGACGGCGATGTGGCCGGGGCGATCTCGGCGTGCCGGCCCAACTCGGGCACCGACATGCTGGCCGGGATCGGCGGCACCCCGGAGGGCATCATCGCCGCGGCCGCGATCCGGTGCATGGGTGGGGCGATCCAGGCGCAGCTGGCGCCGCGCGATGAAGCGGAACGCCGCAAGGCGCTGGACGCCGGCTACCACCTCGACCGGGTGCTGACCACCGAGGATCTGGTGTCGGGCGAGAACGTCTTCTTCTGCGCCACCGGGGTCACCGACGGCGACCTGCTCAAGGGTGTGCGCTATTACCCCGGCGGCTGCACCACGCAGTCGATCGTGATGCGTTCCAAGTCGGGCACCGTCCGGATGATCGAGGCCTACCACCGGCTCTCCAAGCTCAACGAATACTCCGCCATCGACTTCACCGGCGACAGCAATGCCGCCTATCCCCTGCCCTAACCCGACGACTAAGGACCCCAAGCCATGGCCGCTGACGCCGGCGACAACGACATCGACTACCGCATCGAGCACGACACCATGGGCGAGGTCCGGGTGCCGGCCAAAGCGTTGTGGCGCGCGCAAACCCAGCGCGCGGTGGAGAACTTTCCCATCTCCGGGCGGGGCCTGGAACGCGCCCAGATCCGAGCGTTGGGCCTGCTGAAAGGCGCCTGCGCGGAAGTGAACAAGGACCTGGGATTGCTGGCGCCGGACAAGGCCGACGCGATCATCGCGGCCGCGGCCGAGATCGCCGACGGCCAACACGACGACCAGTTCCCCATCGACGTCTTCCAGACCGGCTCGGGCACCAGCTCCAACATGAACGCCAACGAGGTGATCGCGTCCATCGCGGCCGCGGGCGGCGTCACGGTGCACCCCAACGACGACGTGAACATGTCGCAGTCGTCCAACGACACCTTCCCCACCGCGACCCATGTCGCGGCCACCGAGGCGGCGGTGCGTCACCTCATCCCGGCGCTGCAGGTGCTGCACACCGCGCTGTCGGCCAAGGCTCTGGAGTGGCAGACGGTGGTCAAGTCCGGCCGTACCCACCTGATGGACGCGGTACCGGTGACGCTCGGCCAGGAATTCAGCGGGTATGCCCGCCAGATCGAGGCCGGCATCGAGCGAGTGCGCGCGTGCCTTCCCCGGCTGGGTGAGCTGGCGATCGGCGGCACCGCGGTGGGCACCGGCCTCAACGCTCCCGAAGGCTTCGGCACCAAGGTGGTCGCGGTGCTGGTGACACAAACTGGCCTGTCCGAATTACGCACGGCGGCAAACGCTTTCGAAGCGCAAGCGGCCCGGGACGGATTGGTCGAGGCGTCCGGTGCGCTGCGGACCATCGCGGTGTCGCTGACCAAGATCGCCAACGACATCCGCTGGATGGGGTCGGGCCCGCTGACCGGCCTGGCCGAAATCCAGCTGCCGGACCTGCAGCCGGGCAGCTCGATCATGCCGGGCAAGGTGAATCCGGTTCTGCCGGAGGCGGTTACGCAGGTCGCCGCGCAGGTGATCGGCAATGATGCCGCGATCGCCTGGGGTGGCGCCAACGGCGCCTTTGAACTCAACGTCTACATCCCGATGATGGCCCGCAACATCCTGGAGTCCTTCCGGCTGCTGACCAACGTGTCGAAGCTGTTCGCCCAGCGCTGCATTGCCGGGTTGACCGCCAACGTGGAGCACCTGCGCCAGCTGGCAGAGTCCTCGCCGTCCATCGTGACACCGTTGAACTCTGCCATCGGCTACGAGGAGGCGGCCGCGGTCGCCAAGCAGGCGCTCAAGGAACGAAAGACGATCCGCCAGACGGTCATTGACCGCGGCCTGATCGGCGACAAGCTGTCGATCGAGGAGCTGGACCGGCGTCTGGACGTGTTGGCGATGGCCAAGGTCGAACCGGTCGACACCTAGTGGTCTCGCTCGCAAGTTCGTCAGGGGTTGGAACCGGGGTGACCCCGCGTGTCGGGGCTGCCGGCGACCCGGTGCGCAAACGACGTTTCCGGCGGTGCCCGACCGGCGGTCCGCCGCGCCTGCGGGTTCCCTCTTGTCTCACCCGCCTCACGCGTTCCGGCACGGCAGGGATATGCGATGTGCCCGCCTACGAGCGACAACCACCTCAGAGGTCAACGCGAGTAAGGGTGATTCAGCGATGACGGCTCCTCCCGGCGGCCCCCACGGCAACCATCCCTACGGTGCGGATCCGTATGGACAGCAACCATATTGGGGCGACCAGACGCAGGGCGGCGGGTACGGGCCGGGTGGCCCGTACCCGCCGGGTGGCCCCTACCCGCCGGGCGGCTATCCACCCCAGCAGCCGCCCCCACCGGGCCAGCAGTATGCCCCGGGCTGGCCGGCGGGGCCCTACCCGCCGGCACCACCGCCGAGGGGGCCGGGGTCCACGTTGCCGTGGTTGATCCTCGCCGGCGTCGCGGTGCTGGGCGTCATCGTGCTGGTGGTGATCCTGGTGGTCGCCGTGGGCAACTGGGGCAAGTCGCCCACCGCGACCCCGTCGAGTCCGGCGGTGACCAGCGCCGCCCCGACGTCGCAGCCCAACGCTTCCCCACAGACCGCGACCGACTGCACCCCCAACGTGTCCGGCGGTGACCGGCCCGACGGGGACACGGTCAGCGCGGGCAAGCTGTCGTTCCCCACCAGCGCGGCACCCGGATGGTCGCCGTTCTCCGATGACCAAAACCCCAACCTCATCGACGCGGTGGGCCTCGGCCAGGAGGTGCCCGGCGCCAACCAGTGGATGATGCAGGTCGAGGTCGCCGTCACCAACTTCGTCACCAGCATGGACGTCAGCGCGCAGGCGTCGACATTGCTGCGGTGCGTGGCCAACGGCCCCGGCTACGTGCAGTCTTCGCCCACGCTGGGCCCGATGAAGACGTCGTCGACGACGGTCGACGGGGTCAAGGCCGCCCGGGTGGACGCCGACATCACCATCGCCGACACCTCGCGCGGCGTGCAGGGCGACACCGTGACGATCATCGCGGTCGACACCAAGCCGGTGACCATCTTCTTGGGCGCGACACCCATCGGCGACGCGGCCTCGGCGGCCACGGTCAACAGGGTCATCGCCGCGCTGAAGGTCCGCAGGTAACTAGCCGACTTCCGTCCCTACGCGCGTTGCTCGGCTCTGTACTCGTCGCCGGCCCGCGGATCACTAGGCGCCGTTGTTGGGCCCGCCGGAGTTTTGGCCCGGAATGTCGGTGATCGGGAAATTGGGCATCGGCGTGGGCGAGGGGGTGTTGGGCAACGGTGGGATCTCGCTGGCCGGGATGTCATGCAGTTCGTTGACCGCCGGCCCGTTCTCCCGGCGGCCGTAGCTGCTGCCCGGCGCGCGCGGCCCGAGCAGCTCGCTAACCGTGACCAGGCGATAGCCGTTGGCCTTGAGCACCGGCATGAACTGATACACCAGGTCGACGGTGCTGGAGTAGGTGTCGTGGAACAGCACCACCGAACCCGGCTTGACCTGCGCCATCAGCAGCTGCCGGGTGGCCGCCGTGTTGGAGTCGTTGATCCAGTCGAAAGGGATGACGTCCCAAAGGATTTCGGCTTGCCCAAAGCTGGCCGCGGCCTGGCGTACCGCGTCGTTGGACAGTCCGCCGGCGGGGCGGTAGAGGCTCGGCGTCCGGCCGGTCGCGGCGGTGATCGCGTCGTTGGCCCTGGAGAATTGGCCGGGGATGTCGGCGGGCGGGATCGTCGTCATGTTGGGGTGTTCCCAGGTGTGGCTGCCGATTTCCATGCCCGCCTCCGCGATGCGTTGGGCACCCGCCGGGTTGGCCGCCACCTTGTTGCCGATCAGGAAAAACGTGGCCTTGGCGTCGTTGTCGGCCAGGATCTTCAGCAGCCGGTCGGTGTAGGGCCCCGGGCCGTCGTCGAAGGTCAGGGCGACACACTTGACCACCGAGCAGTTCGGGTCGTCGGCGCGGGTGATGTGACCGGTGAGGCCGCCGACCAGCAGCACCACCGCGGCCGCGACGACACCGACGACGGTCCGCCAGTACCGCCAGGCCAGGTTGTCGGGTCGTTTCGGCACGCCTGGCAGCCTACCGAAACACGCCGTCAGCGCGGCCCGGCGATCTCCTCGAGCATCTCGGTGACCAACGCGGCGATCGGCGAACGCTCACTGCGCAGCAGCGTGATGTGCGCGAACAGCGGATGGCCCTTGAGCTTCTCGATCACCGCGGCCACGCCGTCGTGCCGGCCGACCCGCAGGTTGTCGCGCTGCGCGATGTCGTGCGTCAACACCACCCGCGACCCGGCCCCCAGCCGGGACAACACGGTCAGCAGCACGTTGCGTTCCAGCGACTGCGCCTCGTCGACGATGACGAACGAGTCGTGCAACGAGCGGCCCCGGATGTGGGTGAGCGGCAGCACCTCGAGCATGCCCCGGGAAAGCACTTCCTCCAGCACCGCCGGGCTGGCCAGGCCCTCCAGGGTGTCGAACACCGCCTGGGCCCACGGGCCCATCTTGTCGCTCTCGCTGCCGGGCAGGTAGCCCAGGTCTTGGCCGCCGACGGCATACAGCGGGCGGAAGACCACCACCTTGCGCTGGGTCCGGCGCTCCAGCACCGCCTCCAGACCCGCGCACAGCGCCAGCGCCGACTTTCCGGTGCCGGCTTTGCCGCCGAGCGACACGATGCCGATCGACTCGTCGAGCAGCAGGTCGAGCGCCACCCGCTGTTCGGCGGAGCGGCCACGCAGACCGAACACCTCACGGTCACCGCGAACCAGCTGAACACGTTTGGCCGGGGTAACCCGGCCAAGCGCATGTGAGCCGCCGCCCAGCAGCCGAATCCCGGTGTGACAGGGCAGGTCCCGGGCTTCGGCCAGGTCGATCTCCCCGTCGGCGAACAGCGCGTCGATGTCCGCGGCGGCGGTCTCGATCTCGTGCATCCCCGACCACCCGGAGGCGATGACGTCCTGCGCGTGGTATTCGTCGGCGGCCAGGCCCACCGCCGCGGCCTTGACCCGAAGCGGAATGTCTTTGCTGACCAACGTGACTCGCTTGCCCTCGGCGGCCAGGTTGGCCGCGCAGCTCAGGATCCGGGAGTCGTTGCTGTCGGTGCGAAAGCCCGCGGGCAGCACCGCCGGGTCGGTGTGGTTGAGTTCGACGCGCAGCGAACCGCCTTGGGTACCAACCGGAATGGGCTGATCCAGCCGTCCGTGCTCCAGCCTCAGGTCGTCGAACAGGCGCAACGCTTGGCGGGCGAACCAGCCCAGCTCGTGGTGGTGGCGCTTGGCCTCCAGTTCGCTGATCACCACCAGCGGAACCACCACCTCGTGCTCGGCGAACCGACCGCACGCCCAGGGATCGGACAGCAGCACGGAGGTGTCGAGCACGTAGGTCCGGATATCGGTCACGAAGCGCTCCTAGAAGCGAATGGCGCTCGGGCGGACCCACACGAGCGTGTCGGCGGGGGCCGCGGCACCAGGACCGGGGCCGGTCCTGCCGTGGTGATGACGGAAGGTGCCGCCCTGGCAGCAGAGAAGGTCGCTGGCCATCGAGTGCGACGCTACTCCGGTGGCCGTACCCGCGCAGGGCAGGCGCGCCGAGACTGTGGGCGTGACTTAACCCGTGACGAATCGCGTCAGTTGCGGCTCGCCGGCCAGCCCCCAGGCGGTGATGCGGTCGCAGATCACCTGGCGCAGCTGGGTGGGGCCGAAGATTCCGGCGTCGGCAACGTTTTCCAGCTTGTCCTGGTAGGCGTCGATGTCGGCACCGAGGACCTGGAGGTCGCCCGCACGGGCGGCGATCGCCGCGATGGTCTCGTCGCGCACGTGGCCGAGCAGGTGGGTGACCAGGTTGGCGAAGAACTCCTCGTGCCGTGCTTCGTCCCTGGCGATCCGGTCGATGAGGCCGGCCAGGATGGGCTCTTCGAGCTTGGCGGCCAGGTTGCGGCAGAAGACGGCGTAGCAGCGTTCGGTGAACGCCATCTGCACCAGGGTTTCCACCTGCGTGTACCGGTCGGCACGGTAACCCTTCATGACGTGCTGGACACGCACGTCTTCGTTGGCGGTCGGGTCGACCTCCCTGGTCACCACCAGGTATTCGCGCAGCGCGATGGCGTGCAGGTGCTCCTCTGCGGTCCACCGGCCAAGCCAGCGGCCCCACCAGTCCTCCAGAATGAAGTGCTCGACGAGCTCGCGGTGGTAGCCGGCCAGGTTGTCCTTGAGGATCAGCAGGATCTCGCAGGCGTCCGTGATCGCCCTGGGCAGCGTCGCTTGAGAGGGATCCCAATCACGCCCGCCGAGGAAGGCGAAGTTCTCGCCCCGGTCGAACGGAACGTAGTCGTGGGCGAACCAGATGTCCTCGGTGGCGAGGTGTCGAGCCATGTTCTCTTCGACCACCGGCTCGAGTTCGAGTGTCAACGCGTTAGCGACAGGTTTCTGTGCCATTGGGTAACTGTAACCCCTATACACAGGTTTTGCGAAATCAGACCGTTCGTGTCGTGGCCACCTGGCCGGCTCGCCGAGCCTGTAGTTACCGTGTGATCCACTCGCACTTTTTCGCGCTAACTACAGGCTCGCGTTAGCGGCCGACCAGGCTCCACTCCTCGAGCCCCTCATACAGGGGAAACTCCCTGGCCAACCGGGTCGCGCGCTGCCGCAGCCCCGCTATATCGGCCGAGCTGCCGGCGGCCAGCGCGGTGGCGATGATGTCGGCGACCTCGGTGAACTCGGCGTCCCCGAAGCCACGGGTCGCCAGCGCGGGAGTCCCGATCCGCAGGCCGGAGGTCACCATCGGTGGCCGGGGGTCGTTGGGGACGGCGTTGCGGTTGACGGTGATGCCCACCTCGTGCAGCAGGTCCTCGGCGGCCTGGCCATCCAATGGCGAGTTGCGCAGGTCGACCAGCACCAGGTGGACGTCGGTGCCGCCGCTGACCACCGACACCCCGGCGTTGGCGACATCGGCCGCCAGCAGCCGATCGGCGATGATCCGAGCGCCGGACAGCGTGCGCCGCTGACGCTCGGCGAACTCGGGTGTGGCGGCGATCTTCAGCGCGACCGCCTTGCCGGCGATGACATGCATCAGCGGTCCGCCCTGCTGACCGGGGAACACCGCCGAGTTGATCGCCTTGGCATACTCTTGCTTGCCCACGATCAGGCCGGAGCGGCCCCCGCCGAGCGTCTTGTGCACGGTGGTGGACACCACGTCGGCGTGCGGCACCGGCGACGGGTGCAACCTGGCGGCGACCAACCCCGCAAAGTGCGCCATGTCCACCAGCAACGTGGCGCCGACCTCGTCGGCGATCGACCGGAACGCCGGGAAGTCGAGAATCCGCGGGTAGGCCGACCAGCCGGCGATGATCACCTTCGGCCGGAACTCGAGCGCCTTGACCCGCACCGCGTCCATGTCGATCACGTGGGTCGTCGGATCGACGCCGTAGAAGCCGGTCTGGTACAACTTGCCGGAAAAGTTCAGCCGCATCCCGTGGGTGAGGTGGCCGCCGTTGGCGAGGTCCAGGCCCAAAAGCCGCTCCCCCGGCGACATCAGCGCGTGCAGCACCGCCGCGTTGGCGGTAGCGCCCGAATGCGGCTGCACGTTGGCGAATTCGGCGCCGAACAGCGCCTTGGCCCGGTCGCGGGCGATGTTTTCCACCATGTCGACGTGCTCGCAGCCGCCGTAGTACCGCCGGCCGGGTAGTCCCTCGGCGTACTTGTTGGTCAGCACGGAGCCCTGGGCCTGCAGCACCGCGCGCGGCGCGAAGTTCTCCGAGGCGATCATCTCCAGGGTGTCGCGTTGCCGGCCGAGTTCTTTGGCCAGCAACTCGGCGATATCGGGGTCGATGTCGGCGAGCGGGGCGGACATCACGGAGGCCGTTGGCGGGGTTGACGTGCGGGCGTCAGGTGCTGCGGTCACGGGCGCCAGTGTATCCAGCGCTGCGGCGCTCCCTAAGCGCGCAGCCCCAGCCGTCGGGCGCAGCGCCCTCCCTGCAAGACTGACACCATGACGCGGGTTAGCGAGCCGAGCCCGTATATCGAGTTCGACCGGAAGCAATGGCGCGCGCTTCGCATGTCGACGCCTCTGGCCCTTACCGAAGAGGAACTGATCGGCCTGCGCGGTCTCGGCGAGCAGATCGACCTGCTCGAAGTCGAAGAGGTCTACCTGCCGTTGGCCCGGCTCATCCACCTTCAGGTCGCCGCCCGCCAGCGACTGTTCGCCGCCACCGCCGAATTCCTCGGCGAGCCCCAACAAAACCCGGACCGGCCGGTGCCGTTCATCATCGGGGTGGCCGGGTCCGTGGCGGTCGGCAAGTCAACCACCGCCCGTGTGCTGCAGGCGCTGTTGGCTCGCTGGGATCACCACCCCCGGGTGGACCTGGTGACCACCGACGGGTTTCTCTACCCCAACGCCGAGTTGGAGCGGCGAAACCTCATGCACCGCAAAGGCTTTCCGGAGAGTTACAACCGCCGGGCGCTGATGCGGTTTGTCACCTCGGTGAAATCGGGTTCCGACTACGCGTGCGCACCGGTGTATTCGCATCTGCGCTACGACATCATTCCCGGGGCCAAGCACGTCGTCCGCCATCCGGACATCTTGATCCTGGAGGGGCTCAACGTCTTGCAGACCGGGCCGACGTTGATGGTGTCGGACCTGTTCGACTTCTCGCTGTATGTGGACGCTCGGATCGAGGACATCGAGCAGTGGTATGTGTCGCGGTTTTTGGCCATGCGCACCACGGCGTTCGCCAACCCGGAATCACACTTCCACCACTACGCGGCGTTGTCGGATTCGCAGGCCGTCATCGCCGCGAAGGAGATCTGGCGCTCGATCAACCGGCCCAACCTGGTGGAGAACATTCTGCCGACCCGGCCGCGGGCCACCCTCGTGCTGCGCAAGGACGCCGATCACTCCATCAACCGGCTGCGGCTGCGCAAGCTGTAGGACGCCGACGGGCCCGGCCGAAGGCGGCGGGCCTACCGGCTACGGTGATGCCCCGGCCGCGCCGGGCTGGCCGGACAGCTGACCCTTGGCGCCGCCGGCGCCACCTGGCCCGTTGGGTGTTCCCTTGCCGCCGGCCCCGCCGTGGCCGCCGTCGCCGATCAGCTGCGCGTTGCCGCCGTCACCGCCCTTGCCGCCGGCACCGGCGGTGGCTCCGGTCCCACCACTGGCCCCGCCGGCGCCGGCGTCACCACCAGCGCCGCCGTTGCCGTAGAGGAACCCACCGGGACCGCCCTCGCCGCCGTCGGCCCCGGCGCCACCGTTGCCGTTGACACCGTTGCCGCCTGGGCCGGTGCCGCGGACCCCGCCGTCACCGCCGGATCCGCCGTGACCGCCGGCCCCACCGGTGCCAACCCCCCACGCGGCGCCGCCGCTGGCGCTGCCACCGCCGGTCCCACCGACGCCGCCGGCGCCGCCGCTACCGCCGTTGCCACCTTTCCCCTGGACGGTGGAGCTTCCGGTGGCGGAACCGCCGGTGCCGCCGTTGCCGGCGTTGCCGCCGTCGGCGCCGTGGCCGCCGCCGCCGGCGGCGCCGTACAGCAGCCCGCCGTGGCCGCCGTTGCCGCCGGCGCCGCCCACGCCGCCGATCCCGCCGTTGCCGCCGTTGCCGCCGGGGCCGCCCTGGGCAGGATTGATTAGCCCTTGTGTTCCGCCGTTGGCGCCGTTGCCGGCGTGGCCGGCGTTGCCGCCCACCCCGCCGGCCCCACCGGCCCCGCCGATGCCCCACAGCCTGGCGTTGCCGCCGGCCCCGCCGGCCCCACCGGCCCCGCCATCGCCGCCGGCGCCGCCCGCGGCGCCTGGGCCGATGGACGGTGTAATGGAGGAGGCACCCAAGCCGCCGCCGCCGCCGGCGGCGCCGTGCCCGCCTAGCCCGCCGTCGCCGAACAGCAGCCCGCCGGCGCCGCCGGCGCCGCCGCTACCACCGGCCCCGCCGTCCCCACCGGACACCCCGGTAAGGCCGCTCAGAAATCCGTTGCCGCCCGCTCCCCCGATGCCGCCGGCCCCGCCGGCGCCGCCGGCGCCCCACAGCCCGGCGCTGCCCCCGGCCCCGCCGTGACCACCCTTGCCGCCTAGGGCCGCCAATATCCCGATGCCGCCAGCACCGCCGTCGCCGCCGGCGCCGGCGTCGCCGAACAACCCGCCCCTGCCGCCGGCACCGCCGTTGCCACCGGCGCCACCCGGAGTGAATGTGGCCCCAACCGCGCCGTTGCCGCCGTCCCCGCCGGCCCCGCCGGCGCCCCACAGCCCGGCGGCGCCGCCGGCGCCGCCGGCGCCGCCGGCAACACCCGCAGCCGTGGCCGTCCCGCCGGGCCCACCGGCGCCGCCGTTGCCGATCAACCAGCCGCCGGCTCCTCCGTTGCCGCCGGCCGCGCCGGGCCCGCCGCCGCCGCCAAACCCGCCGTTGCCGATCAACCCGGCGGCACCACCGTGACCGCCGGGAACCCCGGCGGTCGTGCTGGTGCCGCCGTTGCCACCGTTGCCGTACAACAACCCGCCGGCCCCGCCGTTTTGCCCCGGCCCGCCATCGAGACCATCACCGATCAGTGGGCGCCCCAACAGCGCCTCGAAGGGCCCGTTGACAATCGTGTTCACGATCGACGGGCTGGCGGTGGTGCCGTTCGGGCCAGATGCGCCGGCAACACCGGCAGCGCCCGGCAAGCCGTCGGCCCCGGCGGCGCCGTTGGCACCGAGGGTGCTCGGCGGCCCCGGATCGGGGAAGGTGCCGAGGCTGCCCAACGTGAACCCGCCGACCCCGCCGCCACCGCCCGTGCCCAGGGCGCCGCCCGCGGCGCCCGGGCCGCCCGCGCCGCCGATGCCGGCGCGCCCTGGCAGCCCGAGCAACCCCGGGGTTCCGCCGTCTCCGCCGCGGCCACCCGCGGCGCCGTTGCTGGCGTTGCCGCCGTCTCCGCCGACCCCGCCGTCACCGCCGTCACCGCCCTTGAGAGTGGAGTTGACCAACAGTTGCCATGTGCTGGCGTTGCCGCCGGCCCCGCCGGCGCCACCCTTGCCGGCGGCGCCCCCGGCCGCACCGGCCCCGCCGGCGCCGCCCGCACCGCCGTCACCGCCGTTGCCGACCAGCATTCCACCGGCCCCCCCGGCGCCACCGGCGCCGCCAACCCCGGCGCCACCGGCGTTGCCGCCGTTGCCGGCGTCACCGCCCCTGCCGCCCGGTTGGTTCTGCACGGCGGTGAAAGACCCGAGGGTATCGCCCGCCGCGCCGCCGTTGCCGCCGGAACCGCCGGGGGCGCCGGCCCCGGCGTTGCCGCCGGCGCCGCCCGCGCCGCCGTCGCCGCCGATGCCGACCAGCAGCCCTCCGCGACCGCCGGCGCCGCCTGCGCCGCCCGCGCCGCCGGTGCCGCCGGCGGCGCCGGTGGCGCCGTTACCGCCGTTACCGCCCGCCGCCCCGGGGTGGTTCGGGTCAACAGCGAACCCGATGGAGTCCCCGCCTTTGCCGCCGTTGCCGCCATTGCCGCCCAAGCCAAGGGCGCTCCCCCCGTCTCCTCCCCTACCGCCGAACGGTGTACCGGGGGCGCCGGCGGGTCCACCGATTCCCACAGAAGCTTGGAAGGCGTCCCCGCCGTTTCCGCCGTCGCCGCCGTTGGCGCCCTCGCCACCAATACCGCCGATGCCGCCGATGATCTGACCCATGAACTGGCCCGACTGCCCGACAGCGTTCCCGCCCTGACCGCCGTCGCCACCGTTAACGGTGGCGCTGCCGGTGGTGCCGTTGCCGCCGGGGCCGCCGACGGCAGGGGAGCTAGAGCTGCTGGCGGCGTTTGCACCGTTGCCGCCGTTGGGTGCGGTGCCGGTGGGCGTGGGGTTGCCGCCGGCCCCGCCGGCCCCGCCGGCGCCGCCGAGCCCGCCGGCCCCGCCGGCGCCCCACAACCCGGCGGCCCCGCCGATCCCGCCGGCGCCGCCGTTGCCGCTGGTGACCGTCCCGAGCCCGCCGATACCGCCGGCCCCGCCGGCCCCACCGTTGCCGAACAGCCACCCGCCGGCGCCGCCGGCCCCGCCGGCGCCGCCGATACCACCCGCGGTGGCGGATGGGCCGGATGTGCCGGATGCGCCGGCCCCACCCTTGCCGCCGTTGCCGATCAACCCGGCAGACCCGCCGTTTCCGCCCGCCTGGCCGGTCCCGGGCGCGCCCGCGGCCCCGTTACCGCCGTTGCCCCACAACAACCCGCCGTCCCCGCCGTTGCCGCCCGGCGTCGTCGCATTGGCGCCATCACCGATCAGTGGGCGCCCCAACAGCGCCAGGGTGGGCGCATTGATCACAGCCAACAAGTCCTGCTGCACGCTCTGCGCCGAAACGTTGGCGGCCTCGGCGGCCGCATACGCCCCGCCGGCGGCGGTCAACGCCTGCACGAACTGCGCATGAAACCCGGACACCTGCGCGCTCAACCCCTGATAGGCCTGGGCATGCCCAGAAAACAGCGACGCTATCGCCGCCGACACCTCATCGGCACCGGCGGCCAACAACGCGGTGGTCGGACCCGCCGCGGCCACGTTGGCCGCGTTGATCGCCGAACCAATACCGGCCAACTCCGTTGCGGCTTGGGCCAACACATCCGGTGCGGCAATCAGAAACGCCATCGTGGTCCTCCGTCGCTATTCCCCCTGGAAGCCAGTCGGAATACGCAGATGGTATCGCCACCCCGCGTTACCCCGGTCGGTTTTCGGCAGGAATATGTGCTCTCGCATTTCCGCCGGACCGGGCAGTATTAAAAATGCACAACTTCCACCAGACACTCCTGTGCAGCTTGCCCACCGGCGGTCGCGATCACCAGCTCGTAACTGGCCATCAGCGCAGGCCATGGGGCGATGCACGCCGCGAGGCGGGGCCGCACCCAATGGTGTCGTCGTCCATCTGTTCGTCCGGATACCAATCTGGTGACGCAAATCCAGCGCACGATTATCACCAAGCCCGGGGGCGCGCCGACAATGGTTTCGAAATTGCCTCGAGGAAGCGCCGACGGGACGGGAGTTAGGCCGGCAGTCGGCGTACTCCCAGGTACTGCAGGCCCGCGAACCCGGCGGTGTACCCGCCGCTGGCCAGGGTCGCGGCAATCCCGGTCGTGGTCATGGGCACCAGTTCGGCGGCAACGACCGCCGCCAGGGTGTACACCATGTTGGCCGCGACCACGCCGCTACCGGCGCGGCGCACGTTCGGCAACGCGGCGAGACCGAACACCACCAGGCCGTAGAGCACGAAGAACGTGCCGACGCCGTATTCCTGCCCGGCCGTTGGGCCAGTCAGCCCCGACACCGGGTGGGCGGCGACGGCAACGGCCAGACCGATAAGTCCGGTCAACGTGGCGTCGGCGCGCATCGCGAAACGCAACAGCGAATCCGTCGAGTCGTAGAGCGGCCTGGTTAACGGACCAAAGACAGCGGTCATGTCGGTGACTCCTTGATAGCCAGTTGGTCGAACATGTGAGCGTGGCGTTAAGCACTGCCGGTTACTGCCACACGCACAATGACCAGCCGCTGCCGGCGGCTATTCCCCGCCCGGCTAGATCGCGGTGGCTTCGATGACGCTGTACGGCGAGGCCGTCCCGATCACCCGCATGCCACCAAAGCCCGCGCGCTGCAGCAGCCGCTGGTATTCGGCGGCGGTGCGCTCGCGGGCACCGAGGGCGACCAACATCTCCAGGTCCAGCCACTTGCCGGTGAAGTCCCGGTGGTGCGGCGGAATCACCTGCTCGATGAGCAATGCTTTGCTGCCCGCGCCGGCCGCAGCGCGCACGTTGCCGAGGATGCGCGCCGCGTCGTCGTCGGGCCAGTCGTGGATGATGTTCTTTAGTACGTAGGTGTCACCCCCGCGTGGTATCGCGTCGTCGAAGAACGACCCCTCTTCAATTCGCACCCGGTCAACGACCTGGTGTTCGGCCAACAGTGCCGGCGCCCCGGCCACCACGTGGGTTTGGTCGAACAGGATGCCACGCGCGTGCGGCGTCGCATCCAGGATCGCGGCTAGCAGCCGGCCATGCCCGCCGCCGACGTCGACGACCGTCGCGCAGGGGCTGAAGTCGTAGGCGGCCACCACCGGCGCGATCGACAGCTCGGTCGTGCCCGTCATCGCCTGGTTGAAGATTTCGGCGAGTTCCGGCTCGGCGGCCAGGTAGTCGAAAGCGGGTTTGCCCCGCAATTCGGGGACAACGGAACGACCGCTTCGCACCGCGTGCGTCAGCCGGCTCCAGTGCTCGCGGTGCTGTGGGGCGCCCACCCATCGGGCCATCCCGGCCAACGACACGTCGGCGTCACTGCGCAGGGCGTCGGCCAGCGGAGTCAGCTCGTAGCGGCCGTCGTGGCGTTGCCGGAAAATGCCGCGGCCGATCAGCGCCCGCAGCAGCCGGGCGAGGGCATCGGCGTCGGCGTCGACCGCGGCCGCCAGCTCCTCGGCCGACAACGGCCCGTGGGCCAGGGCGTCGGCGATGCCCAGATCCGCCGCGGCGGTGATCGCCTGGGCCGCCCAAGCGTCCAGGATCATTTCGATCAGCGCAACCGGCGCTGGGACCAAGCGTCGATGCAGGCCAATGAGGTGATGCCGGGCCCGTTCGATCACCCGAACGACACCGGCCGGCGGAACCCGCGAAGCACCCACGCATACCCCCTGACACGATCGGAAACAGGCCGATGCGGACCAGCGGCCCGCACCGTCGCCAGGCTAGTCGGTAGAGACGGCGACCCGCCCGCCCAGGTCGGCGGCGGTCAGCCGGGCCGCGCCGTTTTGCCAGTTGCGCAGCCAGCGGGGCGGCACGTCGGTGACCGACCACAGCCAGGCTTGGCGCCCGCTTGCCGTACCGGCGATGCCGCGGGCTGTGGTCGTGCGGCGCTCGCAGAATATCGGCGTGGGGGAACGCGGGCCGGTGCGCTTGGTTGAACCACGTCTCCGGGCGGCCGCTCTGCCGGAGCAGATGCCGGGCAGCCGTTGCTCCCCCGACATGCGGATGGCCAGGTCTGGGTCGGATTACGCGCGTCGACAACACTGTGGCGGAACTTGCCGTCCCCAACGGGGAAGAAGACGCGGCTGCCCGCCGGGGGGCCGCGGTGCTCGACGGGCGCGTCGCCGCGTTCGGTGACGAGGCGCAGCGCCTACCGACTAGGGTGATGCCCCGGGTAGGCCGAACAGCAGGCCGCCAAGCCCGCCGGCGCCGATAAGCATCCGGCTACGGCGACGCCCCAACCGCACCGGGTTGGCCGAACAGCACCCCACCAAGGCCGCCGGCCCCGCCGGCCCCGTTCGGCGCCCCGGTGGCGCCGTTCCCGCCGCTGCCGCCGTCGCCGATCAGCTGCGCGTCCCCGCCGTCGCCGCCTTTGCCGCCGGCACCGGCAACGGCGCCAGCGCCGCCGGCTGACCCGCCGGCACCGGCGTCGCCGCCGGCGCCGCCGTTGCCGAACAGCACCCAGCCATTGCCGCCATTGCCGCCATTGCCGCCCTTGCCGCCATCATTGCTCCCGCCGGGGACACCGGGAGCAGGAGCGAGGCCGCCCTTGCCGCCCTCGCCGCCTACGCCGCCATCGCCGCCGGCCCCGCCATTGCCGAACAGCCCCCCGCCGTTGCCGCCGGCACCGCCGCCGTTCCCGCCGTTGCCAGCGTCGCCACCCCTGCCGGCATTGCCGCCGTCCCCGTTGGTGATGTCGCCGAAGGAGCCGAAGCCGCCACCGCCCCCGGCGCTGCCGTTGCCTCCGCGGCCCCCGTCGCCTCCGGTGCCGAACAGCAGCCCCCCGGCGCCGCCGGCGCCGCCGGCCCCTCCCATTGCGCCGTTGCCGCCGTCGCCCCCGTTACCGCCGTTTGCGCCGGTGGGACCGGCGCTCTTACCGTTGGCGCCGAGCCCGCCGGCACCGCCGTCGCCACCGCTGCCGCCGCCCCCTCCGATGCCGAACACCAGCCCGCCAGTGCCGCCGGCCCCGCCGGACCCACCGGCCCCGCCGCCGCCGCCCTTACCGCCGTCGCCGCCGTCGCCGCTTCCAGTCCCACCACCGCCAGCGCCGCCCGCACCGGCGTTGCCGCCGGCGGCGCCGTGCCCGCCGGCCCCGCCCACGCCCAAAAGCCCGGCGTTGCCGGCGGCCCACTCCCTTCCGGACCCCTGCGGCTCCGCCGGTTCCGCCGCTGCACCCCCGCCTCCGCTGGTGGCCTCGGCCCGGCTCAAGCTCCGGCGGTGGCCTGCCCTTGCCGCCGTTGCCGCCGTTCCATTCCTTACCGCCACTGCCGTTCCATTGCCGTGCCGCCGCCCCTTCCTTCCTTCTTCCGGCCCCGCCATCGCCGAACAGCCACCCGGTGGGGCCGGCGGCCCCGCCCCCGCCGTCACCACCGCTGCCACCGCTGCCGCCCGCGCCGCCACGGCCGCCGGCGCCGGCGATGCCCGTGCCGGCGGCGGCCCCGCCGTCACCGCCCTTGACGGCGGCGCCGCCCGCCGTCACCGCCGTGCCCGCCGGTGCCCACCAGCAGCCCGGCGGCGCCGCCCTCGCCGCCGGCGCCGCCCGTGCCGCCACGGCCGCTGTCGCCGCCGGCCCGCCGCTGTTGTTGCCGCCCAGGCCGGGGCCGCCCTTGCCGCCGGCGCCGCCGACGCCCCCGTCCCCGCCGGCCCCGCCGGTGCCGCCGACGCCCCACAGCCTGGCGTTGCCGCCGGCCCCACCGGTGCCGCCGGCCCCGCCGTTGCCGGCATCGCCGCCCGGACCGCCGATGGAGCTGGGAAAGCCGGTGGTGTTGCCGCCGTTGCCGCCGGCGCCGCCGACTGCACCGTGCCCGCCGGCGCCGCCGTCACCGAACAACAACCCGCCGGTGCCCCCGGCGCCGCCGGCGCCCCCAGCCCCACCGGCCCCAGCCGGGAAGACGCTGCCAAACTGGGTGTCGACGGTGTTGCCGCCGCCGCCGCCGGCCCCGCCGGCGCCGCCCGGGCCGCCGGCGCCCCACAGCAGCGCGTGGCCGCCGGCCCCACCGTCCCCGCCCACGCCCCCGGCCGAACCGCTCGAAACACCCTCGGCACCTTTGCCGCCGGCGCCGCCGTTGCCACCGGCCCCGGCGTCACCGAATAACCCGGCGGCGCCACCCGCGCCACCGTCGCCACCGGCGCCGCCGGCTTTGCCGGTGGTTAATGACGCCGCGCCGTTGCCGCCGTGTCCACCGGCGCCACCAGCCCCCCACAACCCAGCGTTTCCGCCGAGCCCACCGGCCCCGCCGGCGCCGCCGCCGGTGCCGTTGCCGCCGGCCCCGCCGGCGCCGCCGTTGCCATACAGCCACCCGCCCGCACCGCCATTGCCGCCGGCCGCGCCGGCCCCGCCGCCGCCCCCGGCCCCGCCGTTGCCGATCAGCCCGGCGGCGCCGCCGTTGCCGCCGGCCACCCCGGCGGTGGTACTAGTGCCGCCGTTGCCGCCGTTGCCGTACAGCAACCCCCCGGGCCCGCCGTCTTGCCCCGGCCCGCCGTTGGCGCCGTCACCGATCAACGGGCGCCCCAACAACGCCTGGGTGGGCCCATTGATCAGATCGAGCAGCCGCTGGTCGACGCTCTGCGCCGCCGAGACGTTGGCGGCCTCGGCGGCCGCATACGCCCCGCCGGCGCCGGTCAACGCCTGCATGAACTGGGCATGAAACGCCGACATCTGGGCGCTCACCGCCTGATACGCCTGCCCGTGCGCGCCAAACAGCGCCGCGATCGCCGCCGACACCTCATCGGCACCCGCGGCCAACAACGCCGTCGTCGGGGCCAACGCCGCGGCGTTGGCCTCGGCCATCGCCGACCCAATGCCTGCCAGATCCGAAGCGGCCGCCGCCAACGCGTCCGGCACGACAATCACAAACGACATCGCTTACCTCCGATCAGTCCAGCATCGGATTTGCGGTCGGCATTCAATCGATGGTATCGCCGTAGCGCACACCAGCTATCCGGTTTCGGGGGGCATAATGCACACTGTTCCGATATTGGGATATGCACTTTGTATGACACGCAGCATGCCTCTCGGCACCGGCGCCACGATGTGACACCGGCTGTCGCGCATCAACTGCCCCACCGGCGATGCCGGGCAGTGTGGTCGGTGTCTGCGCGCAGAGACCAGCCCGCCGGGGCTTGATGGAAATGTGGACAGCGGCCATGTGCCGTCGGCGATGGCGCAGGCCGTGCGGCGGTCCTTAGTCGATGTTGGCGGGGAACGAATCGACCCCTAGGCCCACGCCGCCGCTCCACGGCTCGAAGCCGGCTTGGATGCTCGTCAGGTACCACGAGTCGGTGATCGGCTCCATGGTGGCGGTGTGGTCGACGAAATCCATCACGTCAAAGCTCCACACCTCCATCGGCGAGGCCGCGACGCAGGACATCACGTTGTTCTGTCCGTTGCTGCCATCCCACACCACAACGGTGCGCCCGCCGACGGTGGCGTTGCCGACCGGGGAACCCACCGGCTGGATGGGGCCCTGGTGGTTGATCCAGATCATGATCTCCTGCTGGTTGACGCCGGTCGTCTTGGGCGTGGAATCCAGCCAGATGTCGTAGGAGGCATTCCAGATACCGATGCTGGGATAGGCGTAATCGATGCTGGTGGTAGCGCTTTGGATCTGCCCCAATCGCAGCGGCAGCGTGGTGCCCACAACCCAACGGGGCGCCGTCGGTGGGCCGAGCCGTTGATCGATGTGAGGGTGAAGCCGGTTTGGCTGACGTTGATGGTCTGCCCGGCGGGGCTGATCCATGCGTTGTTCTGCACCAGGTAACCACCGGTGACCGTCGTCGTCCCGAACTGGGTGGAGATCACCGTTCCACCGGTCGGGGCGGGAGTCGTGGCCGGCGGAGTCGTTGGGGGCGGGGTCGTGGGGGTCTGGTCGACGGTGATGGGTTGACCGTTGATCAGCAGATTGGTCGGCGCCGAGTAGCCGCCGGTTTGCGCTGCCTGATACCCGACGGTGATCGAATCCCCAGGTGCGATGGTGCCGTTGTAGCTCGCCGGGGTCAGGGTGTATCGGGAGCCCGTCTGGGCAAGTTGGGCGCTCCGCGCATTGGTGATGGATGCATTCGCGGGCAGATCGAATTGCAGCTGCCAGTTGGTCATCGGAGTCGAGCCCGAATTGGTGATCGTGTAATTGGCGACGTAGCCGCCCTCCCACTGCGAGGGCGTCGTGTAGGTCGCCGTCAGCCCGGTACCAATGGGGGGCGGTGTCGTGGGTGGCGGGGTGGTCTCGGGCGGCGTCGTTGGAGGCCGGCCACCGGTGACCGGTTGCCCGTTCACCAGCACATCCGTCGGGGTCGAATACTGGCCGGTCTGCGCGGCCTGGAAGCCAACCGTGATCGAATCCCCGCGTGCAATCGTGGCGTTGCTACTCCTGTGGAGTCAGCGTGTATTGCGTGCCCGACTGGCCAAGTTGAGCGCTCCACGCATTGGTGATGGACGCGTTTTCATGCAGAGTGAATTGCAGCTGCCAAATCGGTCATCGGCGCCGTGCCCGAATTGGTGATCGTGTAATTCGCCACATAGCCGCTATCCCACTGTGACGCCACCGCATACGTCGCCGCTATCCCGTTGCTGCCGCCGTTGCCTGGCAGCTGATCGGTGGCGGCACCGACAGCGCCCGGCGCCTGCCGCGCGATGCTCTGCAATCGTGACGCATTGGCGGCTTCGGCGCCGGCGAACGACTCCGCACCCACCGTCAAGGTGTGCACGAACCGGGTGTGAAAGGCCGCCACCCGTGCGCTGAGGGCTTGATATTCCTCGGCGTCGGCGCTGAACAATCCAGCGATGGCCACCGATACTTCGTCGGCGCCGGCGGCCAGCACTCCCGTTGTCGCGGCTGCTGCCGCGGCGTTGGCGGCACCGACCGCCGACCCGATCCCAGCGATATCCGTTGCCGCCGCGGCCAACGCCGCTGGTATGGCAAACACATAGGACACGCGCACGAATTGATCACTGCCTGGCCGCATGGACTCCAGCACGGTGGGCATGTGCGATGTGCCCGGCCACCCGCGACAACCGTGGCTGTCGCGCTGAGGCGGGCACTTTGCATGTCGGCAGTACCGGGTACACGTGGGGCAGATGAGGAAGCTGCGACGCCTGGAGCAAGCCCGTCAGCACGCCGACACCCCGGCGAACTTAGGACCGCGGTTCGCAAGCCCGATCGGAAGCGGGAATCCCGCCGTCGGGTTTACCCGCCGTACCGGCGATGCCGCAGGCTGTAGTCGCGCAGCGCGCGCAGAAAATCGACGTGGCGAAACGCCGGCCAGTACGCCTCGGTGAACCACATCTCCGAGTAGGCGCTTTGCCACAGCAGAAAGCCCGACAGCCGCTGCTCCCCCGACGTGCGGATCACCAGGTCTGGGTCGGGTTGCCCTGAGGTGTACAGGTTTTCGGAAATGCCCTCGATGGTCACCGCGTCGATGAGCTCCTCGGCGGTGGCGCCGTTGGCGAGTTCCTTGCTCAACAACGCCCGCACCGCGTCGACGATCTCCCGGCGTCCGCCGTAGGCCACCGCGACGTTGACATGAAACGAGGCAACCTCCGGCGTGGATTCCACCGCACCGCGCAGCCGGCGGGCCGGCTCCTCACCCAGCAGCTCCAGATCGCCGACGGTGCGCACACTCCAGCGGTTGGCCGGCGCGCAGATCTCCTCGACGACATCGGTGATGATCTCGATCAGCGCGGCAAGCTCGTCGGGATCGCGGCGCAGGTTTTCGGTGGACAGCAGGTAGACGGTGGTCATTTCGATGCCGGCTTCTTGGCACCACCGCAGCATTTCGGCGATCTTGGCCGCACCCATCCGGTAGCCGAAGCTGACGTCGTCGTATCCTGCGCTGCGCGCCCAGCGCCGGTTCCCATCGCACAGCACCGCGATGTGCCGGGGCAGGTCGGATTTCGAGGCGGCCAGACCCTGCCGCAGGCGCAGCTCGTAGAGCCGATACAGCGGTTGCTTGAGCCGCGCCGGGATGATCTCCACGACTGTCCACACTACTGTGATCGACACCAAAATCCGGCCCGCATTTTGTGACAGCCACACGCCACGTCCGACGCCGTGACGGACACCGGCGCTACTGTTGTGAGCGGCAGCTGCCACCGGCAATCACAGCACGAGGCAACGGGAGAGATGACCAGCCAAGCCAGCACGGTCACCAAACCAGAGCCCGAATCGCACGGGCACACTCCGTCGGATGCCGCCCACCAGCTCGTCGAAGGCGTGGCCCGGGTGCTGACCAAGCCACGCTTTCGCGGTTGGATCCACGTCTACTCCGCCGGCGCCGCGGTGTTCGCGGGTGCGTCCCTGGTCGCGGTGTCCTGGGCGCTGGGTTCCACCAAGGCCGGCCTGGCGACGCTGGCCTATACCGCTGCCACCATCCTGATGTTCACCGTCAGCGCGACCTATCACCGGGTGAACTGGCGATCGCAGACGGCCCACAAATGGATGAAGCGGGCCGATCACTCGATGATCTTCGTGTTCATCGCCGGCAGCTACACCCCGTTCGCGCTGCTGGCGCTGCCGGGCCACGACGGGCACGTGGTGCTGTCGATCGTGTGGGGCGGCGCACTGGCCGGCACCCTGCTGAAGATGTGCTGGCCCTCGGCGCCACCCTGGGTGGGCGTGCCGCTCTACCTGCTGCTGGGCTGGGTGGCGGTGTGGTACACCGCGGCGATCCTGCACAACGCCGGGGTGACCGCGATGGTGCTGCTATTCGTCGGCGGCGCGTTGTACAGCATCGGCGGCATTCTCTACGCGCTGCGTTGGCCCGACCCATGGCCGACCACGTTCGGCTTTCACGAGTTCTTTCACGCCTGCACCGCGGTCGCCGCGATCTGCCACTACATCGCGATGTGGTTCGTGGTGTTCTAGACCACCGGCCGCGAGAGTGAATTCTGCGACGCGACACGCCGAGAATCCGTCGTGGATTTCACTTTCGACGTCCATCTGCGCCCAGAGCCGCCGTGAGTTCCGATGTCGTGGTCACCGGCAGGTCACAGACCCGTCCCCGGCACACATAGGCGGCGTCGGCGCCGCCCACCCGGTCGCGACCGGTCAGCAGCGCCGACGAGTCCATCGCGCCGCCGACGACGATCGCCCCGCCGGGTGCCAGCCGGCGCGCGTCGGCCAGCAGCGCCGAGCGCGACGGGTCGCACGCGACGGCGATCTGCAGCGGTCCGCGCACCGCCGCCTCGGCGACCGACAGCCAATGCCCGGCCGAACGCGGCGCCCGAGCCAGCAGCACCGCATGCGCGCGCAGGGTGTCGGCGGCCGCCCGCAGATATCGGTCGGCGCGGCCACCGTCCACCAGCTGCGCGGCCGTCAACAGCGCCTCGGCAATCGCGGACGCTCCCGACGGCGTCGCCCCGTCGAGCGGATCGGACGGCCGCAGCACCAGCTGTTCGGCGTCGTCGGCGGTGTCAAACCAACGGCCGGGGCGCTGCGGGTCGCCGAAGTGCGCCAGCGCGGAGTCCAGCAACTCGGTGGCCGCCGTCAGCCACGCGGCGTCGGAGGTCAGCTGGTAGAGCGTCAACAGCCCGGTGGCCAGCATCGCGTAATCCTCCAAGACGGCGGCGCCGTCGCCGACCACACCGCCCAGGCTGGCCCGGCGCAGCCGACCGTCGACCACGTGCATGCCCAGCAGCGTGGTCGCACAGCGCCGCGCGGCGTGGGCCAGCTCGGGATCGCCCAAGGCCACACTGGCCTCGGCCAGCGCGGTGATCGCCAGCCCGTTCCAGGACGTGACGACCTTGTCGTCGCGTTCGGGCTGGACGCGGGCCAGGCGGGCGGCCAGCAACTCGGCGCGGATCCGCTCCAGCCGTTGCGGGTCGTCGGGGTCGCTGGGCAACCGCAGCACCGATGTCCCGTGTTCGAAGGTGCCGGACTCGGTGACCCCGAAAACCTCTGCCGCCCAACGGCCGTCGTCAACGCCGAGCACCTCGGTCAGCTGTGCCGGCGTCCACACATAGGTCGAACCTTCGCGGCCGTCGGCGTCGGCGTCCAGCGACGAGGTGAACACGGCGGCTGGTACTTTGCTGCCCAGCTCGGACAGCAGAAAACGCGCCGTCTGCGTGGCGACCCGGCGGGCCAACCGATCCCCGGTCCGCCGGGCCCAGTGCGCGTAGGCGCGCAACAACAGCGCGTTGTCGTACAGCATTTTCTCGAAATGCGGTACCACCCAAGCGCTGTCGACGCTGTAGCGGGCGAAGCCGCCGGCGAGTTGGTCGTAGATGCCACCCCGGGCCATCGCGTCGCCGGTGCGCGACACCGCCTGCAGGGCCGCCGCCGACCCCGTGCGCTCGTAGTGCCGCAACAACGCTTCCAGCAGCGCCGACGGCGGGAATTTGGGTGCGATGCCGAAGCCGCCGTGGGCCGCATCCTGCTCGCGCAGCACCGCCGCGACGGCGTGGTCACACAGCTCCGGCGCGACATCGGGACCGCTCCCCGGCGGCCCCGGCAGCGCCGACGCCATCGAGCGCAACTCCCCAGCGATGTGGCCGGCGGCCTGCTCCACCTCACCGCGGCGTTGCCGCCAGGCCGCGGAGACGGCCGAAAGCAGTTGCAGGAAAGCCTCTTTGGGATAGTAGGTGCCGCAGAAGAACGGCCGGCCGTCGGGGGTGAGGAAGCACGTCATCGGCCAGCCGCCCTGGCCGGTGAGCGCGACGGTGGCGTTCATGTAGACCGCGTCGATGTCCGGCCGTTCCTCGCGGTCCACCTTGATGCAGACGAAGCCCGCGTTCATCGCCGCGGCCACCTCGTGGTCCTCGAACGACTCGTGGGCCATGACGTGACACCAGTGGCACGCCGCATAGCCGACCGACAGCAGGATCGGCACGTCGCGCGTGGCCGCCGCCGCCAGCGCCTGCGGCGTCCACTGCTGCCAGTGCACCGGGTTGTCGGCGTGCTGGCGCAGATACGGGCTGGTGGCCTGCGCGAGGGTGTTGGTGCCCGACGGGTCAGGCGGGCTCATCGGGGGGTTCCGGTGGTCGGGCCGACCCGTCGCGGTCGGTGCCCTCGTCGGCTGCCTGGTCGAGTTCGGGGTTGTCGCGGTCGAACGACTTGGGGACCTTCTTGAGTTGGCGGTTCATCGACCGCAGCAGAAACAACGTGGCGATCACCAACAGCACGACAACCAGCAGGCCCAGCGGGCTGGCCTTGCCGAACTCGGGCCCGGGGTTGCCCGGTGCACCGTCTGCAATCACGGTGAGCAGAAAGGGGTTCATCGGTCCGGCTCGATCCCGGCGAACAGCTCGGTCTCTGGCAGATGCGCGGGCACGCGGGAGCGCGCCAACTCGAATTCCTCGGTCGGCCACAGCTCCTGCTGCCAGGACAGCGGGGCGGCGAAGAACTCCGCGTTCGGGTCGATCTGGGTGGCGTGCGCCCGCAGCGCATCGTCACGTTGGGCGAAGTACGCCGAGCACTCCACCCGGGTGGTCACCCGGTTGGCGTACGGGTCGTGGTCGGGATGCCAGTGTTCGAGCCATTTGCCGAACGGCCCCTCCTGCCCGCGCCTGACGAACTCGTCCTGCAGCATCTGCACCCGTTCCCGCAGGAAGCCGTGGATGTAGTACAGCTTGGACACCGTCCACGGCGCACCGGCATCGGGGAAGCGGCGGTAGTCGCCGGCCGCCTCGAACGCGGCGACCGAAACCTGGTGGCAGCGAATGTGATCGGGATGCGGATAGCCGCCGTTTTCATCGTAGGTGGTCATCACGTGCGGGCGGAACTCGCGGACCACGCGCACCAGCGCCTCGGTGGCCTCCTCCAGCGGCACCATTGCGAAGCACCCTTCGGGCAGCGGCGGAGGCGGGTCACCCTGGGGCAGGCCGGAGTCGACGAAGCCCAGCCAAGTGTGCTCGACACCGAGGATCTCGGCCGCCTTCGCCATCTCGTCGCGGCGGATTTCGGCGATGTGACGATGCACGTCGGGCAGGTCCATCGCCGGGTTGAGGATCTCGCCGCGTTCCCCGCCGGTGAGCGTCACCACCAGCACGCGATGACCCTCGTCGGCGTAGCGGGCGAGGGTGGCCGCTCCCTTGCTGGACTCGTCGTCGGGGTGGGCGTGCACCGCCATCAACCGCAGTTCGCTCACGTGCCCCCTTGTCGGTTCGCTCGTCGACCCCGAGCCTATTCGGGTCCCTATAATTGCAGTTCTTCGACGCCTCACAAGCACCCAGGCATGAGCCCAGCGCCCGTTTCCCGTCCCGAAGCCCGTTACGGGCACGAACGGCTGTCCCGCCCAGCACGGCGCCGTCTGGCCATTGTCCTTGGGGTATTGGTCGTCGCCGCCGGCCTCGCCGTCGCCGTCAACGGCTACCAGCGGATCGCCACCAGCGCCGTCACCGGGACGCTTACCGGCTATCGACTGATCGACGACGAGACGGCGTCGGTGACCATCGGCGTGACCCGCTCCGACCCGTCGCGGCCGGTGGCCTGCATCGTGCGGGCCCGGGCCGCCGACGGCAGCGAGGCCGGCCGACGGGAGGTGCTGGTCGTGCCGGCCAACCAGCACACGGTGGCGGTGACGACCACGGTGAAGGCCAGCAAGCCGCCGGCGATGGCCGATGTATATGGTTGCGGCACAGCGGTGCCCGCGTATCTACGCCCGCCGTGACCCGGCGACGACGGCCGAACTGCGCAGATGGCAGTCACCAACCGTTAGCGCGGTGGTAACATCGACATATGCACGGTCCTGCTGGGGGACCGTGTATTGCTGCTTTAGCGGCCGTCAGCAGCACGGCAGCAGTGGGTTGGGGACCCGCATTACCCGGAAGAGCGGGATCACAAACTTACGCGATTGCGCGGAACGACGACACAAGACGACACAAGGAGCGCGACGAGATGGCGGATACTCACGTGACCTGGTTGACCCAGGAGTCACATGACCGGTTGAAGGCCGAGCTCGACCAGCTGATCGCGAATCGTCCGATCATCGCCGCGGAGATCAACGACCGCCGCGAGGAGGGCGACCTGCGGGAGAACGGCGGGTACCACGCCGCCCGCGAGGAGCAGGGCCACCAGGAGGCCCGCATCCGCCAGCTGCAGGATCTGCTCAACAACGCCAAGGTCGGCGAAGCGCCCGAGCAGTCGGGGGTGGCCCTGCCCGGTTCGGTGGTGACGGTCTACTACAACGGCGACGAGTCCGACAGCGAGACGTTCCTCATCGCCACCCGCCAGGAGGCCGTCAGCGACGGCAAGCTGGAGGTGTACTCGCCCAATTCCCCGCTGGGCCGCGCGTTGATTGACGCCAAGGTCGGCGAGACCCGCAGCTACACCGTGCCCAACGGCAGCACCGTTTCCGTCACCCTGGTCAGCGCGGAGCCCTACCGCCCCTAGCCCCGCGCGAGCAGACGTGAAAGCCCCCGACACGCCGTGCGTGCGGGGGCTTTCACGTCTGCTCGCCAAGCTGGGCCAGGGCCTGCTCGATGTCGCCGAGCAGGTCGGCGACATCCTCGATACCGACCGAGAGCCGCACCAGGTCGTCGGGCACCTCTAACCGTGAGCCGACCGTCGACGCGTGCGTCATGGTGCCGGGATGTTCGATCAGCGACTCCACCCCACCCAGCGATTCGGCCAGGATGAAGACCTTGGTGTTGGCACACAGATCCATGGCGGCTTGCCGACCGGCCCGCATCCGCAGCGAGACCATGCCGCCGAACCCGCGCATCTGCCGCGCGGCGATCTCGTGGCCGCGATGCGCCGGCAGGCCCGGATACAGCACCGCGCTCACCGCCGGATGCCCGGCCAGGAATTCGGCTACGGCAGCGGCGTTTTCGCTGTGCCGCTGCATCCGCAGCACCAACGTCTTCAGGCCGCGCAGGGTCAGGTAGGCGTCGAACGGGCCCGGCACCGCCCCGGTCCCGTTCTGCAGGAAGGCGAAAGCCCGGTCCAGCGCCTCGTCATTGGTGACCAATGCCCCGCCCACCACGTCGGAGTGCCCGCCGATGTACTTGGTGGTCGAGTGCAGCACCACGTCGGCGCCCAGCGTCAACGGCTGCTGCAGCGCGGGCGAGGCAAAGGTGTTGTCCACCAATACCTTTACCGAGCTGTCGGCGGCCAGAGCAGCGATGGCCGCGATGTCGGCGATGGACAGCAGCGGGTTGGTCGGGGTCTCCACCCAGATCAGCCGGGTGCGCGCGGTGATCGCGGCCCGCACCGCGTCCAGGTCCGCCAGCGCCACCGGCGTGTAGTCGACACCCCAGTGGGTGAACACCTTGTCGATCAACCGGAAGGTGCCGCCGTAGGCGTCGTCGGGAATGACCACATGATCGCCGGGCCGCAACATCGCCCGCAGGGCACAGTCGGCGGCGGCCATCCCGGAACTGAACGCGCGCCCGAACGTGCCCGCCTCGACGGCCGCCAGCGCGGCCTCCAACGCGGCCCGGGTGGGATTGCCGGTGCGGGCGTATTCGAAGCCGCCGCGCAGCCCGCCGACACCGTCTTGAGCAAACGTGCTGCTGGCATAGATCGGGGTGTTGACGGCCCCGGTGGCCGGGTCCGGACGGGAGCCGGCGTGGATGGCCGTGGTGGCCAGCCCGGTGAACGGGTGCCGCCGCGCGGCGTCTTCGCTCATCGATGGTCAGCCCATCCGCGGTGGCGCCCCGGCTTTCCGCGTCAGATCGGCAGGCACACCGTCGTCATGATCTTGTCCGCCAGGGTTTGCCGTTTGCGGTCCCACAGCGGAAACAGGAAACCGATGTAGCAGATGATCGCGTCCACAACGTGCGCGAGCTGGCGGACAACCGACATCCCGAAACCCAGTGGCTGCCCGGTCGTCTCGCTGACCACCTTGAACTTCATCACCGACTTCCCGATGCTCGATCCGGTGGTGCCCTGGCGGTAACCGTAGTCCCAGACCAGGTAGGCCAACCCCACCAGATACAGCAACCATTGCGCCAGCTGGCCGATCATCGAGGGCCCGGAGACGCAGTACTGGCCGACCTCGTATTGCCCGACGTTGGTGACACACGACGACGTCTGGGTGACCAGCATGATTACCCAGCCGATGCCGATGATGACGAGGTAGGGCGCCAGGTCGATGAGCGCCGCCAGCACGCGGGTGAACCACGGCGTGTAGGACTCCGTCGGCATGTCACGGATCGCCGGCCCCGGCGGCGGCGGCGCGTAGCCCCCGGCCGACGGTGGTGCCGGCGGGTAGGAGCCGCCGGGTGGCGGCGGGGGCGGCGGCGGGTACGAGCCCGACGGTGGCGGCGGGTAGGACCCGCCGGGTGGGGGCGGGTACGAGCCGGAGGGTGGCTCATTCCCCTCCGATGGCGGCGGGGGAGGTGGGGGGTAGGACCCGCCGGGCGGCTGATCGGACATGGGCAACCTTCCACTCGGGATTAGCTGACTAGGACTAGGCCGCATTACAGTACCTGAGGCCCCAGCGCGCCCAACGGCCGGGCGAGACCTGCGTCACAGTTGGCGTCAGCGGCGCGGCGATCCCTCCGACACAAAGCCCAGCAAGTCGTACCGGGTAATCACCCCGATCGGTTTGCCCTCCTCCACCACCATCAACGCGTCCCAGTCCCGCAATGCCTTACCCGCGGCGCTGACCAATTCCCCGGCGCCGATCATCGGCAACGGCGGGCTCATGTGCTCCGAGACGGCGTCGGCCAGGTTGGCTCGACCCTCGAAAACGGCCGAAAGCAGCTCGCGTTCCGAGACGCTTCCGGCAACCTCGCCCGCCATCACCGGCGGCTCGGCACCCACCACCGGCATCTGTGACACCCCGTACTCGCGCAGAATCCCGATGGCGTCGCGCACCGTCTCGGATGGATGGGTGTGCACTAAATCCGGCAGCGCGCCGGATTTGCGGCGCAACACGTCGCCAACTGTGGCCTGCTCGGTCGACCCGTCGAGGCGGCGGCGCAGGAAGCCGTACGACGACATCCACGCGTCGTTGAAGATCTTCGACATGTAGCCGCGGCCGCCGTCCGGCAGCAGAACGACGACCAGCGCATCCGGCCCGGCTTCCTCGGCGACCTTCAGCGCGGCCACCACCGCCATCCCGCAGGACCCGCCGACCAGCAGCGCCTCTTCCCGGGCCAGCCGCCGGGTCATGTCGAACGAGTCGGAGTCCGACACCGCGATGATCTCGTCGGGCACCGACGGGTCGTAGGCGGCGGGCCAGAAATCCTCACCGACCCCCTCGACCAGATAGGGCCGGCCGGTGCCGCCCGAATACACCGACCCCTCCGGGTCGGCGCCGATGATGCGCACCCGACCGCCCGACACCTCCTTGAGGTAGCGGCCGGCGCCGGTGATGGTGCCGCCGGTGCCGATGCCCGCCACGAAATGGGTGACCTTGCCGTCGGTGTCGGCCCAGATCTCGGGGCCGGTGGTCTCGTAGTGGCTGGCCGGTCCGGCCGGGTTGGCGTACTGGTCGGGTTTCCAGGCGCCGTCGATCTCTGCGACCAACCGGTCGGAGACGCTGTAGTAGCTGTCCGGATCCTCGGGTGGCACCGCCGTCGGGCACACCACCACCTCGGCGCCGTAGGCGATCAGCACGTTACGTTTGTCTTCGCTGACCTTGTCCGGGCAGACGAAGATGCATTTGTAGCCGCGGTGTTGGGCGACCAGGGCCAGGCCGACTCCGGTGTTGCCCGAGGTGGGTTCGACGATGGTGCCGCCCGGTTTCAGGTGCCCGCTGGCCTCGGCGGCCTCGATCATCTTCACCGCGATCCGGTCCTTGGAGCTGCCACCGGGGTTGAGGTATTCGACCTTTGCGGCCACGATTCCGGCCCCCTCGGGGACGACCGAGTTCAGCCGAACCAGGGGCGTGCCGCCGATGAGGTCGCTGATGTGCCGCGCAATCCGCATGCCTTCATCGTCTCAGGGGATTTCGGGCCGCGCACATGCGCGCACCTGCGCTATGGCGTCGCAGCCCACGCTAGCCGGTGGCCTCGCGGATGTACTCCCCGATTTGGCGCAGCGAACGGATCGCCTCGGGCACCATCGGCGCGGCGACCTGAAAGTCGTGCAGCTGCCCCGGCCAGACGCGAACCTCCGCCGGCACGCCGACGGCCGCCAACTTGCGAGCCGCCAACTGCGCGTCGTGCAGCAACACCTCGGATCCGGACACGTGAATCAGCGTCCGCGGCAGGCCCGGCTTGATATGCTCTAAAGGTTCGTAAACCTCTTCGGGTTTGCCGTCTACCGTGTTCTTAGCGGCCGCGCTAGCAACTAACACATCAAGCGCGTCGAATGCCTTTGACGGAAACATGGCATCGGTCTTGATATTGGGATGAGCCTGCTTTCCCTTCTTTGCCAGCTGCAGCAGTGGCGAGATCGCCACCAGGGCCGCCGGTTCCTCGCCCTCGTCCTGTAGCCGCTGCGCCAGCGCCAGCGCCAGATACCCGCCCGCGGAATCGCCCGCCAGCACGATCTGCTCCGGGTCGTATCCCAACAGCCTCAACCACCGATACCCGTCGTGGCTGTCGTCGAGTGCCATGCCGATGGAGTGCTTGGGCAGCAGCCGATAGTTGACCACCAGTACGGGTGCGTCAGCGAACTTCGAGAGCAGTTCGACCAGTCGGCCATGCGAGTTTGCTCCGCAGGTGAGAAACGCGCCTCCGTGCAGATAGAGAACCACCCGTCGAGTGCCGTCCGCGGGCAGTACACCCGCCGCCCGGACCAGTTGTGCCGACGCGTTAGGCAGGCTCACCTCGGCTCGAACGGTGCTCGTCGCCGGGAGCAACACCCTGGCGGCATGGTCGATGAGACCCCACGGCCAGGGCAGCCGAGGAACATAGCTACCGACAGCCAAAACCGGCCGGACCGTCACCCGTGACGCCAGCGTAGCTAATCGCGCAGGGATGCTGGGACCAGACTCGACGACCTCGACGGGAGCGCCGTCGCTGATCGCAAACCTGCGTGCTTCAAGTCTACGTGCCTTCAACACGTCGCGCGGACGAATGACGACTCTGGGTGAGCCGGATACCTTACTGGGTGCGGTCATGCCCAACACTTCCTACGCCGTTGTAGTCCGATACAGCATGCAACGAAGCGGTTGAGCGTCCGGTTCACCTGCTCGCCGAAGCGTTCAGCCAACCTCGCGAACTTAGCTTGACAGCTGTTTTCCGTTACAACATTCACCGAGTCTGATTCGATACCACATTTGATCCACACCGTAACGGATTTGTTCGTCAGCTACCCACGAAATCGGCACAATCGTCCTAAAATGATGGCGTGGGCATACGCGTGCCGCGGCGTTCGACTATCGCTTTGGCCACTGCGGGTGCACTCGCCTCGACGGGCACGGCCTATCTGGGTGCACGAAACCTGCTAGTCGGCCAGGCCATGCACGCGCGCACCGTGATTCCCAAACTGTCGGACGCGTCGCCGCGCGCCGACGGCGTCTACACCCAAGGCGGCGGGCCCGTGCAACGGTGGCGGCGCGGGGTGCATTTCGACCTGCACCTGATGATGTTCGGTGACTCGACGGCGACCGGGTACGGCTGCAGCAGTGCCGAGCAAGTGCCGGGTGTGCTGATCGCGCGCGGACTCGCGGAGGAGACCGGGATGCGGGTCCGGCTGAGCACCAAGGCGATCGTGGGGGCCACATCGAAAGGCGTGTGCGGTCAGGTCGATGCCATGTTTGTGGCCGGCCCGCCCCCGGACGCGGCGGTGATCATGATCGGCGCCAACGACATCACGGCGGGAAACGGTATCGGTCCGTCCGCCGCGCGGCTGGGCTCGGTGGTGCGTAGGTTGCGTGCCAGTGGCGCGGCGGTGGTCGTCGGCACCTGCCCGGATCTGGGCGTGATCACCGCCATCCCGCAACCGCTGCGCTTCCTGGCGCACACCCGTGGTGTCCGGCTGGCCCGTGCCCAGGCCGCGGTGGTTGCGGCCGCCGGTGGTGTGCCGGTGCCGTTGGGTCATCTGCTGGCCCCCAAGTTCCGGGAGATGCCTGAGGTGATGTTCTCCGCCGACCGCTACCACCCGTCGGCAGCCGCGTACGCGTTGGCCGCCGATGAGCTGCTGGTCGCCCTGCGCGACGCGCTGGGCGAAAGGCTCGGCAGCCCAACGGCTCGGCCGCGGTCACGATCCCGCACGCCGGCAAACGGTCGCGCCGACATGATCACGCAGCGTTGGCCACGTCCCGCCACACCCGTCGCGGTACCGGCCGGTGGTTAGCGACTAGATTGGTCTGGGTCTAGTCCCCACCGGGGTGGGTGGGAGTAGCGCGCAGGGACCCCAATGGAGGAGCCGTCATGCCAGAAGCCATCATCGTCGCAACCGCCCGCTCACCCATCGGCCGCGCCACGAAAGGGTCGCTGGTCAGCATGCGGCCCGACGACCTGGCCGCCCAGATGGTGCGCGCCGCACTCGACAAGGTGCCCGCGCTCAACCCACACCAGATCGACGATCTGATCATGGGCTGCGGCCTGCCGGGTGGTGAGTCCGGCTTCAACATCGCCCGCGTCGTCGCGGTCGCACTGGGCTATGACTTCCTGCCGGGCACCACTGTGAACCGGTACTGCTCGTCGTCCCTGCAGACCACCCGGATGGCATTTCATGCGATCAAGGCCGGGGAGGGTGACGCCTTCATCTCGGCGGGCGTGGAGACGGTGTCCCGCTTCGTTAAGGGCAACTCCGATTCCTGGCCGGACACCAAGAACCCGCTGTTCGACGAGGCTCAGGAACGCTCAGCCGCCGCGGCTGCAGGCACCGACGA
Organism: Mycobacterium shinjukuense; assembly: GCF_010730055.1. Lineage (NCBI taxonomy): Bacteria > Bacillati > Actinomycetota > Actinomycetes > Mycobacteriales > Mycobacteriaceae > Mycobacterium > Mycobacterium shinjukuense. Next base: position 303,087 of record NZ_AP022575.1, on the reverse strand, counting down.
GTGGCACGATCCCCGCGCCGACGGCAAGCTGCCCGATGTCTACATCGCGATGGGCCAGACCGCGGAGAACGTCGCCATCCTCACCGGCATCACCCGCGAAGAGCAGGACCGCTGGGGTGTGCGCAGCCAGAACCGGGCCGAAGAGGCGATCAAGAGCGGATTCTTCGAGCGCGAGATCACCCCAATCACCCTTCCCGACGGCACGATGGTGAGCGCCGACGACGGCCCCAGGCCGGGAACCACCTACGAGAAGGTCAGCGAGCTCAAACCGGTGTTCCGCCCCAATGGCACGGTGACCGCCGGCAATGCCTGCCCGCTCAACGACGGCGCGGCCGCGCTGGTGATCACCAGCGACAGAAAGGCGAAGGAGCTGGGCTTAACACCGCTGGCGCGCATTGTGTCCACCGGGGTTAGCGGCCTATCCCCGGAGATCATGGGCTTGGGCCCGATCGAGGCCTCCAAGAAGGCTTTAGCGAACGCCGGCATGTCGATCAGTGACATCGACCTGTTCGAGATCAACGAGGCGTTCGCGGTGCAGGTGCTGGGCTCGGCCTACGAGCTGGGCATCGACGAGGACAAGCTCAACGTCTCCGGCGGAGCGATCGCCCTAGGGCATCCATTCGGCATGACCGGCGCGCGCATCGCCACGACGCTGATCAACAACCTGCAGACCTATGACAAGACGTTCGGCCTGGAAACCATGTGTGTCGGCGGCGGACAAGGCATGGCGATGATCCTGGAGCGCCTGCGTTGACTCTGCGCCCACCACGCAAAAGTGCGAGTAGACCGCCTGGTGGACGCAGAGTCAACGCCACGCCTGCCGAACCCTGCGGATGATGTCTGGCTCTCGGTGTCCTGCCAGCACCCTGATGTGGGTCCAGCCGACCCGCTGGATGTACTCCAGGCGTTCGATGTCTTTCACGAACTGATCGCGGCTGACCCGATGTTGCTCGCCGTCGTATTCGACGGCGAGCATGATGTCCTCCCACCCATGTCGAGGAAGTAGCGCGGATAGCCGTCAACACCCAGCACTGGGATCTGGGTCTTCGGCCTTTGGAAGCCGGCGTTGATCAGTAATAGCCGCAGCCAGGTCTCCTTCGGTGACTGCACACCTGGGTCGATGAGATCCAGCGCCTAATCCAGTTGACGCAGCCCTCGAGTGTGCGGGTGCTTATCCGCCAGCTCGACAACATCGTTGATCTTGAAGCCGGTGGCATTAGCAGGCGCGTCCAGCTTTGCCACCGCCTTGCCTAGGGGGTGCCTAGGGGTGGACGCCGGCCTAGGTCGAAGGCCGTGCGCTCAATGGTCGTCACAGGGAGGCGGTCGAGGCGCTGGACTTCACAATCAAGCAGCAATTCATCCCTCGTCTTCACCCCTTTGAGCGCCCTGGCGTTGCGCCAGATCAACTCCACCGGTGCCTGCTCATCGACCCATTTCGCGCCCCACAGCGCTGCCGCCGAGGCCCCGGCGATCACCCCGTTTCGGCCCGACCACAGCCAGGCAGCGTAAATGCGTTGTCGCAAAGAGGGCTTCAGCCGCTTGTCCAGGTAGACGTTGGGCATGATCGCGAGGTAGTACTTGCCCAGCTCATGCCAGCTGACAAGGCCGGCCGCTAACGCCTCGCTGCCGATGAACGGCTGCTTTCCCCACTCCGGCATGCGGGCATGCTGTCAGCACCCACGACAGGGCCGTTGACTCTGCGCCCACCGGGCGAAAGCTCGAGGAGCCCGCTTCGTGGACGCAGAGTCGACGCGAAAGGAGCTAATCGTTTTGCAGATAACTGAGCAGACGCAGGATCTCGATGTACAGCCAGACCAACGTCACGGTCAAGCCTAAGGCGATACCCCAGGCGGCCTTCTCCGGGGCGCCCGCGCGAATCATCTGGTCAGCCGCGTCGAAGTCGATCAGGAAGCTGAACGCCGCGATGCCGATGCACACTAGGGAGAAGATGATGCCTAGAGGGCCGGCGCTGCGCAAGCCCAAGCCTTCACCGCCGCCAACATTGAACATCGCTAGCACAAAGTTGCCCAGCATCAGCACCAGCACGCCGAACATGGCGGCGATCAGCATCCGGGTGAACTTCGGCGTCACCCTGATCGCGCCGGTCTTGTAGACGACCAGCATGCCGAAGAACACGCCGAGCGTGCCTAGCACCGCCTCCCCGATGAGCATTCCCGCGTTGGCGGAGCCCACCGAGAAGTTCGCCAGCACGAACGAGATGGCACCCAGGAACAAGCCCTCGAGCGCGGCGTAGGTGAGCACGATCAATGGGTTGTCCTGTTTGCGGCCGAGCGTCGCGATCAGCACCAGCGCTAAGCCGCCGAACGCGCCCACTAGGGTCAACGGCATCGCCAGTGCGAGGTTGCCTGCGACCAGGAAGTAGGAGACCACCGCGCTGGCCGTCAGCATGGCCAGCGTTAAGCCGGTCTTGGTGACGACGTCGTCGATGGTCAGCGGACGGGAGACCTTCGTCTCCCGGTAGGGCGTGTAGGGATCGGCAAGATATCCCGGCTGCATCTGGGCGGTGCCAGTGCCGAACTGCGCGTATCCGCCCCGCTGCTTAGGAAGCGAACGAAATACCGGGTTGCTTGTCTCCCGCACCGTCGGATCCCCTCTCATGGCTCATGGCTACAGCTTCACGCTGTGCGAACACCCGCTCAACGATCGGTGGCCCGCCCAGGTTCCCATTTCCGGATACCGCTCAACCTTAGCCCCGAAGGCATCACTGAGCGAGCCACGATCTAGATTGCAGGTCAAACTCATGGGCCGCTGACGAATTTCCGGCAGAGGGGAGGCTAGCGCTTGACAGGGGAATCCGACGAGGTCCTGACAGACGTCGACGATGGCGTCGGCTTCCTAACACTGAACCGCCCCCAAGCGATCAACTCGCTGAACCAAACGATGGTGGACCGGCTCAGCGCCGTCCTTTCCGAGTGGGAACGCGACGACGCGGTGCACACAGTGGTGCTCTCCGGAGCCGGGGAACGCGGCTTGTGCGCCGGCGGTGATGTGGTAGTGGTCTATCACAGCGCCCGCAGGGACGGGGTCGAAGCGCGCCGGTTCTGGCGCCACGAGTATCTGCTCAATGGCCAGATCGGCCGGTTCGCCAAGCCGTACGTGGCGTTGATGGACGGCATCGTGATGGGCGGTGGCGTCGGCGTCAGCGCACACGCGAACACCCGGGTGGTGACCGACACCTCCAAGGTCGCGATGCCCGAGGTCGGCATCGGGTTCATCCCCGACGTCGGTGGGGCGTATCTGCTGTCCCGTGCGCCCGGGGCGCTGGGGCTACATGCCGCGCTGACCGGAGCCCCGTTCTCCGGCGCCGACGCCATCGCGCTGGGCTTCGCCGACCATTACGTCCCACACGATCGACTCGACGCGTTCACCGCCGCGATCGCCGCCGACGGCCTCGAGCGCGCGCTGGCCCAGCACGCCATCGAACCGCCGCCGAGCGAGCTTGCCGCACAACGTGAATGGATCGACGAGTGCTACTCGGGCGAGACCATGGCCGATATCGTCGCCGCGCTGCGCGCGCATCACGCCGGACCGGCCAACGACGCCGCCAAGCTCATCGCCAGCCGCTCCCCGATCGCGCTGTCGGTGACGTTGGAGGCGGTGCGGCGCGCCGCCAAACTGCACACCCTGGAGGACGTGCTGATCCAGGACTATCGGGTGTCGTCGGCGTCGCTGCGCTCCCACGACTTAGTGGAGGGCATCCGCGCGCAACTGATCGACAAGGACCGCAACCCGACATGGTCGCCGGCGACCATCGACGAGATCAGCGCGGCCGACGTCGCAGCCTACTTCGCGCCGGTCGATGACGACCTGAGTTTCTAGAAAGGCAACACATGGGGTATGAAACCATCCTGGTCGAGCGCGAGCAGCGGGTCGGCATCATCACACTGAACCGGCCGCAGGCACTGAACGCGCTCAACAGCCAGGTGATGACCGAAGTCACCAGCGCGGCAACCGAACTGGACAACGATCCGGATATCGGGGCGATCATCATCACCGGATCGGCCAAGGCGTTCGCCGCCGGCGCCGACATCAAGGAAATGGCCGGCCTGACGTTCGCCGACGCGTTCGGCGCGGACTTCTTCGCCGGTTGGGGCGAACTGGCCGCCGTGCGCACCCCGACGATCGCCGCGGTGGCCGGGCACGCCCTCGGCGGGGGCTGCGAGCTGGCGATGATGTGCGACCTGGTGATCGCCGCCGACACGGCCAAGTTCGGCCAGCCGGAGATCAAGCTGGGCGTGCTGCCGGGTATGGGCGGCTCGCAGCGCCTGACGAGGGCGATCGGCAAGGCCAAGGCGATGGACCTGATCCTGACCGGGCGCACCATCGACGCGGCCGAGGCCGAACGAAGCGGACTGGTGTCGCGGGTGGTGCCGGCTGACGACCTGCTGACCGAGGCCAAAGCCGTCGCCGCCACCATTGCGCAGATGTCGCGGTCGGCGGCGAGGATGGCCAAGGAGGCGGTCAACCGGGCCTTCGAATCCCCCCTGTCTGAAGGACTGCTCTACGAGCGCCGGCTGTTCCATTCGACGTTCGCCACCGACGACCAGTCCGAGGGAATGGCGGCGTTCATCGAGAAACGCCCTCCCAAGTTCACCCACCGATGAGCGAACTCGGCACCGCGAAAGCCACCGACGAACCGGCGGCCGCCACCGAATCCGCTGACGTCGAAGCCGAAACCACTAGACCCCGTCCGGTCCGCGGCCAGTGGTGGGTTCGCCACTATACCTTCACCGGCACCGCGGTCGGCCTGGCTTTCCTGTGGCTGTCGATGACGCCCTCGCTGCTGCCGCGCGGCCCGCTGTACCAGGGAATCATCAGCGGCATTTCCGGGGCCATCGGCTACGGCCTGGGCGTCTTCGCCGTGTGGCTGGTCCGATATATGCGGACGCGGGATTCCAGCCCCCCGCCGCCACGCTGGGCGTGGCTGCCGCTGATCGCCGTAGGCGCGGTCGGCATGGTCGGCATGGGGGTCTGGTTCCACGTCTGGCAAGACGACGTGCGCAACCTGATGGGCGTCGAGCACCTGGAATGGTACGACTACCCGTGGGCCGCGGCGGTGTCGCTCGTGGTGCTGTTCACGTTGGTCGAAATCGGTCAGTTCATCCGCTGGTTGTTCAGGTTCCTGGTGGCGCAGGTCGATCGGATCGCGCCGTTTCGGGTCTCGGCGACCATCGTGCTGATCCTGCTGGTGACACTGTCGATCACGGTGCTCAACGGTGTGGTGCTCAAGTTCGCCATGCGTTCGATGAACGGCACCTTCGCCGCGGTCAACAACGAGATGGATCCCGACACCGCGCCGCCGAAAACGCCGCTGCGCTCCGGTGGCCCGCAATCACTGGTCTCGTGGGAGTCGTTGGGTCATCAGGGCCGGATCTTTGTCGAGGGCGGGCCCAGCCGCGCCCAGCTCACCGCGTTCAACGAAGCCCCGGCCATCGAGCCGATCCGCGCCTACGCCGGGTTGAACTCGGCCAACGGCATCACCGCGACCGCCGACCTGGCGGCCCGCGAGCTGCAGCGCGCGGGCGGCCTACAGCGCGCCGTCGTCGCGGTGGCCACCACCACCGGCACCGGCTGGATCAACGAGGCCGAAGCCTCGGCGCTGGAGTACATGTACAACGGCAACACCGCGATCGTGAGCATGCAGTATTCGTTTCTGCCCAGCTGGCTGTCGTTCTTGGTGGACAAGGAGAACGCCCGCCATGCCGGCCAGGCGCTGTTCGAGGCGGTCGACAAGCTGATCCGGCAGATGCCGGAATTCAAGCGCCCCAAGCTCGTGGTGTTCGGCGAGAGTCTGGGTTCGTTCGGCGGCGAGGCGCCGTTCATGAACCTCAACAACATCCTTGCCCGCACCGACGGCGCGTTGTTCAGCGGACCGACGTTCAACAACACCGTGTGGAAGGACCTGACCTCCGCCCGCGATCCCGGTTCGCCGGAGTGGCTGCCGATCTACGACGACGGTCACAACGTCCGGTTCGCCGCCCGCCCCGAGGATTTGCAGCGCCCCGACGCGCACTGGGGCAGGCCGCGGGTGGTGTATTTGCAGCACGCCTCCGACCCGATCGCCTGGTGGACACCGGATCTGCTGTTCAAGGAACCGGACTGGCTGCGTGAAAAGCGGGGCTATGACGTGCTGCCGCAAACGCGCTGGATCCCGGTCGTGACGTTCCTGCAGGTCTCCGCCGACATGGCGGTGGCCGTCGATGTGCCGGACGGGCACGGTCACCGCTACGTCGCCAACGTGGCCGACGGCTGGGCCGCGGTCTTGTCGCCGCCGGGCTGGACACCGGAGAAGACCGAGCGGCTGCGGCCGCTGTTGCACGCCAACGCCAAGCCGCTGGGATCGCCGGGGAGCAGCGGCTCAGCCGGCTAGCAGTTGGCTCAACTCGGCCAGCGCGCCGGCGGCGGCCAGCGCGTGATAGCCGCCGACGACGTCGGTGGCCCGGTGCAGACCCAAGTCCAGCAGCGCCGCCACCGCCAGGCTCGAGGTGTAGCCCTGCGAACACAGGATCACCCACTCGACGTCGTCGCCGACGGCCTGCGGCAGCTTGGCGTCGCTGGTCGGGTCGCAGCGCCATTCCAGCACGTTGCGTTCGATCACCAGGGCGCCGGGCACCTCGCCCTCTGCGGCGCGCTGGGCCTGCGGCCGGATGTCGACCAGCACCGCGCCCCGCCGCACCGCCTCGGCCACAAGGTCGGCCGGCAGGCGGGCATATCGGGCGCGGGCGGCGTCCAGGACCTGCTCGATTCGGCTCATTCCGGCCGTTCGGGTTGGTCGGTCAACTCGGTGCGCCGCCGCCGCAGGGTGTTGTGCTCGGTGATCTCGTAGTAGGACATGGCGGTCAGCGGCGGCGAGTACGCGTGCACGCTCAGGGTCGGCGGCGGGGCACTTGCGACCGGTTCCGCAGCCGGGGCGGGCCTTGGCGCCCAGACCACATCGTGCACCCAGCCCAGCGGGAACCCGGCCTGATCGCCGGCGTCGAGCCGACGGCGCCGCAACCGCCGGCCGTCCCAGCGGTATTCGTTGAGCGACCCGGAGAGCACCGTCAGCGCTCCCAGCGAGCCGCCGTGGTCGTGCAGCTCGGTCGGCCGGCCGGGGACCCAGCTGATCAGCCAGATGTCCAGCTCGTCGTCACCGTGGATGCGGGTGAACCAGCGCTCGGTTGCCGGGACACCGCCGGGGGGCAGCAGGTGGTCGCACCGTCCGCTGAGCACGTCGTCGGCGGCTTGGTCGGTGGCGTGCAGCAGATCGGGCACCCGAAGTCGGGTGGGTCCCGAGGAAATCGGCATGGCCATGGAAGAACTCCAATGAGGGGAACGAACGGGGCAAGCGGCGGCGGGTTAGGGCCGACAACACTCCCAAAATCCGAAGCGCTCCATCACGGCGGCCAGTGTTGCACAGCTTGGCGACGTGAGCCGGAGCCGCAGCGCCGCCGGGTGTCGCCGGCGTCTCCCCAGCCGACGTGACGACCCACGTCGACGCCCCTCTGCGGTAGACCTCGGCAGTTGAAATCAGGGGTGCATCAAAACCGTCGGCCGGTTCGCTGTCAGGGTTTCGCGCCGCGCAGAATGAAGGCATGCCCGGACCGGTACCGTTGCGCGCGCGGGGGTCGAAAGCGACTCGCGTCGCGTTGGCGCTGGGCAGCGGCGGGGCCCGGGGTTACGCCCACATCGGGGTGATCCAGGCGCTGCGGGAGCGTGGCTACGAGATCGTCGGGATCGCCGGCTCGTCGATGGGTGCCGTGGTCGGTGGTGTGCAAGCGGCCGGCCGCCTCGACGAGCTGGCCGACTGGGCGAAGTCGCTGACGCAGCGCACCATCCTGCGCCTGCTGGATCCGTCGATCACCGCGGCCGGCGTGCTGCGGGCGGAGAAGATCTTGGACGCGGTGCGCGACATCGTCGGCCCGGTCAGCATCGAACAACTGCCCATCCCCTACACGGCGGTGGCGACCGACCTGTTGGCGGGCAAGTCGGTGTGGTTTCAGCGCGGGCCCCTCGACGCGGCCATTCGGGCGTCCATCGCCATACCGGGTGTGATCGCCCCGCACGAGGTGGACGGACGCCTACTCGCCGACGGCGGCATCCTGGATCCGCTGCCGATGGCACCGATCGCCGGGGTCAACGCCGACCTGACGATCGCGGTGAGCCTCAACGGCGGTGACGCCGGCCCGCCCCGCGACTCCGAGCCGGGGGTCACCGTCGAGTGGTTGAACCGCATGGTGCGCAGCACCTCTGCGCTGTTCGACGCCAGCGTCGCCCGGTCGCTGCTGGACCGGCCGACGGCGCGGGCGTTGTTGAGCCGGCTGGGCGCGACGGCCCCGGAGTCGGACTCCTGGGCGGAAGCCCCCGCGATCGGGGCGATCGAGGAGCCCCCGCCCGACCGGCAGGAACCCGATGGCGCCCCCGGACTGCCCAAGATGGGCAGCTTCGAGGTGATGAACCGGACGATCGACATCGCCCAGTCCGCGCTGGCACGCCATACGATGGCGGCCTACCCGGCCGACCTGCTCATCGAGGTGCCGCGCTCGACGTGCCGAAGCCTGGAGTTCCACCGGGCGGTGGAGGTGATCGCCGTCGGCCGGGCGCTGGCAACGCGTGCCTTGGATGCCCTCGAACTCGACCGGCCCGCCCCTCCCGCGATCGAGCGTTGATCAGACACCGCGCACCCGCGCGACGGCGGTAGCCTCGCGGCGGCCCTGCTGACGCCCGACGATCGCCGACCGGACGCGGCAGCGCGCGTTTGGTTGTCCCACGTCCCAGCTTGTCAGCCGGCGTTCAGCCCACCAGCTGCGCGGACAGCTTCTCCAGCACCCCGCGCGCGTAGCCCTTCCACATCCGGCCGAACAGCGGCAGCACCGGCGCGACGATGGCCGACTTCGGATGAATGGTCCACTGCCAGGTCACCGTCGTTCCGGTGCCGGCGGGAGCGAAGCTCCACCTGCCCTCCACCGAGGCGACCAGCGGGGCCAAGGGTCCCTTGATGTCGGAGAGCGTGTAGCCGAACGACCGTGGCGGGTCAACGTCGGTCAGCGTCTCGCGCACGCTGCCGCCACCGACCATCGCGATCACCCGGGTCTGGCCCGCGGCATCCCAATCCCCTGTTTGATCGCGCACCTCCTTGATCGGGGGGATCGGTCCATACCAGTGGGAACAGATGACCGGCAGCGAAATCGGCAGCGTGCCACCGTACGCATCCTCGACGGTCACCGGGATTGCTCGCGATTGCGCGACGACGACCGATTTGGCCATTGAACCCATCCTGCGTCGGGATCCCGGCCGGGTCGGGATCGGGTGGACCGATGCGGCAGAGCCGTAAGAACTGTAGCCGCGCCGATCACCCCGCCGTCAACGGCCCAGCCCGGGCGCCGCCCGCCCGGTGATCAGCGGCAGGTCGAAGAAGCTTTGGATGCCCGCCGGCGCCGCGCAGGTTGCGGGCACGGCGTTGACGCAGTGCGCCGCCGTCGCAACGATGCCAGGATTGCTCTCCAGTCCGGCCTGCACGCTCGGCGGCTGCCATCCCTTGATGGTGACAAAGGTGTCCGGGTTTCCACGCACCTCGATCTCGTAGCGCTCCCCCGCAGGCCCGAACGACCAAGGGGGATCAAGGTTTTCGGTTCCCATCAACCAGTTCACCGAGATCTCGACGACCACCTTGTCGCCCACCAGTGCCTCCCAGTGGAAACGGCGCCCGGCCACCTGCCCGGGTTCGATCACCCCGATCGGCGAGTCGATCGGCGCGGTGGCAACGGCGACCTCTTGCGACGCTCGGATCTCGGGTTCGGCGGCAAACCCCAGCCGGTCGACGCAGAGCCTGACCGACTGGCTGAACCCGCCGTTGAGCAGTTTTTGCATCGGCCCGGTCAGCGCGCTGTCCGGGGTGCCCCCGAAGCCCATCACATACCGCAGCACGTCCGGCGCCCGGTAACTGCGCAGGTCTGAAAACTCTTCGGAGCGAACGAAAGTCACCCCGGTGGACATCACCGACAGCAGTAACGGGAACAACTCGGTCACCGCCCCCGGCCCGATGCCGGCGCCGTGCAGGGTGGCGTTGCCCGCTTGGGCGGCGACCTCCAGCGGGGCGGCCTCCTTCTCGCTCGGGTAGAACCAGCCCAGCGGGGTGACGACGTTCTTGCCCGAGCGCAACAGCGCGGCGACCTCGTCGACGCTGGGCATCAACGGCGCGTAGATCACCGCGTCGGCATCGAGGGCGAGCACGTCGTCGATGCTGTTGGTGGCGATCACCCCCAACGGGGAGGTGCCGATGAGCTCGCCGACGTCCTTGCCGTTCTTGGCCTCCGAATACACCCAGCAGCCGACGAGTTCGAGGTCGGGATGCGCCAACACACCCTTGATCGCGGCCACCCCGACCGACCCGGTTGCCCATTGCACGACCCTCAGCGTCATGGCCCCCTTTCTACCCGCGAGCAGACGCAAAAGCCCCCATTTCGTGTCGAATTTGGGGGCTTTTGCGTCTGCTCGCGCCTAATCGCGCGCCTCGACGACCTGGTAGCGGCCCTGGGCATACCAAGCGCGGATGGCCTTCTTGTCGTACTTGCCCACACTGGTGCGCGGAATCTCGTCGGCAAACGCCCACCGTTCGGGTAACCACCAGCGAACCACCTTGTCCGCCAGGAACCTACGCAGTTCGCCGGCGTTGACGGCGGCGTCCTCGCGAACCACCACGACGGCCAGCGGCCGTTCCTGCCAGCGCTCGTCGGGAACCCCGACGACCGCGGCCTCGAGCACTTCTGGGTGCGCCATGAGGCAGTTCTCCAATTCGACCGAGGAGATCCATTCGCCGCCGGATTTGATGACATCCTTGGCGCGGTCGGTCAGGGTGACGAAGCCTCGCTCATCGATGCGGCCGACGTCACCCGTGCGCAGCCAACCGGAGTCGAACTTGGACGGGTCGCGTCCGCGGTAGTAGGCACCGGCGATCCACGGCCCACGAACCTCCAGCTCGCCCACCGCGACGCCGTCGTTGGGCAGCACCCGGCCGTCGTCGTCGACGATGCGGACTTCCACGCCACAGACCGGTTGCCCCTGGGTCCCGCGAAACGCCCAGTGCTGGTCGTCGGGGGTTCCCGGCGGCGGCCAGGCCATGGTTGCCAGCGGCGACGTTTCCGTCATCCCCCACAGCTGGCGGATCCGCACGCCGTGCTTCTCTTCGAAGGTGCGCATCAGCGACACCGGAACGGCCGAGCCGCCGCAGGCGACCAGACGCAGCGACGACATGTCGTGGTCGGGATCCTTCTCCAGCTGATGCAAGACGTCATTCCAGATGGTCGGCACCGCGCCCGCCAGCGTGGGCCGCAGGGTTTCCACCATGTGGATCAGCGATGCGGCATCCAGATGCCGGTCCGGCAGCACCAAATCGGCTCCCGCCATCAGCGCCGCATACGGCAGCCCCCACGCATTGGCATGAAACATCGGCACGATCGGCAGCACCCGGTCGCTGGACCCGACCCCAATCCCATTGGTGGTACACGCCGCCATGGTGTGCAGAAAACTCGACCGATGGCTATAGACAACGCCTTTGGGGTTTCCGGTGGTCCCGCTGGTGTAGCACATCGCGGCCGCGGCGGTTTCGTCGATCCGCGGCCAGTCGAACTCGGTGGGCTCGCCGTCGATCAGCTCGCGGTAGCCAACCACCGTCTTGCCCGATTCCTGCAGCGCCGCGGTATCACCCTGGCCCACCGCGATCACGGTGTGCACGGTGTCCAGGTCCGGCAACACCGGCGCCAGCAGCCCGGCCAGTGACAGGTCGACCAGGATCACCCGGTCCTCGGCCTCGTTGGCGACGTAGGCGATCTGCTCGGCGAACAGCCGGATGTTGAGGGTGTGCAGCACCGCGCCCATGCAGGGAACCGCAAGGTAGCTTGCCAGGTGTTCGGCGTTGTTCCACATGAACGTGGCGACCCGTTGATCGCCGGCAACGCCGAGGCGGCGCAACGCGTTTGCCAGCTGGGCGGCCCGTTCACCCAGCTCGCGGTAGGAGGTCTGGCGATATCCGTCGCCGGTCGCGGTGGTGACCGTGCGTAACCCGTGAACGCCGCAGCCATGCCGCATGATCGCGGTGACCGTCAGCGGGAATTCCTGCATCGTGCCGTACATGGATGTACCGCCTTACCGGTCTCGGCGCAGCACCGCCTGATGTCCTCGTCGCGCGAATGCTATCCCCGCCGCAACCCATCAGAAACGGGTTACCCCCTGAAGAACCGTTAGGCCAGCGCCGGCTCGTACTGCAGTGGCTCGGGCATGCTCCACCCGACCGACCCGGCGCGCTGCAGCGCCTGAGCATCGGACGCCGGGGACGAGACCACCGATGTCCTGGTGACGGTGCCGGTGAGGTCGGCGATGTAAAGGTAGCTCCCGTCCGGGCTTTCGACCACGCACGACGGCTGGTTGGTCCGGATCGTGCCGATGACGTCCGGGGTCTGCGTGCCCAGCACCGTGACGCGATCCTCGCTGACCAGGTAGGCGCGCTCGGTGTGGCCGCTGACGGTCAACCGGGTGACCAGGCCGCCGATCTCGCCGATCTTGCGGGTGTCGGTGATCTTGTTGGTGCGAGTGTCGATGACGTCGACCACCGCACCTAAGTCGGCGCCGCAGCTGGCGACGTAGGCGATGGCGCCGTCGGGGCTGAGCGCGATGTCGCGGACGGCGGCACCGATGTCGATGGCGGCGAGGACGCGCGGGCCCGTCCGCGCCTTTGTGCCCCGGGATGGGGAGCCCTTGCGACGCCAGCGCGAGCGGGTCTGCGGGCAGGTTGCGATCACGACGACCCGGCCGCCGGACGGGCCGTTGGCGCCCACATAGAGGCGACTTCCGTCGGAGCTGACGCGCACGCACGTCGGGGTGATGCCCGGCGCCTGGGCGATGTCGACCACCTCGACCCGGTCGGTGGCGGTGTCCAGCACCGCGACGTCGGCGCCGCGAACGCCAATTCGACTGGCGTAGACGTACTTTCCGTCCAGGCTGACGGTCAGGTCGGTCACGCTGAGGGCCACCGGATGGCTGGCGACAACCGTGTTGGTGGATATGTCGATGACGCCGATCGAGTCGTACGCCGGCGACACGGTGCTGACGTATGCGCGGTCGGCGTGCGCACCGCCCATCGCGATCGCGAACGGTTCGCCGAGGCCGGTGATGGTGTGCATGACCCGGCAGGTGTCGGTGCTGATGACCGACACGCTGTGGTCGCCGTAGTTGGCCACCAGCAGTCGGCTGCCGTCGGGGCTGATAGCAACGCCGCTGATCGGACCGCGTGCTACCGAAATTTCCACGGTGTCGGGCTCGAAGACCTGGATACCCCGGCCGTTGTGACCATCGCTGCCGGGCTTGTGGCCGTTCACATCTTTCTCCGAGCTCACCTGGGCACCGCCTTTGCTGTTGTCGTCGAACCTGCACGCGGGCGACAGGCGTCGTGACGGCTCCGTGGGACACATGCCGGCCCGGAATGGGATTGCAGCGCCACATGCGCTGTGATGACCGTGTTGACACGAGTCTAGCGGCCGAATTCCGGTGCCAATGAATTCCGAATCGGCCATTGTTACCTAGGTCACCTTACGAACTCAGGTGCTGCCCGAACAGCCATTGTTCAGCATTTCATCAGGCAGTTGACAGCAAGCCGCCAAGATGGCTGTTCACCTGGCATTTTCAGTGCCGTCAACCAATGCCCGACACGTCGCTTTACGCCGCCACCAAATAAGAAATTCTTACTATTCCGGAAAAGCACGAGGTAAATATCACACTGCACGCGCCGAACCCCGTCGAGTAATGATCTGCGGGCCAACCGATCGGCCGCGGTCAGGCGGCCGCAGCCGCCGTCGCGACGATCTGCACCGCGCGCTCGACGGCCGTTTGCCCGGTGAAGCTGGGCCAGTCGTGATAGTGGATGTGCGGGTTGCGAATCACGAAGTCGCCGACGACGATCGCCGTTCTGATCACCTTCACGAACGTCTCGGCCGTGTTGGCGAGGTTTAGCAGGCCCAGGAACTCATTGCTCTGGATCAGGCTGAGGATCTTCAGCGCGAACGGCAGGTCTAGCTCCAGGGGGGTGAGCGCCTGGTAGCCAAGATGCAGCAGCGTGTCCTCGGTGGTGGTCGCGTACATGTCACCGTCCAACACGAAATCGTAGGTGCGCGAACGGAACTGCTCGGGCGTATAGAAGCCCGCGATTCCAGCCCCCGGCGGGTTGTTGCCAACCCGGGTCGGCCCAGGCGGACGGCAGGGGCTGCCGAACTGAATGACGGTGATGAGGTCACCCGCGCGATGCGCCAGCGGCTGGCCGGGCAGCATCAGCCGCAGTGTGCGCACCACCACCTCGGCGCCCTGGCTGTATCCGCTGAGGTAGAACTTGCCGGCGTTCATGAGGATGAGCCGCATGAGTTCGGCCACGCCAAGCGCGACCGATTCGTTGTAGCTCAGGAACGGGTTGGGGTACAGGAAGCCGGCGGCCGGGTATCCGACCGGCTGGTTGCGGACCCGGCCCAGCTGTTCGAGCCGCCAGCCGACATCGAACTGCGGACCCACAAAGGGTGTTTGCCAGGTGCCGGAGGCGCAGTAGAAGAACGGCAGGGCCGTCGGCAGCGGCGCCGGTTGTTCGAAGTTCAACCCGAGGCGACCCAGGGTCTGCGGCCCGGCGATGCCGTCGACAACCAGCCCGGCGCGTCGTTGGAACTCCCGGACGACGGCGGTGGTGCGCGGTCCGTAGCTGCCGTCGACCACGAGGTTGGAGTACAGCGGATAGTCGCGATTGAGCCGAGCCTGCAGCAGCCGAACCAGGTCATTGGTGTCGCCGGGACGCAGCACTACCGCCATCGGAAACCCCTTCGGTCGGCGTTGACACCTCCCACGGTACGCCCGCGGGAATCCTTTCCTGAGCAAGGTGAAAACGCGGCAACCGCCGTACCCGCCGGATTCGCCGGTGTCCGCCGGCGAGGCGGTGGACAGGCTCGGCACGCCCGGACCGGTGGCCGAGCCGCCCTTCAGAAACGGTCCCTCACCGGCGCCCTTTCGGTGCCCCCAGTCGGACTCGAACCGACACTGGGCGGATTTTAAGTCCGCTGCCTCTGCCAATTGGGCTATGGGGGCTTTGCAGGCCAGAGCCTATTTCGTGGCTGGCTCCGGGTCTGCCTCCGGCTACAAATACCGCAGTGATACCGCGGTGCTCTCGATGGCCTTACCCAGCGCATCGGCCACGCCACTCAGATCGTCGTTGAGCAGATGGCCGTATCGGTCGAGCGTCATCGCCGCTGTTGCGTGTCCAAGGAGCCGTTGCACGACCTTGACGTTAGCGCCTGCGCTGATCGCCAGTGAGGCCGTAGTGTGCCTCAGACCGTGCGGGAGCCGTCCACCGACAATCCCCCCAGCCAGGTCGAATACGACGCATAGCCAATACGCTTCAGTGGCACGCCCGCCCATTTGGGAAGGACCACGGTGTCCAGCAGGGAGCGATAGCCCGCGACAGTTTTGGGCTTGCGGTGCTGCTTCGTAGCGAACCACTGCTCGGCCACCGAATCCGAATGTCTCGGCGCTCCTGCGTGGATCGACGTATTCCCCGCGCTGCGCATCGGCGGTCAGCCCGTTGAGGTAGGTCTGCGCGTCAGGTTTGCGCTGGAAGCTCTTGCTGCGCTCCTCTCCGGCGCCGTCAACTCGCCTGACGCGCCAGCGCGAAACCCGGCCGTAGACAGCACCCCGCTGCTGGCTGGCGCCGACGAGCAGATGTTCTTGGACATCGACTCGCTGCTGCGCCCGGTCTACGGCAAGGCCAAACAGGGCGCCTCGTGCGGGCATGCCAAGATCGCCGGCCGCGCGCTGCTGCGGCTGGGCCTGTCCCCGCAGATCACCACCATCTCCACGGCGACCGCCCCGCCGGTGATCGCCGAGGCGCAGCTACGCAGCGGCAAAGCCGCCTCCGGGCGCGGTGCCGCGTCCCAGCTCAAGCAGGCGATCACCACCGCGAAAGCGATCAACCCGGACGCGCCGATCATGGTGCGCGGCGACTCCATGTTTGGCACCAAGAAAGTGATCACCACCTGCACTCAGCGAGGCGTCGAGTTCTCCCTGTCGGTCAGCCGCAACAAGCGCATCAGCTCCGCGATCGAGTCCATCGACGAGGCCGCCTGGATCCCGGTGCACTACCCGGGCGCGGTCACTGACCCCGACACCGGGGCGCTGATCTCCGATGCCTAGGCCGCCGAGACCCCCTACAGCCTGCGCCCGGGCCGGCACCGCACGCTGACCGTGCGGCTGGTGGTGCGCCGGGTCAAAGACACCCGCTACCCCGACGCGCTGTTTCCGGTGTGGCGTTATCACCCGTTTGTCACCAACTCCACCCTGCCGGTCGCCGAGGCCGATATCACCCACCGCCGCCACGCCATCATCGAAACCACTTTCGCTGACATGATCGACGGCCCGCTGGCGCACATCCCGTCGGGGCTGTTCGCGGCCAACTGCGCCTGGCTGGCCTGCACGGTGATCGCCCATAACCTGCTGCGCGCCGCCGGGACCCTCGCCCGCGGCCACCACACCATGGCCCGCGGCGCCACCCTACGCCGCGACCTGGTCAACGTGCCCGCCCGCTTCGCCGCCCCGGCCCGCAAACCAATGCTGCACCTGCCCGCCCACTGGCCCTGGCAAACCGGGTTGAAAACCCCTGTAGGACAAAGTCATCGGCTCCTGCTACCCGACCGCCCAACCCCGCGCCGCCTGACCCCACCGACTAGCCCCTTCCACCCCGCCATCCCAGGCCCGACCCGAGAAACCCCAAAGGAAAGCTGGTACCGGCCAGCGGATCACACATGCCCCGTCACGCCACACTCGGCCCCAGATCAGGGCAACCGCATCCACGCCATCACGAAATCGCCCATCCACGGATTCAGGCTTAGTCTGGACCCCGCCGAGGGCTCATGACACAACCAAGCGCCAGATGGCGACCTACGACGCTGCCGGACCTCGAATCGGCGATCAGCAATGGGCTGATCGAAGAGAATCATCTGCTTGAAATCAAGCGTGAGCTCAAGTCCGGTCAGAGTGCAAACAAAGACATCGCAAAGGACATCCCTGTGCGCCAGGGTTAGGTGAGACAGGACTCCCCGTTTCGCCGCGGCCCGCTGAGCACCCTGAGCGAGGTCGAGTACATCACCGCCGACTACATCGCCTGGTATAACCAGCAGCGCCTGATGCACCGCCTCGGACGCATTCCACCCGCCGAGGCCGAGTCCCTGTACTATTCCCACTCGTGACCGACCGGCCGGCTCACAAAACCCCGAGGGTGCATGAAACCCGGGATGGTTCACTTTCACCGGGTCGGCAGTAGTTTTGACAAGTCGGTATACAGCGAAAGGATTCAACCGGAAATGACAAGTCCTCGAGAGGTAGAAAGTACTGGAAATCCGTTCTACAATGTCGGTTTCGACGAGACATCTCATCCTTTTCATTCGCGCGGTGTCACCTGGCGCTCGACAGGAAAAGAAGAGGATCCTGGTGACGAAATGGATCCTGGGGGCGAATCATCTGGTTCTGAACGTGGGGGTAAAGAGGAAGAGTCCGACTCCGAGTCTGAAGATTCAGAAGTAGAAACATCCAAATCCGAAAAATCTTTGGATCGTACTGGTGGCGGTAAAGAGGAAATACAAGCCGAAGACAGCGGATCTGAAACCGAAGAGACTAAAGACCTTAAAGCCGAAGAACCTGCTAAAGATGGGTCTGTTGATGAGGTTGATAAGTTAGGTAGCGACGCCGCTGAGCGTAATGTATCTGATGAAGTTGATTCTGTTGATTGCTTCGGTCACAAAGCCGCTGAGGTTCAAGAGGGCGTTAAGGTTGAAAATCCCGTTGAGCGTGCTGGTGGCAAACCTGATGAGTTGAAGACGTCGGGTGCGGCGATTATTCAGGCGACGATAGCTGTTCTCACCGCGATGACCTTGTTGGATGGGTTTGGGGATGAGAAGGGGGAAAGGTTCGGCGCGGGTGCCAAGAAGTTGGAGTCCCTTGCTGAGCGGCTGGGGTCGGCCTGGTCGGATCCCGAGTGGCAGGGGGTGGCCGCGCACGCTTATGACACCCGAAACAGCAGGCTGCGGGACCTGATCGAGCAGATGGCCGACGCGGACAAGACGATGGCACATCGAGTGAGCGAGCACGCCGAGAAGATCACCGCCACGCGCATTGCGCTGGGCACAAACATCGGGTTCCTTACCGCCTGCGGCTTTGTTGCGGCATATCTGGAGTCCCTGGGGCAGTTGGCCGCCTCGATCGCCCTCCAAATACAGGTGTGCACACCCGCGCTGGGCGTGTGCGCCACAATGCAGGGCCTGTTGATCAAGCATGCCGAACAGACCGCATCATCGATACATGACGCGATCGCCCACTACCACCAGGTGTCAGCGGGCGCCAGTGCAATGCGCCCGGCCATGTCGTTGACCGGCGGGGCGCCGACGGGGGCGGGTCCGACCGGTGGCGGCGTGGGCCGGCCCACGCACAGGACGCCACGGGTGACCCCGGACGAGCCCACAATCCCCCCCGGCGCGCTGGCCGGGCCCGCTACCCCCGAGAATCACACCGACGACCCAGGGGATCGCCGGCCCACACCACCACCACCCAGACCGCACCCGGTCAGTGCAATACCGCACACCGCGGCCCAGACCACCAACGCTGGCTTGCCGGCCACACCGTCAATGCCAGTCCAACCCCGCCGATCCGCGGCACCCACCCCAGCACGGCCCGGCGCCACCCCCCAAACCCCCACACCGCCCGAGAACACCCCAAAGACCACCCGCACCGCCACCCGCACCACCGACGCCGACGACCAGACCACGGCCGCCACCACCAACCACCCAAGCCGACGCGCACCCATCAACGACAACCACGCAACCAGCCACACCCAACAACCCCAGAATCCCACCACGCGCACCGGTTGACACCTATCGGCAAACACAGCACCGCCGCAGCACCAACAACCATGCACACACTGAACCGTCCCGCGTTTGATGCGCACCTTCTTCCTTGGGAAGGTGCATGCCATGCCGAGCAAGTACGACCCGGAGACCCGGGCGAAGGCCGTGCGTCTGGTGCTGGAGCATCGGGAGGACTATCCCAGCGAGTGGGCGGCGATCACGGCGGTGTCCAAGCGGCTGGGAATGACCGCCGAGACGCTGAGAAGCTGGATCCGTCAACATCAGGTCGATGACGGCGAGCGTGACGGTGTGTCGTCGGCGGCGGCCGCGGAGATCCGCGCGCTCAAGCGTCGTAACGCCGAGCTCGAACAGCGTCGAGATCCTCAAGGCAGCAACGTCTTTCTTCGTGCGGGAGAGCGACCCGCGCCGCCGCCACTGACCGGTTCGGTCTGCGAGTTCATCGCCAGCCACAAAGACCGTCTCGGGGTGTTGACCGGCATTCAGGATGAGCATGGTGGCGGCGTTGGTGATGAGGACGTTTGGCATGAAATGACCCCGCCGGGGGGTGTCCGGCGGGGTCGGTGGTGGCTAGGGTGTCGGTGTGGTGTTCAGTCTGCCGTGACTTCGGCGATGGCTGTGCGGGTGGAGGATTCATCCACGATGGCCTTATCGGCGGCGAACGCGGCAACGAGGGCTTGTAGTGCGAGGTTGTTGACCGCGCGTGGATAGCCTCGGCTTGTCTGATGCACGAGGGTGACCGTGTCGTTGGAGAACAGCGTGTCGTCACGCCCGGCCAGGGCCAGGTGGTGGCGCAGGTAGCTTGCGGTCTCCTTGTCGGTCATGGGCGGCATTGCGTAGCGCAGGCCGATTGGGCTGGTCGAGCGCGGCGAGCACGCCAAGTTTCATCCGGCGCCGTAGCGTGGGCTGGCCGATGAGCAGGCACGCGAAGGGGCTTGACGAGTCGAGGTCGTGATTGGTCAAGAGCCGCAACGCTTCCAACTGGTCATAGCCGAGCAGGTGTGCTTCCTCGACGACCACGACAGGGGTGCGTCCGCGCTCGGCTTGTTCGGCGGCTAGGGCGTCGGCGGCTTGGGGAGCCAAAGTTGCGTGGTGGGTAAGGGGTTGTCCGCCCAACGAGGCGACGATGCGGTGGTGGATGCCGCGCACCCCGACGGTGGGGTCGGGCAGGTAGATGACGGCGTGGCGGCTTCGGTCCAGGGCGGTCAGCGCGGCGCGCACGGCTACCGTCTTGCCGGCGCCGACCTCGCCGGTGATCACACCGATGCGGCGGTCGGCGACACACCAGCCGATGCGAGCGACCGCTTCGTTGTGCGCGCCGTGGCGGTGCAGCATGGAAGGGGCCAGATCGCGGCCGAAGGGGATGCGCGAAAACCCGTAGTAGGAGATCAGTTTGTCCATCATTTCGGTTGGGCCTCCTGGCCGGTGAGTAGGTCGAGTTGCCCGGGGATCTGGTCGGTGTTGGCGGTGAGGGCGGCGTAGTTGACCTCGCGGGCGAGCTCGGCGGCGTGGGCGGTTTCGATCAACTGCGCGTAGTCGATGCCCGACGGTCGGGGTGGTGCGGAGGGGGTTTCGGGTTTGGCCTTGGGGTGTGCATGGCGTCCGATGTGATGCGGGATGGCCAGGCCCATCGGTACGCCGCCGGCACGGACCTGGATGCGGGTCAAATCGAACGGGTCGAACACCAGCTCTACCTTGCGCCCGACCAGCGCCGGGTCGACCTCGTAGCTGTTGCCGTGCAGCGAGACGGTGGCGGTCTTGGTGACCCGGCGGTGCTCCTCCCACAGGAATGCCTCGGTGAGCGCCTCTGGGGCGGGCAGCGCGACGGAACCGGCAGCGCACCAGCGGGCCAGCGGGTCTGCCCGGTTTCGGAATGCACCTGCCGGTGGTAGACGGTTTCGACCCCGGCCGCGAACAGCCGATTCAATTCGTTCAGGTCGGTCACGTGGTGGCGGCCGACGGTGTCGGGTTCGCCGCTGATCTCAACCAGGAACTGCTCGCGCACCGTCCTGAAGAACCTCTCGATCTTGCCCCGCCCTTCGGGCCGACCTGGTGTGGAATGAACAAGACGCACACCGAGTTTCGCGCATGCCCGCAACAGCCACGTGTCGACGAACGCCGAGCCGCAGTCGACGTAGATCGCCTTGGGGACACCGCGGGACGCCAGCGCCGGGCGCAGCGCGGCGGCTAGGCGCACGGTGTCCTCGGCGTAGCCCCACCGGTAGCCGGGCAGCAGCCGGGAATGGTCGTCTAAGAACGCGAACAGATACGTCTTGTGGACAGTAATTCGTATGCCGTGCAACGCATCTCCAGTCCACAGGTCGTTCGGGTGCTCGGCCTGGAACCGGCCGAACACCGCGGGCGCCGACCCGGTGGCGGCGCCGGTCAGGCCGAGCCGGTGAAAGTTGCGCTGCAGGGTGCGTTCATCGGGCGCCCAGCCCAGCTGGGTGCGCAAGATCCGCCGGATCGCCGCCGCGGTGCGTTCCGGGTTTTCCCGACGCAGCGCCACCGCCAACTCCAGCACCTCGACCGGAGTGCGCGGGGTGCACTGGCGGGGGTTGGGCACCAGCGCGTCAAACCCGCCGGCCCGCCAGTCGCGGATCCAGCGGTCGATGGTTTGACGGCTCATCCGCACCCGCCGCCCGAACGGGTCGACGTGCTCCCGGGAAGCCAACTCGCGCACCATCTTCCCGCGCTCCTTGGTAGAAAGCGCCGCATCGGCGGCCTCCCGGATCAACTGGTACCGAAACAACCCGATCGCCCGCGCACGCTCCGCGCGCACCTTCTCCTCATCGCCGCCGACCGCCACCGGGCCGCTCCCTTCTGTTTGCTGTCGTTGAAAAACACACAACAGCGCACAGATTTACGGCGTGATTCGCGCCGCCGGCAGGGTCGACTCGTGTTGCACCGGCTCGCCGGGCCAGCCCGGCGCCAACAACCGGCCACCCGAAACCGCTACCGCCACCTCGGCCAGCGACACCCTGGGCAGCGAAAAACGACGCCCGATGGCCGCCGCGAGCGCGACAATCGCGCTCACCGCATCGATGAACACCCCGCCGGCCGCATCGGGCATCACCGGATCGGCAGCCACCGCGGCTAGCCACACGGTGAACACCCAACGCACCGCCTCGGCCCGCTCGGCGAAGCGCCGTAGCCAGCCCCGCACCGTCTCGGCCGGCCGAGCCACATCCGCAGCGATCCGCCGAAACCCCACCCGGCTGGCGCCCTTGGCCACCAGCGCCGACACGACCACCGCCGCGGTGTCCGCACGGCGCAGCAACGCCGTCACCGGCAACAACACATGCGTCACCCCGCACCCGGTGCACCGCGACCGGCGTGGATGCAGCTCCACCGGCCCATCCACGCCGCGCAACTGCCGCGCCCGCGCCCGCCCCCACCCCGCCAGCACACCCCCGCAGAACGGACAGCTCAGCTCACCAGCCGCCAACCTGCGCTCGACTAGACCGACATCTGCTTCTACGGTGACCACAGCGCCTCCGAGCGCGAAAAGGCGGCCCTCCCGTAGCACTCGGCCAAGAGACGACGGGAGGGCCGTCGCCTACCAATGACTTGATCACCGTGCCGCCCCGGCACCACACACACCAAACCGGGCACCAACCGGCCGACACGCTCCTCACCGTCAGCGCCGGAACCCTACCCCCGCGTGCTCACCCTGAATGCCCCCGAACATTCGGTTATCTCGTAGGTCGCTGAGCACCCCGATCAACACATCGCAAAACCGGTCGCTCGCATCGGAGATGTGCCGCAACAGCTCACTGTCCAACATCCGCCGAATCCGTTCGTGCGCATCGCGGTAGCGGTTGTTCTCGTCTTCGCTGAACGAACACACCTTCGTAAAGATGATGGCCACATCGAGATTGGGATCGCGGTAACCCAAGACCGCACCGTATGGATCAGCAGCCGCAGCCGCGTCGTCGGCGTCCTCATCAGCCGCAATCTTCGCGTTGACCTCCAGCGCCGACTTCATGCTCGCGCCAACGTCAGCAGTACGCTGCTTGATTTCTTCGAGTGATGGCAGCCCTTCGGCCAACCAGCGCCGGGCGTCGCGTCGCACACCGTCCAGGGCATCGGTCAGGGAGCCTTGCGCGGACTCCCGGGTTATTCGATCTCTGACGTCGGGTGTCGTGTAATAGTCCACCGTCGCCGACGTCATCACCTGGGCAAGTGCGCGAAAGGTCTCGAGGATGATCATCATCGCCGGACTGGTCGGCGGTGGTGCGGTGTCGGGCGAAACACCGTCCTTCCATGCGTCCATAGCGTTCTCACAGAAGTCGAACGGGTCATCACCCGCGATGTCGCCGAGGGCTGCGATGAAGTCATCCAGCCGGCTGACCCACTCGCGTACCTGCGCTACGTCTTCATGTTCGTCCACGTCCGTGCCTTTCCTTGTGTTGTCACATGGTGTGTAGCTCCCCTCTTGTGGGCAGCCGCCCAGAATGTCAGATGGGTCCGACAAAAACACGGCCTTCCCGCCGGGCCCCGAAGCACCGACGAATCGTCGTAAAAGTCGTCGTATCGCGACACATCGAAAGATGTTTGGCGAGCAGCGCTTTCGACAAGTGCATCAGCACACGGGTCTAGCCGCGATCTGGTTGAACTCGCTGGCCGTTCTGCCGAGCACGTGGTGGCCAGGGCTACTTACGGGTGTACGCACCATCGTCAACCGACCACTCGACCTCGCGCACGATCCCGCGCCCTCTGGCGCAATGCAATTCGCACTTCGTCGTGAATCGTGGTTGAGGTCTCCTCGGCCGTCTCGACCGAGACGACGAGCGCGTAGCGCACCTCCTTGCCGGCCCCCAGCCGTTGGGCATCGTCCATGCACTCAACGTGAATAGGGAACGTGTCGCCGTCGCCGAACACCATCGCCCGTGTTCCTTGGACAATTTCATGCTGGAGGCTGCCCCTTCTGACCGCGTTGTGCTCGGCGCCGTTCCGGTCTCCACCGGCAAGGGTGGTGTCGGGTGTCGCGAAATAGACCTTCGCCCCGCGATACCGCGTCAGCTGACCGACAGTAGGGGCCATGAACGCCAGTGTGATGGTGAAGCGATGCCATTCGGCGCGTGACCGAAGTGACGGCGGGAGCGGTAGCTCGTACGTGTGGCGCTCGTCCCGCGCGATGCTTCCGCCGGCAAGAAGAACGGCCCGATTCGTCGCGGCGGTCCCCAGTCTGTCGATGTCGATGCGGCCGTAGCCGAGTAGTGCGGTCACATGGCGGCGGGCCTGCTGGCTGTCGAGCCCCAGTTCTTGGCGGAGTCCCTGTTCCCACTCGCCCCAGCTGCTCGCATGGGCGAGCAAGGCCCGCACAAGTAGCGGGTGATATAGCCCGTCGGGCAGTGGTGTGTCGTCGGTGCCGGGCAGGCCGGCTTCGAGAATGTCGAACAGGCGACTGGCCTCGCGGGTCACCAGCGCGGCGGCGTTGCTGGTGCCAGCGGAGAAGGTGGTCTTGTTGGTTGCGCCCGCTCGGTCCGGAGCAGCGACCTGGAGGCCGGGGCCGGTTGCCGATGTCTGCGCGCGCTCAAGGGAGATGGTGTCTTCGCCGGAGATGATGACCGGGCGCGTGTAGAGGATGCGACCGCCGACATGGAGAAGGTCCGGCTTGACGGAGCGATCGACACCGGGCCCGGTTGCACCGTAGTGGGCAGGCGCGCCCGGATGGGTGATGTCCCACACGGTGTCGGGCACGTCGAGGTCGCCGAGACCATCGTCATGGGTCGCGCCGACGGTCAGTGCGTTGAGCGCGTCGCCTGGCGGGAGGATTCCCCGCGCAAGGGTCGTACCGTAGACGGCCCGCACCGCAGCTGACCGGGTGGCGTCAGGATCAGTCGCGGCGTCGGCGGGAATCGTGATCGGGTCGAGGTGGTTGCCCGCGCTGACGACGAACAACAGGTTGTAGGAATGGGCCAGCCAGTCGAGAAGCCGCCCGACAGGGCTCATTCGGCGCACGAGCGCCCTGGCCTGTGCGCCGATGGACAGATTGACGATCCGCACACTGGGCGCAGCCGGGTCGCGGCCCGCCTCGCCTTCCTGGATGCGCCGGATTGCGCGGTGAAGCAGGTCGGTGAACAGCTGGTTGGGGACGACTTGCTCGGAACCCGCCGGACGTTCACCGGGAACCATGATGGGCCGCACATACAGCGGCCGGTCCAGCGGTTCGCCGCGCGCGGAAAGATCGCCGTGAACGATGAGCGATGCCATCGCCGTGCCGTGATGGCGTGAGGACACCGGGTAGTTCTCCCCTAGCCCGTCGGGGTCGTCAATCAGCAGCCTGCCAGCCAAGGCGTCGTGGTTCGGGAAGGGAAGTCCGTCCAGCAGCGCGATCCGAGGAAGCCCGTCGACATTCTTCCCGGGAGGAAGTTGCACCTCAGCGACGGGGTCGAGAGTCGCCGGCGTGACGCTCATTGGGGTGAACGGGCTGACGAACATGACCTCGTCGGTGGTGAGTAGTTGGATCGATGCTGCGCCGTCGTTCAATACGGACTGCACCTGCTGAATCGGCAGCTCGGCCAGCAGTGCGTGGTAGTTGATGGCATCGATCTGGGAGCGATCGAGGATGCGTCCGCCGCTGCTCGTGATGATCTGCTCGACGTGCGACTCGGCTGTTGTGCGCTGTGCGGCGTCCCGGCGGTGCCACAGCTCGACTTCGACCATGACGTTATTGACGGACTGGCCGACGACCTCGAGGGTTTCCTGCCACCAGTCGCGCAGGCCCGTTTCCCGGATTCGGTCCTCAGGTCCCCAGCGCCGGATCGCGGTCAACTGCTCGAAGGCTGTCTTGAACTTCCCCAGCCCGCGCTCGAACGACGCCGACGGGTCTTGTTGCCACAAGGCGAACAGCCGCAGAAGCTCGTTGACAGCCTTGGCGTTCGACATCACAAGGTAAAGCGAGTGCGAGACGGGTTTGTCTGTGCGACCCGTGGCCCGATCAATCACGTGGAAGTCGTCGTCGGGTTCAGTGAAGTCTCCAAGCATCTCGGAGAGGAACTCCAGCCCGTCGATCTTGTTGATTGCGTTGCGAAAATCCTTGACGCTGCCCGCGAGGTCAAACACAACCACCAGAGCGGGATCAACCTCGTCCGTTGTGTCCGCGGCCAGGCGTACCCGCTCGGCGTCGAACGCCGCAATCAGTTCCCTGAACTGGGGTGTCAGGCGCTCTCCCTGTCGACCCGGGGTGGGCTTCGACAGGCGCGGCATACCCCGCGGGCGCTGCGCCGGCCGTTCAGAGACGACTGGCGGACCGAAGGCCAGAAGCGGCCTGCGCTCCGCCGTCAACCCTCGGCCTCACCGCGCCTGTGCTCGAGACGCTCCTGAACGATCCGTCGTAGGTTGCTGTCCGGCAGTTCCAACACCGCCCGGCGTCGTACGTCTATCGCGAACTCTTCGAGCTCTGCGAAACTCGCGCCCGCCAGCTTGTCAGCCAGAGTCCGCGGAGCGAAGCCGAGATCACCGCCCAGACGCTCGGTCAGCCGTTCCAGGAAACGGGTCGCCTGCGAGCGGCTTGGGGGGTCTAGCTCGGCGCGAATCTGGAAGCGCCGCCATGCGGCGCGGTCGAGCAATTCGCCGTGATTGGTTGCGCCGACAACGATTACATGGGCCGGGAGGCCATCGATTTGGAGCAGTAGCGTAGAGACGACGCGCTTGATCTCGCCTGTCTCGTGCTCGTCCGACCGCTCCTTGGCGATGGTGTCGAACTCATCGAGGAACAGAACACACCTACGGGTGCGGACGAAGTCGAAAACGTTGTCGAGCCGGGCTGCGGTCTCGCCGAGAAAGCTGGACACCACGCCCTCATAGCGGATCACGTAGAACGGGAGCATTAGCTCGGAGGCGATGGCTTCCGCGACACTCGTCTTGCCGTTGCCCGGAGGGCCTGACAGGAGGAGCCGATTGCGCGGTTCGATCCCGTAGCTGCGCAGCAGTTCGGCGCGCTTGTGCTCCTCAATCAGCTCGGTCACCACCCGCCGGGGAACCGGCGCGAGCTCCAACTCGTCTATACGACGGTTCGGCACGACCTCCTGCACCAGGTCGCGAATCGCTCTGGCACGATCGTCACGGACATGCCCCTGCCCCGTAGTGGTGATCAGCTCAGAGAGACGGTCGGCGAGCAAATGGTGCTGGTTGGCACGTTCCTCAGCGATAACGGCCTCGACCAGGACTCGGAAGCGATCCCGATCACCGCGACGCTCAGCCTCCACGAGGTCGAGGAGCAGGTCCGCGCGCGCCATCCTTGACCTCCGCATATGGTCACTCCGCCGCCAATGCCGCGATCCTATCTTCGGCGATGTCCACGCTATCGAGCTGCACCGACATTCACTTTCGCTGAGACGTTAGTGCCAAGGTCGTGGCGTCGCAGCTATGACCAAGCTGGAGCGTTGCGCGATGTCGCGATAACGAAGAGCTGGCAGCGAGACGGCTCGGCTGTCGGTGGGTGCCGATACCGTCGCGGGCGTGCCCTCACACCTGCATGAGATGTTGGTCGAGTTGTTCACCCACCGGCCGGTGTTGGCGGTCGAACTGCTCGCCGACGCCCACGGTGTGCGGTTGCCCGAGTTCGTCTCTGCGCGAACCGAACCCGGTGAGCTCACCGACACGGCCCCCACCGAGTACCGCGCTGACCGGGTGATCGTGTTGTCGGGAACCGCGGCGCCGGTGGGCGCGATCGTGCTCGAGGTGCAACTTGCCCGTGACGACGACAAGCGCTGGAGCTGGCCGGTGTACGTCGCGACGCTGCGGGCCCGGCTGCGCTGCCCGGTGACTCTGCTGGTGATATGCCCCGACCCGCGGGTGGCAGAGTGGTGCGCGGCGGCGATCGACCTCGGCGACGGCAACCGGCTGACGCCGCGGGTGCTGGGGCCGGACCGCATTCCGACGGTGACCGATCCGGTTCAGGCGGTGGCGATTCCGGAGTTGGCGGTGCTGTCGGCGATCGCGCACGGCGCCGACCCTGATCCGGTCGACGTGCTGGTGGCGTTGCATGCGGGGCTGGTCGCGATGGACGACGTCGCGCTGGCCCTGCGATACCATGACATCGTGCTCGCGGCGCTGCCGGAGGCGGCCGGACACACCCTGGAGGAACTGATGACGACCGGCACCGATTACGAGTGGCAAAGCGAGTTCTACCGCAAGCGGGCCACCCTCGGCCGCGCTGAGGGCCGCGCCGAAGGCCGAGCGGAAGGCCGAGCGGAAGGCCGAGCCGAAGGTGAAGCGAACGCGGTGCTGGCGGTGCTGGAGGCTCGTGGCATCGAGATCAGCGAGCCGGTCCGCGCCCGCGTCACCGGCTGCACCGACCTCGACCAGCTCGACACCTGGATCCGCCGCGCCGCCACCGCCACCACCGCCGACGACCTGTTCCACTGATCCGCCAACCCGGCGGGCACCACGTTCGGCATATCCACTGCCGCAACCGCGGGTCACGCCACGACCGGCGTCACCAGGTACGCGGGAGATTGGCTATTCCTCAACCGCAACCAACCCCGAATCGCGGTGCGGGCCAAAGAACCTCGCCGTCGATGACGACGTCGGGCTCCCGCTGGATCGGCACGAAGGTGCTCTTCGAAGTACTTGTGGACCTGATTGATCGTCACGACGTTCACGGCCGCGCCGATACCCGCGCCCGCAACTGGCACGAGCCGCAATTGACAACGCCGCTCACCGGCGCGGGTACCACGTCAATTCGGAGGAGGTGCGTACCGCTGTACTGGTGTCGCTTGTCGGCACGGGGGTAAGCGCGAGCGTCGGACAAGCTGGTGCCAAGATCGGCGAGAAAGTCGCCGTCGCGGCGCTCAAGCGGCTGCCCGGGGCGACGCTGACCAAGATCAACCGGGCAGTGGGTTCTCGCCTTCTGACCAAGTTCGGGACGACCACAATCGACGCCCTGTTTGCCGAGGAGGATCGGAAGCTTCCGCGGATCCTCGAAGAAGCTGCCCGCCTGGGCGCCCAACTGTTGATGCAAGCGGCCCCAGGAGGACAGTTCTTAACGCTGGTCTTGACGGCTTACCGTGACCAGGTCGATCGGTGGGATGTAGCCGGTGATGCTGTTGATGGTGCGATGCAGGCCGTGGTGGAGCGCGTCGATGTCGCAGCGGGCCAGGCCGCCAGCGGTGGCGATGACGTGTTCGGTGGTGAACGCTAGGTCGTTGATGGTGCCCAGGACGCGGCGGTCGGCGGTCTTGGCCACGGCCACCTGCTGGGGATCAAGATCGCCGAGCGTATCGACTGGCAGGCCTTCGGCTTGCAGCGCGTCCTGAATCGCCGAGACGACGGGCGGGCCGATCGGGCGCAACCCTGCGGCGGTGACGTTCGGCATGAACACCGAGAACAAGGTCCCGGCATGGGTCACCAGCAGGCATTTCCGTCGGTCGATCCAGACCAGGTGGGCATACCAGTCTCCCGTGCAGGCTTCGCCGATTGCCGGCTCAGACACCCCCAGCAGCGCCAACACCTTTGCGGTACATCGCAGCATCACGAGTCATGATCGTAGGCAGAGCCACCGACGATCGGTACGCAAGAACGCCGTGGCTTGGCGCCGGTACAGTGTGGCGACGTGTTGGTCGCTGATCTGCGTCACTTCCTCGACATGCCGCACGACGCTTCGGGGCCCGCGCGGCGCCTCGCGCGGCACTTGGGCGACATTGTCCGGGCGGGCACCGCCGGCGAGGTCGGTGATCCGTGGGTGTCCGCGTTGCCGTGCCGGCGCCGACCGGCCCATCGACGCTGTCCCGGCAGGATCACCATCGCCGTCGTGTCGGCCGAGGCGTCGGCGCCGATCCGATGGTGGTGCAGCGTCTGCGACGACGAGGGGGTGATCAGCAACTGGGCAGACTCCCCATACGACCTGCGCCGCCGCCGGCTCAGCCTTGCCGGCGACGTCGACGAGGTCATCGTCAGCGACAAGACCGCCACCGTGTTACGCGACCTGGTGTTGCTTGACCCCGACCGTGAGCGACTGGTGTTTGGCATGCGCGCCCACCCCGACGGCGCCGCCTTGCTCACCAGCGCAGACGACCTGGAGGAGCTGATCGGGTTCGTGGCCGCCGAAGCCAACCACGAACCCAACCGGCGCCGCCAAGACCGCCTCGACGCCGCGTTTAACGCACTGACCGAAGCCGCCCAAACCCTCTACGGCTGAACATCTCTCGGCCTTGCCGCCGAGGATGGTTCGCCGGCCTGACGCCAATCAACAGGCCACCACGCCGGAATCGCCGGGTCACGAACACTCCGCAGCCGGCTCGCCGCAAGAACGCAGGTATATCGAGAAGAAGCGAGCTCGCCGGTGAGCAACGCCGTCCCCGGAGCGACTCGAACCCGATAGTCGGACCAACAGACGCGCGTGCCAGGGCGCCGCGGGGCCGTTGTTCTGCAACAACTCCGCGAACCCACCGCCGGATCGCACCTGGTGGGCGTAGTCGACAAGGAGGTCCGGTACCCAACCCACCGGAGCACCGTGAGTCGCTGCGAGGAGCAGAGCTCGCGGATTCGGCGGTCGCCAGCCCGCAGCGATTCCGCCACAGCTTCTGTGCCATGCTGGCGTACTGCATAACTATTCACTGTGGGCGATCACTGCGTCGAACACGAGGTAGCCGGCGAAAACATCGAAAGCCCGGAACGTGGACGGGAGCGCTGAGTCGGGAGGTGTTGCGAACCGCGCAAGCGCCTGCCCGATCGCCTCGACGTTGTGCCCTCGTTGCCCCGGATCGTCTGGGTCGTCGTTGAATACCACCTCGGGCATCAATGCATGCCCTGCCTGCAGTTCCCAGTTCGGCAATCGCACGTCCGCGACCAGCGCACAGCGCACGCCGTCACGGACAGCCAGCTGGACCGGCGCCACTGGTATCCCGACGAGCCGCGCCAACTCGCTGGCCAGCTTCTCCACCACGTCTTCGCCGAACGATCGATCGCGCTCCGGTCGCGCCGGCTGGAAGAGCCCCGTCCGCTTCTGCGAAGGATGCTCGAGCCAATCGTGTGGGTGTTGCCCCTGGGTCTGCAGGCCGGCCACAGACCAGTCGTCAACGCAAACGACCGGCCAGGGATGGAGCACGAACTCATTGTGCCGGGGCCATCCGCGCGGAAGGCGTATTGATCAGCACGCCCTATCTGGGTGCGTCCGCTGCCTCTGCCAATTGGGCTATGGGGCCCGGCGGCGAATCTAGCGCGCGGCGGCCCGATTTGGGACATCGCGCCCTCGAAAACGCTCCGAAGCACCGACGTGCGCACGAGGCGCCTTTTGAGTAAGATCGCGCGCCGCGCGTCTCAAGGGTGTCTCCCCGTCCGGAACCAGATGACACTGCTATGTCATCCGCCAGAAGCCTGTTAAAACTGCCGGCGTCGGCGTTAAGAAGCCGTAAACGTCTTTCACGCTGAGCCTTTCGATCACGACTGTGGAGCTGTGGCTGGTTAGCGTTACGCCAACACACAGCGGCTCTTACGCAAACACGCAGGGTCGGTCGGGGGAACCACAGGTCGGCCAGGTTTCACACACAAGGAGTACATGAATGTCATTCCTGCAGATACTGCCCGAAGAGTTGACGGCCGCGGCCGCGCAGCTACAGACCGTCGGGACCTCGTTGACCGCGCAGAATGCCGCCGCGGCCATGCCGACCACGGCCATCGCTCCGGCAGCCCTTGATGAGGTGTCGGCGCTGCAGGCGGCGCTGTTCGCCGCGTACGGCACCTACTACCAGGAGATCAGCGCCGAAGCGCAGGCGATGCACGACATGTTTGTGAACACCTTGGGAATCAGCGCCGGCACGTATGCCGCCACCGAGGATTTCAACTCGGCGGCGGCCGCCTCGCCGTTCTCCGGGCTCGGAAGTGCGGCAGGGGCAGCAGCCACGCCGTTCAACGGACTGACAGCGGAAGCCTCGGCCATCATCCAAGCGACCACCGCGGCGTTCCCGGCCGAGTTCTCCGGCGGCATCGCCAACATCGCCAACATCGGGGCAGGGAACTGGGCCTCGGCCACGTCTACGCTGGTCGGCCTGGCGGGCGGTGGTCTGCTGCCTGCCGAGGAGGCCGCCGAGGCGGCCTCCGAGCTCGGCGGGGAAGCCGCCTTGGCGGAGTTGGGCGAATTGGGGGCGGCCGAAGCCGCCGTCGGCGGCGGTGCGATCGCGGCCGGCCTGGGCGAGGCATCCGCGGTCGGCATGTTGTCGGTGCCGCCCAGCTGGGCCGGCGCCGCCACCCTGGTGTCCAGCACCGCACCCGCGGCGCTGTCGGGCGCGGGCTGGACCGCCGCCGCGCCCGCGGCGGCGCCGGCGACGTTCCTGCCCGGGGGGTTGGCCTCGGCCGCGCGCAACAGCGCCGGTTTCGGTGCGCCGCGCTACGGCGTCAAGCCCATCGTCATGCCCAAGCCGGCGGTCGTATAGGCGGCAGGCTCCCACGCGGTTCAGCACAGCTAATAGACAGCGGAATTTTCGGCCTAGAGGAACGGGACAACAATGGATTTCGGAGCACTACCCCCTGAGATCAACTCGGCACGCATGTACGCCGGCGCGGGCGCGGCGCCGTTGATGACCGCCGCGGCGTCGTGGAACAGCCTGGCCGCCGAGCTGGGCACCACCGCGGCCTCCTACGAGTCGATCATCACGGCGCTGACCACCGAGCAGTGGCTGGGGCCGGCCTCGCTGGCGATGGTTGCGGCCGCCCAACCCTATGTGGCCTGGTTGACCTACACCGCCGAGGCCACCGCGCACGCCGGTGCGCAAGCCATGGCGTCGGCGGCCGCCTACGAGGCGGCATTCGCGGCCACGGTACCCCCGGAAGTGGTTGCCGCCAATCGGGCGCTGCTAGCGGCGCTGGTCGCGACGAACTTCCTGGGGATCAACACACCGGCCATTATGGCCACCGAGGCGCACTACATGGAGATGTGGGCGCAGGACGCGATGGCTATGTACGCCTACGCGGCCGCCTCGGGGGTCGCCGGGATGCTGCAGCCATTGACCCCACCGTCGCAGACCACCAACCCGGGCGGGCTCGCCGCCCAGTCCGCCGCGGTCGGCGCGGCCGCCGCGACCGCCGCCGTCAACCAGGTGAGCCTGCCGGACCTGATCAGCAGCTTGCCCGTCGCGATGAGTTCGCTGGCCTCCCCGTTGCAATCGGTTCTCGACGCGACTGGGATGAGCCAGATCATCACCGACATCGACGCCCTGCTCGCCACTCCGGTGGTGGCGAACGTCATCAACAGCGCGGTCAACACCGCCGCGTGGTATGTCATGGCCGCCATCCCCACCGCGATATTCCTCGGCAACACCCTTGCCAGCAGCGCGCCGGCGGAGGCCGCCGCCGAGGCCGCCGTCGAGGGTCTGGCCGCGGCGGGGGCGGCCGGAGCGGGGTTGGCGGACGCGGTGGCGCCGGCGGCCGGCGCCGGGGTGACCGCCGGTTTGGGCGAGGCTTCGCTGGTCGGCAGCCTGTCGGTGCCGGCTAGCTGGGCCAGCGCCGCTCCGGCGACGGTGTCCGCCGCCGGAGCTCTCGAAGGCAGCGGCTGGACCGTCGCCGCCGAGGAAGCCGCCCCACTTGGAATGGCAGGGATGCCCGGACTTGCGACGGCCGCCAAAGGCGCCGGGGCCTACGCCGGGCCGCGCTACGGCTTCAAGCCCATCGTTATGCCCAAACAGGTCGTCGTGTGACGCCGGAAAAAAGGGAGGACATGTCACTCGTTTGAGGCCAGCAATACACCATTAGGCCGTAATCTATTCGGCCATACGGCTACCGCCGTGCTGATTCAAGTGCTAGAACTTCTACAACCGAGACTTCGAGACAAAGGAGACAAGCAACATGGCAACGCGTTTTATGACCGACCCGCACGCGATGCGGGACATGGCGGGCCGGTTTGAGGTGCACGCCCAGACGGTCGAGGACGAGGCCCGGCGGATGTGGGCGTCGGCGCAAAACATTTCCGGTGCGGGCTGGAGCGGTCTGGCCGAGGCGACCTCGCTGGACACCATGACCCAGATGAATCAGGCGTTTCGCAACATCGTGAACATGCTGCACGGGGTGCGCGACGGGCTGATCCGCGACGCCAACAACTACGAGCAGCAAGAGCAGGCCTCGCAGCAGATCCTTAGCAGCTAGCACCGGACCGTCGGCTTCGATTCAGGAGGACATCAGCTATGACCATCAACTACCAGTTCGGCGATGTGGACGCCCACGGCGCCACCATTCGCGCGCAGGCGGCGTCGCTGGAGGCCGAGCACCAGGCCATCGTGCGCGATGTGCTGGCCGCCGGTGACTTTTGGGGCGGCGCCGGGTCGGTGGCCTGCCAGGAGTTCATCACCCAGTTGGGGCGCAACTTCCAGGTGATCTACGAGCAGGCCAACGCCCACGGCCAAAAGATCCAGACCGCCGGCAGCAACATGGCGCAAACCGACAGCGCCGTCGGCTCCAGCTGGGCCTGACACACAACACCACACAAATGGGGCCGCACACCGGTGGGTGTGCGGCCCCATTGTTGGCTGCTGGCCGGCTAGCAAACATTCCTCCTGCTACCGGCGCCTCAGGACCGCATAGACGGTCTGCATTCCGTGTCGGCCCTTGATCTCAACCCGCTCGGCGGGGCCCCAAACGTATTGCGCCTCAACGGCGGCGTGTACCACATCGGTGACCATCACCGGCGCACGCCCGCCCCGCCCGGCGATGCCGGCCAGCCGGAAGGCCAGGTTGGTCGAATCGCCAAGAACGGTCTCGGCATGCGCCATCGCGGTCAGTGCGGCCTTTCCCTGCACGACGCCCCACCCCATGTGTATGGATGAGCCGTCGGTGTGGCGCAACGGCAGCTCGTGTCCGATCTCGTCGACCCGTCGGTTTGCGGCCAGCGCGAAGTCGATGGCAAGCTCGTTGGCCCGCGGAAGCGTATTCAACTCCCACACGGCATACAGCGCGTCGCCGGCGTACTCGATGAGCGTGCCGCGATAGTCACGCAGCACGTGACCGAGTTGTTGCCAGAGGGTGTGCAACCCTTGCGCGATCAGCTTGTGGTCTGTGACCTGCGAGATCGTCGAGTAACCGGTGATGTCGCCGACGACCATCACCATCGCCGCCTCGTTGATCTCGCTGTAGGTCAAATTGGGATCGAGTTCTCCGACCGCGGTGAACCGATCCGTCTGAAACGTCAACTCCACCTTGCCGATCCGGATCCGGTCATGTGCCTGAATGGGCGCTGGAACGTCGCGGACCAGCCGCACGCCGTTGAGCCATGTCCCGTTGGTGCTGGTATCGATTGCGAAAGCCTGATCCGCGGCGGCGTCTAGCCGGATCTCGAGGTGGTTCCGCGAGACCGCCGGGTCGGCGATCAGCAGTCTGCGTTGCTCGCTGATGCCAACGCACTCGCGGCCGACGTACAACTGATCGAAAATCGGCACAACCAACTCGCGATCATCGATGTGTGTGACCAGATAGCCCAGCGGTTCGGACATCTGCTGACTGTGCCGAGCCGCGCCCTGGTCATCCACACTGGCCTCCTCGCAGCGATACAGGCCTTCATCTCCACAAGCGGGCTGGCGGATCGCTCTTCCGTCTCGATGATGATAGGCGGTCAAAATCCCGGCGATCCGGTGGGCTGGCCGGTCCCAATCACCACCCGCGCCGCCCGGGCAGCGCCCATCCGACCGCGTCACCGTCCAAGTTCTGCGCGAAAGGCATTACACCGCATCGATATTCACATGGCTAACATCGACCCCGCCGGCCTACCGCCCACAGCAGCCAAAAAACTCACGACCACTGCCGAAGTTCTAGCTCCAGCGACCAAGGTTCGCGATGCTCTAGCGACCAACGCTCGCTGGCGCAAGCCTGCGGGATCGCCTGAGCGACGTCAGTGATGTTCAGAGCGGTGCCGTCGTTCCAGGCCGCCTGAAACTCTGCTTCACCGAGCTGCTCGCGCACCCGACGTTCGCATTCGGCATGGAACCCTCCGAAGCAGGAACACGAGAGCGGGGCTCCGCTGGCGCGACTCATTTCGGCGGCCGCTGCCATCAGGACCGCGGCTTGTCGCGGCCGCTGGCGGGATTCAGTGATCCATGCCAAGACTTCCAGCCCATTTGCCAGGGCACATCTGTCATCGGTTTCCAGGGCAAATTGCACGCTCTGCTGGAGCGCACGTTCGGCGCGCCGCAGGTGACCCAGCTGCCATTGCGCAACGCCGACCGACCCCACCGCTACACCCCGGATCGCCAAGCCGCCGCGGGATTCGGCCAGAGCCAGACATTTGTCAGACCAACCCAACGCAGCGTGGGCGTCTCCTGAAATCAACTCGACCCAGCTCATGGCCGCCATCGCATACGCCTGCACTTCAAAGTCATCGGTTGCGGCCATTGCCCGCTGCAGGCCCTCACGCGCATGGTCCATGTCGCCGGTGAGCAACGCGGCGTAGCCGTCGGTGAAGTTGATCCCACCGCGGGTGACGGGGTCGTCGACTACCTCAAGAAGCTGACGCACCTCGGCGAGCCAGCCCGCGCCCGTCACCAGGTCGCCGTGTCGGAGGGTGAGGTAGGCCGCGGTGAACAGTGGCCGGATGCGCTGCAAGCTCGGTTCAGCTGGGATGGCGGCCAGCGCACGGCTTGCCCATTGGGAGCCTTCGCTGAGCGTGGCATGGTGAATCCAGAACCGGCGCAGGGCGGTGGTCATGTCGGCGGCCATCGCCGGGCAGTCGGTCAGGCTGAATTGCAGCGCCTCCCGGATGTTGGGCATTTCACGTGTGAGACGCAGAATCCACTGGAGTTGTTGGGGGCCAAACCATTGCGCCTCGGCCTCGGCGAGCAGCTGGTGATACCACTGGGCGTGGCGTCGACTCAATCGAATGCGCTCGGCCTCGGTGGCGCGGGCCTTTCCGTAGTCGCGCAGTATCTCTAACAGCCGAAAGCACGCCACGCCATGGTGTTCGGTGCGGATCAGGATCGACTTGTCGACCAGTGCGCACAGCAGGTCCAGGAATTCACCGGCGGGCATGTCCTCGCCGCAGATGCCGCGGGCGGTGGGCAGGTCGAAGCTTTCGCCGAGCACCGACAGCCGGCACCAAAGCCGTTGTTCGGACGGGGTGCACAGCTCATAGCTCCAGTTCACGCACGCGGCCAGGCTTTGTTGGCGGGTGCGGGCGCCGCGGTGGCCGTGGGTGAGCAGCGTGTAGCGGTCGGAGAGCTCCTCGGCGATCTGCTTGGCCGACATCGCGCGCATGCGGGCAGCGGCCAGCTCGATGGCCAGTGGCAACCCCTCCAGACGCGCACAGATACGCGCGATCGAGGTGGCGTTGTGATCGTCGAGCTCAAATCCGGGCGCCACGGCGCGAGCCCGCTGCACGAACAACTGGACGGACTCGTAGCCGGCCAGCGTGCGCAACGGGGGATCGTCATCGACGGCCGGACAGGACAACGGATCGAGCCGCAGCACCGCCTCCCCCTCGATGTCGAGGACCTCGCGGCTGGTGGCCAGAATCCGCAGCTGTGGGCAATCCCGCAGCAGTGCCTCGGCGAGGCTTGCCACGTCGGCGATCAGGTGTTCACAGTCGTCGAGGACCACCAGCGCCTGACGTTGGGCGAGGAAGTCGACCAGTGCCTCGATCGGTGCGCGGCCCAGCTGTTCACGCACCCCCAACGCCGCGGCCACCACCTCGGTCAGCAGGGTGCCCTCGCTCAGCTCGGACAACCCCACCCACCACACGCCATCGGTGAATTGCTGGTGCAGTTTGGCGGCGCTGTGGGCGGCCAGGGTGGTCTTGCCGACCCCGCCAACGCCGGTCAGCGTGACCAGACGCGACGACCAGAACAACTCTTGCAGGTGGGTCGCCTCGGCGTCACGGCCCACGAAACTGGCCACCTTCGACGGCAGCCTGCCCCCGCCACTGCTCACCGACGCCGACGTCACCGTGCACTTGGGGCGCCGATCGGATGCCCGGTCGTGCTGCAATGCCATCTCATCGACCGGCAGACCCAGATGCGACTGCACCTGTCGGATCAGTTCACCAAGCTCTAGCGCCGAGGGCCGATCGGCCGGGTCGTGGGCGGTGGCGCTGTCGACAACCCCGGCCACCCCCTCGGGGATGCCGTGCTCCCGCAGATCGGGTAGCCGGTCGGTGGCGATGCGCAACAACTGCGCCACGACCTGCTCATCGTTGCGCCGCTCAAAGGCCGCATGACCGGTCAGCGCGGCGAACAGGGTCATGCCCAGCCCATACACGTCCGAAGCCATACTTGGCGGGTCACCCGCCAGCAATTCCGGGGCAAGAAACGCCGGCGAACCCGTCAGCACCCCGGTGGCCGTGCGGTAGGCCCCGGTCATATGCGCGATGCCGAAGTCACCCAGCGCCGGCTCGCCAAAATCACTGAGCAAGATGTTGGCCGGCTTGACATCACGGTGCAAGATCTCGAAATGATGCGCCGATGCCAACGCCCCGGCCATCTTCACCCCCAGCCGCAACGCTTCCGCGGCCTCCAACACGCCCAGCCGGCGGATCCGCTGCTGAATGCAGCCCAGCCCGCAAAAGGGCATCACCAAAAACGGATGACCCGACGCGGTCTCCCCGACCTGCAACACCGGCACAATGTTCGGATGACCCGTCAACCGGGCCATTGCCTGCTGTTCACGCACGAACCGGGCCCGATTCCCATCGAGGTCCTTGAGTACCTTGACCGCCACCAACCGTTGCAGCGGCACCTGCCGACAGCGGTACACCACGCCGAACCCGCCCCGACCGATGGCCTCAGCGTCCGCAAATCCGGCCACACTCAACTCCGCGGCGATTGGATCACCCGCGCCCGTTTGCGTAACCACCGTATCCTCGCCCACCGCGGCTCCTTGCGCTCACGGGAAACATCGACAAACTAGTGCTGCCCAGCAACGTTACGGAGACAGGACAAAGATACGTCCTCGGCTCCCCAGCCCACCACCCCGAGTACCAGGTCGGCATTCGCGACGGGTACGACGAGCTGCCCACCCGCTGAAGCCAGCGGCGACCGCACTCTCCGCTCCAACGCCACGGCGCGCACGCGCTGGCTTTCCTCCAGCCCGCCGCCTGCACAACCAGCTCGCCACGCTCTCCGCCCGTTGCCCCAACAGCGGTGCGTCACAGCGAAATTGCGTGGCCGCCGGACGCATCTCAGCCGCCTGGTCGGCGTCGGACGCGAGCTGGCCGACCACCGTCACATGTGAGAACTCTATGAGCACCGTGACAACTACATGTGTGCTTGAAAACAATGTAGAAATATGGGCGCTGTGTCGGGATTCGCCTCGGGACACGCGCGCAGTCAACGCCCGCGCCAAGCCATCCTGGGGCAGTTGCCCCGAATCAATCGCGCCGATGGCTCACCGATCCGGGTGTTGCTGGTCGACGACGAACCCGCGCTGACCAATCTGGTCAAGATGGCGCTGCACTACGAGGGCTGGGACGTCGAAATCGCCCACAACGGGCGGGAGGCCATCGCCAAGTTCGACAAGATCGGCCCCGACGTGCTGGTCCTGGACATCATGCTGCCCGACGTGGACGGGCTGCAGATCCTGCGGCGGGTGCGGGAATCCGACTCCTACACGCCCACGCTGTTCCTCACCGCCCGTGATTCGGTGATGGACCGGGTCACCGGTCTGACCGCGGGCGCCGACGACTACATGACCAAACCGTTCAGCCTGGAGGAGCTGGTCGCCCGGCTGCGGGGGTTGCTGCGCCGCTCCAGCCATCTGGCCCCGCCCGCCGACGAGTCCCTCAAAGTCGGCGACCTCAAGCTCGACGCGGCCAGCCGCGAAGTCTCCCGCGGCGGCACACCGATATCGCTGTCGGCCACCGAGTTCGAACTGCTTCGCTTCCTCATGCGCAATCCGCGCCGCGCGCTGAGCCGCACCGAAATCCTCGACCGGGTATGGAACTACGACTTCGCCGGCCGCACGAGCATCGTCGACCTGTACATTTCTTACCTAAGGAAGAAAATCGACGCTGACAGGGAGCCGATGATCCACACCGTCCGCGGGATTGGATACATGCTCCGACCACCGGAATGAGCCTGCCGTGACGGGGATCCGCACTGGTCCCCGCTGGTTGCCCCGGTCGTTACGCCAACGATTGCTGCTGGGCGTATTGGCCGTCGTGACCGTGGTGCTGGTGGCCGTCGGCGCGGTCTCCGTGCTGAGCCTGCGCGGCTACGTCACCGCGATGAACGACGCGGAAGTCGCCGAATCCATGCATGCGTTCAGTCACGCATACGCCAGATACCAAAACGGCGAACATACTTCGACACACACCGGCACACCACCAATATCCCAAGCGCTGCTGGAGTTCACCGGGCAGACGCCGGGAAACCTGATCGCGGTGCTGAGCGACGGCGTGGTGATCGCCTCGGCGGTCTTCTCCGAGGACGAACCACGACCCGCGCCGCCGGATGTCATCCGCGCCATCGAGGCGCAACGCTGGGCCGACGGGCACCCACGCGTCGAAAAGCTGGGCAGCTTGGGTTCCTACCAGGTCGACAGCCGCATGGTCGGGCCCGACCGGTTGGTCGTCGCGGTTTCGCTCAGCGCCACCGAGGCGATCATCGCCCGAAAAAACCTCACCACCACGGCGCTGGTCGCGACCGCGCTGGTGATCACGGCCGCGCTCACGGTGTGGGTGGTGGGCTATGCCCTTCGCCCGCTGCGTCGGGTCGCCGCCACCGCCGCCGAGGTCGCCGCGATGCCGCTCGCCGGCGACGACCACCAGATCGGTGTGCGCGTCCGGCCCGAGGATACCGACCCGGGCAACGAGGTCGGCATCGTCGGGCACACCCTGAATCGGTTGCTCGACAACGTGGACAGCGCGCTGGCGCATCGCGTCGAATCCGACCTGCGGATGCGGCAATTCATCACCGACGCCAGCCACGAGCTGCGAACTCCGCTCGCGGCCATCCAGGGCTATGCCGAGCTGACCCGGCAGGACAGCTCGGACCTGCCGCCGACCACCGAATACGCGCTGGCCCGCATCGAGTCCGAAGCACGGCGGATGGCGTCGTTGGTCGACGAGCTGCTGCTGCTTTCGCGGCTGGGCGAAGGCGAGGATCTGCAGACCGAAGACCTCGACCTGACCGACCTGGTGAGCAATGCGGTCAACGACGCGGCGGTGGCGGCGCCGACCCATCGGTGGGTCAACGAGCTGCCCGACGAGCCGGTGTGGGTCAACGGGGATCACGCCCGGCTGCACCAACTGGTCAGCAACCTGCTCACCAACGCCTGCGTGCATACGCCGCCGGACGTCACGGTGACCACCGGGATCACCTGCCACCGCTTCGGCCCCGACGGGGCATACGCCGAATTGACGGTCACCGACGACGGACCCGACATCGACCCGGCCGTGCTCCCCCATCTGTTCGAGCGGTTCGTCCGGGCGGATAAGTCCCGGTCCAACGGGTCGGGCCACGGATTGGGCCTGGCCATCGTCAACTCGATCGTCAAGGCACATCATGGCTCGGTGGCCGCCGAGTCCGGCGATGGCCGCACGGTTTTTCGCGTCCGACTGCCGATGATCGACCCGCCGGACGCGCGTACCGGCTAACCCACGGGCGTTAAAAAACCGTTAAGGGTGCTCGCGTCGGGTTTGGGCCACGCTTAGCCTCTTTCTGGCGCTCCCACGGAGGGCTGGTTGGATGGTGCGCGTGAACGGAGCCGGGAATGTCGGTGGTGGTTTACCTGGCGCTGACGGTGGCGATCTTTGCCACGCTGGGCGCTTTGCTGAAGTTGGGATTATGAGTGCCGCCAACGCGATCGGTCTGACGCTGGCCATCCTCATCGCGCTGTTGCTGGTCGCGGCCCTGCTGCATCCGGAAAAGTTCTGATGAGCGACAGCACGGCGGGTCTGCTGTGTCTGACGCTGTTGGCTGCGGCGCTGGTGACCGTCCACGTGCCGCTGGGCGACTACATGTTCCGGGTCTACAGCTGCGAAAAACACTGGCGCGCAGAGCGGTTCGTCTACCGCCTGATCGGCGCCAACCCGGCGTCCGAACAGACCTGGGCCAGCTATGCCCGCAGCGTGCTGGCGTTTTCGGCGGTCAGCGTCATCGTCCTGTTCGTGCTGCAGCTGATCCAAGACAAGCTGCCGCTGCACCTGCACGACCCGGCGACGGTCATGACGCCCGCGCTGGCCTGGAACACCGCGGTCAGCTTCGTCACCAACACCAACTGGCAGGCCTATTCCGGGGAATCGACCCAGGGTCAGCTGGTGCAGATGGCGGGTTTGGCGGTGCAGAACTTCGTGTCCGCCGCGGTCGGCATGGCCGTTGCCGTTGCCCTGGTCCGCGGGTTTGCCCGCAGCCGCACCGGCGAACTCGGCAACTTCTGGGTGGACCTGGTCCGCGGCACCCTGCGCATCCTGCTGCCGATCGCCGTGCTGGGCGCGATCGCGCTGATCCTCGGTGGCGCGATCCAGAACTTCCACCTCAACGACCAAGTCGTCAGCACGTTGGCCGGTGCCCGGCAGAGCATTCCCGGCGGTCCGGTCGCCAGCCAGGAGGCGATCAAGGAGCTCGGCACCAACGGCGGGGGCTTCTACAACGCCAACTCCGCGCATCCGTTCGAGAACCCCACCGCCTGGACCAACTGGGTCGAAATCTTCCTGCTGCTGGTCATCGGTTGCTCGCTGCCCCGCACCTTCGGCCGCATGGTGGGCTGCAAGCGGCAGGGCTATGCGATCGCGGCGATCGTCGCCGTCATGGCGGCCCTCAGCGTCGGCGCGATGATGCTGTTCCAGGTGCAGCACCACGGCACCGTTCCCACCGCCGTGGGTGCGGCCACCGAAGGGGTGGAGCAGCGGTTCGGGGTGGCCGACTCGGCGATCTGGGCCGCGGCGACCACGCTGACGTCCACCGGCGCCGTCGACTCGATGCATGACTCCTACACCAGCCTGGGCGGCATGGTGGCGATGGTCAACATGCAACTGGGTGAGGTCGCGCCCGGCGGTGTCGGTTCGGGTCTGTACGGCATCCTGATCCTGGCCGTCATCACGGTGTTCGTCGCCGGGCTCATGGTCGGGCGGACTCCGGAATATCTCGGCAAGAAGATCACGCCGCGCGAGATGAAGCTGGCGGCAAGCTATTTCCTGGTCACCCCGCTCATTGTGTTGCTCGGTACCGCCACCGCCATGGCCCTACCCGGCGAGCGGGCCGCCATGACCAACACCGGCCCGCACGGCTTGTCCGAGGTGCTCTACGCCTTCACCTCGGCGGCCAACAACAACGGTTCCGCATTCGCCGGCCTGGCCGCCAACACCGTCTGGTACAACACCGCGTTGGGTCTGGCGATGCTCGTCGGGCGGTTCCTGCCGATGATATTGGTTCTTGCCCTGGCCGGTTCGCTGGCTCGTCAGGGCGTCACCCCCGAGTCCAGCGGCACCCTGCC
This sequence comes from Mycobacterium shinjukuense, assembly GCF_010730055.1. Taxonomy (NCBI): domain Bacteria; kingdom Bacillati; phylum Actinomycetota; class Actinomycetes; order Mycobacteriales; family Mycobacteriaceae; genus Mycobacterium; species Mycobacterium shinjukuense. The sequence continues at coordinate 259,801 of NZ_AP022575.1, read as the reverse complement.
CACCCATCGGCCGCAGTTCGTCGGCCTGGTGGTGGGGGTGACGGTGATTCTGGTCGCCCTCACCTTCCTGCCCGCGCTGGCGCTCGGGCCGCTCGCCGAAGGGATCCACTGAAACCGTGTCGCCGACAATCGATTCGGTCACCCGCCGGGCATCCGGCCGACGGCGTCGGCCGGGCTTGCTGGATCCGGCGTTGCTGCTGAAATCCTTGCCGGAAGCGCTGCGCAAGCTTGATCCGCGCACCCTGTGGCGCAACCCGGTGATGTTTATCGTCGAGATCGGCGCCGCCTGGTCGACGGTGCTCGCCGTGTACGACGAAACCTGGTTCAGCTGGCTCGTCGTGTTCTGGTTATGGCTGACAGTGATTTTCGCCAACCTGGCCGAGGCGGTCGCCGAAGGCCGCGGCAAGGCGCAGGCCGACTCCCTGCGCAAGTCGAAAGCCGACACCGTCGCGCACCGACTCAAGGATTGGTCACCGGGCAGCGCGGGCGTCGCCGAGGACGTCGCGGCGCCGCTGCTGCGGCAGGGCGACATTGTGGTGGTCGCCGCCGGCGAGGTCATCCCCGGTGACGGCGAGGTCGTGGAAGGCATTGCCTCCGTGGACGAATCGGCCATCACCGGGGAATCGGCGCCGGTGATCCGGGAATCCGGCGGCGATCGCTCGTCGGTGACCGGCGGCACCACCGTGCTGTCGGATCGCATCGTGATCAGGATCACCCAGGGGCCCGGCGAAAGCTTCGTGGACCGGATGATCGCGCTCGTCGAGGGCGCGAATCGGCAGAAGACGCCCAACGAGATAGCACTGAACATCCTGCTCGCGGCGCTGACCCTGATCTTCGTGTTTGCGGTGGCCACGCTGCAGCCGCTGGCGATCTACGCCAAGGCCAACAACCCCGGTGTGCCGGACACCCAGGCCCTCACCGGGCAGGGCATCAGCGGCATCGTGCTGGTTGCGCTGCTGGTGTGCCTGATTCCCACCACCATCGGCGCGCTGCTGTCGGCGATCGGCATCGCCGGCATGGACCGGCTGGTCCAACGCAACGTGCTGGCCATGTCGGGCCGCGCGGTGGAGGCGGCGGGTGACGTCAACACCCTGCTGCTGGACAAGACCGGAACGATCACACTCGGCAATCGGGAAGCATCGGAATTCATTCCGGTCAACGGCATCACCGCCGAGGCGCTGGCCGACGCCGCGCAGCTGTCCAGCCTGGCCGACGAGACCCCGGAGGGGCGCTCCATCGTCGTCTACGCCAAACAGGCCTACGGACTGCGGGCCCGCACGCCCGGAGAACTTGCGCACGCGTCCTGGGTGGAATTCACCGCGGTGACCCGGATGTCGGGTGTGGATCTGGATGGACGACAGCTGCGCAAGGGAGCGGCCAGCTCGGTTGCCGACTGGGTACGCGCCCACGGCGGCACCGTTTCGGCCGAACTCGGCCGGATTGTCGACGGCATCTCCGCCGCGGGCGGCACCCCGCTGGTGGTCGGTCAAGTCAGTGCCGGACAGGCGCGCGTGCTGGGCGTCATCCACCTCAAGGACGTGGTGAAGCAGGGCATGCGCGCCCGGTTCGACGCGATGCGTCTGATGGGCATCCGGACGGTGATGATCACCGGCGACAATCCGTTGACCGCCAAGGCAATCGCGGACGAGGCTGGGGTCGACGACTTCCTCGCCGAGGCCACGCCCGAGGACAAGCTCAAGCTGATCCGGCGCGAGCAGGAGGGCGGCCGGCTGGTCGCGATGACCGGCGACGGCACCAACGACGCCCCGGCGCTGGCACAGGCCGACGTGGGGGTGGCGATGAACACCGGCACCGCCGCGGCCAAAGAGGCCGGCAACATGGTGGACCTGGACTCCGACCCCACCAAGCTCATCGAGATCGTGGAAATCGGCAAGCAGCTGTTGATCACTCGCGGCGCGTTGACCACGTTCTCCATCGCCAACGACATCGCCAAGTATTTCGCGATCATCCCGGCGATGTTCGTGACCCTGTTTCCCGGCCTGGACCTGCTCAACGTCATGCGGCTGCACAGCCCGGAGTCGGCGATTTTGTCGGCGGTGATCTTCAACGCCGTCATCATCGTCGCCCTGATTCCGCTGGCGCTGCGCGGTGTTCGGTACACGCCGAGCCGGGCGTCCAAGCTGCTCGGCCGCAACCTCTACCGGTACGGACTGGGCGGGCTGATCGCCCCCTTCCTGGGGATCAAGCTCATCGACCTGGTCGTTCAACTACTGCCCGGGATCTCCTGAAGATGAACATGGCCAACATCGTTCGCCAACACTGGGCCGCGCTGCGCGCGCTGCTGGTGTTCACCGTGATCCTCGGCTTCGGCTATCCGCTGCTGATTTGGCTGGTCACATTGATTCCCGGGATTCCCGGGCTGCGCGACAAGGCGGATGGCTCGATCATCATGGCCAACGGCAAGGCGGTCGGCAGCGCGTTGATCGGCCAGCTGTTCACCGACGCGGCCGGCGACCCGCTGCCGCAGTACTTCCAGCCCCGGCCATCGGCGGCGGGCAGCGGCTATGACCCGAGGGCCAGCGGCGGCAGCAACCTCGGGCCGGAAAGCATCGTCGACGCCCCGGCCGATCCGGCCAAGCTGGCCGCCGGCGCGAACCCGGCCGAGGCCGGGTTCCGGCCCAGCCTGCTCACGCTGGTGTGTGCGCGCAGCGCGGCGGTCGCCAGGCTGGAGGGTGTGGACGGATCACGCCCGTTTTGCACCGCGGGCGGGGTGGGGGCCGTGCTGTCGGTGATCGGCCCCCGCGATCAGCGCGGTAACGTCGTCCACCCGATCAGGGTGGTCAGCGTCAACGAGCCGTGCGCGACCACCCGCCGGCCCTTCCTGGACCGCTACGAGAGCGTACCGGTCGAATGCGCGGTGTTCGGCCAGGACTACTCCAGCGGCCAGATCGTGCCGATCCGCGGTGCCGCCCCCGACAATCCGCAGGTTCCCGCCGACGCGGTCACCGCCAGCGGCAGCGGCCTGGATCCGGCCATCTCGCTGGCCTACGCCGACATCCAAGTCGCCCGGGTGGCCAGGGCCCGCCATGTCACCCCGGATCGGATCCGTGAACTCGTACGGCACTATCGAACCGGCCGCGCCCTGGGCATCTTCGGCGAGGCGTACGTCAACGTGCTGCAACTCAACCTGGCGCTCGACCAGCGCTACCCCACCGCGAACTAGCGGGTGGATGATTGTTGACGTGAGCGTCGCCGGTTTCACAGACCAGCATCCCAGGCGCGGGGAACTGCGCATCTATCTCGGTTCGGCACCGGGTGTCGGCAAGACGTACGCGATGCTCGGAGAGGCGCACCGGCGGCTGGAACGCGGCACCGACCTGGTGGCGGGCGTGGTGGAGCCGCATGGGCGCGCGAAAACCGCTGCGCTGCTTGATGGCATCGAGATCATTCCGCCGCGCTACATCGAATATCGCGGCGTCAGCTTCCCCGAACTCGACGTGCCGGCCGTGCTGGCGCGGCACCCGAAGGTGGTGCTGGTCGACGAGCTGGCCCACACCAACACCCCGGGCAGCAAGAACCCCAAGCGATGGCAGGATGTCGAGGAACTGCTCGACGCCGGAATCACGGTGATCTCCACCGTTAACATCCAGCATCTGGAGAGCCTCAACGACGTCGTCGCCCAGATCACCGGCATCGAACAAAAGGAGACGATACCGGATTCGATTGTGCGCGAGGCGTCCCAGGTTGAGCTCATCGATATCACGCCAGAAGCGCTGCGCCGCAGGCTATCTCATGGTAACGTATACGCTCCCGACAAGGTCGATGCGGCGCTATCAAACTACTTCCGTCGCGGAAATCTTACCGCGCTAAGGGAATTGGCGTTGCTATGGCTCGCCGACCAGGTGGACACCGCGCTGGCCAAATACCGCGCCGAGAACAAGATCACCGACACCTGGGAAGCCCGCGAACGTGTCGTGGTGGCGGTCACCGGCGGTCCGGAATCCGAGACGCTGGTGCGGCGGGCATCGCGGATCGCGTCGAAATCCAGTGCCGAGCTGATGGTGGTGCACGTGCTGCGCGGTGACGGACTGGCCGGCCTGTCGGAGGCGCGGATGAGCAAGATCCGGGAGTTGGCCGGCAGCCTCGACGCCTCGCTGCACACCGTGGTCGGTGACGACGTCCCCAGCGCCCTGCTTGATTTCGCTCGCGAGATCAACGCCACCCAACTGGTGATCGGGACATCGCGCCGGTCCCGCTGGGCGCGCGTCTTCGACGAAGGCATCGGCGCGCGGGTGGTGCAAGACTCCGGCAAGATCGACGTGCATATCGTGACGCACGAGGAGTCCCAACGGGGCTTTCGAGCGGCGTCCGTCCCGCCCCGGCAGCGCCGCGTCGTCTCCTGGCTGGGCGCGCTGCTGGTCCCATCGGCGATCTGTGCGACCACCGTCAACTACCTCGACCGGCATCTCGACACCGCCGGCGAAAGCGCATTGTTCTTCGTCGGTGTGCTGGTGGTGGCGCTGCTCGGAGGTGTTGCGCCCGCGGTCCTGTCGGCGGTGCTGTCCAGCCTGTTGCTGAACTACTACCTGACCACTCCCCGGCACACGTTCACCATCGCCGAACCCGACGCCGCGGTCACCGAGGTGGTGCTGCTGCTGCTGGCGATCGCGGTCGCGGTGCTGGTCGACGGCGCGGCCAAACGAGCCCGGGACGCCCGACTGGCCGCACAGGAGGCCGAACTGCTCACCCTGTTCGCCGGCTCGGTGCTGCGCGGCGCCGATCTCGAGACACTGCTGGAACGGGTGCGGGAGACCTACTCGCAGCGCGCGGTCAGCATGCTGCGCGAACACGCCGACGATGATCACCACCGGGGCTACGTTGTCGCCGCCGTCGGCAAAGATCCTTGCACCACTGTCGATTCCGCCGACACCGCGATCGAGGTCGGTGACCAGGAGTTTCGGGAGTTTTGGATGCTGATGGCCGGCAGGAAGCTGTCTGCGCGCGACCGCCGGGTGCTGACCGCCGTGGCCACCCAGGCCGCCGGCCTGGTGCGGCAGCGCGAGCTGACCGAAGAGGCCAGCCGGACCGAGGCGATCGTGCGGGCCGACGAACTGCGGCGCTCGCTGCTGTCGGCGGTCAGCCACGACCTGCGCACCCCGCTGACCGCGGCCAAGGTCGCGGTGTCCAGCCTGCGCGCCGCCGACATCGCGTTCTCCCCCGAGGACACCGCCGAATTGCTGGCCACCATCGAGGAATCCATCGATCAGCTCACCGCGCTGGTGGGAAACCTGCTGGATTCGTCGCGGCTGGCCGCCGGGGTGGTCCGCCCGGAGTTGCACCGGGTGTACCTGGAGGAAACGGTGCAACGTGCCCTGATCAGCATCGGCAAGGGCGCCACCGGCTTTTACCGATCGGCCATCGACCGGGTGAAGGTCGACGTCGGTGATGCGGTGGTGCTGGCCGACGCCGGGCTGCTCGAACGGGTGCTGGCCAACCTGATCGACAACGCGCTGCGATATGCGCCCAATTCGATGGTCCGGGTCAACGCGGGGCGGGTGGGCGATCGCGTGCTGGTCAACGTCATCGACGAGGGCCCCGGGATCCCGCGCGGGGCCGAGGAGCTGGTGTTCGAACCCTTCCAACGGCTGGGCGATCACGACAACACCACCGGTGTCGGCCTGGGCATGTCGGTGGCGCGCGGCTTCGTCGAAGCCATGGGCGGCACCATCGCGGCCGGCGACACCCCCGGGGGCGGGCTCACCGTGGTGGTGGATCTGGCCGCGCCCGAGGAGGAGCGGCGCCAATGACCAGGGTGTTGGTGATCGACGACGAGCCGCACATCCTGCGCGCGCTGCGGATCAACCTCACCGTGCGTGGCTACGAGGTGATCACCGCCTCGACCGGTGCCGGCGCGCTGCGCGCCGCCGCCCAGCACCCGCCCGACGTGGTGATCCTCGACCTGGGCCTGCCCGACATGTCGGGCATCGACGTGTTGGGCGGTCTGCGCGGCTGGCTGAGGGCACCGGTGATCGTGTTGTCGGCACGCAGCGATTCCTCCGACAAGGTTCAGGCCCTCGACGCCGGCGCCGACGACTACGTGACGAAACCCTTTGGCATGGACGAGTTCCTGGCCAGGCTGCGGGCCGCGGTGCGCCGCACTACCGCGGTGTCCGAGCTGGACCAGCCGGTACTCGAGACCGACGCGTTCACCGTCGATCTGGCGGCCAAGAAGGTCACCAAGGGCGGTGTGGAGGTGCATCTCACCCCGACCGAATGGGGCATGCTGGAGGTGCTGGTCCGCCATCGAGGCAAACTGGTGGGCCGCGAGGAACTGCTCAAAGAGGTGTGGGGGCCGGCGTATGCCACCGAAACCCATTACCTGCGTGTGTATCTGGCGCAGCTGCGGCGCAAACTCGAAGACGACCCGTCGCATCCCAAACACCTGTTGACCGAGTCGGGCATGGGCTACCGCTTCGAGGCGTGAGTCACATTTGCCACATGCGTCCCGGCGCAGACGGGGTTCACTTTTTGCCCGCCTCACAGCGACACCCGGGCGCTTCCCGACTACCCGGCTCCCCCGTGGGCCGTCGCAGCCCGCATCTCAGCCACCCCCGGGCCGAGCCGAAGCGCGTAACGCCAGCACCCGTTGGTGGATGCGGTATTCGGTGGAGCGCGGGACATACCCCGGTCCGTATCGAGCACGACCCAACCGTCGCACCCGGCCCCGTCCGATCTCCCAACGCAGCGCATCCGACACGGCTTTGGATGCCCTACCACGGACGCAGAATCCGTGATGACACAGCGCATCGATCATTTCGGCGATGGTCGCGGGTCCGTGTTGGGCCAGGTGCATCGTCAGCACATACCGAAGCTCGATCCCGCGCAGGCACAGCGAGTGGTTCATGATCGAACCGTCGCACGCGGGTCTGACATCGACCGACGTTGTCGCTACGAGGCGGGCACAAAGTGTGTCACCTCTTCCAGGGACGCGTGTGGCGGAAGTGACTTACCGGCCCATCGACAGCACGATGCCGTCGAGGATATCGTGCTCGCTGACGGTCAGCTCGTCGATGCCGGCCCGGGTGCGCAGCTCGCGGGCCAACTCCTCGACCACGATCGCGCCGCCGCCAATCACGTCCGCCCGGCCGGCATGCATCGGGGGCAGCGCGGCCCGTTGGCTTCGTGTCATGCCGATCAGCCGCTCACACACCGCCAACAGGTCACGACCCGGTACCCGCGAAAGGTGTATGGCCGCAGAGTCATATGTCGCCATCCGGTGGGCCAGCGCGGACAGCGTGGTCATGGTCCCGGCCAGCCCGACCCAGGTGCGGGCCCGCTCGACAGGCACCACCCGCAGCGCGTCTGCCAGCTTTTCGCGGACCACCCGCCGCGCTGCCATCACTTCCTGCGGGGTCGGCGGGTCGGAGTGCAGACAGCGTTCGGTCAGCCGGACACACCCGATGTCAGCGGAGTAGCTCGCCAAGACCTCGTTCTGACCGAGCACGATCTCGGTCGAACCGCCACCCACGTCCACGACTATGAAAGGCGCACCGGCGCTGTCTAATTCAGCGACGGCTCCGCGAAACGACAGCTCGGCCTCGTCGGCGCCGGTGATCACCTCCGCAGCCGAGCCAGGAAGCACGGCGCCCAACACGTCGGCCGTCATCGCAAAGAAGACGTCGCGATTGATCACATCGCGGGCGGCTGAGGTGGCTACCATCCGCACCCGCTCGACACCGTGAAACTTCAGCAGCTCGGCGTAGTCAGCCAGGGCGACCCGGGTCCGGGCAATCGCTTCCGGCGCGAATTGACCTGTGGCGTCGACCCCTTGACCCAACCGCACGATCCGTGTCTCGCGATGCACATCGTGCAGCGTCCCGCCCGCCAACCCGCCGTTCAAGTCGGCGATCAGCAAGCGAATCGAGTTGGTGCCGCAGTCGATCGCGGCGACGCGGCTCACAGCCAGCGCCCCGGCACCAACGTCGCCGCCGTCGCCGGCTCGGCGGCCAGCAGCGCCAGGGCCTCGTCGCCCAGCGGGTTCACCCCGGGCCCCTTGGCCAGCGAGTGCGCAATCAGCGCGTGCAAACACTTGACCCGGTCGGGCATGCCTCCGGCGGAGACGGTGGTCCCCAGCGGCTCGATTGCGTCACGCTCGGCCAGATACGACTCGTGCGCCCGCCGATAGGCCGCGGCCAGCCCGGGGTCGCGGCGCAGCCGCTTGGTCATCTCGCTCATCAGTCCGGTGGTCTCCAGCCGGCTCGCGGCCGCGGTCAGCACGGGATGCGTCAGGTAGTACAACGTCGGAAACGGTGTTCCGTCAGGAAGTTTCGGCGCCGTCTTCACCACTCCGGGTTCACCGTCGGGGCATCGGTAGGCGATCTCGAGCACACCGCGCGGCTCGCGGCCGAGTTGGCGGGCCACCACGTCCAGGTCGGCACGGTCAACCACCGGGGGTCGGCGGTTTCGACGGCGCCGGACCGGGTGGTCCGATCTCTGATTCCGGCGGCGCCACCGCGGCCGGCGGCAGGTGCGGGGCGTCGGCGATGGTGTGCCACAGCGAGGTGTACCAGGCTTCGTTGCGGGCCGGCGTGGCCGCATCGGTCCCCGGCTGCGTCGACAGCGCCACCCCGGGCGGCAACTGGACCTGAAACGGTATGTCGCCGGGCTGGACGAAGCCCAGCCGCTCGCGGGCCTGCGCGGCGATATACGCCGGATCGGCCAGCTGGTCCTTGCGCCGCTGCAGCTCGGCGATTTGACGGCGCAACGCGGCTTCGGTCGCCGCCAGCTGCTGCATTTCGGTGTGCTGCGCGAAGTAGGTGCGCACCGGGCCGGCAATGGTCAGCGTCAGCACGCAAACCACCGCCGCCAGGATCGCCGCCCGCCGCGCGGTGAAACCCAACCGTTGATCGGAGCGCAGCTCGACGGCTTCGCTAAGAGACCGCTTGATGGGTTGCACGATGTGTTCGTGCAGCGCGCGCGCCGTGTTGCGGCTGGCGTGCGGGGAAGGCTTGAAACGCCGGCCCGCAACCGAGCCGCCGGCCTTACCCGGACGCGGGGCCGGGGAGCGACGTTTCGGATCGGGTTTGGCGGCCAAGCTATTTCAACCTATTTGTGGTCCGGAGCGTAGCGCGGGAAGGCCAGATCGCCGGCGTAGCGGGCCGCGTCGCCCAGCGCCTCCTCGATCCGCAGCAGCTGGTTGTATTTGGCGACGCGTTCACTGCGAGCCGGCGCGCCGGTCTTGATCTGCCCGCTGCCGACGGCCACCGCCAGGTCGGCGATGGTGGTGTCCTCCGTCTCGCCGCTGCGGTGGCTCATCATTGTGCGGTACCCGCTGTGGTGCGCCAGCGCGACCGCGTCGAGGGTCTCGGTCAGCGTCCCGATCTGGTTCACCTTGACCAGCAACGCGTTGGCCACCCCCCGCTCGATGCCCTCCTCGAGCCGCTCGGGATTGGTGACGAAAATGTCGTCGCCGACGATTTGCACCCGGTCACCGATCGCCGCCGTCAGGGCCGCCCAGCCGTCCCAATCGTCTTCGGACAGTGGATCTTCGATGGACACAAGCGGGTAGGCGCCGAGCAGACCGGCGTAGAACTCCGCCATCTGATCGGCGGTGCGGGTGGTGCCCTCGAAGGCGTAACCGGCGCCGTCGGTGTAGAACTCGGTGGCCGCCGCGTCCAGGGCCAACGCCACGTCGGCGCCGGGGCGCAAGCCCGCCGACTCGATGGCGCGGCCGATCAGGTCCAGCGCCGCGGTGGTGCCGGCCACGTCCGGGGCGAAGCCGCCCTCGTCACCCAGCCCGGTGGATAGCCCCTCCTTCTTCAGCACCGACTTGAGCGCGTGATACACCTCGGCGCCCCAGCGCAACGCTTCAACGAAGCTGGGCGCGCCGATGGGCGCCACCATGAACTCTTGAATGTCGACCGCGGTGTCGGCGTGCGCGCCGCCGTTGAGGATGTTCATCATGGGCACCGGCAGGATATGCGCGTTGGGACCGCCGAGGTAGCGGAACAGCGGCAGCCCCGCCGAATCCGCGGCCGCCTTGGCCACGGCCAACGAAACCCCCAGGATCGCGTTGCCACCCAGCCGGGACTTGTCGGGGGTGCCGTCGAGGTCCACCAGCGCCTGGTCCACCAGCCGCTGATCGTCGGCGTTGAGTCCGATGACGGCGGGACCGATCTCATCAAGGACAGCGCGCACGGCTTTCTGTACACCCTTGCCGCCATACCGGTCGCCGCCGTCGCGTAGCTCGACGGCCTCGTGCTCGCCGGTGGACGCGCCCGACGGCACCGCGGCCCGAGCGAATGTCCCGTCGATCAGAGCCACCTCGACCTCGACCGTCGGGTTGCCGCGGGAATCGAGGATTTCGCGGGCCCCGACCTGCTCGATAATCGGCACTGGGTTCTCCTTACGTGTTCGCCGTCGGCGGCCGTCCTTTAGCGTAAGGCCTGGGTCAGCGATCATCCTGCTACAGCGGATGACCCGCCGCGTAGGCGGTCGCCCAGTCCCGCACCGCCCGCGCGTACACGCCGGAGTTGTTGTACGCCCGCAGCGCCGTTATCCACCCCCGGGGTGTCGCGAGATCCTTTCCGCGCCAGCATAAATAACCCGCGGCCGAGAGCGCGGCGTCGTCGATGTTGTCCGGGCTGACGATGCCGTCGTTGTTGGCATCGACACCGTACAACCGCCAGGTCTCGGAAATGAACTGCATCGGACCCATCGCGCGCTCCACCGCGGCATCGCCGTCCAAATCACCGGCATCGCTGTCCACGATGCGCAGGGTGCCGCCGGTGCCGTCCAACCGCACACCCCTGATCGGGGGAGTCACATCCCCGTTGGGCGCTATCTTTGCGCCCCGATAGCTGCCGTTATGGCTCTCCACCTGCCCGATGCCGGCCAGCGTGGTCCACGCCAGATGGCACTTGGGGTTCTCCACCTCGGCGACGCGGGCGGCATAGGCGTAGGCCTCCAGCGCGATGACCGGCATGTCCAACGCCGCAGCGCGATGCTGCGCCCACGCACGCAACTGATCGGCGGGCCGCCCGCGCGCGTAGGTGTCCACGGGCGGCACCGGATCCCCCGGCGGTGGCGGCACCCCGTCGGGGATGAAGAGGCTGAGCTGCCAGGTACAACTGGACGCCAATAGCATCGCGGTCGCCCCTAGCACGGCGACCGCGCGCAACCAACGTCTCGGTGACACAGCTCTCCCGATGAATGCCCGGCTATCGGCTTCGGTCACGATCATCGTCCCATGGGTTTCCGAGCCGGCCCATCCCATTGGCCGCCCAGCACAGCGACGTTCCCCCGCGTTGGCCTGGATTTTCATTAGCTACCAGTGATTTTGGTTGGCACATGCAGATGTGGCAAACTTCGCCGGGTTCGTCGCCGGCTCCCGGTAGAAAGACGGCTGCTAGCGCCGGCCTTTGCGCTTCTTGGACGGCTCCTTGGGAGCCTCATCGGCGGTGTACGCTGCCCCCGCTGAGGCCGACGCCGGCGTCCGATCCGGGCGTGCCGGCCAGTGCGCGAGCCATTCTTCGGCGGTGATGCCGGTCAGCGGTGCCACGTCGAGCTCCTCGGCAACGGTGTTACCGCGGCGCGCGGCGGCAATTGCCTTCTCCGCGGTACGTACCACGTCCACAAAGTCCAAAATAGCTGTCCGCAATGCACTTTCCGCATCGACACCGGCCGACACCGCGATCGAGGTGATCTCGACGGGGATCAGATCGGCGGGCAGGCCCGCCTTTTCGACACGCTGAATAACCTTCTGCGCCAACGCTAATGCCGGCTGACCCGTATTCACATCATCCAACACAGAGTTCCGCGACTTCTCGGCCGCCTTGCGCTTCTCCCACTGCACCATCTGTTCGTGCAGCGAAATCGATTCGCCGGCAAGCACTCCCGGCACACGATTGGCCAGCTTGCGCATCAGCGTGTCGGCGACGTCGTCGATGCTGAAGGGCAGCAACGCTGCCTCCTCGGCGATGCGGGCGTGAAAAAGCACCTGCAGCAGCAGGTCCCCGAGCTCCTCGCGCAACTGATCAACATTGCCGCTGCGCATCGCGTCGAGCAGCTCGTAGGTTTCCTCCAGCAGGTATCGGCGCAGCGAATCGTGGGTTTGCTCACTTTCCCACGGGCCGTCGCTGCGCAGCTTGTCCATCATCGCGACCGCGTCGACCAGTCGCTCTCCCCGCCGATGATTTGGCGCCGAGATCAGCCTGGCGCCGGCGGCCAAGCGTGCCACCACGGCGGGATGGTTCGGGTCCGACGACAACAACACCGGCGCGTCACCGCCAGCGTGCGCCGGATGGGCGTCGGGCAGCGACCAGGGCACCGCGACCGGCATCTCCTCGGTGTATTGCACCTCGCCGCACAGCAACTCGACCGCTTCGACCGGCACCAGCGAGGGCCGGCGAGGATCGACCAGGACGACCATCATCGTGCGTGCCGCTCCTTGCTGGTGCCGAGATCTTGTTGCGGTTTCCCGGCGACGGCCGTCACCACGTCGGCCACCATCTGGACCAGTTCCACATCACGGATGCGTGGCGCCCCTACCCCGCCGGCTCGCGGGATAGGAACCTGCACCGTGGCGGTGGTGGCGCGGTAGCGCGCACCCGGATACATCCGCGCCAGGCGCACCTGCGCCGAGTCGGGCAGATTCATCGGCGACAACCGCACCGTCGCCGCCGACGACGCCGTCACCTCGGTGATGCCGGCAGCTCGGCACAGCAGGCGCAACCGCGTCATCGCGACCAGGCGCCGGGCCGGTTCGGGCAGCGGCCCGTAGCGGTCGGTTAGCTCGTCAACCACCGCGGCGACCGCGCCCTCGGAGGCCGCCGCGGCCAGCCGCCGGTAGCCCTCCAGCCGCAGCCGGTCGCTGGCGATGTAGTCCGGCGGCAGGTGTGCGTCAACCGGCAGGTCGATGCGCACGTCCCTGGGCTCCTGGGCGGTGGTCACCGTGTTGCCGGCAGATGCCGCTTCATAGGCGGCCCGGTAGGCCTCCACGGCCTCCCCCACCAGCCGCACATACAGATCGAACCCGACCCCGGCGACGTGCCCGGATTGCTCCACGCCCAGCACATTTCCGGCCCCACGGATCTCGAGGTCCTTCAACGCCACCGCCATACCCGCACCCAGCTCGTTGTTCTGCGCGATGGTCGCCAACCGGTCGTGGGCCGTCTCGGTCAGCGGCGCCTGCGGTGGATACAGGAAGTAGGCATAACCGCGCTCGCGGCTGCGGCCCACCCGGCCGCGCAGCTGGTGCAGCTGCGCCAGCCCGAAGGTGTCGGCCCGCTCGACGATCAGCGTGTTGGCGTTGGAGATGTCCAGACCGGTCTCCACGATCGTGGTGCACACCAGGATGTCGTACTCGCGGTTCCAGAACCGTTGCACGGTGGTCTCCAACAGGTCCTCGGGCATCTGCCCGTGGGCGACCGCCACCCGCGCCTCCGGTACCAGCTCCCGCACCCGGGCGGCGGCCGCGTCGATCGAGCTGACCCGGTTGTGCACGTAAAACGCCTGCCCGTCGCGCAACAGCTCCCGGCGCAGCGCGGCCGCGATCTGCTTGTCGTCGTGCGGCCCGACGTAGGTCAACACCGGGTAGCGCTCTTCGGGCGGGGTCAGGATGGTCGACATCTCGCGAATCCCGGCCAGGCTCATCTCCAGGGTCCGCGGGATCGGGGTGGCGCTCATGGTCAGCACGTCGACGTGGGTGCGCAGCGACTTGATGTGCTCCTTGTGCTCGACGCCGAACCGCTGCTCCTCGTCGACCACCACCAGGCCCAGATCCTTCCAGCGCACCCCGGTCTGCAGCAGCCGATGCGTGCCGATCACGATGTCCACCGACCCGTCGGCCATGCCGTCGAGCACGGCGCGGGACTCGGCGGCGTCGGTGAACCGGGACAACCCCTTGACGACCACCGGAAACCCCGACATGCGCTGCCGAAACGTCTGCAGATGCTGGTCGGCCAGCAGCGTGGTGGGCACCAGGACCGCGACCTGTTTGCCGTCCTGAACCGCCTTGAAAGCCGCCCGCACCGCGATCTCGGTCTTGCCGTAGCCGACGTCGCCGCAGATCACCCGGTCCATCGGCACCGGCTTTTCCATGTCGGCCTTGACCTCGGTGATCGCGGTGAGCTGATCGACGGTCTCGGTGAAACCGAACGCGTCCTCCATCTCGGCCTGCCACGGGGTGTCCGGCCCGAACGGGTGTCCGGGGCTGGCCTGCCGCTTGGCGTACAACGCCACCAACTCGCCGGCGATCTCGCGCACCGCGCGGCGGGCCTTGGTCTTGGTGTTGGCCCAATCGCTGCCGCCCAGCCGGCTCAGCGCCGGCGCCTGACCGCCGACATACCGCGACAGCTGGTCCAGCGAATCCATCGGCACGTACAGCCTGTCGGCCTGCTGGCCCCGCTTGCTGGAGGCGTATTCCAGCACCAGATACTCCCGGCGCGCGCCGGCGACGGTGCGCTCGACCATCTCCACGAACCGCCCGATGCCATGCTGGTCGTGCACCACCAGGTCGCCGGCCGTCAGCGCCAGCGGATCGACGGTGTTGCGCCGCTTGGCCGCCAGCCGCTTGCCCTCCGTGGGGCTGACCCGACTGCCGGTCAGGTCGGTCTCGGTGACGACGACCAGGTTGGCCCCCGGTATCACGATGCCGTCGCGCAGCGGACCCTTGAGCACCCCGACGACCCCTTTCTTGAAGCCCTTCTGGAAGCCGGGTTGGGCGGCATCGCCCGGGTCCGGCATGGCCGCGGGGATATCGGATTCGGCCAGCCGCTCCACCAGCCGGTGCGCGGTTCCGGTCCCGGGTGCAACCAGCGCCGCGTACCCGCCGGTGGAGACCTGCGCGCGCAGCATCGCGAAGATGCCGTCGATGTCACGCTGGTGGCCGCGCGCCGACGGTGCCGGCCGGACGTCCAGCTTCATGGCCGACGGGTCGGACAGCTGGCTCAACGTCCACCACGGATGGCCGGATCGGGCCGCCGCGGCCCGCACCTCGTCCAGCTCGACGAACCCCGACCCGCCCAGCTGTTCGACATCGACGGGGGCGTCGGTTCCCAGGGCGGCAACCGACCAGGATGCTTCCAGGAACTCCCGGCCGGTCTTGATCAGGTCGGCGGCCCGGCTACGCACCCTGTCCGGATCGCACAGCAACACCGGGGTGCCCTCGGCCAGCTGGTCGGTCAACAGCTCATGGCCGTCGGGGCAGAGCACCGGAAGCAGCGCCTCCATGCCGTCCACCGGGACACCCTCGGCCAGCTTGGCCAGCATCGCGGTGACGCTTCCGGTGACGGCGGCCGCTGTGACCGGATGCCTCGCGGCCAGCTTCGCGGCCCGCGCTCGCACGTCGTCGCTGAGCAGCAGTTCCCGGCAGGCGACCGCAACCAGGGTGTCCACGGCCAGCTCGGGAATGGAACGTTGATCGGCCACCGAGAACATCCGCATCTCGGTGATCTCGTCGCCCCAGAACTCGACACGCACCGGATGTTCGGCCGTGGGGGCGAAGACGTCGAGAATTCCGCCGCGGACCGCGAACTCGCCCCGCCGACCGACCATGTCCACCCGGGTGTAGGCCAGCTCAACCAACCGGGTGATCACGTCCCCGAAGCCGATTTCCTGGCCGCTGCTCACCACGATCGGTTCCCGCTGCCCCAGCCCGGGTGTCATCGGCTGCAGCAGCGAACGCACCGAGGTCACCACCACCCGCAGCGGTGGGCCCATGCGGGCGTCCTCGGGATGGGCCAGCCGGCGCAGCACCATCAGGCGCGCGCCCACGGTGTCGACGCCGGGGGACAGCCGCTCATGCGGCAGGGTCTCCCAGGAGGGGAACGCCGCCACCGCACCACCGAAGACACCCCGCAGTTCGGCGGTCAGGTCGTCGGCTTCCCGCCCGGTGGCCGTCACCACCAGCAACGGGCCCTGCCGCGCCAACGCGCTGGCCACAAACGGGCGCGCGCTGGCCGGGCCGACCAGCGTCAATTCGTCGGGTCGATCGGAGGCGCGCGCGATGAGCTGCTGGAAGGTCGGCGCCGTCAGCGCCAATTCGACGAGCCCCGCGATCGGGGTATCTGGGCTAGCAGGCCCCGGTGCGGTCATGATGCGGCCATTGTAGGGCGCCCGGTTTCGTCGACACGGTGCCCGGCAGGGGCACGGCTCGTCTCCTCGCGGCTAGTCTTCCTGCAACCGGGGATCGGCCTCCAGATGGGTCAGGCCGTTCCAGACCAGGTTGACCAGATGCGCGGCCACCACTTCCTTTGTGGGCTCTCGCGCGTCGAGCCACCATTGCGCGGTCATCGACACCGAGCCCACCAGCGCCTGGGCGTACAGCGGCGCCAGATCCGGGTCAAGGCCACGGCGGGCGAAGTCGCCGGCCAGGATCGAGCTGACCTGGCTGACGGCGTCGTTGAGCAGGCTGGAATAGGTGCCCGAGCTGATCGAGGCCGGCGAATCGCGGATCATGATCCGGAAACCGTCGGTGCGTTCCTCGACGTAGGTCAGCAACGCTAGGGCGACCCGCTCCACCCGGACCCGGGACCGGTTGTTGGTCAGCGACGAGGTGATGCCGTCCAGCAGCGCCGACATCTCCCGGTCGACCACGACCGCGTACAGGCCCTCTTTGCCGCCGAAATGCTCGTAGACCACCGGCTTGGAGACGTTGGCGCGCTGCGCGATCTCCTCGATCGAGGTGCCGTCGTAACCGCGTTCGGCAAACAGCGAACGCGCGATGCCGATGAGTTGATGCCGGCGCTCGCTCCCGGTCATCCGAGCCCGCGGCGCCCGGGTTTCCTTTTCCGGCTCCTTGTCCGTCACGGCCACCACACCAGGGTATCGGCTGGTAGCAGGGTACCGGCCGGTGGCGGCCAAGCGTCCGGCCCGGGTCGTGCCCGCGTGGGTCTGCCAGGCCCCGTCCCCGCAAACCGTCTAAAGTCACATGAAGACATCAGCCGGCGCGGTTTGTCACGACGGCGGGCGGGTGGTTATCGCAACGACCCGCGTGCGGCTGGTGTGCGATCCGTCGTGGTGTAATCGGCAGCACATCAGATTTTGGTTCTGAGAGTTCAGGTTCGAGTCCTGGCGACGGAGCGTGGCTTTTCGGCGATCGGACACAAGCCGTTGGCGAGCCAAGGCTTAAGGAGAGGTGATGACGCTTCGTGGTGACACCGCGGTCCTGGTCTTGGCGGCCGGGCCCGGCACCCGGATGCGATCGGACACCCCGAAGGTGCTGCACACCATCGGCGGGCGCAGCATGCTGTCGCACTCCCTGCACACCATGGCCAAGCTGGCACCCCAGCATCTGGTGGTGGTGCTCGGCCACGACCACCAGCGCATCGCCCCGCTGGTCGCCGAGCAGGCCGAAGCCCTCGGACGCACCATCGACATCGCGCTGCAGGATCGACCACTGGGCACCGGACACGCGGTGCTGTGCGGGCTGTCCGCGTTGCCCGACGACTACGCCGGCATCATCGTCGTCACCGCGGGCGACACACCGCTGCTCGACGCCGACACCCTGGCCGACCTGATCGCCAGCCATCGCGCGGCCCACCCCGCAGGCAAGGCGGCGGTGACCGTGCTGACCACCACGCTGGACGATCCCGACGGCTACGGCCGCATCCTGCGGACCCAGGACCACGAGGTGATGGCGATCGTCGAGCAGACCGACGCCACACCGTCGCAGCGCGACATCCGCGAGGTCAACACCGGGGTCTACGCCTTCGACATCGCCGCGCTGCGCTCCGCGTTGGGCCAGCTGAGCTCCGACAATGCCCAGCACGAGCTGTACCTCACCGACGTCATCGCGATCATGCGCCGTGAGGGCCGGACCGTGCATGCCCGCCACGTCGACGACAGCGCGTTGGTGGCCGGGGTCAACAACCGTGTTCAGCTGGCCCAACTCGGCGCCGAGCTGAACCGCCGGATCGTGGCCACCCACCAGATGGCCGGGGTCACCGTGATCGATCCCGCGACCACCTGGATCGACGTTGACGTGACGATCGGCCGCGACACCGTCATCCACCCCGGCACCCAGCTGCACGGCCGCACCCGAATCGGCGGTCGCTGTGTCATCGGCCCGGACACCACCCTGACCGATGTCACCGTCGGCGACAACGCCTCGGTGGTGCGTACCCACGGCTCGGCGTCATCGATCGGTGACGGCGCCGCGGTGGGCCCCTTCAGCTACCTACGGCCGGGAACGGTGCTGGGCGCCGAGGGCAAGCTGGGCGCGTTTGTCGAGGTCAAAAACTCCACCATCGGCACCGGCAGCAAGGTGCCGCACCTGACCTACGTCGGCGACGCCGACATCGGCGAATGCAGCAACATCGGGGCATCCAGCGTGTTCGTCAACTACGACGGCACCTCCAAACAGCGCACCACCGTCGGATCCCACGTGCGGGCCGGCTCGGACACCATGTTCGTCGCGCCGGTGACCGTCGGCGACGGCGCCTATACCGGGGCCGGCACGGTGGTGCGCGAGGACGTCCCGCCGGGGGCGCTGGCGGTGTCGGCCGGCCGGCAACGCAACATCGAAAACTGGGTGCAGCGCAAACGGCCGGGAACGGCGGCCGCCGAGGCCGCCGAGAAGGCCGCTCAACATGGCGCGACCAGAACCTCGGCGACGGCCTCACGGCCACCCGAAGCCGATCAGACACCGTGAACCGGCTTGCTGGCTACCCGACAACACATCCCCGCCCCACGCTACGTACCATGGGTCATCCAACTCGATCCCGAACGGCGAGGGCGGCACGTTGAGCCACGACTGGACCGATAACCGCAAGAACCTGATGCTCTTTTCTGGCCGCGCGCACCCGGAGCTGGCCGAGCAGGTTGCCAAAGAACTCGACGTCCATGTCACGGCACAAACGGCGCGGGAGTTCGCCAACGGCGAGATCTTCGTGCGATTCCACGAGTCGGTGCGCGGCTGCGACGCGTTCGTGCTGCAGTCCTACCCCGCACCGGTGAACACCTGGCTGGTGGAACAGCTGATCATGATCGATGCGCTCAAACGCGGCAGCGCCAAGCGGATCACCGCCGTCATGCCGTTCTACCCCTACGCCCGGCAGGACAAGAAGCACCGCGGCCGTGAACCGATCTCGGCGCGACTGGTCGCCGACCTGCTCAAGACCGCCGGCGCCGACCGGATCGTGACCGTCGACCTGCACACCGATCAGATCCAGGGTTTCTTCGACGGACCCGTCGACCACATGCGCGCACAGAACCTGCTGACCGGCTACATCCGGGACAACTACCCCGACGGCAACATGGTGGTGGTCTCGCCCGACTCCGGCCGGGTGCGCGTCGCCGAGAAGTGGGCCGACGCGTTGGGCGGGGTTCCGCTCGCCTTCATCCACAAGACCCGTGACCCGCGGGTGCCCAACCAGGTGGTGTCCAACCGGGTCGTCGGCGACGTCGCCGGGCGCACCTGTGTGCTGATCGACGACATGATCGACACCGGCGGCACCATTGCCGGTGCGGTGCAGCTGCTGCACAACGACGGCGCCGGCGACGTGATCATCGCGGCCACCCACGGTGTGCTGTCCGACCCGGCCCCCGAGCGGCTGGCCGCATGCGGCGCCCGGGAGGTGATCGTCACCAACACGCTGCCGATCGGCGAAGACAAACGTTTCGCTCAGCTCACGGTTTTGTCCATCGCGCCCCTGCTGGCCAGCACTATCCGAGCGGTCTTCGAAAATGGCTCAGTCACAGGACTATTCGACGGAGACGCGTAGATGACATCGGGGTCGGACGATACCGTCATCTATCACAACCCCAAGTGCAGCACATCCCGCAAGACGCTGGAGTTGCTGCGGGACAACGGTTTCGAGCCAACCATCGTGGAGTACCTGAAAACGCCGCCGTCCCGGGACCTGTTGGTGCGCATGATCGACGACGCCGGCATCGACGTGCGGACCGCGGTGCGCAAGCGCGAACCGTTGTATGCCGAACTCCACCTCGCCGAGGCCACCGATGACGAGTTGCTCGATGCCATGGCGCACCACCCCATCCTGATCGAACGACCGTTCGTGGTCACACCAAAGGGCACCCGGCTGGCTCGGCCAATCGACGCGGTACGCGAAATTCTGTGAGATCACCGGCAATCAGGCTTCCCCTTGCCGGCGCGCTGGCCGCGCTGACGATGATCGTGGGCGGCTGTGGACCGAAAGTCCCTGACTACCAATCGATCTGGACGACCAGCGGGAACGCGAGCGCGAGCCCGACGACGACCGAACGACCGGTTCCCCTGCCGCAGTATCTGGAAAGCATCGGCGTTAGCGGGCAGCAAGTGGCCCCCAATAGCCTGACCGATCTGACCGTGTCGATCCCGACACCCCCGGGCTGGTCACCGTACAGCGGTCCGAAGATCACCCCGGAGACGGTGCTGATCTCCAAGGGCGGCAAGTATCCGACCGCGCGGTTGGTGGTGTTTGGGCTGCGCGGGGACTTCGACGCGGCCCAGGTGCTCAAGCACGGCAACGACGACGCCCACCTGTTCGAGAACTTCACCCAGCTGGACGCCTCCTCGGCGGACTTCAACGGCTTTCCGTCGTCGATGATCCAGGGCAGCTATGACCTCGAGGGCAGACGGCTGCACAGTTGGAACCGGATCGTCATCGCCACCGGCTCCGGGCCCGCCAAACAGCGCTATCTGGTTCAGCTGACCATCACCAGCCTGGCCAACGAGGCGGCCCAGCACGGTTCGGATATCGATGCGATCATCCGCGGCTTCGTGGTCACCGCCAAGTGACCGGGCGGGTTGCCCGCGCCGCAGCTCATGGGCACCGAATTTCCCCCCGAGGTGCCCATGCGCTAACCTAGCCGGGCGTCACGGCGAGGGTGGCTGGCAAGTCCGCACGGATTTCCAGCACCGTTATCGACGGCGACCGACGGTGTGTCGCCCTGCCGGCCGCGGCCCCTATCAGCCACACAGGAGCGACACATGGCGAAATCCGCAGTCAACCAGCTCAAGGTCACGGTGCGCACCGAGACCGGCAAGGGAGCGTCCCGCCGAGCCCGCCGCGACGGCAAGATTCCGGCCGTTCTCTACGGTCACGGCGCCGACCCACAGCACCTGGAGCTACCCGGACACGACTTTGCGGCCGTGCTGCGGCACTCGGGCAGCAACGCGGTGCTGACCCTCGATATCGCCGGTAAAGAGCAGCTGGCGCTGACCAAGGCCGTCGACATCCACCCGATCCGGCGCACCATTCAGCACGCCGATCTGCTGGTCGTGCGTCGCGGCGAGAAGGTCGTCGTCGAGGTCAGCGTCGTCGTCGAGGGCGAGCCCGGTCCCGACACCCTGGTCACCCAGGAGTCCAACACCATCGAGATCGAGGCGGAAGCGCTGTCGATTCCCGAACAGTTGGCGGTATCCGTCGAGGGCGCCGAACCAGGCACCCAGGTCACCGCCGGGAAGATCGCCCTGCCCGCGGGCGTCAGCCTGATCTCCGACCCCGACATGCTGGTGGTCAACGTGGTGAACGCGCCGACCGCCGAGCAGCTCGCCGAAGAGGGCGCCGGCGAGGAAGCCGAGGCCGCGGAACGGCCGGCCGCCGAGGAGGGCGCCGGGGCAGCCGAGGCCACCGACGAGTCCGAGTAGGCGGTCGCCGCCATGGCCGAGCCGTCGCTGGCGGGCGGGCGGCCCCCCCTCTTGGTGGTCGGCCTGGGCAACCCCGGGGAAAACTATGCCAGGACCCGACACAACCTCGGCTTCATGGTTGCCGACCTGCTGGCCGCTCGGCTGGGCTCAAAGTTCAAGGCGCACAAGCGTTCCGGTGCCGAGGTCATTGCCGGCAGGTTGGCCGGGCGGGCGGTGGTGTTGGCCAAGCCGCGCTGCTACATGAACGAATCCGGCCGGCAGCTGGCGCCGCTGGCCAAGTTCTATTCGGTGCCGCCGGCGGACATCATCGTCGTCCACGACGAACTCGACCTCGACTTCGGTCGCATCCGACTCAAGTTCGGCGGCGGCGAGGGCGGCCACAACGGGCTGCGGTCGGTGGCGGCCGCACTGGGCACCAAGGACTTCCAACGGGTGCGCATCGGGATCGGCCGTCCACCGGGCCGCAAAGACCCCGCGGCGTTCGTGTTGGAAAACTTCACCGCGGCCGAGCGACCCGAGGTGCCCGCGATCTGCGAGCGGGCCGCCGACGCCGCCGAGTTGCTCATCGAATTGGGGCTCGAGCCGGCGCAAAACCTGGTGCACGCCTGGTAACGACCCGCGCGAGCAGACGCAAAAGCCCCCACATCCGGCCGGATTTGGGGGCTTTTGCGTCTGCTCGGCGGCCTTAGGTGACCAACGCCAGCGAGGTGGACCGCCGCAGCTTGCCCGACGGCGTCTTCGGGATGGTGCCCGGACCCAGCACCACGACATTGCGGGGCCGCACGTCCACCTCGGCGAGCACCTCGTGCGCCACCTGGTGCTCGATGCGGCGCACCTCGGCGGGATCCTCGAAGGCGTTGGATTCGACGGCGACGGCAAAGGTCTCCCGCGAGTGTCCGGCGTCGAGTCGCACAGCGACCGCACAACCCGGACGCACACCCTCGACCCGGCATGCCGCCCGCTCGATGTCGGTCGGGTAGATGTTGCGGCCGGCCATGATGATGACGTCCTTGACCCGGCCGCACACCACGATGTGACCGTTCTCCATTCGATAGCCCAGGTCGCCGGTGTCATACCAGCCGTGCTCGTCCTGAGCGGGAATGAACCCGCCCATGGTGATGTAGCCCGGGCTGACCGACTCGCCGCGCAGCTCGATGACCCCGACACCCCGCGGCGGCAGGATGGTGCCGTCGTCGCCGACGATGCGGGCCTCGATGCCCTGCAGCAGCGGTCCCAGCGAGGCCAGCCGGCGGGTGTTGCCCTTGGTGGCCGGCACCGCGCGGCGCAGCGCGGCCATCAGGTCGGCGTCAACCTCGTCGACCACCAGACCCGCCCCGCATTCGGAGAACGCCACCGCGAGCGTGATCTCGGCCATCCCATACGCCGGCAGGATCGCCTGCGGCCTGAGTCCGAACGGCGCGCCGGCGTCGCAGAGATCCTCGACATCGGCCGGCTCGACGGGCTCGGCGCCGGACAGCGCGAAGCGCAGGGTGGACAGGTCGAACTGGCCGGGCTTGGCCTGCTTGCGCAGCCGCTTGGCGAACAGCGAGTAGGCGAAGTTCGGGGCCGCCGTCATCGTGCCCCGGTACTTGTCGATCAGCTTGGCCCACAGCAGCGTGTCCCGCATGAAGTCCATCGGGGTGACCTTGACCAGCTCACCGCCGAAGTACATCGGGACGGTCAGAAAGCCGATCATGCCCATGTCGTGGAACAGCGGCAGCCAGCTGACCATCACATCGGTGTGTTCGTTGTACTCGGCGCTGATGTACATCGCCTCGAGGTTGGCGAACAGGTTGCGGTGAGTGATCTGCACGGCCTTGGGTGACCCGGTGGATCCGGAGGTCAGTTGCATCAGCGCCAGATCGTCCTCACCGGCCTCGAGGGGGTCGACCGGATCGGCGGCCAGCAGCTGCTGGACCGGCACCACTGTGACGCCGCGCTCTTGCAGCACCGGCGCGGCGGCCATGAACGGATCGGAGATGACCACGGCCTTGGCCTCGATCATGTCGATCACGGTGCTGGTGTCCTCGGCCCACAGGGCCAGGTCGGTGCGGGGGGTGGGCTGGTGCAGCATGGTCAGGCTGGCGCCGCGCATCCACAGGCCTTGCGCGGTCGGGGCGATCTCCACCGGCGCTCCAGCCAGCACGCCGACCGCGTCGCCGTGGCCGACGCCGGCGGCGGCCAGGCCTCCGGCGATCCGCCGGGCCCGCTCATACACCTCGCGCCAGGTGTGCCGGACCGGGGTGTGGGGCTCACCGGTGACCATGCCCTTGCTGCTGTGGTGGGCACTGCGGAACATCTTCTCGGTAAACCTGCTCACGCAAACCTCCTCGGTTCCGGCGCATTCCCCAAGGTTCGAGTTCTCATGTTCCGCCTGCCCGCAGCCACCTGGTGGCAGGCGCGCGCACACAATTGGGGAGCGGTTATGTCTCGAAACGGCGATGAGCCGACACCCACCCGGTGGCGATTCGCAGTCCGCCCGGCGAGGTGCCCGGCGGACGAAGAATGCGCCTGCTCGTGCCTACCGCTGCTCGTCACCGCCGATTATCTTAAGCAACTCTTAAGTAACTGCCAAACTATGGCCCGCTTTGAGGTCGATGTCACATGCGGTCACGGCGAGGTCAGACGTCTGCCGGAGGGGCCGGCACCACACGAGCTCCGGGCACCGGCCCGGTGGCGATCCGAACGGTGCGACAGACACCCGCCCCCGACAGCTGGGTACCCACATCGATCGCCGCTGCCGCCGAGCCACACAGGAATGCGCACGTCGGACCCGAACCGGACACGATGCCGGCCAGCGCACCGGCTTCCGCCCCCGCACGCAACGCCCGCCGCAACGCCGGGTCCAGGCTCACCGCGGCGGCTTGCAGTTCGTTGCCCAACAGCGGCGCCAGCTGCTGCGGATCGCCCGCCGCCAGGGCCGCCAGCACCGGGCCGGGCTCGGCGAGCCGCGGCGGCGCCCCGACCTCCCTGAGCCGGTCGAGCTCGGTGAACACCGCCGGGGTGGGCAACCCGCCGTCGGCGAACGCCAACACCCAATGGAAGGTGTTCCGGGAGAGCACCGTAGCCAGCTCCTCGCCGCGACCGGTGCCCAGCGCGGTGCCGCCGTGCAGGGCGAACGGGACGTCGCTACCCAGCCGGGTGGCCAGCATGCGCAGGTCACGCCGGGGCACGTTGAGCTCCCACAGCGAGTTCATCGCCACCAGCACGGCGGCCGCATCGGCGCTGCCGCCACCCATGCCGCCGGCCACCGGAATCGACTTGTTGATGATGATCGACACATCCGGGGCCCGGCCCACGTGTTCGGCCATCAGCTCGGCCGCCCGCCAGGCCAGGTTGCGTTCGTCGGTGGGCAACTTGTCGGCCCCCTCCCCGACGACCGCGAGCGACAGCACGTCGGCGTTGCGCACCGTCACGTCGTCGACCAGCGAGACCGCATGGAACACCGTCGTCAGCTCGTGATAGCCGTCCTCGCGGCGATCTCCGACCGCCAGGTAGAGGTTGACCTTTCCAGGCACCCGAACCGTGACCGACCCGGTGGGCACCCACAACTCAGCGGTGTTGCCGTCAGACATAGCCAGCCACCGCCACCGCAGCAGACTATCGCTGCCGGCGGCGAACCACACCCCCTGCCGTCAACCCGCCGAGAACTGGGGTTGCGCCGCGGCCGCGCCGCCGCCGGACCGTCGCAACAGCCGCACGAAGTCGTCGATCGTCAGCGTTTCGCCGCGACGGGCGGGGTCGATGCTGGCCGCCAGCAGTCGCCTGGCCGACTCGTTTCCCGAACCCGCCCACTGCGCAAACGCGTTGCGAGATGTCTTGCGCCGCGCGGCGAAGGCGATGTCCACCAGCTCAAACACCTGCTGTCGGAACGCTTCGTCGGTCGGCCAAGGCGCGGTTTGGTACCGGTCGACGCGCACCAGCCCGGAGTGGACGCGGGGAACGGGCCAAAACACCGTCGGCGACACGGTGCCGCACCGGCGAACCCGTCCGTAAAAGCCCACCTTCACGCTGGGCGCACCATATTCCTTGCAGCCCGGCTCGGCGGCCAGCCGTTCGGCGACCTCGGCCTGCACCATCACCGTCACCACGCGGATGGTGGGAAATTCGGCCAGCAGGTGCAACAACGCGGGAACCGCGACGTTGTACGGCAGGTTGGCGACCACCGCGGTCGGCTGGTCGGCCAGATCTTCGCGGCGGACGGCCACGATGTCGCGGTTGAGCACGGTGAGCCGCTGTGCCTCGCTGGGTGCGTGCTCGGCCACGGTCCGTGGCAGTCGACCGGCCAGCAGCGGGTCGATCTCGACGGCGGTGACGGCGGCGCCGCGGTCCAGCAATGCCAGCGTCAGCGACCCCAGGCCCGGTCCGACCTCGAGCACTCGGTCGGACCGGTCGACCCCGGAGGCAGCGACCACCCGGCGCACCGTGTTGGCGTCATGGACGAAATGCTGCCCGAGGGACTTCCGCGGCCGAATGTCAAGTTCTTGGGCCAGCCGCCTGATCTCGGCGCGTCCGAGCAGCCGAATGGTCAGCGTGCACCCGCTCGGCCACTGCACGCCGGCCAGGCACCCCAGCCCTGCCGCTGCCGGGTCACCTCGGCCACGGCGATCTGCTCCTCGCGGGTGGCCAAATCGGCCCGAGGCGCATACCGTAGGCCGCCGTTGGCTTCCCAGGTGCCCTGGTCGAACTGCACACCGCCGTAATACCCGTTGCCGGTGTTGGTCGACCAGTTCCCACCGGCTTCGCAGCCCGCGATGGCATCCCAGATGGCCCCGTCGATCACCGGCGGCACCTCGGTACCGGGTTTGGTTCCCACCCGGACCACCGCCTCTCGGGCCGGCGTCACCACGACGTTGGCGATGGGCAGCCGGCCGGTCTCGACACCGTTGACCTCGGCCACCGCGAACGTCACGTCCTGCGTGCCGGGGGTGCCCGGATCCTCGATGACCGCCCGGCTCATGTTCATCCCGGGATCCTCGATGCGCCGCGCGGTCGGCGGCAGCGGCAACCGCTCGGTGACCCGCTCGATGCGGTTGCGGGTCACCCGAATCTGCATCCCGTCGACGATGGGCGTGGTCGCGGCGGGCACCACCTGGTCGCTACCCAGCAACGGCACGCCGGCGACATCCAGCAGGCCGGCGACGTTGGGCGCCGCCAGGTGCACCACGCGCTGCACACCGCCGTCGATGATCTGCACCGTCTTGGCGCTGACGACCGGCAACGCCATCCCCGACAGCGGAACGCGACTGCCGCGCGACGCCGCGGCCGGGGCGGTGTCGGTCATCGCCAGTTGGGCCAGCGCCTCATCCACCGTCGACGCGGTGGTCCACACTTGCTTCGCCTCGCGACCGTCCAGCGAGATCTGCAACGGGCGGCTGCGCCGCAGCACGATGTTGGCATCGTCGTGGACCACCACGTCGCCGGCCGGATACAGGTCGTCACGTTCACCGACGGAAAACCCGTTCTCCTCGATGATGTCGATCACCCGGGACTTCATTGTGGTGACCCGCATGGCGGTGCCGTCGACGGTCAGCGTCACCGTTTTGCATGCGCGCACCGCGTAACCGCCGGCGAACGCCAGCACCAGTAGCAGCGCGCCGACCAACAGGCGCAGCATCGGTGATTGGGTCTGATGAAGTTTCGTGATCACTGGCAATGTTCGTCTATCCCCGACCTCAGCGACTACCTCAACAACAACTCGTCGACCTTTTCAGCTAAAAATGACGAAATGGGCCTGCAGGCCCACCCGTTCGATCACAAGACGGTAACGAACCGGTCACTGCTGAGCAACTCCGGCGGCGGATGTTGGGGGCGATTAGGGGAAATCGGGCCGGTCGGGCCGCAGCCCATAGGCGCGCAGAGCGGTGCTCGTGGTGATCTGCGCCAACTCCTCCGGCCGGCGATCGACCAGCTCTGCCAGCGCCCGGACGGTGTAGGGGAGACAGTACGGTTCGTTGGCGGCGCCGCGGTACGGATGGGGTGTCAAAAACGGTGCATCGGTTTCCACCAGAAGCCGCGCGACCGGTATCTGTGATACCGCTTCCCGCAGGTCACGAGCGTTGCGGAAGCTCACCGTCCCGGACAGGCTGAGCAACCATCCGGCGGCCACACACGCGCGCGCCATCGCGGCATCCGACGAGAAGCAGTGAAAGATCACCGTGTCGGGCGCGCCCTCGGCCGCCAGCACGTCCAGCACCTCACGATCGGCCTGGCGGTTGTGGATCATCAGCGGCTTACCCGCCCGCTTGGCCAAGTCGATGTGCCACGCGAAGGCCTCCCGCTGCACCTGCGGCCGTGCGCAGCCGTCCAGCCGGCCCGGCCAATACATATCAAGACCGGTCTCGCCGACGGCCACCACCCGCGGATGAGCCACCAGCCGCTCGATCTCGGCGCGGGCGGCGTCGGTGAGCGCATCCGTGCGGGTGGGGTGCAGCGCCACCGCGGCATAAACCCGCCGATCCCACTCGGCGGCCCGGGTGACCCAGCGCGCCGACCGCAGGTCATCGGCGACGGTGACCACCGCGCCCACGCCGACCTCCGCCGCCCGGTCGACGATGGCACGCACGTCGTCTGCGTCGCGAGCACCGCAGGCGTCGAGGTGGGTGTGGGCATCGATCAGGGGGGCCAGCGGCTGCGGCGCAGGAGGAGCTTGGCGTTTACCGGAGCGCTGTGAACTCACCCGCACACAATAGGGTGAAGTCTGAGATGAAGCCTTACTACGTCACCACCGCGATCGCCTACCCCAACGCCGCACCGCACGTGGGTCACGCCTACGAATACATCGCCACCGACGCGATCGCCCGGTTCAAACGGCTCGACGGTTTCGACGTGCGCTTCCTGACCGGAACCGACGAGCATGGACTGAAGGTCGCGCAGGCCGCCGCGGCCGCCGGGGTGCCGACCGCGGAGCATGCCCGGCGCACTTCGGATGTGTTCCAGCGTGTGCAAGAGGCGCTGAACATCTCCTTCGACCGGTTCATCCGCACCACCGACGCCGACCACCACGAGGCATCCAAAGAGCTCTGGCGGCGGATGGCGGCGGCCGGCGACATCTACCTGGACGACTATTCCGGCTGGTACTCGGTGCGCGACGAGCGGTTCTTCGTCGAATCCGAGACCACGCTGCTCGACGACGGCACCCGCATCACGGTGGAGACGGGCACGCCGGTGACCTGGACCGAGGAGCAGACCTACTTCTTCCGGCTTTCGGCCTACACCGACAAGCTGCTGGCGCACTACCACGCCAACCCCGAGTTCATCGCCCCCGAGACGCGGCGCAACGAGGTGATCAGCTTCGTCTCCGGCGGGCTGGACGATCTGTCGATCTCGCGCACCTCGTTCGACTGGGGGGTGCAGGTACCCGATCACCCCGACCACGTCATGTACGTCTGGGTCGACGCGCTGACCAACTACCTGACCGGGGCGGGCTTCCCGGACACCGACTCGGAGCTGTTCCGCCGCTACTGGCCCGCCGACTTGCACATGATCGGCAAGGACATCATCAGGTTTCACGCCGTCTACTGGCCGGCGTTTCTGATGTCGGCCGGAATCGAGCTGCCGCGAAGGGTTTACGCGCACGGCTTTTTGCACCACCGTGGCGAGAAGATGAGCAAGTCGGTGGGCAACATCGTCGACCCGGTTGGGCTGGCCGACACCTTTGGCGTGGATCAGGTGCGCTACTTCCTGTTGCGGGAAGTCCCGTTCGGCCAGGACGGCAATTACAGCGAAGAGGCCATCGTCACCCGGATCAACGCCGACCTGGCCAACGAGCTGGGCAACCTGGCGCAACGCTCGTTGTCGATGGTGGCCAAGAACTTTGCCGGGGTGGTACCCGAGCCCGGCGAGTTGTGCGCCGCCGACACCGAGCTGCTGGCGACGGCCGACGGTTTGCTGCCGCGGGTGCGTGCCCATTTCGACCGGCAGGCCATGCACCTGGCCCTGGAAGCGATCTGGCTGATGCTCGGCGACGCGAACAGGTACTTTTCGGCGCAGCAGCCGTGGGTGCTGCGCAAGAGCGAGTCGCAGGCCGATCAGGCCAGGTTCCGGACCACCCTGTACACCACCTGCGAGGTGGTCCGCATCGCCGCGCTGCTGATTCAGCCGGTCATGCCCGCGTCGGCCGGTAAGCTGTTGGACCTACTCGGACAGGACCGGGATCGGCGGACGTTCGCCGCGGTCGGCACCCGGCTGGTCCCCGGCACGCTGCTGCCACCGCCCACCGCCGTGTTCCCTCGCTACCCAGCCGATTAGCCGGTAGTTCTACTGCGGCACAGGCGAATTCACGGCACCGGACCGGGACGTCAGTGCGTGTTCGCCGGCGTCTGCGGGCCACGCCGGATGTCGAGCGTCGCGATCGGATAGCAGCCGGAATCGTCGCGGCCGTCACGGGCCAACTGCATGGGCGGATAGTTCACCGGGTGCGAACCATTCGGTTTGTGCTGTTGCCAGTCGATTCCCGCCCGCAGCGTGTAGTGGCCGGCCGCCAATCCCGCCAGCTCAACACGAACCGTCTCGGTGGCCGACGCCGCTGTCGGCTGGTCGCTGCTGCGATCGCCCGGCGGGTCGGAGACCAAGGCCCTGAGGTCCACGGTGGCCGGCAACGTCCGAACCGTCCGTCCGGTGACATCCACCAGACGGTAGCCGGGCGCCCATTTCTCGGTGGCGGCGGCAGCGCCGTAATTGGTCCAGGTAACCGCGATCGTCGCCACCTTGTTCTGCAGCGATTGGGATCCCGCAACCGCCTCCACCGAGTACCGGTAGCCGGCGACGGCATTGGCTTGCGCCCACAGCAGGTACAGCTTGGGCTCCATCGGTGAGGTAGCGCGCTGGTCGGGGAAGTTGGTGCTCGACGTCATCGACACGTGATATCGGATGACGTCACGCAAACCCTTCTCGTAGTACGCCTGCGGCGGGGTCCCGCCCGGCAACTGGCACCATCGGGTGATCACCGGGGCCGTCGCGAGCCGCTGCCGCAGCGCGGCGACCAGCGGATCCCTGTGCTGTACGTAATGGGAGGTGCTGGATTCGGCCCAGCCCGGCAACGGCGCGGAGACGCCCAGGCAATCGGCGCGAATGCCTACCGGCGCGGCCAGTCTCTTGGTGACGTCCTCGGCGAACAGTTCGCGCACGATTTCCGGGTTTTGCGGGGTGACCACCAGCTGGGTGCGGGGGAAAGCGTTGACGTTCGACGCGACCAGCTGCTGAATGGACGCCTTGGTGATGTTCTGATCGCGGAATTGGCTGTAATAGCCCAGCGCCGCATCGCTTTCGTCCGGCCCCGGGCCCGGGGCGCCCAGCGAGTCCCGTAGGTAGGCGACGTGGTTTTCGCTGACGTCGCCGTAACCCGAAAACTCGAACACGCTAAGCCGTTCGTCGCCGTCGTA
This sequence comes from Mycobacterium shinjukuense, assembly GCF_010730055.1. NCBI lineage: Bacteria > Bacillati > Actinomycetota > Actinomycetes > Mycobacteriales > Mycobacteriaceae > Mycobacterium > Mycobacterium shinjukuense. The sequence goes on along the minus strand of NZ_AP022575.1, from coordinate 228,865 downwards.
GCGGCGACCGAGCGCGGCCAGCAGCTGGCCGAAATCGTTGAGATAGGTGGGGTCATTGAAGTTCGGCACCACCTGGGTCACCCCGGCCGCGGGACCGTTGGCCGGCCCGGGATAGCTGGTGTTGGTGGCGGGGATGGCCCGCAGCCAGTCGGGAATCGCGATGTTGGTGTTGTTCGGATAGGGGGCGTTGCAGCAGGAGTTGTAGGTGTATACCCGCAGCGTCAGCCGCATCCCGCGATCGGCGAGCTTGGTCAGCGCGTCGTCGATCACGCTGAAGTCGTACTTGCGATCGTCGGGAGCGTCGGGGGGCAGCGTGGCAGGATCGGTGGGCTGCAATTGGCGCCACGAGACCCGCAGGCTGGCATCGTAGGACGCCGGCCAGGCCGGATAGCGTTGCTGCGCGGGTTGGCCTTGAGGGAACAGCGGTTCCATCATGTCTTCATACTGGCCGCGCAGCGGGTTGGGAATTTCCTGTGCGGCCGCCGGTATGGCCGGGCTCACCATCGCGGCCAACGGGCTGTCGTGGCCTTGGTTGCTGCCGCATCCGCTGAGCGCCAGCATCATGCATGCGACCACGACGAGTACGTTCTTGCTCATCGTGTCAACCATATTCACACTTGAGCTAGATCGCGCCGGGCGTCAGCGCCGTCGCGGTCGGAGGGGAAGGGCATCGGCATCCTGCGGGCGGACCATGCCGGGAACAAGCCCGCGAGCCCCCGCCGGTCTCACCAGCGTGACGACTGCGTCCAGGCTGCGCGGCAACGGGACCTCCGATGTGGGCACGTGTCCGTTGAGTGTGTTTGAGTTGCACGCTCATGCGGCGTCCCCTTGCGGGGTTGGGGGTTTTGGCCTCGCCGCTTCACCGGTTTCGACCGCGAAGCCACCAGAGTTGGTGTCGCAGCTGGCCACTGGCTGGGCAACCCAGGGCGGCCCGACGCGCTCGTCAGCTAGGGTCGCGAGCGGCTCGACGAACACCGCCGGCCCAGCGCGCAACTCCGCGCCGCCGAGGCCACCCGTGAGCCGGCTGACATTCTGGGCCCGCGATGTCACGCCCGGCGTGTCCGCGGTGTCTTGCGGGCACACCCGCACGACCCGCACGAACAGGAGACAACCCCATGCCTGAGATGACCGAGCTGGCCGGCCAACGCGTCGTCGTGGTCGGCGGCGGATACGCCGGCACCATGGCCGCCAACCGCCTGCGGCAGCGGGCCGATGTCGACATCACCCTGGTCAACCCGCGCCCGCAGTTCGTCGAGCGCATCCGGCTGCATCAACTGGCTGCCGGCACCGGCTCCGCCACCGTCGACTACCGCTCCCTGCTCGGCCGGGGCGTGCGGCTGGTCGTTGACAGCGCCGAGCACATCGACGCGGGTGCTCGACGGGTGCTGCTGGCCTCGGGCGCCACCCTGGACTACGACTTCCTCATCTACGCGGTGGGCAGCACCGGCGCCACCGCCATGGCCGTGCCCGGCGCGGCCGAGTTCGCATATTCCGTCGCGGAGCTGGAGGGCGCGACGCGGCTGCGATACGCCCTCGCCGATGTGCGCCCCGATGCCGCCATCACGGTGGTCGGCGGCGGCTTGACCGGCATCGAAACTGCCGCCGAGCTGGCCGAGCGGGGCCGTTCGGTGACGCTGATCTGCGGCGGTGTCCTGGGCCCGTCGCTGAGCCAGCGGGGCCGCCGCTCGGTGGCCAAGCAGCTGCGCAGACTCGGCGCCACCGTCCTCGAGTCCGCCGCGGTCGGTCAGGTTCGCTGGGATTGCGTGGTCCTCGATGACGGCGCCGTGCTGCCCAGCGCGGTGACGGTGTGGACGGCGGGTTTCGGTGTTCCGGATCTGGCCGCCCGCAGCGGCCTTGCGACCGACGCCCTGGGCCGGCTGCTCACCGACGAAACACTGACCAGCCTCGACGACGAGCGGATCGTCGCCGCCGGCGACGCCGCCGCCCCCTCGGGCCAGCCGCTGCGGATGAGCTGCCAAGCCGCCGGGCCGTTGGCCGCCCACGCCGCCGACACGGTGCTGCGCCGCATCGCCGGGCGCGCACCCGCGGCCTTGAACCAGGCGTTCGTCGGGCAGTGCATCAGCGTGGGCCGCGGCTACGGCACCATCCAGCTGGCGCGCACCGACGACACCCCGGTCAACCTGATCATCGGCGGCCGCACCGCCGCGTCCATCAAGGAGGCCGTCTGCAAGGGCACGCTGTGGGCGCTGCGGCGCGAAGCCGGCAAACCCGGCTCGTACTTCTGGCTCCAGGGCGGCAGGCGACCGGCCCCGCGGCCGGCCGGCCGACGGGTCGCGCTGCGATGACGCCCGCGTCGGATCGCACCGAGCACGCCGAACGCTTCACCCTGCTGCGACCGCTGCTGTTCACCATCGCCTACGAAATCCTCGGCTCGGCAACCGAATCCGATGACGTGCTGCAGGACAGTTACTTGCGGTGGGCCGATGTCGACCTGTCGACGGTGCAGGACACCAAGTCCTACCTGGCCCGGCTGGTCACCCGTCAAGCCCTCAACGCGCTCCGGGCCAGCGCCCGCCGTCGTGAGGAGTACGTGGGCCCGTGGCTACCCGAGCCGCTGCTCCTCGACGACCAGGACCCGTCGGCCGATGTCGTGCTGGCGGAATCGGTTTCGATGGCCATGCTGGTCCTGCTGGAAACCCTGAGCCCGGACGAACGGGCGGTGTTCGTGCTGCGCGAGGTGTTCGGATTCGACTACGGCGAGATCGCCGACGCGGTGGGCAAACCGGCCGCCACGGTGCGACAGGTTGCCCACCGGGCCCGCGAACACGTGCGGGCGCGGCGAAAGCGATTCGACGACATCAACCCGCAACGCAAAGCGGAGATCACCGAACAGTTCCTCGCCACGGCGGCCAGCGGCGATGTGGCGGCCCTGGTGGCCATGCTCGCTCCGGACGCCACCTGGATGGCCGACAGTGGCGGCAAGGTGTCGGCGGCCCGCAAGCCGGTGGTCGGCGCCGAGCGGGTGGCCAGGGCCATTATCGGGCTGATGCGTAAGGCGGGGGCGCAGCTGCGCGTGCAGCTGGCGACCTGCAACAGCGCGCCGGCGGTGGTGTTCTACCTCGGCGAACACCTCGAAGGGGTGATCACGCTGGAAGTCATCGACGACAAGATCACCAACTTCTATGTGATGCGCAATCCGGCCAAACTAGCGGCCCTGACCAGCGCACGCACCATCAGCCGCACCTAGGGGACCGACTCCTGGCGTGCGAAAATCCGCCGTTCTGTCAAGCTAGGGCGGTGCGAATCGAGCGGCTCGGCGATCTTGGCGGCGCGCCCACGCTGCTGCGCGCCGTCGGCGATGCCACCGGTCGACTCGGTTTGCCGCCGCCGGCCGCGCTGACCGGCGAATGGTTCGGGGCGTTGGCGGTGATCGCGCCCAGTGTGTCGGTGCTGCCGGTGAGCCGCGACGACGCGTTCTCGGTCCCGCCGGGTCGGCGGCGACCCGACCCGGGGCCCGTCGCCGTGGGCGGCGGCTGGGTCGGTTACCTGTCGTATCCGGATCCGGGCGCCGACGGACGGCCCAACCGGATTCCCGAGGCCGCCGGCGGCTGGACCGACTGCCTGCTGCGCCGCGACCGCAGCGGGCAGTGGCTCTACGAGAGCCTGTCGGGTGCACCCATGCCGGCCTGGCTGGCCGATGCCCTGCTGGCGGCACCGGGCGGGAGGCCGGCACCGACCTGGCGGATCGATTGGGATACCGCCGACCGGCAAACACACCGCGGCGGGGTGCTGGCCTGCCTGGAAGCGATCGCCGCCGGCGAGGTGTATCAGGCGTGCGTGTGCACCCAGTTCACCGGGACCGTCACCGGTTCCCCGTTGGATTTTTTCATCGAGGGGGTCGCCCGCACCTCCCCGGCCCGGGCGGCCTACGTCGCAGGCCGGTGGGGCGCGGTGGCGTCGCTCTCCCCGGAGCTGTTCCTTTGTCGCCGCGGTGACTTCGTGGCGTCCAGCCCGATCAAGGGCACCCTGCCGTTGGCGGCCTGGCCATCGGCGTTGCGGGCTTCGCCCAAAGAGGTGGCCGAGAACATCATGATCGTGGACTTGGTTCGCAATGACCTTGGCCGGGTGGCCATTACCGGCACCGTCACGGTGCCGGAGCTGTTGGTGGTGCGGCGCGCGCCGGGCGTGTGGCATCTGGTGTCCACGGTGGCGGCGCGGGTTCCGGTCGAACTCCCGACGTCGGCGCTGCTGGACGCCACCTTCCCGCCGGCGTCGGTCACCGGAACACCTAAACTTCGTGCCCGCCAACTGATTTCGCAATGGGAGCAGCATCGGCGCGGGATATATTGCGGCGCAATTGGTTTAGCGTCGCCGATAGCCGGATGCGAGCTTAATGTCGCGATCCGCACCGTCGAATTCGACGCCTGCGGCAACGCCGTGCTGGGCGTGGGCGGCGGGATCACCGCCGACTCCGAACCCGACGCCGAATGGGCGGAGTGCCTGCACAAGGCGGCGCCCATAGTGCGGCCGCCGGTCCCGGCGACGGCGCAGCGGGTCGGGTAGTCAGCAAATTTTTCTGAGCGCTCGGTGGGTGGAATTTCGCGTAACGCCCACATGGCGGGCCCGCTGCGCCTAAGCTCAAGCGACCGGGTGTTGAAATTCGAGAAGGGGTCAGTGATGAGAGTCGCCATCGTTGGCGCTGCGGCCGCTGCCGTGCTGGGTGGGGCGCTGGCGGTCACACCGTTGACGGCCACCGAGCCGGTGCGGATGCCGGGAGGCACGTGCAGCCCCGGTCAGCAGTGCGACCGCCTGGCTTCGGTCCTGATGCCTGGGACGAAGTCGGGGCCGCCCGCGGCGGCAAACGCGGTTCCGGCGCCGTTCGAGCCGCCCGCCGCGGCGATCGCGCCGGCCCTGGCGCCGCGGCCGGGCGCGCCGGCGGCCGCCGCCGCGATCCCCGGAGTGGCCACGCCGGGAATACCCGGCCCGCCCGGAGTGCCCAACGTGGGCCCCGCGGCCCTGCCGCCCCCGCCCGCGCTGGCAAACCCGGCCCTGCCGCCGGGGGTCGGGGTGCCGGCGATCCCCGGCATCGGCATCCCGCCCGGCATCGCCGTTCCCGGCATTCCCGACGTCGCCGCTCTCGCCGGCGTACCCAGCGGGGTGAACACCGCCGCCGCGGTCGTCAACGGCGTCTTGGGAGTGGGCGCCACCGCCGCCAGCGTGGTGACCTCCAGCGCGCTGGCCGTCACCTACGTCGTGCTGGCCTACAACGCGCTGCAGTCCTCGGGGATCCTGCCGGCCGCGAACGCGGCGGCCAGCACGGTGGGCTCGATGCTGTTGCCGTCGGCCGCACCGGCGGCGGCGCTGCCGGGTCTGCCGGGCGTGTCGCCGGCGACCCTGGTCGCGCTGGCCGCGGCGGGCGGTCTGCCCGGCATCGGGCTGCCGGCTCTGCCGGGTGTACCGCCGGCGGATCTGTTGGCGATGGCGGCGGCCGCGCTGCCGGGCGTGGCATTGCCGAGCCTGCCGGGCATGTCACCGGCGGACGTCGCGGCGCTGGCCGCGGGCAGCCTCCCGCAACTGGCGGCCGCCCTGCCGGCCCTGCAGGCGGGCCTTCCGGCCGGTCTGCCGGGGGTGGACCCGGCTGCGGTGGCCGCGGCGCTGCCGGCGCTGGCCGCCGCGGCCGGTCTGCCGGCGGGGCTTCCGGCTCTCCCGGGCGGTCTGCCGGCGCTGCCTGGGCCACCCCCGCTGCCGGCGTTGCCCGGGCCACCCCCGCTGCCGGCGCTGCCCGGGCCGCCCCCGCACCCGCAGCTGTGCACGCCCGCGATCGGTCCGATCGGGTTCTGCACACCCTGACCTGACGCGCCGGCTACGGTTGCTCCGAGTCACCCCTCGCACGGCGGGACAGTAGGACCGCGTCGTAGAGCTGGCGGGTGCGCACCGCCGGATGTGCCGAGGCCACCTCGCTACAGGCGTCCTTGACCCGGATGCCCACCGCGACAAGCTTTTCGACCTCATCGACCAGGGCCCGCATGTCGACCCGCGCGGTCACGCCGGCGCCGGCCACCACCACGGTGATCTCACCGAGCACGCCGCCGGCGGCCCAGGTCGCCAGGTCGGCAAGCGATCCGCGCACCACCTCCTCGTGCACCTTGGTCAGCTCGCGGCAGATCGCGGCCGGACGGGCACCGCCGAGCTGCTCGACGGCATCGCGCAGGCAGGCGGCCAATCGGCGCGGCGATTCGAAGAACACCCAGGTGCGCGGCTCGTCGGCCAGCGAGGCCAGCCAGGCCCTGCGCGCCGAGCCCTTCCGCGGGGCAAAACCCTCGAAACAGAATTTCTCCGCCGGCAGGCCCGACACCACCAGCGCGGTCGTCACCGCGGACGGCCCCGGTAGGCAGGTCACCGGAACCCCGGCGGCAACACACGCCGCCACCAGCCGAAAGCCGGGGTCGCTGATGACCGGCATCCCGGCGTCGCTGACCACCAGCACCGTCGCACCGGCGGTCATCGCGTCCAGCAGCGAGGTCACCCGCACCGCCTCGACCCGGTCATACAGGCTGACCAGCCGCCCGGTCATCGCGACGTCGAGCGCCTTGGCCAAATTCCGCACCCGCCGGGTGTCCTCGGCCGCCACCACGTCGGCACTGGCCAGCGCGTCGATCAGGCGCGGCGACGCGTCCGACGGCCGGCCCAACGGGGTTGCGCCGAGCAGAAGGCGACCGGAGCACATGACCGACAGCCTACGATCGACACCGATGACCGCCCCGCCCCAACAAACCTCCGTCCCCGACCAGGACCGAATGCTGGAGCGGACGGTACCGGTGCTCAGCCCCGGGCCGCTGATGCCGGTCGCCGATTTCGGGCCGACAGACCGGTTGCGCGGCTGGCTGGTCACCGCCGTGATCACGCTGCTGGCCGCGCTGACCCGATTCCTGAACCTGGGCTCGCCGACCGATGCCGGCACCCCGATTTTCGACGAGAAGCACTACGCGCCGCAGGCCTGGCAGGTGCTGCACAACCATGGAGTGGAGGACAACCCCGGGTTTGGCCTGGTGGTGCATCCGCCGGTGGGCAAGCAACTGATCGCCATCGGCGAAGCCCTGTTCGGCTACACCGGATTCGGCTGGCGGTTCAGCGGCGCGCTGCTGGGCGTGGTGCTGGTGGCGCTGGCGACGCGGATCGTCCGGCGGATCAGCCGCTCGACGTTGGTCGGCGCTATCGCCGGGTTGCTGCTCATCTGTGACGGCGTCAGCTTTGTCGCCTCGCGAACCGCGCTGCTGGACGGCTTTCTCACGTTCTTTGTGGTCGCGGCGTTCGGCGCGCTGATCGTCGACCGCGATCAGGTTCGCCGGCGGCTGCACGTCGCCCTGCTCGCGGGCCGCAATGCCCAGACCGTGTGGGGCCCGCGGCTGGGTGTGCGCTGGTGGCGGTTCGGGGCCGGGGTGCTCCTCGGGTTGGCCTGCGCCACCAAGTGGTCGGGTCTGTACTTCGTGCTGTTCTTCGGTGTGCTGTCACTGGCGTTCGACGTGGCGGCGCGCCGTCAGTACCGGGTGCCGCGACCGTGGCTGGGGACGGTGCGACGTGACTCGGTCCCCACCGGGTATGCGCTGGCGCTGATCCCGTTCGCGGTCTATCTGGCGAGCTACGCGGGTTGGTTCGCCTCCGAGACCGCGATCGACCGCCACCAGGTGGGGCTGACCATCGGCCAGGACAGCATTGTGCCGGTGCCCGACGCCATCCGCTCGCTCTGGTACTACACCGCCAAGGCTTTCCAATTCCATGCGGGGCTAACGAATTCCGCGGGCAACTACCATCCCTGGGAATCCAAGCCGTGGAGCTGGCCGATGTCGTTGCGGCCGGTGCTTTATGCCATCGACCAACAAAACGTGCCCGGCTGCGGCGCGCAATCGTGCGTCAAAGCCGAAATGCTGGTCGGCACCCCGGCGATGTGGTGGCTGGCGGTGCCGGTGTTGCTGTACGCGGGCTGGCGGATGTGTGTGCGCCGGGACTGGCGATACGCGGCGGTGCTGGTCGGCTATGGCGCCGGATGGCTGCCGTGGTTTGCCGACATCGACCGGCAGATGTACTTCTTCTACGCGGCGACCATGGCGCCGTTTCTGGTGATGGCCATCGCGCTGATCCTCGGTGACATCCTCTACCAGCCCGGTCAGGGCAAGGAGCGGCGCACGCTGGGGCTGATCCTGGTCTGCTGTTACCTCGCCCTGGTGGTGACGAACTTCGTGTGGCTGTTCCCGGTGCTGACCGGTCTGCCGATCTCCCAACAGATTTGGAACATGCAGATCTGGCTGCCCAGCTGGCGCTGATTGGGCGGCAAGCTACACCGGATCGCGGGCGACCGGACACGACATGCAGCGTGGCCCGCCACGGCCGGTGCCCAATTCGGAGCCCGCGATGGTGAGCACCTCGATGCCCGCATCCCGCAGGCGGGCGTTGGTCTGCACGTTGCGCTCATAGGCGACGACGACACCGGGCGCCAAGGCCAACGTGTTGTTGCCGTCGTCCCACTGTTCGCGTTCGGCGACGACGGGATCCAATCCGGTGTGCACGACCCGCAGCTTGTCCACCCCGATCGCCCGGGCGGCCGCCTGTAGAAACAAGGTTTCCTCGCTGATGCTCACCCCGGCCGGCGTGCGCCGGATCGTATATGCCGCAAGGGTGTCGACCACGTTGGCATACATCACCATGGTGTCGGTATCGACCATCGTGCACACCGTGTCCAGGTGCATCTGCGCGCGCCGCTGAGCGATCGGCACCGCCAGCACCGTGTTCGCCAGGTCGTCATCAAAAAGGCTGCGCGCCAACGCTTCCGCACCGGCCGGGGTGGTCCGCTCCCCCACTCCGATGGCGACCACACCCGGGGCGAGCAGCATCACGTCACCCCCCTCTACCGGAGCGGCCCTGGATTCGTAGGCCTTGCGCACACCGGTGAACCGCGGGTGATGGGCATAGATCAGGTCGGTCAGCGACGCCTCACGCGCCCGCGCCCGCAACGCCAGCGACGGGATCACCACCCGCGGCCCGATCCATATCGACGAGTCCCGGGTGAACACCAGGTTCGGCAGCGGGTCGATGACGAAATCGGCCCCCTGATGCATCCGCAGCACCAGCGACGCCTCGGTCCGGGCATCCGCGGGCAGCTCGTTGAACGTCATCCCGGCGGTCAAGACGTGAGCCAAGGTCACCGGGTCGAGGCCGCGCAGGTAGGCGGAAAGCTCTTGGGCCAACGGCGCTCCGAGCCGGCGCGCGTCAACCGCGGCGGTCACCCCCTGCATCCGGGCGGCCCCGCTGTGCTGCAACGCCTCGGTCAGCAGGTCCGAGAGCAGCAGCACCCGCACACCGCGGGCACGCAGCAGCTCGGCGAACTGGTCATGCTCCTGCTGCGCGCGGGCAACCCAGGGCAGCCCGTCGAACAGCAGCTGATCGTTGTTGCGGGGGCTGAGCCGCTGCAGCTCGGCACCCGGGCGGTGCAGGATGGCCTCCCGTAGCGTTCCCACCTCGGAATCCACGCCCAGCTGAGCTGCCACAGCTCAAACCGTAGCCGCCCGATCCCGGCGGCCGTGTCCTGCACCGCCTCCTCGAACGGGTGTGCGATAGGCTCGGGAGGTGGCGATCGCGGTGCAGGCCTCACTTTTCGAGCACCAGGAGCGAAGACAACTCGGTGACGGCGCCTTCATCGACTTCCGCTCCGGGTGGCTGACCGGCGCCGAGGAGCTGCTGGACGCGTTGTTGCGCGCGGTGCCGTGGCGAGCCGAACGCCGCCGCATGTATGACCGGGTGGTCGACGTCCCCCGGCTGGTCAGCTTTTATGACCTGACGGTTGAGGATCCGCCGCATCCGCTGCTGGCGCGGCTGCGGCGCCGGCTCAACGACATCTACGGCGGCGAGCTGGGCGAGCCGTTCACCACCGTCGGGCTGTGTTGCTACCGCGACGGCTCCGACAGCGTGGCCTGGCACGGTGACACCATCGGTCGCGGCAGCACCGAGGACACCATGGTGGCGATCGTCAGCCTCGGCGCCACCCGCACCTTCGCGATGCGGCCGCGCGGCGGCGGCCCGTCGCTGCGATTTCCCCTGGCGCACGGCGACCTGCTGGTGATGGGCGGATCGTGTCAACGCACCTGGGAGCACTCGGTTCCCAAGACATCCACCGCGGCGGGTCCGCGGGTCAGCCTCCAGTTCCGGCCGCGCGACGTGCGTTAGCAGTTAGCGTTGGCCGCGAACCGCGGCCACCGCCTTGACCAGCAGGTCGCGGGCACGTTGGGTGTCGACCCGGGCGACCGCCCGGTCGGGGATCACCAGCGGATTTGCGGTGACGATCACCTCGTAGTCGCCGAAGTGCGCCGAGTAGTCGTAGAGCTCGCCGGTGCGGGTTGACCCGTCGACGACCGCCTGCAGGACACGGTGGATGCCCAGGGTCTGGGTGCCGTCGATCGTCGGTGCATCGATCACCGCGATACCGCCGCGTATCTGGGGCCCGGTGAAGGCCACCTGGCTGCACTCTTTCCCCGGGGAACTGACCGGCAGCGGTTGGGAGGTCTCCACCGCGATCACGACGAACCGGTTGCCGTTGCCCTCCGCGGAGACGGCGGCCATGTTGCCCCGCAGGCCGGCGGGCAGGTCGGGCCCCGTGGCCACAGGCGCACAGTTGGCCGGATCGAAGCTGAGCCCCTCGGGCAGTTTGCGGGCGGAAAAGAACTGGGGGTCGATGCCTGTGGGCGGCACCTCGGTGACACTGAATTCGGGTCCAAAGCTCGACTTCACCGCGGCGACCTTGGCGATGTCGACGTGTGCGGGCCGCGCCGAGTTGGCCCCGGGTGCACAACCGACCAGCCAGCACACCGCCGCGACCGCCAGCACCACCTTCACCATCGTGGCCACCCTACCCAAGCGCGGCCGCTCAGCCGCGTACCGTCGACACCGTTTTGACCAGCAGATCGGCGGCGAACTGCGGTGGCAGCGGCGCGAGCATCGACCCGGGGTCGGTGGTCAGCGCGCCAAGCGCGTAATAGTCGCCCAGGTAGGCGACGAACGTGTATGCCCGCGAATCGATTTCGGCGCCCGCCTCGACGGATTTGCGGACGTCGGCCACCATGCCCAGCGTTTCCGCGCCGTCGATGTGCGGGGCGTCGGTGAGACTGACGCTGGCCGTGGCGTGCCCGTCGGTCATGGTCCAGTGCCCGCAGCTCGCGACCAGGTCGTGGTCGAGCAGCACCGGGCCCGGTGACAGGGCAACCACAACGGCATCGACGATGCCGCCGGCGCCCGACCCGGACACGCCCTGCGCGGCCTGGTGTTGTCCATAGCCGGGATCGGCCAGGGCCGCGCACTGCGGTGGCACGGCCCACGCCTGGGCTCCCAAACTCCAGATCACCCAGGGTGAGGCGCCGCGGATGTCACCGGTGACCTCATAGCCGCTCGGAAGTTCGCGGCCGACCCGCTTGATGTTGGCCGGATTGATCGCGGGGGCGCGGGACGCCGGCGGCGACGAAGCGGCCGACGATGCCGGCGCGGGCGGCCGCGCGCACCCGACCACCGACAGCACAACGACGGTGGCCGTCATCGGGCCAATCCAGAACGGCCGGCGGCGCATCAGCCGACCGCTTCGATCACCTGCCGGGCGACGCGGCCGATTCGGTCGGCCAGCTCACGCCCGAAGCCCAGGTCACCCGGGCCGGGCACATCGATCACCGTGGTGATCACCCCGACGTCCTCGCGTTGCCAGACCGCCCCGTGGCGGTCCATGATCGTTCGCATCGGCACGTTGTCGGAAAGCATTCGCGCGGAAAACTTTTCGACGCCGTCCACCCGGGCGGCGACCGCCAGCGCACCGATCAGAAAGCTGCCGATCCCCCGGCCCTGATAGTCGTCGGCGACGGTGAACGCGATCTCGGCGACCGCCGGGTCGGTCTGGTCGCGGACGAACCGGGCGTCGGCCACGGGGTCACCGCCGTCGACCAGCACCCACACGAAATGGTCGACGTAGTCGACCTCGGACAGGTAGTGCATCATCTCCGGGTTGGGAACGCGGGCCGACATGAACCGCCGATAGATCGTCTCGCTGGAAAAGTGCACGTGGCCGTGCACCGTCCGCGCGCTGTCGCCGGGCAGCACCGGCCGCAGCATCAGTTCGGTTCCGTCGCGCAGCCGCACCGGGATCGGCGTGATGAAGGCGGCCAGCCGTTGCCGAACCGTGCGCAGCAGCCGATCCATGATCCCCGGCATGTGCGCCATCACGTCCAGGGCGTCGTCACCGCCGAGCCAGCCGGTCAGCGGCTCGAGGGCGGTGACCGTTGCCGTTCGCGGGATGCGACGCAGCAGGGCGATCTCCCCGACGATCGTGCCCGGCAAGGCCTGCTCGACGAGCACCGTACCGTCCTCGCCGACATGGCTGACCCGGGCGCGACCCGAGGAGACGAGCAGGAAGGAAACGGCCCGTTCACCTTGGCGCATGAGCTGTTCGCCGGCGCCGACCCGCAGCGGCTTGAGGCGGGCCGCCAGTGGCCTTAGGTGCTCGGCGGAACATCCGTCAAAGATGTCCATTCCGGTGAGTTCTTCGACCGCCGCGCCGGTCAATTCGGCCATCCCATCCCATCCGTCACCGCGCCAGCCCTCAGGTTATGGCGTCGGCCGCCGGTGCGGCAAGGACGCGCATTAGCCTGACAACACGATGAACACCGGCCAGGATCCGTTCGAGCTGACCCGCGGTCTGCTGCCCAAGGGCGCCGTGCGGCGGCACGGATTTCTCGACGTGCTGGGCGAATCGGCGAGCTCCCCGGTGCCGACGGTTGCGCAGAAAGCGATGAACAGCACGGTGGTCGCGACCGTGTACGAGCGGTTGTGGCGTCCGGCCTCCTTCTACCTCGCCAGCGGCGTCACCACCCGCGCCGAACAGCACCGGGCGGCGGCCGCCCTACGGCTGGGGGCCGCCCACAGGTTGCTCGACGTCGCTTGCGGGCCAGGCAATTTCACCGCGCCGTTGGCTCGGCATCTGCCGGCCGGCGGCCTGGCGGTGGGGTTCGACATTTCCGAGCCGATGCTCGCCCGGGCGGTCCTGGACAACGGCGGACCACGGATCTGTTATGTCCGCGGTGACGCCCGCGCGTTGCCGTTCGACGACGAAACATTTGATGCCGTTTGCTGTTTCGGCGCGCTGTACCTGATGCCCGAGCCGTTTCGGATCGCGCACCAGATGGTGCGGGTGCTGGCGCCGGGCGGCCGGATCGCGATCCTTACCAGCTATTCCGGGCAAGCCGCCCCGATTCGGCGCGCGCTGACCGCCGCCGCCGGTGTGATCGGGCTCACCATGTTCGACCGGCACAGCTTCGTCGACCTGTTCTCCTCAGCCGGCCTGGTCAACATCGAGCAGCAGACCCAGCGGGCGCTGCAGTTTGTCACCGCCGCCAAGCCGGGGTGAGGACCACACGGCTAGCAGGCGGCCTGGCAAACACCAAGGAGCCGTACCACCGGCGTACCCGCTTCGTATTCCAGGACCCACGGCTGGCCACCCTCGGGCGCCTCCGAGGTGAGCTTGATCATCACGGGGTGCCCGGTTCGCCTGGACATCTGCGTGCATTCGACCTGGAACAGGCGATAATCGCCACCATCGCGGACGGCCAGCGAAAAGCCCGGCTCGACGGATTCCACAGGTACCTTCTGCAAGTAGTACTTGGTGCTCATGCCCCGAGACTAGGGCCACTACGGCCCGTCGTCCTGCGCCGAAACGCTGTCTTAGCGAACGTTCAGCTGAATTTAGGTACTTCATCAGACTTCGCGCCGGATTGCCGCCCACCGCAGCGCTTTACGGGCACCGCCCGCCAGCAAGCGGCCAAGGCAGCGGGCGCCGACACGACCGCGATGACATCGCGCGGGGAAACCGCTGCCGTGGCCTCGGGCAATCGCAGCTATGTCACCAAACCCGTTGCACCGGAATTGCGTTCGCTCGGATCATCCGATTGCTTGGCGGCATGCGTGCCGGCGCGGCGACCGGAGAATACGCAGTCGGCGATGGACAGGCCACTGACGTATGAGTTCGAGCAGACGCCGACCGCGCAGCGGCCCGCGCCGTAGAGGCCGGGAATCGGCTCACCGGACTCGGTGAGGACCGCGCCGGTGGCCTCGTCCACTCGGACACCGCCCAGGGTGAGCATCGGCGTGGGGTTGAGCAGGCTGGGTCTGATCGAGATGTTCAACAGCGTGTAGGGCGACTTGGCGATCCGGCGGGTGAATTCGCTGGGCTTTCCCGCGGGATCCGGTGCGCCCGAGTCGATTGCGTTGTTGTGGGCGTCCACGGTGGCGCGCAGGCCGTCGGGGTCGATGCCGGCCGCTGCCGCCGCCTTCGCCAGCGAGGAAGCGCGCACCGAGCCGGTGAGCATCAGCGCGGCGGTTTGGGCGCGTTGAAACCACAACGTCTGGGTGAACAATTGACGACGGGCTTCCCGCATCACCGCGGCGTCGGCGAGAATCCACCCCGTTCCGTGGTGATTTTTGACCATTGCCTGTCCGATCGCCGCACCGTATCGGCTTTCGTCGATGATCCGCTGTCCCCGTTGGTCGACGATGATGGCACCGAGGAACGCGCTGGGCGGGGTGATGAACCGCCACGCCGACACGTTGTCCATGCGCTGGCTGACCGCGCCGACGCTCTCGGCGAGCGCGATGCCGCTGCCGTCGTCGCCGCTGGTGCCCAGCGGAAGGCCGTTCTTGAACTCGGGTGCGTACCTGTGCAGCCACTCCGGGTTGGCGATGAAGCCGCCCGCGCAGATGATCACGCCGCGACGTGCGGCTACCCGGATGGGTCGGGCGTAGCGCCGTTCCAGCCGTCTCAGGCGGTGTTCCATCGCGCGGCGCAGCGGTGGGTAATAGATGCCCGGCTTCGATGACACCGCCGCCATGGCCGCATACATCCGGCGAATGTGTGGCGGCGCGTAGCCCATCGTCGCGGCTTCCACCCCGGTCACTCGGCCGGCGGAATCCTGCAACAGCCGGGTGACCGTGGTGTGCGGGCGGAAATCGACGCCGCGTTCGAGTGCCGAGTGCAGCAGCGGGCCATACAGTTTCTTGCCCGACGTGCCCTTTCCCTGGACGCGATGGCCGCGCTGGACCGGCGGGGTGTGGCTTCGGAAAGCCCCGGCGTTCTCGCTGCCCGAGTGATACAGGTAGTACCGATTGTTGGGGTAGGAGGTCTTGTAGGGGCACAGCGTGGAGTCGAACGGA
Source organism: Mycobacterium shinjukuense (assembly GCF_010730055.1). NCBI lineage: Bacteria > Bacillati > Actinomycetota > Actinomycetes > Mycobacteriales > Mycobacteriaceae > Mycobacterium > Mycobacterium shinjukuense. The sequence continues at coordinate 213,673 of NZ_AP022575.1, read as the reverse complement.
ACGCCGTGGCGCTGCAGCCAGTCGATCATTTCCGGGCTAGAGCGCACGAACGATTCCAGCGTTGCCGGGCTGACGGCGTCGCCGACTTCCAGCCGAAGGTAGGCCAGCATCCGCTCGACGGTGTCGTCCACCCCGGCCCGTCGTTGCACCGCGGTGCCCCCGCCGGCGTAGACGATGCCGCCCGAGATGGCGGTCGCACCGCCGCCGTTGGCGCGATCCAGCGCGATGACCTCCGCGCCCTGCTCGCGGGCGGCAAGCGCCGCGCACACGCCGGCCGCGCCGAAACCGACGACAACGACGTCTGCGCTGTCGGCGATCCGGCCCGAGCGGCCCATGCGCGCCTGCCTTGTGGTGGAGTCCAGGGCAGAAATGTAACAGGTCCCCACCCCGTTGATCAGGGATGACGACCGTTGCTTGGGGAATTGAAGCGGTTTCGCTGCCGGCTGGCAGGAGCCGACGTGACGTGGGTCGACGAGATGTGCACCCGATCCGGATTGCGTCACGACGGGCATGGCGATTTCCGGTCTGCATCCTGCCGGTGACCCGATCGAGATGATCGCCGAGCTCTATGGCTTGCCGCCGCACGTCGTTCAATCAGCCGTCCGTTACGAGCTCAAAGCCGCCGAGGCGTACGCGGCGCGAGCCAGCTAGGGCGGCGGGCCGCCGAGGATGGTCGCCGTCGATCGCCTTGTGCGGATGTCGACGAGAGCGCGATGGGCCTCGGCCTTGCGCTGGCCGCGGCGCGCAAGGACACGATTCACTGCGGGCACCCGCTCATCCCCGAATGCCCGCGCCGTGCTGAGTGCGCGAACAGACGCAAATGTCCCCAAAACGCCTGTTTTTGGGGACATTTGCGTCTGTTCGCGCACTGTGGAGCTAAGGGGATTCGAACCCCTGACCTACTCGATGCGAACGAGACTATCTCGGCGTTTGCTGCGTCAATCTGCGTTGGCTGTTCGAGAAACGTGCTGGTCACAGCGTTGGCTGCGTTGATTGGTGAAAGCTGTCGCTATTTCTGCTGCGTACTGGCTGCGTACTGGGGGTTACATCGCCCGCACCCGATACCGGTTCAACACCAACTGCTCGGCCAGCGACCAGGAGAACGACGACCGTAGAGCATACTCGTACTCGACGTCATCGATCTTCTTGCGCTGCAATTGCTCGCCGTTGGCAGCCAACCGGGCGGAAGCGGTGACGATCACCGCGGCGATGTCCTCATTCGGCTCGGAACCGGTGAACCCCCGACCACGGGTATAGGACTTGGCCAGTACCGTCACGATTGGCACAACCGTGGCCACATCCCCCTCGGTAAGGGCTGTGACATCGCCTGGATCGACCGGCATGTTCTTAGCTGCCGGTCTCGCTGAGCAGGGTGACGGCCTCGGGCTGCAGCAGTGCGGTGTCCCACCGGGACACGACCCTGATGCCGATGGAGTCGTAGTCACCCCAGGTCTGGTCGAGGATCTTGACCTCGGCGTTGACGTCGCGGGCCACGACGACCTTGGAGAAGTCGACCAGGGCAACGCGGGCGAGGTCGGTGACGTTGGGAATGTTGTCGGTGATGATCACCGGCAGGCCCAACAGCCGGAAATCGGTTCCGTTCTGGATTGTGTTCGGGTCGATCACGTACCGCTTGTCGCTGGCACCGACCTTGACTTTGCGGATCGCAGCGAAGCTGGCCGAGGTCATCACCCAGTGGGTCGGAGAGACCTTGTTGCCCTGGGCGGTGGCCAGCCCGTCGATGAGGGAGTCGGGGTCGGCGAGGTCCAGTGCGCCGGTGGCGATTCCGCTGGCCCTCAGGATGCCCTTGATGGTGTTGGAGCTGCCGGTCCCGTCCCAGAGGGCCGCGTCCAGAGCGTTGGCGACATCGGTGACCAGCCTGGTTTGCAGCACCGATTCCAGTCCCACGACTGAGGTGCGGATCAGCTCGTTGGAGAGCTTCACCAACACCTTGAGGCTCTTAAGAGTGGAGGGCAGCAGGGTCACTTCGTCGAATGCGACATCCCCGTCGGAGATTTGGTCGCCTTCGGCGACGAATCCGGCTGTCACGCCGTTGACGATGCGCGGCACCCGTACGGGGCTGGATGAGTCCAGGACGACGGGGCCTGCTGCCAGGAAGGTGGAGGCCTGTTCGAGGGGTTGGACGAGCAGGCTTGCGACCTGCGACTGAATTAGGGTTGAGTTATCACTGGTGACTTCTATAGCCACGGTATTGACCGTCCTTAAGATGTTGTGTCGGTTGGGGTTTCGACACGTCGCCAGGACGTCAATCGCGGACAGGCACCAGGCCCAATATTGAGTCTATCACGCTCAGGTTCGCTCTTTGAGCATCTGCAACAGGGAGAACGGCTGCGCCGACGATCCGCGGTTGCCTTGGCCGATATCGCCGGTGGGCCGGCGGCTGGCCAGGTGCGGCTTGGTGGCAAGCAGGTCGTCGATCGCGGCGCTCAGCGCATCCGGGTCGTCGAGGTGTTCCTCGGCGTACACCAGGTCGGTCGGGTCGGCCAATCGGCCTGTGGCCCGGACCAGTTCGGTGTGCAGGCGGCGGGCTAGCGCGTCGGCCTGCTGAGCGCGTTGCCGGTACTTCCCGTTTTCCTTGCGGAGCTGTTCGACAACTTCGCGCGGGAACGATTGGGGCTGTTCCTCCGGCTGGTCACTGTCGCTGTCGGTTTCGTCGCTCTGCTGTTCTTCGGAACTAGGTTCCGCATCGGTTGGCGTTTCGTCCTCGGTGCTGACAATCGGGGCCGTGTCGGTAGTGTCGTTCATGCTGACCTCCTTTCGTTTTCGACGTTGAGTTGGTTGACGGCGTCGGCGAGATCGGTGGCGAGTTGCAGGGCTTCGGGTGGGGTCAGGCCAAACGTCAGGCCGATGATCCGCAGCCGGACTGGCCGCGACGATTCGGGCGTCACGTCGACCTTGGCGTCGAAGTTGCGTGCGCTAAGCCGCATCAGAGTTCACCTGCCCGGCAGAGGTTTCCACGGCGCGGGCCGCGTTGATCTTCGCGATTTCGTCGTCGGAGTAGCCGAGCTTGCCCAACGCGTAGGTGACGGGCAGGATGCCGGCCTGCACCAGCTTGACGGTAGCGTCGGCCTCTTGCGCGACCGAGCGGGTTGCCGCATCAGCCCAGTGCACGCGGATGCCATCGATCATGTTGGGATCACGTCCATCTCGCACCGCGATCATCAGTCGAGCGACCTGCTCCCAGGCTCGTCCGAACGTCTGCTGGCGGGCTTCGGCGCGAGCGGTCAGGCTGGCCTCGGCGGCCCTCAGCGCATCGGCCGAAGCCGGGTTGTCGGTGAACACTCCGACGTAATGCGCGGGCAGTGTGGAGACCGCCATGATCTGGCCAAGGATCACCCGCACCGATGCCTCGTAACCAGCGAGGTCGGCGGCGTTGAGTTGCCCGAACTTGGCTTCGTTGTTCTCCGAGATCATTGCCCGGTGCCCTTCGGGGATCGGGTTCACCTCAGTCATCACCGGTTGGCCATCCTCGTCGAGGACCGGGTTGCCGTCGTCGTCGAGGACCGGTTCCTCGGTCAATTCGATCCCAGTGGCCCAACGACGCGGCCGGCCAACGTATTCGCTGGTAACCATCATGTCCGCTAGCGACTTGTTCAGCGCATCGACGAGGGGCTTAAGGTCGTCGATTTCCGAGCTACCCCAATCTCCGAGGATGCGGTCGGTGTTGCGCAGATTGACGACCGGGACCACGCCGAGCGGGTTGGTGATCTCCTCGACGGTTTTGTACCCGACAGTGGTGGCCCCGGTCTGGTTGGCCCGCAACCGCACGATCCGATCGGGGAGATATAAGACGGCTTCGGTGGTGTTGCGGTCTTCCCAGCGCTTGATCGCGGCGACGACGTTGCGGGTGCCCGGATCTAGCTGCACAGCAACCTGTTTCGCGCTTTCAACGGTGACCTTCGGGCGGCCGTAGCGGTCGGCCCACACGATCACGTAAGAGTCGCCGAGCAACAGGGCTTCGCGGTGGGCGACACCGCTGGTCTGGTCGAGGTCGTTGCGAATCCAGTCGGCCCACAACTCGGCGTCGCCGGCGAATCCGGTGATCCGCAACCGCTCAGCGAGCGCGGTCACGGCCAGCCGCGGGATGTTGGACGCCATCACGCCGAAGCGGTTGCCCAGCGCGGTCTTTGCTTCCGGGGACAGGAACGCCAACGGCTGGGTGCCGGTGTAGTAGCGGTCCAGGTCGGCGTAGCGGGCAGCCGGCTCGTTGAGCCGCTGCATCATCTGCTGAATCTGTTCTTCACGGGTCGTCACGAGGCAAAACTCCTTACTCGCTTCCGGTTTCGTTGTTGGTGCCACGCCGCGCGGTCGTAAGCCACGATCGCGGCTACGGCGGCGTCGATCTTTCGCGGGCTACCGCGCTTGTCTTTCGATACGAGATCCCCCATCGGGGTCGCTTTCGCGACGCAGTGCGCCACGTGGGCGGCCATCCGCGGATCACCGTCATGACTGATCACCCTGGCGACCACGGCCTGATACAGCCGGTCGGTGGCCGGTGCCATGCGGGCGGCGTGGGCGGTGTTCCATTCAAGGACGCGGCGCTCCCCGTGTCGCTTGGCCCAGTCCTCGATCTCCGAACGCCAGCCCCACGGGTCGGCCGCCAACTCGACCACGTCGTACTTGGCGAACGCGACATCGACGGCGCGGGTCACCTCCTCCCGCGGCACCCGCCACCGCAAATCGCCAGGGTTTTCCCACAACCCTTCGACCCATAGATGTCCGTCGAGGGTGCAGCCCACCAGCGCCGTGCTGTCACCAGAAGCCGAGCCGTCGAACGCTAAAACTACGCGTTCGCGTAGCTGTACACGCCGTTCGACCGCGCAGGCATCCCAGGCGCCCCACGGCAACCAGGCCTCGACCCCGGTCACCCACTGGCCGAGACGCAACCGCCGAAACACCGGCTCCCGGATCGTCTTACGGGCAGCCTCGATGCCGTCCTCAGACAGGAACGGCTTGCGGCACGCCAACGCGGGGTTGCCGACTCGCCAAGCCGCCCGGTCGTCGGCCGCGCACCCGTCCGGTGCCGCGAACTCCCGGAAGTAGAACGCCGGGTCATTACCGGCGCGACCGTGCTCCACCAGCCTCCACATGACGCTGTCCGGGGACGATGCCGGTGTGGATATCGCCAATGTCAGCGACTCCGGTCGCTTACCGGCCACCGAAGTGACCGCCTCCCAAACGGCTTCGGTTACAACGTGCAGTTCGTCGACGATCTGCAAGCTCGGATCGTGGCCGTGCAGGGCACCGACCTCGGCCGGCAACGGCAGCAGCGTTGCATCGTTCTCCGGCAAGTGCAGGCGGTCGGCGTAAATCTGTACCCGCTGCCCCAACACCGAATTCAGCTCAACCATGCGCCTGGCGTACTTCAGCGTGATGTTCGCCTGCCGCTGATCGGTGGCCACCACCAGCACCTCGGCCGAGGGCGGACCAACGAACAGCTCAGCGATACCCAGCGCGGCCGCCAGCATCGTCTTGCCGTTGGCCCTCGGGATCGAGATCAGCGCAGTCCTTATGCCCGGCGCGAACGCTCCCCGGATGATCTCGCGCTGAAAAGGCCTCAGCTCGAACGGCTCCCCAGCTCCCAGACCGCGCGGGAGCACCAGAAACTCGCCAATGAACCGCTCGCGACGCTTCGCGCGACCGCTGGGCCACCGCGAGAAGGCCAACGGCTCGGCGGTGACGGTGCCCTTGGGGCCGGCCCTCATCGCGTTTTCCCCTCCGGCTGGAGCAAACGGGGTGTGTAACTCAAACTTTGCCCCCGGCGGCGGTCAGGTAGCGGCCGGGCTGGGGCATCCCCCCTGGTCGCAGCGTTGCCTCGGGCAGCACCACGGCGGCGGTTGCACGGCCCGCACACCACCTCGATGTCCCGCAGGCGGATCGGCCTGCCCGCGGCCCTGCGTGCCCACGCTTGGGGCGTGTGGTCGGCCTGCAGGTCCTCGGTGACGCCGCAGTCGATGCAGAACGGTTGGAGGCGGCGGGCACGCCTGGACAACTTGGTCCATGCCCAGTCGTAGCCGCGTGCGGTAGCTACGAGTTGGGTGTCAACTGTGTGGGCTGGGCAGCGCGGACCCTCGGCAGGCTCGCCGCAGATAAGGCATGGACGCAGCAGGGTCATTCGGCGTACTCCTTGATGACCTTTTTTAGTCCGGCGATGCCTGAGTCGGTCGGCAATATCGAGCCCGGTGCCCATATGGCGACGTTCATGACGGCGAGGATGAGCGCCGAGGTGCGGTCTAGTTCGGATGCTTCGACCAGGACGGCGTTGACGCCCTCGGCGTCGCCACGGAGGCGGTGCAGGAACAACGCTGCGGCTCGCCGATAGTCGGCTCGATGCGGCCGTTGATCGGCGGTCATGCGGGGTCGCCCTTCGGCTCCTCGGTATTGCCAAGGCTTTCCAGGTCTTCTGCGAGCTTGAGCTGGGCGTCGATCTCGGCGGTGGCTCGCTCCCCGTCGCCGTCGTTCTTCAGGAGGTAGGCCTCCATCGCCAGCCCCACGAGGTAGGCAATCGCGTCCCGCAGATTCGGATCGTCCACCGCCTCGTCGATAGCGCGATGTAGGCGGTGAGGGGCTTGCTGTGCGTGGCCGAGCGCACTGAGCAGCCGAAGGGCTACTGCGCGTCGGGCGTATTCGTTTAGCATTTCGGTCACGGCGTCCTCCTTGTTTTGTTTGCTGGTTTTGGTAAGACTGAGGAGCGTGGGGTTGTAATTTACAACTCGGTTACAACCCCTATTTCCGCAGGTCAGGGCGTGTTTGTCGGGGTTGTAATTCGCTGTAATTTACAACCCTCCGTCATACTTGGGGCCGAACGTGTACTCGGGGGCGAACCGTTTGCCGGTTGATTCAGATATCACGATTATCTCCTCGTCAACCATCATTTCAAACACTCCATCGAATTCGCTGCGGATCGATGCGGCGCATGCGACGCGCAGCTCCGACCGGGTCGCTCGGCCGCGGCGGCGAAGTTTGCCACAGACTGCTTTTACGACGCGGCGCTGGGCCTGGTCGGCGAGGCGGGCAGCGACGATGGTTTCCCGTTCGGCGCGGTCGCGGGCCCTGGCGGCGTTCTGGCGCCGGCGGGCGGCGTCGACCGCGGCGCGCATCTGATCGCGAACCCGGATCGACACGTCGGTCAAGTCGCCGGCGATCTTCCAGTCGGTTTCGTCGATCGCGTTTCGGCCGTGGAGGACTGCGATGGCGAAGGCCGTCTTCAGCTGGGTCAGCATCAGGTGCCCATCGAGAGGGTCGACGTCGGGGTCGCCGATCAGGACGCGGTAACGGTGGACGTCGATCTCCTCTCGGGCGCTGTCGGGGATCTGCACCACGTGGCGCTCGTCGCAGCAGTTATGGCTGAACGTCGGTATCAAGACGCCCAGCGGGTCGACCGGGTCGGGGCGCCCCTCGGGCGCGTATGGGTCGACGGTGGGCAACCACAGGAAGCGTTGCGGGAGCCCGTCTTTCGCGCGCGCGAGAAAGAATTCGGCGTTCTCGGGCTGCGCGCCGACTCCCAGGCACAACCGGTAGGAGTGCGCCCTGATCGCGGTACTCGTGTCGTGCTGCGCGTTATGGAATCCGACCGGCTCGCCCACGAACGCCTTGAGCAACTCGCCGACGAGGGTTGCCCCCTGCCGCCCCGTCAACGCTTCCAGCGTCTTGACCTCGGGCACGACCAAATGCGCCCGCGTGAGGCCGGGGGTGTCCTTGGCGCCCTTGAACAGTCGGGCCAAGCCTTCACCTGAGCCGAGGCTGGGCCGCTCGGCGTCCAAGTCGTTGCCCATGTCGTCGTGGAAGCGCACGGCGGCGGTCCCGGCCGCGTCGGCTGCGCCTTTGCCCTGCCCGGATGCGCCGGTCGATAGGGTGAAGAAGTTTGCCGACACGTGGCCGCCGACGACGGGCGGCAGTACGACGTGCGGCTCGATGCAGGCGGTCGCGCGCCGCAGAACGCAGCCGAGGACGGCGTACGGTGCCACCCGGCGGGCACGGGCGAACGAGTGGATGTGGGCGAGTTCGTCCGTCTGCGACCAGAACCCGTAATCGGGATCGGGGCCGTCGGGGAGAGGGTCGACGGCGGCGGCGTCGATCATTGCACAGTCTCCTTCAGCGCGCGAGCGGCAGCCTTCAGATCGCCGTTGTGGTTTAGGGTGGCGTACGCGCGAAACCGGGTGTACCCCTTTGGATTTCCCGGTTCGGTCACGTCGAACGGGGTGTTCGTCGAATAAACGAAGAGGCAGCCGTGGCGAATCGTCGCCGAGCACGCCGAGGTGTGGGTGGGGTGCACCCAGCGGGCACCGTCGGCGTCGGGGTCGGTGTCGAGGCAGCGCCAGCCGCGTGGGACGAGAACGTCGTGCCACGATGTCGCGGCGCTGTATCGGTCAGCGATCGACGCCCCGCGCATCGGGGGCAGGTGTCGCGGGCGGCGCCGCGTCGCCGGTCTGGCGCGCTCGGGCAAAAGGAGGGCGACCAGCCACGCCGGGGGCGCGGCCACCGGCGCGACCACCCTCCTGTACGGCTGGCCGGTGCCGGCGTGGATCGATGGGGGCAACACCGTATAGCCGCTCGACGTTTTGACATCGAGTCCCGGCCCCAGCCGGCGGCCGGACAACTTCCCGGCCGGGCGTCGAAAGAACAAATGCCGCCCGCCGTCCCCGCGCCCCGAGAGCGTCGTCAGTGTCTCGGGTAAGCGGCCGTGGCGGCGCTCGTGCCGGGCGATCGAGTCGTTCCCGCCGTGGCGGGGATCGACGTCGATCACGACCATCGACTCGGGCACCCTGCCGCCGATGTTGGCGCCGGCGTGCTCGCCTCCCCACCAGCGAGCCACCGTCGCGACGTCGTCGGTGGCGTCGAGCACCCCGCGGCCACCGGCGATTGCTGGCACCTTGCCTCGAAGGGGCAACACCTGCCAGTGGTTCACCGCGTACTCGACGGCGGCGGCGGCGATGTCGCCGCCGACGATTGTTGCGCCGCCCAGCGCCGCGTTGATCGCGCGCATTGCGGCGGCTTCAGCGAGGAGATCGTCGGTCAGCGTCACGCGGCATCGCCTCCGCGCGGGTTGCCGGCGTTCTCCTGGGCGGCGAGCCACGCCGAAACGACCGATCGCTTCCAGATTCGGCGGCGGCCGAGCTTAAACGACGCCGGTCCGACGCCGAGGTGAGCCCAGTAGCGCCACGTCGACGCCGGCGTCCCCGTCCACGCCGCAAGTTCGGGGGCTGATAAATATTCGCTCTGCAACTTCGCGCTCCTTCCCGATCCGGCAGCATTTCCCGGTTTGGAACGATTGTGGATTCCAACGGTTGCGTTGGTCAACCCAAATCGGTATGGTTTCCGATATGGGGAAGCAGGGGCGGGTTGGCGACCAATTCCGGGAGCGCCTCAGGTGCGAGCGCGAGCGCCGCGGATGGTCCCAGGCCGATGTCGCGAAAAGGCTGTCCGACAGGGGGGTGCCTGGTATCTACCCCACGACGATTGCAAAGATCGAAGCCGGTGACCGCGGGGCGCGGATCGACGAGGTGACCGCAGTGGCCGACCTCTTTGCCGTCTCCGTTGACGCGCTGCTGGGCCGCAGGATCGGACTGGAAAACGATTTGGCCTACACCTTTCGGGGCGTGCTGGATACCGCGCGCCAGTCGGCCGAGCAGCTCAACTCGATCCGTTCGACACTCGAAGACCGGCTTCGGGAGCTGGCGACGCTGGATTTTGAAGGATTCAACGACCTCGCAGCCGACGCCGACAAGGCGTTACAGGCATTCGATGACGCAAGCGATGCGCTCGGGCGGATCGCGGCGTTTCGACTCAAGCCGGGCGCGGCGCTGAGGTTGCGGCAGGACCGCATCGTTGACGCGATGAGTGTGTTGCTCGGCCGCTTCATCGGCGACATGAGGATTCACAGGGTGGAGTCTGAGAAATGAAGCGCAATCGTAGGGCCGGCGTCGAGGACCTGTGGACAAAAACGGTCCGCGACGATCGCGGTAACGCGCAAGCGGTGCCGAGCGCACGCCACGGGGTCGGATTGCGTTGGCGCGCAAGGTATGTTGACGATGAAGGTCGGGAACGGTCAAAGGCGTTCGCCCGCAAGGCCGACGCGCAATCCTGGCTGGACAATGAGGTCACACCGAAGCTGGCGACCGGCACCTACGTCGCACCGGAGCGCGGCCGGCTGACCGTGGCCGCGGTATATGCGTCCTGGTTCAAGGCGCAAGGCCACACCTCGGCCAAGACCGCCGCGACCCGTAGGAGCGTCTGGGGTAGCCGCGTCAAGCCGCGGTGGGGTGACGTCCCGGTCGTCGATGTGAAGACGTCGGCGGTGCGGGCGTGGGTGGCCAAGATGCGTGCCGATGAGGTCGGCGCTCCGACGATTGAGAACGCGTTCGGTCTGCTGCGTCAGGTGCTCGGCGCGGCCGTCGAGGAGCGCTGTATACCCCGCAATCCATGCGAGGGTGTGCGCCTGCCGAAGCGTAAGCACGCTGACCGTGGATACCTCACGCACGCACAGGTGGCGGCGCTCGCCGGGGCCGTCAACCGCCAGGCAGAGGTTGTCCGTTTTCTCGCCTATACCGGCTTGCGGTGGGGTGAGATGGCGGCGCTGCGGGTGTGTGACTTCGATTTGTTGCGGCGCAGGGTGAATGTGTCGCGGTCGGTCACCGAGGCATCCGGCGCAGGTCTGGTGTGGAGCACGCCGAAGACGTGGGAGCGCCGATCGGTGCCGTTCCCGGCCTCGCTTGCCGACGAGTTGTCGGCGGTGATGGTCGGTAAGGGCCGTGACGCGCTGGTGTTCACTGATCTGCGTGGCGGGGTGCTGCGGAACTCCAACTACCGGGCCAGGGTGTTCCAGCCCGCAGTCGAGAAGTGTCAGAAGGCAGACGACACCTTTCCGTCGATCACGCCTCACGATCTTCGCCACACCGCGGCGAGCCTGGCGATCAGCGCCGGCGCGAACGTCAAAGCGGTGCAACGCATGCTTGGTCATGCCAAGGCGTCGATGACGCTGGACGTGTATGCCGACCTCTTCGACGAGGACCTTGACGGCGTGGCCGCGAACCTGGACGCGGCGATTCGCTCTGCTGCGTACCCACTGCGTACTGACGACAATGAGACCGCACTGTAGCGCTAACCGAAATTTTGCTATCTAGCTGCATGTTTAGACTGTGGAGCTAAGGGGATTCGAACCCCTGACCTACTCGATGCGAACGAGTCGCGCTACCAACTGCGCCATAGCCCCTGATCGCTAGCAGGCTACCAGCCGCGCCACCAAAGGCCGAACCGTGCGCTATTGGCCGACGGCTCGCGGCAGGTCCCGCGGCCAACCATACGTCCGCTGTGCCACCGGGTGATCCAGGTGCTCGAAGATCGGGTCCTCGTCGTCGATCTCTAGCACCACCGCACCCGGGCGCCGCAGCCGCGACGGCACGAGGTCGTATTCGCGGTCGTGGGCGTTCTCCACGCCCAGCCGCGCACGCGCCAGCCGCTGCATGCGGCGCCGACGCACCTTCTCCTCGATCCGGGTCTGCCGGCGCAGATATCCCAGGTAGAGCACCGTAATAACGGTCGCGCTGCCGCAGATCCACCACGCGACCCGGGTCACTTCGAAGGCCGCAACGGCCGAGCCAACCAGGATCACCGCCATCATCAGCAGCACACGCTTGCGGAACGCGTACTTGCGGGCGCTGACCGCGGCGGCGGTCTTGGTATCGAACCGCCGCCGCCGTGAGCCGCCCGGCGAGAACATCGCCGGCGCATCCGCGTCCTGCTCAGACTCGTTCTCTTCAGGCTCGTCGGGCTCCAAACCGCAGGAGTCCTCGACGTATTCGTATTCGTCGTCGGCCCGCCCGCGCTCCGCCCCGGCCGGGTCGTCCTGGTCGGTGACTTCCTCGTCAACCTCGGCGGGCCCTGCCGATTCGCCCGCCGCGGCACTGGCCCCCAGCGGCAGTGCCCCAGCTGTTTCGTCGACCACCTCGGCGTCCAGGTAGTCGGGTTCGTCGGCCGCGGCGTCACGGGAATCCTTCATGAGCACCGGGCGCGGGCGGACCACCAGGTCGGCACGCTGGTCGGGGTCGCCCTCGGCATCGGCAAGCTCCCCGTCGACGGCCTCGGGGCCCCCGTCCTGCTCCGGCCTCCAGTCCGGGTCGCCGCGATGACCGGCGGCCGGGCCGCGCCTGAGCAGGCGGGCGCCGGCGTCGCCGTTGAGCACCCGGGTCGCCAGGGCCACGTCGCTGGTCCGCCGGACCGCGTCCCGTTTGCTGATCAGCATCGGCACCAGCACGAACAGCCAGAGCACCACCAGCGAGATCCACAACAGCGACTGCGGGACGCTTGGCATGATGACCTGCTCCTTTCCCCGCGAGGCGCATCCTGGCCAGCGCGGCCGGGCCAACGGCGACCAGGACAATTACACACCTGTAATTCGCTGCTGACAAGCATCACACGCCACACATGTCACGATAGCCACAGGGGATCGCATGCCCGCCCGGCGCCTCGGCCTCAGGCCGGCGTGCCGTCAGACCCAGCCGGCGAGTCCGGTGCGGACCAGCGTCGACGTCACCGAGCCCTGCACCTCTTCGACGGTGAGGGCCACCAGCAAATGATCTCGCCAGGCCTTGTCCACCTCGAGGTAGCGGCGCAACAGCCCCTCCTCGCGAAACCCGACCTTTGCCAGCACGGCCCGGCTGGCCACGTTCTCCGGGCGTACGGTGGCCTCCACGCGGTGCAGCATGACCGGCCCGAAGCAGTGGTCCAGACCCAGCGCCAACGCTCCGGTGGCCACCCCGCCGCCGGTCACCGAGCTCTGCACCCAGTAGCCGATCCAGGCCGACCGCAGCGCCCCGTGAGTCACGTTGCCGATGGTCAGCTGCCCGCAGAACCGGCCGTCAAGCTCGATCACGTACGGCAGCATGCGGCCTTTACGAGCCTCCGAACGCAGACCCGAACACACCGCCGGCCACGCGGCAACCGAGTGCCGAGTCGTCCACTCACCGTCGGTGCTGGGCTCCCAGGGCTCCAGATGCGCACGGTCGGCCAACCGGATCCGGCTCCACTGCGCGCCGTCTCGGATCCGCACGGGCCGCAACCGGATCACGCCCGCGGTCACCCGCAGCGGCCCAACGACCATGGGCCAACCCGGATGCCGGGCGTTGGGGCGCAACAGGTTCACGGGAATTGCCGACGACCCGGCTCAGCCGTGCTGGGCCAGGAAGGCGACGTCGACGATCTCCCCGGTGCGAATCTGCTCGGCACCGCTGGGCACGACCACCAGGCAGTTTGCCTCGGCAAGCGTGGCCAGCAGGTGCGACGATCCGGGGGCACCGCCGAGAACCTGCACCAGGTACTCACCGGTCTCTTGGTCACGCATCAGCTGACCCCGCAGATAACCCTTGCGCCCGGCCACCGACGTGATCGGCGACAGCGTGCGGGCCTGCACGATCCGGCGCATTGCCTGCCGCTTGCCCAACGACAGCCGGATCAGCGGCCGGACCATCACCTCGAAGACCACCAACGCGCTGACCGGGTTGGCCGGCAGCAGAAACGTCGGGACACGGTCGCGGCCGAGCTGCCCGAAGCCCTGCACCGAGCCCGGATGCATGGCGACCCGGACGACCTCCATGTCCCCCAGCTCGGAAAGCACCGACCGGACGGCTTCGGCCGCGGCGCCGCCGACCCCGCCCGCGATCACCACCACCTCCGACCGGCTGAGCTGACCCTCGACGGTCTCGCCGAGTTCGGCGGGGTTGTTGCTGACGATGCCGACCCGGTTCACTTGCGCACCGGCATCCCGGCCGGCCGCCGCCAGGGCATACGAGTTGACGTCGTAAACCTGCCCATTGCCCGGCGTCCGTGAGATGTCGACCAACTCGCCCCCCACGGCCATCACGGCCAACCGCGGGCGCGGGTGCACCAGCACCCGTTCGCGGCCCACCGCGGCCAACAGCCCCACCTGGGCGGCGCCGATGATCGTTCCCGCCCGCACCGCAACGTCGCCCGGCTGCACGTCGTCGCCGGTCCGCCGCACGTAGGCGCCCGACGGCGCGCCACGCAGGATCCGCACGCGCGACGTCCCGCCGTCGGTCCACCGCAGCGGCAGCACCGCATCGGCCAGCGTGGGCAGCGGCGCCCCGGTCTGCACCCGGACGGCTTGCCGCGGCTGCAGCCGGGTGGGCGTGCGCGCACCGGCCTCGATGGTTCCCATCACCGGCAGGGTCAGCACCTCACGGCCGTCGAGATCCTCGTCGGAAAAGACCTCGACACCCCCCGCATCGCCGACACCGGCCACGTCCACGCTGCGCACCGCGTAGCCGTCGATGGCGGCCTGATCGAACCCGGGCAGTGGGCGTTCGGTCACCACTTCTTCGGCGCACATCAATCCCTGCGCCTCGGCGATGGCCACCCGGATCGGCCTCGGGGCCACGGCCGCGGCCGTAACTCGGGCCTGCTGCTCCTCCACAGAACGCACAACGCGCCTTTCTGGATCGCCCGGGGCTACCGCTCGGTCAGGCCCAATCGCGCCACCAACCATCGCCGCAAATCCGGGCCATAGTCGTCACGATCCAATGCAAAGTCAACCGCAGCCTTGAGGTACCCGCCGGGATTTCCCAGGTCGTGTCGGGATCCGCGGTGGACGACCACGTGCACCGGGTGGCCCTCGGCGATCAGCAGCCCAATCGCGTCGGTGAGCTGCACTTCCCCGCCCGCACCCCGGTCGATGCGGCGCAACGCGTCGAAAATGGCGCGATCGAGCACGTAGCGGCCGGCCGCGGCATACATCGACGGGGCGTCTTCGGCCTTGGGCTTCTCGACCATGCCCCTGACCCTCAGCACGTCGGGGTCCTCGGTGTCGGGGACGGGCTCCACGTCGAAAACCCCGTAGGCGCTGATCTCCTCGGGCGATACCTCGATGGCACACAACACCGTGCCGCCCCGGCTGGCCCGCACCTTCGACATGGTCTCCAGGACACCCATCGGCAGCACCAGGTCGTCGGGCAGCAGCACCGAGACGGCGTCCTCGTCGGGCAACAGCGAGGGTTCGACGCACCCGATCGCGTGCCCCAGGCCCAGCGGCTCGGCCTGCACCACCGACTCGACCTTGATCAGCTCCGGGGCCCGGCGCACCTTGGCCAGCATGGCCTTCTTGCCGCGCGCCTCCAGGGTGCCCTCCAGCACCAGGTCTTCGACGAAATGAGCGACGACGCCGTCCTTGCCTTCGGAGGTGACGATCACCAGGCGTTCGGCCCCGGCCGCGGCCGCCTCCTCGGCGACCAGCTCGATACCGGGGGTGTCGACGACGGGGAGCAGCTCCTTGGGCACCGTCTTGGTCGCCGGCAAAAACCGCGTGCCCAGGCCGGCCGCCGGAACGATCGCCGTGTAGGGGATCGGGACTTCTGCGCGAGACATCGTTCTCACGATAACCGTTACTGGCGTACCGAGTCGGTGTGGCGAGGGATAAACCGGGGCTGTCATCGTTGAGTCCATGGCGACCGAGAGCAAGGCAGCGCTGCGGGAACGGCTGCTTGCTGCCCGGCGCCGCATCGCCGACGACGTGCGGGCCGCCGAGGCCCGCATGTTGTGTGAGCACCTGCACCCACTGGTGAACAGCGGCGCCACCGTCTGCGCGTACGTGCCCGTGGGCGCCGAGCCCGGCTCGATCGGCATGCTGGATGTGTTGCTGCGCCGGGCCGGCCGGGTGCTGTTGCCGGTGGCGCGCACCGCGGCCGACGACACTCCACTGCCGCTGCGCTGGGGCCGGTACCGGCCCGGTGGGCTCACCACCGCGCGCTGGGGCCTGCTCGAGCCACCAGAGCCCTGGCTGCCGGAGTCGGCCGTCGCCGAGGCGGGACTGGTGCTGGTCCCGGCGCTGGCCGTGGACCGACGGGGGGTCCGGCTGGGCCGAGGCGGCGGCTTCTACGACCGCTCGCTGACCCGCCGGGACCGGCAGGCTCGGCTGGTCGCCGTGGTACGCGACCCCGAACTGGTCGACGAGCTGCCGGCCGAGCCACACGACATCCCGATGACCCACGCGCTCACCCCGGGGCGCGGGTTGATCGAGCTGCCATGTCGGGAATGATGCATGTCACGTAGCCGTTTAGCACTTGAGACGGTAGAGTGCTAACCCAGGCTTACATCTTCCGGAGGTTTGTGTGCCGACCTACACCTACGCGTGCACCCAGTGCGACAACCGCTTCGATGTTGTGCAGTCATTCACCGACGACGCGCTGACCACCTGCGAGCGGTGCTCCGGCCGACTCCGCAAGCTGTTCAACGCCGTCGGCGTGGTATTCAAGGGCAGCGGCTTTTACCGCACCGACAGCCGTGAGTCGGCCAGCAAAGCCAAAAGTTCGACCAATGGGTCCTCGACGGGCGAGTCGGGGACCGGCTCGGGATCCGGCGACAGCAAGAAGTCGAGCTCGGCCGAGAAGTCGAGTAGCAGCTCCACGCCGTCGGCGGCGGCCGTCTGACGTCAGCGGTTTATCCACAGGCAGGTTTGGGGCCGGCAGCGCCGGCGCACGCGCGGCGTTTACCGTCGTCGGGTGGCGCAATCTTCGCTGAATCCCAGCCTGGTCAGCCGGGTGGCGACGGCGCTGCGTCCGGATTGGACTCGAACAGTACTGGCCCGGCGCATCGCCGCGGGCGGACTTGTCGTGCTGGCCGGCGTCGCGACGCTGCGGTCGGATCCCGACGGTGATCGTGCCGACGTGGTGGTGGCCGCACGTGACCTCAGCCCGGGCAGCGCCCTGACCCTCGACGATGTCCGGGTGGAAAAGCGTTTGGCGACAACGATTCCCGACGGATCACCAGCCGACCTGGGTGCGGTCGTCGGCGCGACGCTGGCCAGCCCGACGCGGCGCGGGGAGGTGCTGACCGACGCCCGGTTGTTGGGGACCCGGCTGGCCGAGTCGACGGCCGGGCCGGGGGCCCGGATCGTGCCGCTGCACCTGGCCGACGGCGCGCTGATCGACCTGGTCCGGGTCGGCGATGTGGTCGACGTTTTGGCGGCGCCGGCCACCGACGCGCAGCCGGGCACCCCGGCGGTCGCCAAGGTGGTGGCCACCGACGCCGTCGTGGTGCTGGTGTCGGCCCAGCAGAAGGCCCGGGCCGGTGAGGGAGACCGCGTAGTGTTGGTGGCGCTGCCGGCGCGTGTGGCGAACACGGTGGCAGGCTTGGTGCTGGGCCAGACGGTCACCCTGACCCTGCACTAAGCGGCTGGCCGCTGTTGGGCACGCGATCGATAGCAAACTCGATTCCGACCACGAAGGGACATCCGCATGCTCAAGGGGTTCAAGGAGTTTCTGTCGCGGGGCAACATCGTCGACCTGGCCGTCGCGGTGGTCATCGGCACGGCGTTCACGGCGCTGGTCACCAAGTTCACCGACAGCATCATCACGCCGTTGATCAACCGGGTCGGCGTCAAGCAGCAATCCGACGTCGGCATCTTGAAGATCGGCATCGGGGGCGGTCAGACCATCGACCTGAACGTCTTGCTGTCGGCCGCGATCAACTTTGTGCTGATCGCCGCGGTGGTGTACTTCTTCGTGGTCGTCCCCTACAACCGACTGCGCACAAAGGGCGAGGTCGAGCAGGCGGACGACGCCCAGGTCGTGCTGCTCACCGAAATTCGCGACCTACTTGGGCAAGCCAACGCAAACTCGTCGGGCAAACACGGCGGCCGAGCGCCCGGTGCACCCCACGGGCTCGGCGCGGACACCTGATCTAGCTCTAGCCTAGCCCGGGTCAGATCTCCAGGCTGGACAGCTGCCCGATGATCTGGGCGGCCAGCGGATTGAGCGTCGCCATTCCGTCGCGCACCGCATAACGAGAACCGGCCAGATTGACCACCAGCGTGCTGCCGGACACCCCGGCCAGACCGCGTGACAATCCGGCGTCGATGATCCCCGCCGACAGGCCCGAGGCCCGGATGGCCTCGGCGATGCCGAGGATCTCCCGGTCCAGGATGTCCCGGGTGGCCTCCGGGGTGACATCACGCGGTGTCACACCGGTCCCGCCGACCGACACCACCAGGTCCACCCCCCCGATCACCGCGGTGTTCAGCGCGTTGCGGATCTCGACCTCGTCGGCCGCCACCGCGACCACGCCGTCGACGACGAACCCGGCCTCGGTGAGCAATTCGGTGACCAGCGGCCCACTGTGGTCCTCATCCCCGTGCGCGGTGCGGTCATCGACGACGACGACCAGTGCCCGCCCGACTACCAACTCCGCACCCTTTGCCATGGGTGCAACGGTATATCCGAGGTCCGACAACGGCGCGGCGGCCTTCATCACTGCTCCGCCTTACCCAGAGTGACCGGCACGGTGCGGCTGCCACCGGGATCCTGGAAGGTTAGCGCCACCCGGTCGCCGGGCGCCTTGGACCGCACCGCGGCGACCAGCGCGTCGGCGCTGTTGATCGGGCGATCGTCAACCTTGGTGACCACGACGCCCTTGGGAACTCCCGCGTTCGCGGCCGCGCCACCGGCCACCACCTCGACCACCTTGGCACCGGGAACGGCCTTGTCGGTGGTCACCTGTACGCCCAGTGAGGCATGTGAGGCCTTGCCCGTGCTGATCAACTCGTCGGCGATGCGCTTGGCTTGGTCGACGGGAATCGCGAAGCCCAGGCCGATCGAGCCGCTCTGCGCATCGCCGGAGTCCGCGCCCAGGGTGGCAATCGCCGAGTTGACGCCGACCAGCTGGGCGTTCATGTTGACCAGCGCGCCCCCGGAGTTGCCCGGGTTGATCGCGGCATCGGTTTGAATCGCGTCCAGCACGGTGTTCTGGTTGCCGGCCTCACCGGTGGTGGACACCGGCCGGTTGAGCGCGCTGACGATCCCGGTGGTCACCGTGCCCGCCAGGCCCAGCGGCGACCCGATCGCCAGGACCGGCTGGCCGACCCGCAGGTCCGACGAGGATCCCAGGGAAATCGGGGTGAGCCCGGAGACGCCTGTCGCCCGGATCACCGCGATGTCGCTGGTGGGATCGGCCCCGACCACGGTGAAGGGTGCGGTGCGGCCGTCGGAGAAGGTCACCGTCGTTTTCGGTGCCGGAGCTCCCACCGGGGGCTTGGCGGCGGCCGCGACCACGTGGTTGTTGGTCAAGATGAGCCCGTCGGCGGACAGGATGACGCCGGAGCCCTCCTCGGATTGACGGCCGAGATCGGTCTCCAGCATGACGACGCTGGGCACCACCTTGGCCGCGACCTGCTCGACCGAGCCCGCCGGCATATTGGCCGCCGGGACACTGGGGGCCGCCCCCGCCGCCACCGTCGCGCCGTTGCCCCCCGAGGGATGCCGACCCAGTTCGACCACCGATGCCGCCGCACCGCCGATGCCGGCCGACACCACCGCGATGACCAGCGCGCCGATGGCCAACGTTCCCGCACGGGGCCGCCGTTGGCCGACGACCACTGCAGGGGGGGCCATCGGCGGCAGCGTTCCGGGTATCGGACCCCCGGGTATCGGGCCGGTGCCGGTACCGGGTATCGGGCTCGCCCCGGTGCCACTGAAGGCGTCGTAGGGCTGCCGGAACGGCGGCCGGGCCGATTGCTGATAACGCCAGTCGAACTGCTGGTTAAACGGTTGCTGCCCCTGGGCATATGCGGGGGGCACCGGCTGATGAGGCCCGGTACCCAATCCCGGCTGCTGCGGCGGTGGCGAATACCTCGGGTGATTCGTCATGTCGCTAAGTGGCTCTTCCTCTGCGTGGGCGGCTCAAGGCTTGCTTGCGCCCTGCTCGGCCATGCACTGGGTGCATGGGGTCGGTTGTCAACAGTAACCGCACACCTACGTTGCGCGCGCGGACTGAGAATCCACTGAGATAACGTTTTCTGAAACCCGAGAGTTCTCGCCGTCTCCGGCGCCGTGGTGAACGGGCTCGCCGGAAACATCGACTGTCGGCCTCGGGTGCAGCGGCGCTGGCATCGGGCGACCCGGCAGCAGCACATGAATCGACGTTCCCGGGGGTTGACCACCGGGGTCGGTGTCCTCCACGCGCAACGACCCGCCATGGTTGAGTACCACCTGCTTGACGATGGCCAACCCCAGGCCCGAACCCGGCATCGCCCGTGCCGACGTGGACCGGTAGAACCGTTCGAACACCAGCCGCCGCTCCTGCGGGGGAATGCCTGGGCCTTGGTCGGAAACCACCAGCTCGGCGTGGGACGGGTCGAGCGGCGTCAGCCGGATGCCCACCCGGCCGCCCGGTGGGCTCCACTTGGCCGCGTTGTCCATGAGGTTCAGCGCCGCCCGCGACAACCCGGCGGCGTCGCCGTAGACCTGCCAGCCAACCACCTGGACGTCGAAGGAGATATCGTTGCGGCGCCGCCTGACCCGCTCCAGGCTGCGGTCGATGATCTCGGCCAGGTCGACCGGCTCGTGCACCACCTGTCCGGCGTCTCCCCGGGTGAGGTCCACCAAATCGCCTACCAGCGTGGACAATTCCTCGATCTGCGCCAGCACGTCGGCACGCAGACCCGCCATCTCCTGTTCCGGTAGCCGCGGCGCCCCGGGCGCCATCGACGCGATCAGCAGCTCGACGTTGGTGCGCAGCGATGTCAGCGGGGTACGCAGTTCATGCCCGGCGTCGATGACCAGCCGCGCCTGGCGCTCCCGGGACTCGGCCAGCGCCCGCAGCATCAAGTTGAATGCTTCGGTGAGCCGGGCCAATTCGTCGCTGCCGAAAACCGGGATCGGCCGCAGGTCGTCGGTGCGGGCCACCCGCTCGGCCGCCTCGGTGAGCCGACCCACCGGACGCAGCCCGGCGCGGGTGACCATCCCGCCGGCCACCGCGGCGACCACCACACCCACCCCGCCGACCATCAGCAGCACAAAGCGCAGCTTGCTCATCACCGCTTCGGTGGGCCGCAGGCTCTTGGAGATCAGCAGCGAACTGCCGTTGGGCAGGTGGATGGCCAGCACGCGTTGATCGGCGGCGGTGCGCCGCGACATGAACAAGTCGCCGCGGATGACCGCCTTCTCCGGCGTTCCGACCGGCAGGGTTTGGCCCGGCTGCTGGGCGGTGTAGATGGACCGGCCGGGGTTCACCAGCATCGCGTTGACGTCCGAATAGGCCGTGCCCTCGATCGCCTTTCCCGGGTCGGCTGCCAGCGAGCCGCTGGCGATCAGCAGCTGCGCCCGGCTCTGCAGCTGGTTGTCGATGTCGCTGTAAAGCGCGGCCGAGATCACCGCGTAAACGGCGAACGAGATCAGAACGACCACCATCGCCACCATCGACATCGCCAGCAGCATGACCCGCCACCGCAAGGACAACGAGCTGGTCGCTCGCAGCGGCACACGCCTGGACCGGACGGGCCGACGGAATCGGAACATCAGGGCGGCGTTTCGCGCAGCACGTAGCCGACTCCACGCACGGTGTGGATCAGCCGCGGCTCGCCCTCGGCCTCGGTCTTGCGGCGCAGATACCCGACGTAGACCTCCAGCGCGTTGCCGGAGGTGGGAAAGTCGAATCCCCATACCTCTTCGAGGATGCGGCTGCGGGTCAGCACCCGCCGCGGATTGGCGATCAGCATTTCCAGCAACGCAAATTCGGTCCGGGTCAGGCTGATGCGGCGCTGCCCGCGGGTGACTTCGCGGGTGCCCGGGTCCAGCGTCAGGTCGGAGAACCGCATGGCCACCGACTCGGTGGCATCGTCGGGCTTGGTGCGGCGCAGCAAGGCCCGCATCCGCGCCAACAGTTCTTCGAGGGCGAACGGCTTCGGCAGGTAGTCGTCGGCGCCGGCGTCGAGGCCGGCCACCCGTTCGGACACCGAGTCGCGCGCGGTCAGGACCAGTATGGGCAGGTCATCCCCGGTGCTGCGGAGCTGACGGCAAACCTCCAACCCGTCCAGACGCGGCATCATGACATCCAGGACGAGCGCGTCGGGCCGATCGCTGGCGATCATGTCCAGCGCCTCGACCCCGTCGTGGGCCAGCTCGACCGAGTAGCCATTGAAGGAAAGCGACCTGCGCAGCGACTCACGCACTGCGCGGTCGTCGTCAACGACAAGAATTCGCACAGACACCAGTGTCGTCCAGGCTCCTGAGACTGGGCTGAGAGGGGCGCCGCGGTGGGGCCTGTCCGACCAGCTGGGTCAACCGTGCGCCGGGGCTAGCGCTTATCGAGGTCGATCAGGCCAAGCCGGGCCGCCTTGAGCAGACGGCGGGGCACCTTGTGCTTCTGACCGGCGACGCTGACACCGACCAGCTCGGTCTTGGCGGCCTTCCACTGCGCGCGCCGGCTGCGGGTATTCGAGCGTGACATCCTGCGCTTGGGTGTGGCCATGGTCGGGTCTTCCTCTTTGGTGGGGGTCTCGTGGGGGCTCCGCACGCAGGTGGGCGCGGCGGCAATCGCGTTGACAATTGCGTCGAGGATACCCGTTGGAGACGGCCCGGCCCAATCGCGGGCTGGGGTTGGGCCGGGGCCGTGACCGTCAGTTGAAGGTTGTCGTCCCGATGGCGGTGGGGCTGTAGGAGACGTATATCGGTTGCTGCGCGAAGGGGACGTGCCCGGTGTTCATCACGCCGCCGGAGGTGACGAACGGCGTGTTTGTCGCGGTGGTCGTGTAGGAGTACAGCAGCGTCTGGCCGTCGCTGGTGTAGACCGAGATGGTCGTTCCCGCCGGCACGAATCCCCCGGAAGGCAGGCCAACCAGAGCGGACGGGATGGTCCCGTTGATACCGCCGGAGTCGAACATCACCGGAGCTTGTTGCAGGGGCCCGTTATTGATCTGCACGGCCACGTTGGAAATCGGGGCTCCGGAAATCGTGACGTTGCCGGTCGATGTGTTGGGGCCGAACTGCAGAATGCCCGCCGATTCGTCGATGAGCACACCGTTGTTGAGCAGGCCCGGCATCGCCGTGACGATGGAGCTGGTGCCCGGGAACCCGTTATTGGGCCCGATTCCCAACACCCCAACCGCACCGGATCTCGACAAGAAGTTGCCGAGTGTTCCCGGCGATGACGAGGTGACGACGTTAACGCTGGTCGGCAGGGTGACGAGGCCATTGCCGAAATCCACCGTCGTTGAGTAGGTGTTGTAGTTGTAGGTCAGCCCCCCGGCGTAGCCGGCGGTGCCCGTCCCGATGACGGGGCCGAAGTTCTGCGTCAGGAATTGGCTGTCCATGACGAGGCCAGTGGATCCGGTGTCGAGCAGCACGGGCACCATTGGGCCGCCGTTCAAGGAGATGAAGACCACCGGCTCGGTGGTGTTCACTATCTGCAGCGGAACGGTTGCGTTTGTCAATGTGGTGCTGCCTATGCCGCCCGTGGCCCCGTTGAGCCCGATATTGCCGTTGTGGCCGCCGAGCAGGGTGCCGAGCCCGCCGGTGCCACCGGCGCCGTTGGTGCCGAACGTGCCGTTAATGCCGCCGAAGCCGCCGTTACCACCGTTGCCACCGTCGCCGCCGTCGGCACCGTTGCCGCCGAAACCTCCGCTGCCGCCGGCGCCCGCGGCGCCGCCGGAGCCGGCGCCTCCGGCGTTGCCGCCGGCGCCCCCGCTGCCACCTTCGCCGCCGTAGGCACCGCGACCGGGGAATTCGGCGGTGCCGCCGTGGCCGGCGTTCCCGCCGTCACCGCCGTGGCCAGCGTCGCCTCCGCGACCGCCGTTGGCCCCGGCACCGCCGGTGCCGCCGGTGCCACCCGAACCCCCGGCGCCGCCGGCCCCGCCGTGGCCACCGTTGTTGGCTTGGGCGTTGAACGTGCCGCTGCCGTCCCCGCCGGCGCCGCCGCTGCCACCCAGGCCGCCGGCGCCACCCTGGCCACCGTCGAAGCCGATGTCGCCCTGCCCTCCGTGGCCCCCAGCGCCGCCGGCACCCCCTTGGCCTCCGGCCCCGCCGGTCCCGATGGGCAACCCTTGGGGCGCGGGCTGCTGGTGGTAGCCGTTGCCCGGCGCTCCGCCTGCCCCGGCCGCCCCGCCGTCGCCGCCGTCGCCGCCAGTGCCCCCGGCGCTGCCGACGCCGGTGCCGCCGGCGCCG
The DNA here is from genome assembly GCF_010730055.1 of Mycobacterium shinjukuense. Classification (NCBI taxonomy): domain Bacteria; kingdom Bacillati; phylum Actinomycetota; class Actinomycetes; order Mycobacteriales; family Mycobacteriaceae; genus Mycobacterium; species Mycobacterium shinjukuense. Next base: position 189,710 of record NZ_AP022575.1, on the reverse strand, counting down.
CCGACGCCGCCACCGCCGCCATCGCCACCCGGACCGCCGTTGCCGTTGGATCCGAACAACCCGTGCCAGTCCTGGTTGAGGTTGGGTGGGCTAGCCGCGCCGCCTTGACCGCCTCGGCCGCCGGCGCCGCCGTTACCGCCGGCAAAGCCGGGGTTACCGCCGACCGCGCCGTTGTCACCGGCGCCGCCATCACCGCCATTGCCGCCAGCGCCCCCGCTGCCGCCACTGCCAAAGTAGACGCCGGCAGCGGCGGCGGCTTCCCTGCTGGACCCCAGGCCGGGGGTGCCACCGGCACCGCCATTGCCGCCGTCGCCGCCGCTGCCGCCGAGGCCACCGGGGCCGTTGATGCCCGCGCCGCCGTTGGTGCCCTGGCCGCCGGCACCGCCGTTGCCGCCGTTCCCACCGCCGCCGCTGACGGTGGTCACGCCGCCGTCGCCGCCGATGCCACCGATGCCGCCGGCGCCGCCGTCGCCGCCATTGCCGCCGTCGCCGCCGTTCCCGTTGGCGATGGCCACGCCGCCGTCGCCGCCGCGGCCGCCGTCGCCGCCGTTGCCCGCGGCCCCGCCGATGCTGCCGTTGCCGCCGGTGCCACCGGTGCCCCCGGCGCCCCCGTCGCCGCCGGCGCCTGCGCCGTTGCCGCCCTGACCGCCGGTGCCGCCGTGGCCGCCGTCGCCGCCGTGCCCACCCGCACCCTGGCTGGCGCCGGCCCCACCCGCCGGCCCACCGACCCCGCCGGTGCCGCCGTCGCCGCCGCGGCCGCCTTGCCCAGAACCGTCGACTGCGACGCCCTCGGCGGCCCAGCCGGTGCCGCCAGCACCGCCCTGACCACCCATACCGCCGACGCCACCGTCGCCGTTGATCCCCGGTTGACCGAACAACGCCGAGCCGTGGCCGCCGGCCCCGCCCGCGCCGCCGGTCCCGCCGATGCCCCCGATGCCGCCGCTACCGCCGGTGGGACTGGCAACGATGCCCACGCCGCCCATCCCGCCGGGGCCACCAAGCCCGCCGGAGCCGCCGCGGCCGCCGGCACCACCATTGCCGTATAGCAGCCCGCCGTTGCCGCCGGCGCCGCCGGCCCCGCCGATGCCGCCGCTGCCGCCGTTGATGCCGTTGCCCCCCGGCAGGCCCGCGGCGCCGGCGGCGCCGGCCATGCCAGGCCCCCCGACACCGCCCTGACCGCCGTGGCCGAACAGGCCGGCATCACCGCCCCTGCCACCCGGCTGTCCGGGCGCGCCGGATCCGCCGTTACCGCCGTTGCCCCACAAGATCCCGCCGGCCCCGCCGTTCTGCCCGGTCCCCGGCGCCCCGTGGGTGCCGTCGCCGATCAGCGGGCGACCCAACAACGTGTTGGTGGGCGCATTGATCACACCCAGCACCTGTTGCTCGGCGGCCCGCAACAGCACGCCATTGCCGACGTCGGCGGCCGCATACAGATGCTCCGCGGTGGTCAATGTCTGCACGAACTGCGCGTGGAAGGCCGCCGCCTGGGCGCCGAGCGTTTGATAGTCCCGCGCGTAGCTGGAAAACAGCGCCGCGATCGCCGCCGAAACCTCGTCGCCGGCGGCGGGCATCAACGCCGTCGTTCGGACCGCTGCCATCGCGTTGGCCTCGCCAATCGCGGACCCAATACCGCCCAGATCCGAAGCCACCGACGCGAGCGTCCGCGGTGCTGTGATGACGAAGGACACCGCACACCTCCTGGTACCGGCAGGGCGTTCGACGTGCCGTCGCGACAAGGACTCTAGCGACGAGCGGCGTACAATGCGCCGCTTTCTGCGCGGGGCAGCAATCTCCGTCGTGAATTCGCGGTGTTAACCTACCGGTTGGTTGGTGGGTCGCGCCACCGAACCGATCCTCAACGAAGGGAGTTAGGAGCATGGCTCCTGGTGCCGTGCGGATCGGGAACTGCTCCGGTTTCTACGGGGACCGACGCTCCGCCATGCTCGAGATGCTCACCGGCGGCGAGCTGGACTACCTGACCGGCGACTACCTGGCCGAGCTGACCATGCTGATTCTGGGCCGCGACCGGATGAAAAACCCGGAACGCGGCTACGCCAAGACCTTCCTGACCCAGCTCGAGGACTGCCTGGGGCTGGCCCACGAGCGCGGGGTGCGCATCGTCGCCAACGCGGGCGGGCTGAACCCCGCCGGGCTGGCCGATGCGGTACGGGCCCTGGCTGTGCGCCTGGGCATCCCGGCGCAGGTCGCCCACGTCGAAGGCGACGACCTGCAACCACGCGCGGCCGAGCTGGGCCTGGGGACGCCGCTGACCGCCAACGCCTACCTGGGTGGGTGGGGCATCGTCGCGTGCCTCGAGGGCGGAGCCGACGTCGTGGTCACCGGCCGGGTCACCGACGCCTCGGTGGTTGTCGGGGCGGCGGCCGCGCACTTCGGGTGGGGCCGCACCGACTACAACCGGCTGGCCGGCGCCGTGGTCGCCGGGCACGTGATCGAATGCGGTGCGCAGGCCACCGGCGGCAACTATGCCTTTTTCACCGAAGTCGCCGACCTGACCCATGCCGGCTTCCCGCTGGCCGAGATCAGTGCCGACGGCTCATCGGTGATCACCAAGCACCCCGGCACCGGCGGCCTGGTCAGCGTCGACACCATCACCGCACAGCTGCTCTACGAGATCACCGGGGCGCGCTACGCCAACCCGGACGTCACCGCGCGAATGGACACCATCGAACTGTCACCCGACGGCCCCGACCGGGTGCGCATCGGCGGTGTCGTAGGCGAGCCTCCACCGCCGACCTGCAAGGTGTCGCTGAACAGCATCGGCGGATTCCGCAATTCCATGACCTTCGTGCTGACCGGCCTGGACATCGAGGCCAAGGCAGAGTTGGTGCGTCACCAGCTCGACGCCGCGCTGACCGTCAAACCCGCCGAGCTGCAATGGACACTGGCCCGCACCGACCACCCCGACGCCGATACCGAAGAAACCGCCAGCGCGCTGCTCACCTGCGTCGCCCGCGATCCCGACCCCGCCAACGTGGGTCGGCAATTCTCCTCGGCCGCGGTCGAATTGGCGCTGGCGAGCTATCCAGGGTTCACCGCCACCGCCCCGCCCGGTGACGGCCAGGTGTATGGCGTGTTCACCCCCGGCTACGTCGACGCCGGCAAGGTGCCGCATATCGCCGTGCACGCCGACGGCACCCGCACCGAGATCCCCTGCGCCACTGAGACTTTGGAGCTGGCTCCGGCCGACCCCCCGGCGCTGCCGGAGCCACTGCCGGCCGGCCCGACCCGGCGCGTGCCGCTGGGCCTGATCGCCGGCGCCCGCAGCGGCGACAAGGGCGGATCGGCCAACGTCGGGGTGTGGGTGCGCACCGACGAGCAGTGGCGCTGGCTGGCCCACACGCTGACCGTCGAGTTACTCAAGGAGCTGCTTCCCGAGACGGCCGGCCTCGACGTGACCCGCCATGTGTTGCCCAACTTGCGGGCGCTGAATTTCGTCATCGAAGGAATCCTCGGTCAGGGCGTCGCTTATCAGGCGCGCTTCGATCCGCAGGCCAAGGGGCTGGGAGAATGGCTGCGCAGCCGTCACGTCGACATCCCGGAAAGGCTGTTGTGAATCTTTGGTCGACACCGTGAACATCTGGACCACACCGGAGCGCCAACAGCTGCGCAAGACGGTGCACGCCTTTGCCGAGCGGGAGATCCTGCCGCACATCGACGAGTGGGAAAGGATCGGCGAGCTGCCCCGCGACCTGCACCGGCGCGCCGGGACCGCCGGGCTGCTGGGCGCTGGTTTTCCCGAGGCGGTCGGCGGTGGCGGCGGCGACGCCGCCGACCCGGTGGTGATCTGTGAGGAGATGCACCAGGCCGGCGCCCCGGGCGGGGTGTACGCATCGTTGTTCACCTGCGGTATCGCGGTGCCGCACATGATCGCATCGGGCAACGAACGGCTGATCGACACGTACGTGCGGCCCACCTTGGCCGGGGAGAAGATCGGCGCGCTGGCCATCACCGAACCCGACGGCGGGTCAGACGTCGGGCATCTTCGAACCAGCGCGGTGCGTGATGGCGACCATTACGTGATCGACGGCGCCAAGACCTACATCACCTCCGGGGTTCGGGCCGACTACGTGGTCACCGCGGTGCGCACCGGTGGACCCGGTGCCGCCGGGGTTTCGCTGCTGGTGGTGGACAAGGGCACACCCGGCTTTGAGGTGACCCGCAAGCTGGACAAGATGGGCTGGCGGTCCTCCGACACCGCCGAGCTGTCCTACACTAACGTGGCCGTGCCGGCGACCAACCTGGTGGGCGCCGAGAACAGCGGCTTCGCCCAGATCGCCCGGGCATTCGTGTCTGAGCGCATCGGCCTTGCCGCACAGGCGTATTCGAGCGCCCAGCGGTGTCTGGACATCACCGCGCAGTGGTGCCGGGACCGGGAGACGTTCGGCCGGGCGCTGATTTCACGCCAGTCGGTGCAGAACACGCTGGCCGAGATGGCCCGTCGCATCGACGTCGCCCGGGTCTACGCGCACCATGTGGTGGAACGCCAGCTCGCGGGAGACACCGACCTGATCGCGCAGGTGTGCTTCGCCAAGAACACCGCCGTGCAGGCCGGCGAATGGGTTGCTCACCAGGCGGTCCAGCTCTTCGGCGGGCTGGGCTACATGGCCGAATCCGAAGTCGAACGCCAATATCGAGACATGCGAATCCTCGGCATCGGCGGCGGCACCACCGAAATACTGACCGCTCTGGCCGCCAAAACCCTGGGGTATCAATCGTGATTGCACCGCCTCTCCCCCGCACGCGGGTGGTACCCCCACCTCATCGCTCCGTCCCCCGCAAGCGGGCGGTGCCCCCACTGCATCGTCGGCGGTGGTCATGACCGTGCTGCAATCCACACTGGACCCAAACGCCCCCGCCTACGCCGAGGCGGCCGCGGCAATGGGTGCAAAGCTCGACGAGGTCGACGCCGAACTGGCCAAGGCGCTCGCCGGCGGCGGCCCCAAGTACGTCGACCGGCACCACGCCCGCGGCAAGTTGACACCCCGGGAACGCATTGAGCTGCTCGTCGACCCGGACTCCCCGTTCCTGGAGCTGAGCCCGCTGGCCGCCTATGGCAGCAACTTCCAGATCGGCGCCAGCCTGGTTACCGGCATCGGCGCGGTCTGCGGAGTGGAATGCATGGTCGTGGCCAACGACCCCACCGTCAAGGGCGGCACCAGCAATCCGTGGACACTGCGGAAATTACTGCGGGCCAACCAGATCGCCTTCGAAAATCGCCTCCCGGTGATTTCGCTGGTGGAGTCCGGCGGGGCCGACCTGCCCACCCAGAAGGAAATCTTCATCCCCGGCGGACAGATGTTCCGCGACCTGACCCGGCTGTCGGCGGCCGGAATCCCGACCATCGCACTGGTTTTCGGCAACTCCACCGCGGGCGGCGCCTACGTCCCCGGGATGTCCGACCACGTGGTGATGATCAAAGAACGCTCCAAGGTGTTTTTGGCCGGCCCGCCGCTGGTGAAGATGGCCACCGGTGAGGAGTCCGACGACGAGTCGCTGGGCGGCGCCGAAATGCACGCCCGCATATCGGGTTTGGCCGACTACTTCGCGCTCGACGAGCTGGACGCGATCCGGATCGGCCGGCGCATCGTGGCGCGGCTCAACTGGGTCAAACAGGGACCCGCGCCGCGGCCGGTCACCGAGCCGCTGTTCGACGCCGAGGAGCTGATCGGCATCGTGCCCGCCGACCTGCGCATCCCGTTCGACCCGAGGGAAGTGATCGCCCGCATCGTCGACGGCTCCGACTTCGATGAGTTCAAACCGCTCTACGGCTCGTCTCTGGTGACCGGCTGGGCCCAGCTGCACGGCTACCCGCTGGGCATCCTGGCCAACGCCCGCGGCGTGCTGTTCAGTGAGGAGTCACAAAAGGCCACCCAGTTCATACAGTTGGCCAACCGCGCCAACACGCCGCTGTTGTTCGTGCACAACACCACCGGCTACATGGTGGGCAAGGACTACGAAGAGGGCGGGATGATCAAGCACGGCTCGATGATGATCAACGCCGTGTCCAACTCGACCGTCCCGCACATCTCGCTGCTGATCGGCGCGTCCTACGGTGCCGGGCACTACGGCATGTGCGGGCGCGCCTACGACCCGCGCTTCCTGTTCGCCTGGCCCAGCGCCAAGTCCGCGGTGATGGGTGGCGCGCAGCTGTCGGGGGTGTTGTCGATCGTGGCCCGAGCGGCCGCGCAAGCGCGCGGCCAGCAAGTAGACGAGGCGGCCGACGCGGCGATGCGAGCCGCCGTCGAAGGCCAGATCGAAGCCGAGTCGCTGCCGTTGGTCTTGTCCGGAATGCTCTACGACGACGGGGTGATCGACCCGCGCGACACCCGCACCGTACTGGGAATGTGTTTGTCCGCCATTGCCAATGGCCCGATCAAGGGGACGTCGAACTTCGGCGTCTTCCGGATGTGATGCTCATGGGAATCAGTCGAGTTCTGGTAGCAAACCGTGGCGAGATCGCCCGGCGGGTGTTCGCCACCTGCCGTCGGCTGGGTCTGGGCACCGTCGCCGTCTACACCGAACCGGACGCCGCCGCACCGCACGTCGCCGAGGCCGACGCCCGGGTGCGGCTGCCGAGCACCGACGACTATCTGAACGCCGGCGCCATCGTGGCCGCCGCGCGTGCCGCCGGTGCCGACGCGGTGCACCCCGGATACGGATTCCTCGCGGAGAATGCCGAATTCGCCTCCGCGGTGCAGGACGCGGGCCTGGTGTGGGTCGGGCCGCCGGTGGATGCGGTGCGCGCGATGGGCTCCAAGATCGAGTCCAAGAAGCTCATGGCGGCCGCCGGGGTGCCGGTGCTCGACGAACTCGACCCGGAGACCGTCACCGACGCCCAGCTGCCGGTGCTGGTCAAGGCCTCCGCCGGCGGCGGCGGTCGCGGCATGCGGATAGTTCGCAAATTATCCGCTCTGCCAGCCGAAGTCGCTGCGGCTCGGCGGGAGGCGCAGTCCGCCTTCGGCGACTCGACCGTGTTCTGCGAGCGTTACCTGCCGACCGGGCACCACGTCGAAGTGCAAGTCCTGGCCGACGGCCACGGCACCGTGTGGTCCGTCGGCGAACGGGAATGCTCGATTCAGCGCCGACACCAGAAGATCATCGAAGAGACGCCTTCGCCGTTGGTGGAACGCGTACCGGGCATGCGGGCCAAGCTGTTCGACGCGGCTCGGGTGGCGGCCGGTGCGATCGGCTACACCGGCGCCGGCACCGTGGAGTTCCTCGCCGATGACGACGGCGAGTTCTACTTCCTGGAGATGAACACGCGCCTGCAGGTCGAGCATCCGGTCACCGAGGAGACCACCGGGTTGGATCTGGTCGAACTGCAGCTCATGATCGCTGAGGGCGGCCGACTCAATACCGAATCGCCGCCGGCCGAGGGGTATTCGATCGAGGCCCGGCTGTATGCCGAGGACCCCGCGCACGGCTGGCAGCCCCAGGCCGGCCCGGTGCACACCATCGACGTGCCGGGGGTTTCGACGCAGTTCTGCACGTTGGGACGGCGGACGGGAATTCGGCTGGACTCCGGGATCGTCGACGGATCGGTGGTGTCGATCCACTACGACCCGATGCTGGCCAAGGTCATCTCCTACGCGCCGACACGCCGGCAATCGGCGCTGCTGCTCGCCGACGCGCTGGCTCGCACCCGCCTGCACGGCCTGCGCACCAACCGTGACTTATTGGTCAACGTGCTGCGCCATCCGGCGTTTCTCGACGGCTCCACCGACACCGCGTTTTTCGACACGCACGGCATGGTCGAGTTGGCGACGCCGCTGGCCGACACCGCGACCGTCCGGCTATCGGCGATCGCCGCCGCGCTGGCCGACGCCGCGCACAACCGCTCGGCGGCAAAGGCTTGCGGGGTGCTTGGCTCCATTCCCAGCGGCTGGCGCAACCTGGCCTCCGGCTATCAGGTCAAAACCTACCGTGACGACGCCGACGTCGAGCACCGCGTCGAATACCGGTTTACCAGAACGGGTTTGGTGCTTCCCGGCGATCCGGCGGTGCAGCTGGTCTCGGCCGCCGTGGACCAGGTGGTGCTCGCCGAGGCCGGGGTTGCGCACAGCTTCACTGTTGCCCGCCACGGCCCCGACGTCTACGTCGACTCGGCCCGCGGACCCGTTCACCTGGTGGTGCTGCCACGCTTCCCCGAGCCGGGCTCGGCCGTCGAACAGGGCTCGTTGGTGGCACCCATGCCCGGCAACGTCATCCGGCTCGGCGCCCAGGTCGGCGACGCCGTCACCGCCGGTCAGCCGCTGATCTGGCTGGAGGCCATGAAGATGGAACACACCATCAGCGCGCCGGCCGACGGCGTGCTGACCCAACTCAACGTCGAGACCGGCCAACAGGTCGAGGTAGGCGCCATTCTCGCACGAGTGGAAGCACCTCAACGTGGCTCAGCAGAAGGAGATTCACGGTGACAGACACCAGCTTCATCGAAAGCGAGGAGCGCCAAGCGCTGCGCAAGGCGGTGGCCTCGTGGGTGGCCAACTACGGCCACGAGTATTACCTGGAAAAGGCGCGCAGACACGAACACACCAGCGAGTTATGGGCCGAGGCAGGCAAACTCGGCTTTCTCGGGGTGAATCTGCCCGAGGAATACGGCGGCGGCGGCGCGGGCATGTACGAGCTGTCGCTGGTCATGGAGGAGATGGCGGCCGCCGGCTCGGCGCTGCTGCTGATGGTGGTGTCGCCGGCGATCAACGGCACCATCATCGCCAAATTCGGCACCGACGAGCAGAAGAAGCGCTGGTTGCCGGGCATCGCCAACGGCTCCTTGACCATGGCGTTCGCCATCACCGAACCCGACGCCGGGTCCAACTCGCACAAGATCACCACCACTGCGCGTCGCGACGGCAGTGACTGGATCATCAAGGGCCAGAAGGTCTTCATCTCCGGCGTCGACCAGGCGCAGGCGGTGCTGACCGTGGGCCGCACCGAGGAAGCGAAAACCGGCAAGCTGCGCCCGGCGTTGTTCGTGGTGCCCACCGACGCTCCCGGGTTCAGCTACACCCCGATCGAGATGGAGTTGGTCAGCCCCGAACGCCAGTTCCAGGTCTTCCTGGACGACGTCCGGGTACCCAGCGATGCCCTGGTGGGAGCCGAAGACGCCGCGATCGCACAGCTTTTCGCCGGCCTGAATCCCGAGCGCATCATGGGCGCGGCCAGCGCGGTGGGCATGGGCCGGTTCGCCCTCAGCAGGGCCGTCGAATACGTCAAAACCCGCAAGGTGTGGTCCACCCCAATCGGCGCGCACCAGGGCCTGGCACATCCGTTGGCGCAGTGTCACATCGAGATCGAACTCGCCAAGCTGATGACCCAGAAAGCCGCTACCCTCTACGACATCGGTGACGATTTCCGCGCGGCGGAAGCGGCCAACATGGCCAAATACGCTGCGGCCGAGGCATCTTCGCGCGCAGTCGATCAGGCCGTGCAGTCGATGGGCGGCAACGGGTTGACCAAGGAATACGGCGTGGCGGCGATGATGACATCGGCCCGCTTGGCGCGGATCGCGCCGATCAGCCGCGAGATGGTGCTGAACTTCGTCGCGCAGACGTCGCTGGGTCTGCCCCGGTCCTACTGATGGACACCCTCGTCGAGTATGCCGGCCCGGCCGCCTGCGGGGGCCCGTTCGCCCGGCTGACGCTGAACTCGCCGCACAACCGCAACGCGCTGTCTAGCGCTCTGGTCAGTCAACTGCATCAGGGGCTGCGCGACGCGGCGGCCGATCCCGCGGTGCGGGTCGTGGTGCTCGGTCACACCGGCGGCACCTTCTGCGCCGGTGCGGATCTCAGCGAGGCCGGCGGTGGCGACCCGTACCAGATGGCGGTGGCGAGGGCGCGGGAGATGACCGCGCTGCTGCGCGCCATCGTCGAGTCGCCGCTGCCGGTGATCGGCGCCATCGACGGGCACGTGCGGGCCGGCGGGTTCGGTCTGGTCGGTGCGTGCGACATCGCCGTCGCCGGCCCGCGCAGCACCTTTGCGCTCACCGAGGCCCGCATCGGCGTCGCCCCGGCGATCATCTCACTGACGCTGCTGCCGAAGCTGTCGCCACGGGCCGCCGCGCGTTACTACCTCACCGGCGAGAAGTTCGGCGCCCGCGAAGCCGCGGACATCGGATTGATCACCATGGCGGCCGACGACGTGGACACCACGGTGGCCGCGCTGGTCGCCGACGTGGGCCGCGGCTCACCTCAGGGCCTGGCGGCGTCGAAGGCGCTCACCACCGCCGCCGTGCTGGACGGGTTCGACCGCGACGCCGACCGCCTCACCGAGGAGTCGGCCCGGCTGTTCGTGTCCGATGAGGCCCGCGAAGGCATGCTCGCGTTCCTGCAGAAACGCCCGCCGAGCTGGGCGCCGACCCCTAGCGACTTGGGCCAATAGGACCCAGACCGGCCCTAGCCCTTTGCCCTAAACCCGGTTCCGACCGGCTGGTGCCGGTGGTCACGGGTCGTCCTCCTCGTCGTTGTTGTGCAGGAGTTTTTCGGGGTGAAAGTAGCTGTTGGTTCTGGGTTGTCCATGGTCGAGGTGGGCGGGGGGAAGCCATGCGGTGGTGCCGTCGCGGTGTTTGCGGGTGGCCCAGCCGCCGGTGGTGGCCAGTTGGTGATGCGGGCCGCAGGCCTGGGTGAGGTTGTTGATGTCGGTCTTCTGGCACTGGGCGAAATCGGTCACATGGTGCACCTCGGTGAGATAGCCCGGCACATCGCAATTGGGAAAGGAGCAGCCGCGGTCCTTGGCGTACAACACGGTTCGCTGGGCCGGGGAGGCCAGCCGCTTGGTGTGATACAGCGCCAGCTCGCGGCCGTGGTCGAAGATGCGCAGGTAGTGGCTGGCGTGGGCGGCCAGCCGGATCACCTCACTCATCGGCAGCAGGCTGCCCCCACCGGTGAGCGCGTGCCCGGCAGCCGATTGCAACTCGGCCAGGCTGGTGGACACGATGATCGCCGCGGGCAGCCCGTTGTGTTGGCCCAGCTCCCCCGAGCACAGCAGCGCCCGCAGCCCGGCCTGCAGGCCGTCGTGGTTGCGCTGGGCGGCGCTGCGGGTGTCGGCGTCGATGGCGGCCTGTGACGGGGTGCCGCTGAGGCAGGGGGTGGGGTCGGCGGGGTTGGCCATGCCGGGGGCGGCCAGCTTGGCCAGCACGGCATCGAGGGTGGCGCGGGCTTCGGGGGTGAGGTAGCCGGTGATCGCCGACATGCCGTCGGCGCCCTGCTTGCCGAGGATGATGCCGCGGCGGCGGGCCCGGTCGGTGTCGCTGAAGTTGCCGTCGGGGTTGAGGCAGTCGGCGAGTTTGGCGGCCAGCTTGTGCAGCTGATCGGGCCGAAACCGGCCACCCAACTGAGCCAGTTCGGCTTCGGCCTTGTCCCGGGTGGGCAGATCCACCCCGCTGGGCAGCTGGTGCAGAAAGGAGCGAATGATCTGCACGTGTTGCGTGCCGAGCTGGCCGGCGCGTTGGGCTTCGGCGGTGGCGGGCAGCAGCGGCGGCAGGGGTTGGCCGGTCAGCGCGCGCCGCGGCCCCAGCTCGGCGGCCTCACCGATGCGCCGGGCTGCTTCACCGCGGGTGATGCGCAACCGCTCAGCCAACGCGAAGGGGAGTTTGCCGCCCAGTTCGCTGGCGTCGGCCTGGTCGGCGAGCCTGTTGATGAACGGGTGCTCGACGGCGGGCAGGCGGCGGCGCAGCGTTTCGCAGCGTTCCAGCAGGGTCAGGCATTCGGGGGTGGTCAGGGTGTCGATCGAGAGGTCCAGGGCCCGGTGAAGGGCGGTGTCGAGGGCGTCGAACACCGCGACAATCTCCTCCCGGCTACTCGAACGCATGTTCGAATACTATCACGGTTGGCCGACGCGTGCCACAACGCGCACAGGGTAAATCCGATGGTACGCCAGTGAATTCAGTGACTCGGGTGCCAGCAGGCTCGGCCCGGTAACGCGGTGTAATGAGCGGCGCCAGGGCATCTAGCAACATGATGCGACAGCGGCATTGGGTGCAGCGGTGCGTGTTACCCGCGGATACCTAAGACGCGGGTGCACGGGTCTAGCCCAAGGCCCAGCCCGGCGCGACCGTGGCAGGTTGGCCGTCACCTCTTGCAGCAGAATGGTGACGTCGTACGCTCGTGGGTGATGAGCGACTCGGCGCAACGTGACGCGAAGCAGGCGCGCGATCAGTCGGCGCGCGCGGCGGACACCGACCGCATACAGCTTGCGCAGTTGCTGGCCTATGCGGCCGAGCAGGGCCGCCTGGAGTTGAAAGAGTACGAAGACCGGCTAGCCAAGGCCTATGCGGCAACCACCTATCAGGAACTGGATCGGCTCCGTGCCGACCTGCCGGGTGCTCCGGTCAATCCCCGCCGGGGCGGCAGCTGCAATCCGGCGCCGTCCACGCTGCTGCTGGCCCTGCTGAGTGGATTCGAGCGGCGCGGCCGCTGGAACGTGCCGAGGAAGCTGACCACGTTCACGTTGTGGGGCAGCGGGGTGCTGGATCTGCGCTACGCCGATTTCACCTCGACCGAGGTGGACATCCGCGCATACTCGATCATGGGTGTGCAGACGATCCTGCTGCCACCGGAGGTCAACGTCGAGATCCACGGCCACCGAGTGATGGGCGGCTTCGATCGGGAGGTGGTGGGCGAGGGCACCCGCGGCGCACCGACGGTGAGGATCCGCGGCTTCTCGCTGTGGGGCGATGTGGGCATCAAGCGCAAGCCCCGCAAACCGCGCAAATAGCAGGCGGTCTCGCCGGCCGGTCTGGCGGTGGCGGTAGTGGGTCAGTTTGAATGTACTTTTGTCTAGCTCGGTCTTGACAAAATTTGTCTAGTGCGATCTAGACTGACAGCATGCCGAAGCGGACAGAGGTCATCAAGAAGATCACCAAGGCCGCCATGGCCAAGGGTATGTCGTTGGAGGAGTTGCGCCAGGGCGCCAACCGCACGATCTACAACCCCGATGGCTTGATGATCCCAGTCGGTCGGCACAACGAGTTCACAAACCGTTACGCCGAGGATGTGCATAGGGAATGTGAGGCCAAGTTGGGAAAGAGGTGGTGGCGTTGGGCACCTATGCCGCGATCGCCAGCCCAGACGGCAAGTACTGGCACATACGGATTCCGGGTCTCGGCAACCATCCTGAATATGGTTTACCTACGCAGGCCCGCAACCTCGATGAGGTTGAACCAACGGCACGCGACCTGATCGCGGTGTGGCTCGACGTGCCGGCCGATTCGTTCGATGTCGATGCGCAGGTGGAACTGCCTGATTCGGTTCGCCACCACCTCGAGCTGGCGTCCAAGCTACGACAGGAGGCTGCGGATGCTCAGGCCGCCGCTGCCGAGGAATACCGACGTGCGGCAGCCGAGCTCAAGAATGGCGGATTGACGGTTCGCGACATCGGCAAGGTGCTTGGCATCTCGTATCAGCGCGTGCATCAGCTGGTCAAATCACATTAGAGCCACGTACCCACTACCGCGGTGGCGGCCGAATGGCCCGACATGTGATTGTGTGCCATACTCCGCCGACAGTTCGGTTTGTGTGGAAACGAGGTGGTATGGCCGAAACGTTGCGGGCGATTCCTGAAGTCCTGTCCCAGGTGGGTTATGAGCTGGCTGACCACGGTGAGTCTTTGCTGACGTCACACCACTTCTGTCTCGGTGCGGCTGAAGGCGCGCAGTCGGGCTGGGTCGGTTCGTCGGCGGGCGCGTTATCGGGATTGCTGGATAGCTGGGCGGAGGCCAGCACCGCCCACGCGGACCGCTTCGGGGACCATTCTTATGGCATGTATTTGGCCGCGGTCGGGTTCGCAGAGATGGAGGAGCGCAACGCCGCGGCACTGGCCGCGGTTTATCCGGCAGGCGGTGGAACCGCCCGATGCGATGGCGTTGACGTTAGCTGACATTGAGCGCTGGGATCCCTCGGCGATCAGGACGGTGTTCAGGCCGCGATCAACCGCGCGCACGGCACGCGCACCGCATCCGCGGCGCTGCGTGAAACCATGCGGCTGCTCGACTTTGGCGGTGCGGCCGCCGACGCGGCGCGGGCGGCGACCCAGCACACGGCGGTGCTTCTCGACGACCATGCCGCCGCGTGTGAAGCGGTCGCACGGGCCGCGGAGAAGGCGGCCGAGGAGGTCGCCGCGATCAAGATGCGGCTACAAATGATCCGCGATGCTGCGCGGGATTATCACCTGACGATCGATGACGCGACCGGTACGGCGTTGCCACCACCCGACTTGTCGTCGTATTCCCCGGCCGATCAGCAGGCCATCCTCAACACCGCAATCCGGTTGACGGAAAGCATCAAACGTCTGCTGGCCGACGCCGAGACCGCCGATGAAGATCTGGCCGCGGCGATTCGGGGTGCCGCCGGGGACTTGTCACCCGAGCAGGTCAATGCTCAACTCAGCCATCAGCCACCCAAAATGCCGCAGATGCCGCCACCGGGCAGCGATCCCGAGGAGGTCGGAAAGTGGTGGCATGCACTGACCCCGAGCCAGCAGGATCGGGTCAAGCAATGGTTCCCGAATGCCCTACGCAACCGCGACGGCATCCCCATCGCTGTTCGTAACGAACTGAATCTGCCTGTGCTGCAACGAGAACTCGCCCGGCTGCAGAACGGCTGGTTGGACGGAAACGGAGTCTGGCACACCGACACCGACAAGCTGGCGGATCTGCAGGCGCTGCAGCGCACGCTGGAAGATCCTGCTAACAGGGGGGCCAGCATGATTCTGCTGGACACCGCCAGCAATCCGCGAAAGGTGTTGGCTGCAGTGGGAGTTGGCGACGTCGACAACGCCGAACGCGTCGGCGTCACCGTGGGCGGCCTGAACACTCGGGTCAGTTCGAGCGTCGAAACAATGGTGAGGGAAGCCGGAATTCAGCGCGCTAAGGCAACCGAGCTGAGGGGGCGAGCCGGATTGCCAAACCCGGAAGCGGTCGCTTCCATTGCGTGGCTAGGATATGACGCACCAGACAGCCTCAAGGACGTGACGCATGACTGGCTCGCGCGCGATGCCGCGGGGCCATTGAACCACTTCTATAAGGGTCTGGCCGCTACCACAAATGTCTCGGATCAGCACATCACCGCGTTCGGCCATTCCTACGGGTCCCTGGTGACCAGTCTGGCGTTGCAGCAGGGCGCACCGGTCAGCGACGTCGTGCTCTACGGTTCGCCGGGCACCGAACTCACCAACGTCTCGCAGCTGGGCGTTCAGCCCGGGCATGCCTTCTACATGATCGGGGTCAATGATGAGGTTTCCCAAGTGATCCCCGAATTCGGCGCTTTTGGCTCTGCACCGCAGGAAGTGCCCGGAATGACTGAACTGTCGACCAGTACGGGAGTGGTCCTGGGCCATGAGTACGGGGACGGGAATCTTCACGAGCGGGCCTATGGCCATTCCGAGTATGCGCGCATGGGAAGCAACGGCGAACTCCGGATGAGCGGCTACAACATGGCAGCGGTGCTTGCCGGACTCCCCGACGACCTCGTCACACCCCGCGCGGTCGGCGTGGACAGGCTTCCCGGCGGGTCCGGACCGTATGAAGTCCCTCCTCCGATCCCCCTTCACCACGAATGAGCCGAATACACCGTTTCCTGGCCGCCGGGTTGCTCAGCGTGACCCTGCTACTCGCCGGCTGCATCAAGCCCAACACGTTCGACCCGTACGCCAACCCCGGGCGGGGCGAGTTGGACCGCCTGCAGAAGATCGTCAATGAGCGCCCGGATCTGGAGACGGTCGAGCAGCAGCTCGCCAACCTGGACGCCACGATTCGTGCGGCGATCGCGAAGTATTCACCGCAGACCCGGTTCTCGAGCCTGGCGACCGGCCATCCGGCGGGCGGCTGCAACGACCCGTTCATCCGGACGATCGGTCGCCAAGTCAGTAGCGACGTGTTCTTCGGTCGGCCCGCGCCCACGCCAGAGCAATGGCTACAGATTGTCACCGAGCTAGCGCCGGTGTTCAAGGCGGCGGGCTTTCGGCCCAACAACTCCGCACCGGGCGACCCCCCGCAGCCGCTGGGCGCCCCGAATTTCTCTCAAATCCGCGACGACGGAACGTTGATTCGTCTGGTCAATGGCGATAACCGCAGCCCGCTCGGCTACTCCTACGACACCGGTTGCCATCTCCCGGCCGCCTGGCGCACCGCGCCGCCACCGCTGAATATGCGACCACCCAACGATCCCGATGTGCACTACCCATACCTGTACGAATCCCCCGGCGGCCGAACGCGCGACGCCTACTGATGAGCTGTCCACGACCCCGGCACCTGACTGCGATGCTCCTCGGCGTGACCCTGCTACTCGCCGGCTGCATCAAGCCCAATACGTTCGACCCGTACGCCAACCCCGGGCGCGACGAATTGGACCGCCTGCAGAAAATCGTCAATGGCAGACCCGATCTGGAGACAGTCCAGCAGCAGCTCGCCAACTTGGACGCCACGATTCGGGCGGTGATCGCGAAATACGCGCCGCAGACTATATTCTCGCGCAGCCCGCTCGGACACCCGCCAGGCGGCTGCAACGACCCGTTCACCCGCACCATCGGTCGGCAAGAAAAAAGCGATCATTTCTTCGGCGAACCCGCACCCACTTCAGAGCAATGGCTGCAGATTGTTACCGAGCTAGCGCCGGTGTTCAAGGCGGCAGGCTTTCGGCCCAACACCTCCGCACCCGGTGACCCCCCGCTGCCGCTGGGCTCCCCGAATGACTCTCAAATCCGCGACGACGGCACCTTGATCGATCTCGTCAACCACGGGCAGTTGCTGGCCTACTCCTACGACACCGGTTGCCACCTCCCGGCCGCCTGGCGCACCGCGCCGCCACCGCTGAACATGCGGCCGCCCAACGATCCCGACGTGCACTACCCATACCTATACGAATCCCCCGGCGGCCGAACCCGCGACGCCTACTGAGCTACCGCCGCCGTCGCGACCGAAGGTAGTCGCCCACCACGGCCGCTCCCAGCCCGTCGAGATCGGGCACCACCACGCGGCCCTGCACCCGTCGCGCGACCTGGTCGATGAACCGAGCCAGACCGGGGTCACTGCCCAATCGGAAGATTGTGACTTGGGCACCCAGGCGCGCCATGTCGTCGAACCCTCGCACGGTGTGGGCGATGGTCCTCGGATGCGGCGGGTAATCAAAAAAGACTGACGAACCTTCGCCGTCAACGTCTTCCAAGTGAGCGGTCGGCTCACCGTCGGTCACCACCAGCACGACGGGCTGCGCGCTGGGGTGCCGGCGCAGGTGTCGTCCGGCCAGCGCCAGCGCGTGATGCAGGTTGGTGCCCTGCTCGTAGACACCCTCCAAACCCGTCAGCTCGGCCGCCGTCACCGTCCGGGCGTAGCGGCCAAACGTGATGATCTGCAGGGCATCCGAGCGGAACCGCGTGCACACCAGGTGGTTGAGCGCGAGCGCCGTGCGCTTCATCGGCAGCCAACGATTCTCCATCACCATCGAAAACGAGGTGTCCACCAACAGCGCAACCGCGGCCTGGGTGCGCGTTTCGGTCTCGGAGACCTCGACGTCGTCGACGGTGATCCGGATGCGGTCGCGCACGGCCGCCGTTCCGGCCTGGCGCAGCACGGCATTGGTCAGCGTGCGGGCGACGTGCCACGGCTCGGTGTCGCCGAACTGCCAGGGCCGCGTCGCGCCGGTCAGCTCGCCGGCGGCGCCGGCACGACGGTGATCCCGCTCGCCGCGGCGACCGGACAGTTGTTGTGCCACATCGCGTAACGCCGTTTCGCCGAGGCGTCGCATGGCCTTTGGCGACAGTCGCCACTGGCCGTCGGAACCGCGATCCAGGAAGCCCTGATTGACTAGTGCGCGTTCCAATTCGGCCAGTGTCCGGGCGTCGATGGCGGCGTGGTCACCGAGCTGGCGGGCCAGCGCGTCCAGGTCGACATCGTCCATGCTGGCGCCCGGATAGCTTTGCGACAGCTGCTCGGCCAGCTGCTCCAGCTCGGCGATATCGGCCAGCGCCTGGGTGCCCTCGCCCATGCCGAACGGATTATCCCCGGAGAACTGCTCGGAGCCGGTCCAGTCTTCACCCGGGCGGGCGGCCTGCAGATGCGCGTCGAGCCGGTTCAGCGCCTGCATCAGCGCCGGAGAGCCAAATGCCTGCTGCGCCAGGGCATCCAGTTCGTCGCGCTGTTCCTGGGTGAGGCTGTTGCGGAACCGCTGCGCGGCGGCGGCCCGTTTGGCCAGTGAGTCCAGCAGTTCCTCGACATTGCGCGGGTTCTCCGGAAAGAACTCGCGGTGCTTGGCCATGAAGTCTGCAAAGTCTTGCTGGGTGTCCTGGCCGTGGGCGTGCTTGTCCAGCAGGTCGTTGAGGTCGTCCAGCATCTCGTTGACGCGCTGGCGATCCGCGTCGGTGGCGCGGGAAAGCGCCTGCTTCATGCCGGCAAAGCGCTGGTCCAGCAGCTCGCGGCCGAGCAGATCCTTGATCTGCTCGTAGGATTCGCGGGCCTGCGGGCTGCGCCAGTGGTAGCCTGCCAGCTCCTGGACGGCCTTGGCCGGCGACGACGGCAGCGCGTCGAGCTGCAGCTCGGAAAACCGGGCGTCGTCGTCTAGGGCGCGGGCCAGCTCCTTGCGTTCGGCCAGCACAGCCTCGTCGAGCAGCTTCTTGATCTGCTGCAAGGTGCCGTCTAAATTGTTGCGGCGCAACAACTCCCGTCGCCGTCTGTTGACCTCCGCCGCCAGCCGGTCAGCACCGGTCATGTTCCTGGTGCCCCGCCGTAACAGCTCGGACAGCGCCCGGCGCGCCGAGCTGCCCGCCATGACGTCTTGTCCGATCTGTTCGAGCGCCGCACGCAGATCCACCGGCGGAGCCAGCGGGTCGGGCCCGCCGGTGTACGCCGAGTAGCGTAGTGAGCGCCCCTTAACCGGTTCAGCCATAGACGGTTTGGCCCTCCCCGGAGACCTTGTCGATGCGCTTCGCGAGGTATAACGCCTCCAACGCCAGTTCCAACGCCGCGGCGCGCTCCCCCTCGGATTCGGCGCCCAGCTTGCTGGCGATCCTGTCCACGACCGGCAGCCCCGGCACCGCGGCCAGCACGTCCTTGGCCGACACCCGCTCGCCCGTCGTCACCGCGGAACCGCCCTCGACGGCGGCCACCAACGGGCCGACGTCGATGCCGCCCAGCACCCGTGACGCGGTATCGGCGGTGGCACGGCGCAGTAGATGCTCCAGCACCGCCTGTTCGCGGCCTTCCTCACCGGACTCGAATTCCAGCTTGCCGCGCAACACGTCGATCACCGTGCCCAAATCGACCACCCGGGCCACCGGATCGGTCTCCCCCAGCACAGCGCCGCGATGCCGGGCCGCCGCCGCAACCGTCTCCGCCGCCGCGATGGCAAACCGCGCGGACACACCCGAGCGCTGGTCGATCGAGCGGGATTCCCGCAGGTAGCGGGCGAACCGCGCGATCACCTGCATCAGGTAGTCGGGCACCTGCGCGCTCAGGTGCGCCTCCTGGGCGATGACACCCATCTCCGCCTCCAGCTCCAGCGGGTAGTGGGTGCGGATCTCGGCGCCGAAGCGGTCCTTGAGCGGGGTGATGATCCGGCCCCGGTTGGTGTAGTCCTCGGGGTTGGCGCTGGCGACCACCAACACGTCCAGCGGCAGCCGCAGTGTGTAGCCGCGGACCTGGATGTCGCGCTCCTCCATGACGTTGAGCATGGACACCTGAATGCGCTCGGCAAGATCGGGCAGCTCGTTGACCGCAACGATGCCGCGGTGCGCCCGTGGAATCAGCCCGTAGGCGATGGTCTCGGGATCCCCGAGGCTGCGCCCCTCGGCCACCTTGATCGGGTCGATGTCGCCGACCAGGTCGGCGACGCTGGTGTCGGGGGTGGCCAGCTTCTCGGTGTAACGCTCGCTGCGATGCTTCCAGGCGATCGGCAGGTCGTCGCCGAGCTGCGCGGCCCGCCGGATCGACTCCGGCGTGATCGGCCGATAGGGATGCTCGCCCAGTTCGGCTCCGCCGATTACCGGGGTCCACTCGTCCAGCAACCCCGCCAGCGCGCGCAGCAGCCGCGTCTTGCCCTGGCCGCGCTCGCCGAGCAACACGAAGTCGTGCCCCGCGATGAGCGCCCGCTCCACCTGTGGCAGTACGGTGTCGTCGAAGCCCAGAATGCCCGGCCAGACGTCGTCACCGTCGGCCAGTGCGGTCAGCAGGTTCTCCCGGATTTCCTGCTTGACCCCCCGTTCCCGGTGACCGGCGGCACGCAATTGCCCGACGGTTCGGGGCAGGTTATTCGGTAAAGTCACCACTCCACGCTACGACGCCGTCTTTCTTCTCGCGACGAGAGTGAATGTCACGACGCGTTTCCGGCGTGTCACGTCGTGGATTTCACTATCGCGGCCGGTGTACGGCCGGTGCACGGCTAGTGCGCGAAGTGGCGGGAGCCGGTGAGATACAGGGTGACGCCGGCGTTGGCCGCCGCCGCGGTCACCTCCTCGTCGCGCACCGAGCCGCCCGGATGCACGATCGCCTTGACCCCCGCTGCTGTCAGTGTCTCGAGTCCGTCGGGGAACGGGAAGAACGCGTCGGATGCCGCGACCGCGCCGCGGACTCGGTCCCCGCCGCGTTCGACCGCCAGCCGGGCGGCGTCCACCCGGTTGACCTGTCCCATGCCAACACCGACGGTGGCCCCGTCGGCGACGATCACGATCGCGTTCGACTTGACCGCGCGGCAGGCCCGCCACGCAAAGACCAGGTCAGTCAGCGTCGCCTGGTCCGCCGGTGATCCGCTCGCCAGCGTCCAGTTCAGCGGGTTGTCACCGGGCGCGTCGAGCTGGTCGCGTTGCTGGATCAGCAACCCCCCGCTGATCGGACGCAGCTCGGTGCCACCAGGCATCGGTTCGGAGGCCACCAGCACCCGGATGTTTTTCTTGCGGGTCAACAGGTCCAGGGCGCCCGAGGCGTAGCCGGGCGCGACGATGACTTCGGTGAAGATGGTGTTGACGTACTCCGCCATTTCGACGCTGACCTCGGTGTTGGCCGCGATGACACCGCCGTAGGCGCTCAGGGGATCGCATTGGTGGGCCTTGCGGTGGGCGTCGGCGACCGAGACCGACGAAATCGCGATGCCGCACGGGTTGGCGTGCTTGATGATCGCCACGCACGTTTGTTCGTGGTCGAAGGCGGCGCGCCAGGCCGCGTCCGCATCGGTGAAGTTGTTGTAGGACATGTCTTTTCCGTGCAGCTGTTCGGCCTGCGCCAGCCCGGGCCAGGCGGCGGGATCGGTGTACAGCGCCGCCCGCTGGTGTGGGTTCTCGCCGTAGCGCAGCGTCGACGAGCGGCGCCAGCATCCGCCGAACCAGTGCGGGAACGCCGCGTCGGGCGGCTCGGGCGCCAGCGTGGACTGCATCCAGTTGGCGACGGCGATGTCGTACTCGGCGGTGTGCTGAAACGCCAGTGCGGCCAGCCTTTTGCGCTCGGCGAGGGTAAATCCGCCGCTGCGCACCGCGGCCAGCACCCCGTCGTACCCGAGCGGGTCGGTGACCACCGCCACGCAGGGATGGTTCTTCGCAGCCGCCCGGACCATCGAAGGTCCACCGATGTCGATCTGCTCGACGCAGTCGTCCACGCCGGCACCGGATTCGACGGTCTGGCTGAACGGATACAGGTTGACCACGACCAGTTCGAACGCCGCGATCCCGAGCTTGTCCAGTGCCGCCACGTGCTCGGGTTTGCGCAGGTCGGCCAGCAGGCCGGCGTGCACTCGCGGGTGCAGCGTCTTGACCCGACCGTCGAGCACCTCGGGGAAACCGGTCAGCTCCTCCACGCGGGTCACCGGAATACCTTTGCCCGCAATGGTCTTCGCCGTTGACCCGGTCGAAACGATCTCGACGCCGGCCGCACTGAGACCGCGGGCCAGCTCAACGAGGCCGGTCTTGTCGTACACGCTGATCAACGCCCGGCGGATCGGCTTTCTTACGCCGTCGGTGCTCATCCCATGGTCGCCTTTCGTCCGATCGTCGCTATTCGTCCGGTCACCGTCACACCACGGGTTGCCACCGCGGCCACCACATCCACCAGCAGTTGCCGTTCGGTGACCTTGATGCGTTCATGCAAGGTCGCTTCGTCATCGCCGTCGAGCACCGGAATGGCCTGCTGCGCCAGTATCGGTCCGGTGTCCGTGCCGGCATCCACCAGGTGCACCGTGCAGCCGGTGACCTTCACGCCGTAGGCCAGCGCGTCGGCCACGCCGTGCGCGCCGGGGAAGGCGGGCAGCAGCGCCGGGTGCGTGTTCAGGATGCGTCCGCAGAATCGTGAAAGAAACCGCGGTCCAAGGATTCTCATGAAGCCGGCGGAGACGATCAGGTCGGGCGAGTGCGCCGCGGTGGCCTCGGTGATGGCGGCGTCCCACGCGTCGCGGCTGGGGTAGTCGCGCAGCCGCACGGTGAAGGCCGGCACCGATGCGTTCGCTGCGATTTCGGTGGCCCGGCAGTCGCGATCCGCGCCGACCGCGACGACCCGCGCCGGGTAGTCGCCGACGGCGGCGCCCAGCAGTGAGCTCAGCAGCGAACCGGTACCCGATGCCAGCACCACCAGCCGCGCCGGTGCACTCGGGGGTACACGAAGCGGTGCCAGCACACGCCGAGCCTAGTCGGGCGACGATGCCGGCCACGGAAGTGGCCGGAGATGGGGGTCCCCCCAGCCGCGCAGGCGGCGAGGGGGCGAGCCCGACCATCCAGACTCAGTCGGGCGACGATGCCGGCCACGGAAGTGGCCGGAGATGGGGGTCCCCCAGCCGCGCAGGCGGCGAGGGGGCCCGACCATCGGGGCTCAGTCGGGCTGGGGTGGGTCGGTCATGGGCGGGCCCGCGTCGTCCTCGTCGGCGGGGACGTCGACGATGGCGTCGGCATCGGGTGGCGACACGTCGCCCTCCGCGGCGTCGGCGGCCAGATCGCGCTCGGCGACCGGTTCGTCGTCGGGCGGCGATGGCGGGGCGGGGTGGGGTTTGGGACGTCTGGGTCGCCTCTTGACCCCGCCGGCCATCACCACGGTCACCCCACCAATCGTGGCGAACCAGAAGAACACGCCGACCGTCAGGGCGCCCTCGTCGACACCGACGTCGCCGAAGTTGCCCAGCTTGCCGCCGCCGCCGTAGCCGAGCAGCGCCATCACCACGGCACCCAGGGCCGCCGCGACCACCAGCTGGGCCGTCGCGGGGAGGATCGGCAGCGCCCGCCGCGCGCACTGCTGCCCCACCGCGACGCCGGACGACGCGCCGATGATCAGCAGCGCAACCCAGACCGGCCCGAGCGGTGGCGTGGGAGTGGCGGCCAGGATCGGCAACGCCGGCAGATCGCCGCCGAACACGGTGAACGAGCTGAACGTGGCGAAGCCGATATGGGCGCTGGACCCGACGGCGACCGCGGCGGCGCCGACGATGACGTTGGGCGTGTAGAGCACCGACAGCACCGTGAGGCTGAATTGGCCGAAGATCGAGTCGGTGATCCCGTAGAGCTCTTGCATCGTGCCCCAGTGCACAACCAGCGAACCCGCCGTCACCATCCCGGAGAGCCCGAGCAACGCCAACACCCCGGCGGCGGCGGCACGCACCGAATCACCCAGCCAGTCGGGCAGCGGGGAGCCGGCCAGCGCCCGTCGACCCACCCGCGACCACACCCCGATCCCGGCCCCGATGGCATGAACGACCAGCACACCGGTGAACGCTCGCAGGGCGTTGGGCGTCTGCAACTCGGTAATGACCGACGAGGCGTCATGGATCACCGCCAGGGCAACCGCGGCCATCAGCAAAGGCCCACCCAGCGCCGATGCCACCACCCACCGGATGACCAGCCACGACGAGTGCGGTGAGGTGGCCCGCGCCGTGGTCCGCGCGGTTGCCCACACCATCAATAGGACCGGCAACAGCGGCATGACCCCCAGTTCGCGGCCCCCGATGGAGATCGGGACTTGGTGCACGCCCAGCCACATGCTGGCGATGGCGCCCCACGCGCCGGTCATGTCGCTGTTGGCGATCAGCAACTGCAGCAGCGTGATCGCGGCGACGATGACCAGGGCCACCACGGCCGGAGCGAAGGCGACCCTGACGAGGTCTCGCGTCTGGCGGGCGCCCGCTGCCCTATTGTCCCCGCTCTTTGACACCCGTGTCACTCTTGGCGCACGTGCCTTTCCCGGCGCGAGGGCGCCCGGTTAGACCGGCGCCGCCCCGGGCGACGACGACTGCTGGCCCTGGGACTGTTGGCCGCCACCCTGGCTTGAGTAGTTGACCGGAGCCGAACCTGCCTGGGAACTCGTGCCCGCGCTGACCGGCGGTGGCGGGCCGAAGCTGGGAAAGCCGGTGGGCGGCGTCGATGGCCCCTGCTGCGCCGATTGCTGGGACTGCGCCGCAGGCGCAGCGCTGTACCCGCCGCCCTGGCTCGGACTGGGGGCCGGGTTGGACGTATAACCGCCGTACGGTGACCCGTATCCGGGCGCCTGCTGCGGGCTGGGCGTGGGCTGTTGTGCACCGGGCTGACCGTAATACCCGCCCGGCTGACCGCCGTACTGGCCGTACTGGCCGTACTGGCCGTATTGGCCGCCATACGGCTCGTACCTGGGCCGCGGTGCGGGCGCGGTGATCACGCCGGCCTCCAGCAGCAGCGCGGTGACCGCGGCGACCGCCTGCAGCACCACCAAAACCAGCACGATCCACAAGGCCCAACCGGCCGAATAGGCGTTCGGTTTGTTGAAAGTCGCCGAGATCAGTAGGAACACGCCTAGCAGGGCGAGCACACTGACCACCGCCACGTAGCTTTTGACTTTGGGCAGCAGACCCACCCCGGCCAGCAACCCGGCCAACAGAGCCACGTCGACGGCCAGCACGCTGTCACCGGACACCGCACCGCCGCCCCCGCCGAGTTCGGAACTGAGGGTGAACATCGGGCCGAAGCTCACCAGGTACGCGATCAGCCCGAGGGCGGCCGCCGCGATGTTCAGGTATATCGGAAGCTTGCTCTCACCGGTCTCGGCTTTGCCAAACGAGGGCGTAGAGCCTGCATAGGGGCCGGCGGGCTGCGCGGGCGGATATCCGGGGCTCCCGGGCGAGTAGGTCATGGCTCCTTGCCTCCTGTTGGTTTCGGTGCCGTCGCGGCCCCACGCCGCGGTGGCGGCGACGCGATCCGATCAACCACGCTAGCGCACGCTGCGGTGCCCGCGCCGAAGCGACCGCCGCGGCTTGCCGGTCACGGGTAGAACACGTTCTAATCCTGGGCATGGATTACGGGCTTGTGCTGTTCACCAGCGACCGTGGCATCTCCCCGACGGCAGCCGCCAAACTTGCTGACCGCCATGGATTTCGCACGTTTTACGTACCCGAACACACCCATATCCCGGTGCGGCGCGAGGCGGCCCACCCGGCGACCGGCGACGCATCGCTGCCCGACGACCGCTATGTGCGCACGCTCGACCCGTGGGTGAGCTTGGGCGCGGCGTCGGCGGTGACGTCTCGGGTCCGGCTCGCCACCGCGGTGGCGCTGCCGGTCGAGCATGATCCCATCACGCTGGCGAAAGGCATTGCCACACTGGACCATTTGTCTGGTGGTCGGGTCAGTGTCGGGGTGGGGTTCGGCTGGAACACCGACGAGCTCGCCGACCACGGGGTGCCACCCGGGCGCCGCCGCACGATGTTGCGTGAATACCTGGAAGCGATGCGCGCGCTGTGGACGCAGGAGGAGGCCGCCTACGACGGCGAGTTCGTCAAGTTCGGGCCCAGCTGGGCGTGGCCTAAGCCGATGCAAGCACACATACCGGTCCTGCTGGGCGCGGCGGGGACGGAGAAGAACTTCAGGTGGATCGCGCGCAGCGCCGACGGCTGGATCACCACGCCGCGCGACGTCGACATCGACGAGCCGGTGAGGTTGCTGCGGGACATCTGGGCGGCCGCCGGCCGCGACGGGGCCCCGCAGATCGTGGCGCTGGACGCCAAGCCGGTGCCCGAGAAACTGGCGCGCTGGGCCGAGCTTGGCGTGACGGAGGTGCTGTTCGGTCTGCCCGACCGCTCCGAAGACGAGATCGCCGGCTACGTGGAGCGCCTGGCCGCCAAGCTGGCCGGCGCGGGTTAGCGCGAGCAGACGTAACGGCCCCCGAAAACGCCGGTTTTCGGGGGCTTTTGCGTCTGCTCGGCGTGCTACAAGCCGCGCAGGATCTCCCGAGCCAGCGCCGCGGTCTCCGAGGGGGTCTTGCCGACCTTGACGCCGGCCGTCTCCAGCGCGTCCTTCTTGGCGGCCGCGGTGCCCGACGAGCCGGACACGATGGCGCCCGCGTGACCCATCGTCTTGCCTTCCGGGGCGGTGAATCCGGCGACATAGCCGACAACCGGCTTGGACACGTTGGCCTCGATGAACTCGGCCGCGCGCTCCTCGGCGTCACCACCGATCTCGCCGATCATGACGATGAGCTTGGTGTCGGGATCCTTCTCGAACGCCTCGATGGCGTCGATGTGGGTGGTGCCGATCACCGGGTCCCCGCCGATGCCGATCGAGCTGGTGAAACCGAAGTCGCGCAGTTCGAACATCATCTGGTAGGTCAGCGTGCCCGACTTGGAGACCAACCCGATCGGGCCCGGGCCGGTGATGTTGGCCGGGATTATGCCCACCAGCGACTGGCCGGGGCTGATGATGCCGGGACAGTTGGGCCCGATGATGCGGGTCTTGCCCCCCTTGTCGAGGTTGTAGGCCCAGGCGTAGGCGGTGTCTTGCACCGGGATCCCCTCGGTGATGACGACCAGCAGTGGCACCTCGGCGTCAATGGCCTCGAGGATGGCGTCCTTGGCGAACTTCGGCGGCACGAAGATGATCGACACGTCGGCACCGGTCTTCTCCATCGCCTCGGCCACGGTGGCGAACACCGGCAGCTTGATGATTCGGCCGCCCTTGTCCTCGTGCGTGACCGTGGTCCCGGCCTTACGGGCGTTGACGCCGCCGACGATCCGGGTGCCGGCCTTGAGCATCCGGGCGGTGTGCACGGTGGCCTCGCTGCCGGTGATGCCCTGGACGATGACCTTGTTGTCTTTGGTCAGGAAGATAGCCATGTGCTTTCGTGGTCCTCTCTCTAGTGGCGACCTCTAGTGGCGACCCGGCTTCGCCGCTCCTGCGATCGCCACGTCAGGCGCTCGCCAGCTCGGCCGCCTTGTCGGCGGCCGCGTCCATCGTGGGCACCAACGTCACCAGCGGGTGGTTGGCCTCGGCCAGGATGCGCCGGCCTTCTTCGACGTTGTTGCCGTCCAGCCGCACCACCAGCGGCTTGTTGGCTTCGTCGCCCAGGATCTCCAGCGCCTTGACGATCCCGGTGGCAACCGCGTCGCACGAGGTGATGCCGCCGAAGACGTTGACGAACACGCTTTTGACGTCCTCGTCGCTTAACACCACGTCCAGGCCGGCGGCCATCACCTCGGCGGACGCGCCGCCACCGATGTCCAGGAAGTTGGCCGGCTTCACGCCGCCGTGCTTCTCACCGGCATAGGCCACCACGTCCAGCGTCGACATCACCAGGCCCGCGCCGTTGCCGATGATCCCCACCTGACCGTCCAGCTTGACGTAGTTGAGGTCGTGCTCCTTGGCCTTCAGCTCCAGCGGGTCGGTGGCCGCGCGGTCCTCGAACGCGGCGTGGCCGGGGTGGCGGAAGTCGGCGTTGCCGTCGAGGGTGACCTTGCCGTCCAACGCCAGGATCCGGTCGTCGGGGGTGCGCACCAGCGGGTTGACCTCGACCAGGGTGGCGTCCTCGGCGACGAAGAGCTCCCACAGCTTGGCGATGGTGACCGCGGCGGCGTCGAGCACCTCGGCCGGCAGGTGGCCCCGCTCGGCGATGGAGCGCGCGAACGCCAGGTCGACACCCCTGACCGCGTTCACCGGCACCTTCGCAAGCCGCTCGGGTTTGGTGGCGGCCACCTCTTCGATGTCCATGCCGCCTTCCACCGAGCACATCGCCAGATAGCCGCGGTTGGCCCGGTCGAGCAGGAACGACAGGTAGTACTCCTCGGCGATGTCGCTGGCCTCGGCGACCAGCAACTTCTTGACGATGTGGCCTTTGATGTCCAGTCCGAGAATGTTCTTGGCGTGCTCGAAGGCCTCCTCGGGGGTGGCGGCGTATTTCACACCGCCCGCCTTGCCCCGCCCGCCGGTCTTGACCTGCGCCTTGACCATCACCGGGCGGCCCACCTCCGCCGCGATGGCCCGAGCGCCTTCGGCGGTGTCGGTCACCCGCCCCTGCGTGCCGGGCACGTCGTGCTGGAGGAACAATTCCTTGGCTTGATACTCGAAAAGGTCCATGGGCTCACTGTCTTCGCTCGGCTTACTGCTGGGCCTGTAGGTCGGCGGCACCGGATTCGGCAACACGCACGGTGGAACTGTATCGACACACCAAATGAACCCAGCGATCGCATGCCAACGAGCCGCGAATTGTACCGGTTAGCACCGTGATCCAGATCACATATTTGTCGGGTTTGGGCGCTGAGGTTGCCAGCCTCGGCGGTCAGCGGATACCGTCTCAGGGTCCAGATAACGGTATGGTCACGATACGAGGACATCTGAGGTTGCCCCAGCACCCGTTCGCCCGCTCTGCTGCCGCAGTAGCGGCGCACTCACCCCGGGACCGCTGGCTGCACCATCACCGCAACGAAGTCACCGAGATCATCGCGCTAGACGACTTTGGCGATCTCGACGACCTGGATTTCCTCGACGACCCCGACTTCGGCCCGGATTTCGGCGCGGACCGCATCTTCGACCACGAAGCCCGGCTGCTGAGTGCGCCCGAACTGGATGACCTGGATGACGCCGACGATCTGACCCCGCAACCGCTGGCCACCCCTGACAACGTGCAGGCCCGGGCGGTCGGCGAGCCCGACCCCGCGATCACCGCGGTGCTCCGGCGCGCCGGGCAGCACCGCAGGCAGCCAACCGGCGCCGCCAAGGGGCGACTGCTGATCTCGGCAATGGCGGCCGGCGCCGCGGCCGCGGCGGCACACACCGTGCTGCATGAGTCGGATGCCCCACCGGCCGAGACGGTGCTGACCGCCAACGCCTCGACGCTCACCGGAGGCTCGGGCGACAACGCACCGCGGGGTGTCCAGGTGGTCGCCGCCCAGCCGGCGGCCAATGTGGCGGTGCACAACGCGGAGTTCGCCCGAGCCGTGGCCTTCGCCGAGGAGCGCGCCCAGCGTGAGGCGCGGCTGCAACGGCCGCTGTACATGATGCCGACCAAAGGCATCTTCACCTCGAATTTCGGCTACCGCTGGGGTGTGTTGCATGCCGGCATCGACCTGGCCAACGCGATCGGGACCCCGATCTACGCGGTGGCCGACGGCATCGTCATCGACGCCGGCCCGACCGCCGGCTACGGCATGTGGGTCAAGCTGCTGCACGCCGACGGCACCGTCACGCTCTATGGCCACGTCAACACGACGTTGGTCAGCGTCGGCCAGCGGGTGATGGCGGGCGACCAGATAGCCACCATGGGCAACCGCGGATTCTCCACCGGCCCGCACCTGCACTTCGAGGTCCTCATGGGTGGCACCGAGCGGGTGGACCCGGTGCCGTGGCTGGCCAAGCGAGGAATCTACGTCGGCAATTACGCCGGCTGACCGGTGACCGCGCCCAACGATCCCCCCGCGCGCGAGATCCCGCCCGAGGCTGACGCCGCACCGGCGTCACCCGACGAACCACGCACCCGGATCATCCGGCGCGCGCCCACTGGACCGCTGCCCGCGATATCGACTGCGAAGACCACTCAGCCTTCCCGCCCCGAGCCCGCCACGAAGATCATCCGGCGCGCGCCTCTGGCCGGTGCGCCCACCGATCGGCCGAGCCCGGGTACGGCCGTCGCCGCCTGCGCGGTCAGCATTGTCAGCGGTTGGACCACATCGGTGGTGGCCACCGATCTGATCACCGGCTGGTGGCGCAGCGACCGGCTGTTCTGCCTCGCGGTCGGATTCCTCGCCGTCGTCTTTGGGATCGCCACCGTGTCCGGTGTGATCCTGCTGTTGCTGCATCGGCCCGTCGGGCGCTACCTCATCGCCATCGGGGCCGCGGTCGCGGTGCTGACCTACGGCGGCGTATTTATCGCGGGCGCTCGCGTGGCGTGGATCGTGCACACGCTTCCGGTGCTGCCGATAGCCAGCGTGCTGCTGGCGCTGCATCCGCACACCAAGCGCTGGCTGCACGAGTAGCTGGCCTCACCGAACGTGTTCTCACGGCGAGAAATTCGCCATATTTCCGCCGTGAGAACACGCTCGGCGAACCTGCTACAGCTTGGTGACCGGAGCGTGGTTGTGCATCAGCTTCACCCGCCCCGAGCTGCCGAAGTCGATCAGCGACATCGCCGATTCGCCGACCCCGGAAACTTCTTCGACGCGGCCCAGGCCGTACTTGTCGTGCGTGACCCGGTCGCCGGGCTGCAAGACCAGCAGCGGGCGCTTGCTCGGGCCCGACCGGGTCGGCGCTGAGCGCGAGGCACCAAAGCGTCCGGTTACCGGCGCGCTGAACGACGGCGTGGGCGCGGTGCGCCGCCAATCGATCAGCTGCTGCGGGATCTCGCGCAGGAACCGCGACTCCGGATTGAGCATCGGCTGCCCCCAAGACGAACGGACGATCGCCCGGCTCACATACAGCCGGTGCCGGGCCCGGGTGATGCCGACGTAGGCCAGCCGCCGTTCCTCGGACAGTTCCTTGGGATCGCCCAGCGCCCGCATGTGCGGGAACATCCCGTCCTCCCAGCCGGTCACGAAGACCACCGGGAACTCCAACCCCTTGGCGGTGTGCAAGGTCATCAACGTGACCACGCCGGCACCGTGCTCGGGGAGTTCGTCGGCGTCGGAGATCAGCGACACCCGCTCCAGAAACGCCGCCAGCACACCGGTGTCCGGCACATCTTCCTCATCCGGCGCGAGCGCGGCGGCTTCGCTGGCATGAAGGGCCTGGTCGATGCTGAATTCGTGTGCGACGCTGACGAGTTCGTTAAGGTTGTCCAGCCGGGCCAGCTCCTGCGGGTCGGTGGACGATTCCAGCTCCCGGCGATAGCCGCTGCGTTCCAGCACCGCCTCGACCAGCTCTCCGAGGTCGTCATCGAGGCGGCCGCGCAGCTCGTCGAGCAACTCAAGGAAGCCCGCGATGGCTTTCTCCGCGCGGGAATTGAGCATTGGCACCTTGCCATCGGCGGCGGCGCCGAGTGCGTCGACGAAGCTGGCGCCGGTGTTCTCGGCGTATACCGCCACACACGCCTCGGCTCGATCGCCGATGCCGCGGCGCGGCGTGTTGAGGATGCGCCGCAGGCTGACCGCGTCGCCCGGGTTGTCCAGCACACGCAGGTAGGCGATGATGTCGCGGATCTCCTTGCGCTCGTAAAAGCGCACTCCCCCAACGACTTTGTACGGAATCCCGGCCCGGACGAACACCTCTTCCAAAGACCGTGACGAGTTGTTGGTACGGTAGAAGACGGCCACGTCGTGGTAGGTGATCTCGCCGCGCGCGGCCAGCGCGTCGA
Organism: Mycobacterium shinjukuense; assembly: GCF_010730055.1. Classification (NCBI taxonomy): domain Bacteria; kingdom Bacillati; phylum Actinomycetota; class Actinomycetes; order Mycobacteriales; family Mycobacteriaceae; genus Mycobacterium; species Mycobacterium shinjukuense. The sequence goes on along the minus strand of NZ_AP022575.1, from coordinate 158,215 downwards.
TCTCCTCGGCCACGAACCTGGCCTCGTCGTGCTCGTTGTCGGCGACATAGCCGACGATCAGCTCCCCGGCGCCGGCGTCGGTCCACAGCCGTTTTTCGCGGCGCCCGGAGTTACGGGCGATCACCGAGTTGGCCGCCGACAAGATGTTCTGTGTGGAGCGGTAATTCTGTTCCAGCAGAATCGTTGTGGCGTCGGGGTAGTCACGCTCGAAGTCTTCGATGTTGCGGATGGTGGCGCCCCGGAACGCATAGATCGCCTGGTCGGCATCGCCGACGACACACAACTCGGCGGGCGGGACGCCGTCGTCGCTGCCGCGTCCCACCAACTCGCGGACCAGCACGTATTGAGCGTGGTTGGTGTCCTGGTATTCGTCGACCAGCACATGCCGGAACCGCCGCCGGTAGTACTGGGCGATCTGCGGGAAGTTCTGCAGCACCGCCACCGTCTCCCCGATCAGGTCGTCGAAGTCCAGCGCGTTGGCCGCCCGTAGGCGCCGCTGGTATTCGCCATACACCGACGCCACGGTGCGCGCCAGGTCATCGGAGTCATCGGTGAGGTCGGCCGCCGCCTTGTGCGGGTCCTTCAACTCGTTCTTCAGGTTGGAGATGGCGTGGGCCAACAGCCGCGGCGAGTACCGCTTGACGTCCAGGCCCATATCCCGGCCGATCATCTGCAGCAGCCGCCGCGAATCGTCGGCGTCATAGATGGAAAAGTTGGAGTTGAGACCCTCAATCAACGACGCCTGATTGCGCAGGATGCGCACACAGCTGGAGTGAAACGTCGACACCCACATGTACCGGGCCCGGTCGCCGACCAGCCGCACCACCCGCTCGCGCATCTCCGCGGCGGCCTTGTTGGTGAAGGTGATGGCCAGAATCTGACCGACCCCCACACCGCGCGCCGCGATCAGGTACGCGATCCGCCGGGTCAACACCGCGGTCTTGCCCGAGCCGGCGCCCGCGACGATCAACAGCGGAGAACCCTCATGCACCACCGCCTGGCGCTGTTGCGGGTTAAGGCCGGCCAGCAGTCGATCCGCCTCGGGCGTTGCGTCGGTCGCGTGCACACACATGTCGGTCCAAACTTACCGCCGCCCGGCGACGACGCCTGAAACCACCGGTGTGCGCGGCCGCATTGCGGTAAGTTCCGCCGAGAACGGCTACGGCACGCACCGAGGCGGTGATGAGTGAAAACACACAGGATCTCGCACTGGCGCCGGCTGATAGTCATTGTGCTGGCGGTTGTTGGCGGGCTGGCGGGCAGCGCGGCAACCGCGTCGGCGTGGTCACGACCGGACTTGCCGATCGAGTACCCGATGGTGCCGTCGCCGTCGATGGGCCGTGACATCAAGATCGAGTTCCAAGGCGGCGGTCGGCACGCGGTGTATTTGCTCGACGGCCTGTTCGCCGGGGACGACTACAACGGCTGGGACATCTACACCCCGGCGTTCGAGTGGTTCGAGCGGTCGGGGCTGTCGGTCGTCATGCCCGTCGGTGGCAGGGCAAGCTTCTACACCGACTGGTACCAGCCCGCAGCCGGCAACGGCGGGGTGTGGACCTACAAGTGGGAAACCTTCCTGACCCAGGAGCTGCCCGCTTGGCTGTCGGCGAACAAGGACGTCAGCGCCAAAGGCAATGCCGCGGTGGGTCTGTCAATGGCGGGATCGTCGTCGCTGATCCTGGCGGCCGACCATCCGCAGAACTTCAGCTACGCCGGATCAATGTCGGGCTTCCTCAACCTGTCCGACGGCAAATGGCCCTCCCTGGTCGGTGTCGCGATGATGGGAGCCGGCGGCTTTCACTCCGACGCCATGTGGGGCCCGGCAACCGATCCGGCGTGGGCCCGCAACGATCCGACGGTCAACGTCGGCAAGCTGGTCGCCAACAACACCCGCGTCTGGGTGTATTGCGGCAACGGCGCGCCCTCGGAGCTGGGCGGCGACCGGCCGACCGCCAGGTTCCTGGAGAACTACACCCGGGAGAGCAACCTGGTGTTTCAGGACACCTACCTCGCCGCCGGTGGGCACAACGGCGTGTTCCATTTCCCGGATTACGGCACCCACAGTTGGGAATATTGGGGGGCGCAGTTGCAGGCCATGAAGCCCGACCTGCAGCAGGTGTTGGGCGCCGGCTAGCTCGGTCGCCGGCGACACCGGACGCCCACCGGTCTTCGGGTTGGCTTGCTGGACAACGCAACCGGCAGCACAGCGCGGACAACGGTGCAGCCTGGGCGGCGACCCGGACCGGTTGGGTGTCCACGGCCGACCGCACACCGCGCCCATTCCTGGGCACGTTTTGCGCGATATTTTTGCGCGGGCGCGGGCGTTGGTGGCACACTCGTCTCGTGCTCAACGCGCGGCTTCGATTTTTCTACGGGTACCCCCGAGCGGTGCCCGTGGTCTAGCTGCATTCGCCGAGCCCCGTGGTCCGCTTCCGGATTCGGGGCTCGTCTCTTGTGTGAGGCCTGATACCGGATGAGACCAGAACCCCCACATCACGAGAATGCGGAGTTAGCAGAGATGAACACCGAGACGATCGATATCCAACAGCTGCCCAGCATCGACGAGCTGCGCGAAGAGATCGACCGGTTGGACACCGAGATCCTGGCGGCGGTCAAACGTCGCGCCGAGGTGTCGCGAACGATCGGCAGGGTCCGGATGGCCACCGGCGGTACCCGGCTGGTACACAACCGCGAGATGAAGGTCATCGAACGCTACAGCGAGCTCGGGCCCGACGGTAAGGACCTGGCCATGCTGCTGTTGCGGTTGGGCAGGGGACGACTCGGCCACTAATCGGTTACTACCGTCGTTACCTTCCGCGGATCTCCTCGCTGCCGGGGTACATTGCGCGAGAAATGGGTACGGCAATGGCGGCTGGTGTTTCGCCGTGGCGCCGGCTGATGGTGCTGTCAGCCGCAGCGTTATTGGTCCTGGCGGCCGGGCTGTCCGCGGGCTCGGCAACCTCGTCCGCGTGGTCGCGGCGTGACCTGCCGATCGAATATCTGATGGTCCCGTCGCCGTCGATGCACCGCCAGATCAAGGTGGAGTTTCAAGGTGGCGGCCCGCACGCGGTGTATCTGCTCGACGGCATGCTCGCCCGAGACGATTACAACGGCTGGGACATCCACCTGCCGGTCTTCGAATGGTTCGACCAGTCCGGCCTGTCGCTGGTCCTGCCGACGGGGGGAACGGCCAGCTTCTACTGCGACTGGTACCGGCCGGCGGCCGGCAACGGCGGGGTGTGGACGTACAAGTGGGAAACCTTTTTGACCCAGGAGCTGCCGCAGTGGCTGGCGGCCAACAAGGGGATCAGCCCGACGGGCAACGCGGTGGTGGGCGCGTCGATGTCCGGATCGGCGGCCTTGATCCTGGCGGCCAATCATCCGCGGGACTTCGGTTACGCGGCCTCGATGTCGGGCTTCCTCAACCTGTCCGCCGGACAATGGCCGTCTTTGGTCAGCGCCGCGCAGCTGGGTGCCGGTGGCTTTCACTCCGACGCCATGTGGGGCTCGGCCACCGACCCGGCCTGGGCGGCGCATGATCCGACGGTCAATGCGGCCAAGCTCGTCGCCAACAACACCCGCATCTGGGTGTACACCGGCAACGGCGGGCAATCGGATCTAGCCGGTGGCAACAAGCTGGATGCCAGCCTGCTGGAAAGCGCGACACGGTTGAGCAACAAGGTGTTTCAAAGCAGGTACAAAGCCGCCGGCGGGCACAACGGGGTGTTCAACTTCCCCGATAACGGCACCCACACCTGGTCGTACTGGGGCGCGCAACTGCGGGCCATGCTGCCCGATCTGCGGCGTGTGGTCGGCGCCGGTTAGGGTGCCGTTAGCCATCCTTGCGCCGAGCCTGTGGTTACCGCGGGAAAGTTCGAGTGGCGAGCACGATAACTACAGGCTCGGCGCAGCCGGCCTGGCTCGCACTCCCGCAAGCCCGAAGCGACGGCACTAGGGTCGAGCCATGACCTCCGTTCGAATCCCAGACATCACCACCACCCCGGCCTGGGAGGCCTTGCGCAGGCATCATGAGCAGATCGCGGGAACCCACCTTCGTCAGTTCTTCGCCGACGATCCCGACCGCGGCCGCGAGCTCACGGTGACGGTCGGCGATCTGTATATCGACTACAGCAAGCACCGCATCACCCGCGAGACGATCACGCTGCTCACCGACCTGGCCCGGGCGGCCAACCTGGAGGAACGGCGTGACCAGATGTTCACCGGTGTGCACATCAACACCTCGGAGGATCGCGCGGTGCTGCACACCGCGCTGCGGCTGCCCCGAGACTCCGAGCTCGTCGTCGACGGCCAAGACGTCGTCAAGGATGTGCATGCCGTGCTCGACGCGATGGGCGACTTCACCGACCGGCTGCGCAGCGGCGAGTGGGCCGGCGCCACCGGGAAGCGGATCAGCACCGTCGTCAACATCGGCATCGGGGGATCGGACCTGGGCCCGGTGATGGTGTACCAGGCCTTGCGGCACTATGCCGACGCCGGAATTTCGGCCCGCTTCGTCTCCAACGTCGATCCCGCCGATCTCGTCGCGACCTTGGCCGACTTAGACCCTGCCACAACACTGTTCATCGTCGCTTCGAAAACCTTCTCCACGTTGGAGACGCTGACCAACGCGACCGCCGCGCGTCGTTGGCTGACCGACGCGCTCGGCGACGCCGCGGTGTCCAGGCATTTCGTCGCGGTCTCCACCAACAGGCGCCTGGTCGACGATTTCGGCATCAACACCGACAACATGTTTGGGTTCTGGGATTGGGTCGGCGGGCGATACTCGGTCGATTCGGCGATCGGGTTGTCGTTGATGGCGGTGATCGGCCGAGAAGCCTTCGCCGATTTCCTGTCCGGTTTCCACATCGTCGACGAGCACTTCAAGACCGCTCCGCTGGAATCCAACGCGCCTGTGCTGCTTGGCCTGATCGGTTTGTGGTACTCCAACTTCTTCGGAGCGCAATCACGCGCGGTGTTGCCGTATTCCAATGACTTGTCGCGTTTTCCGGCCTACCTGCAGCAGCTGACCATGGAATCCAACGGCAAGTCCACCCGGGCCGACGGCACCGCGGTGGCCACCGATACCGGTGAGATCTTTTGGGGTGAACCGGGAACCAACGGCCAACACGCCTTCTATCAGTTGCTGCACCAGGGCACCCGGCTGGTGCCGGCCGATTTCATCGGCTTCAGTCAGCCCGTCGACGACCTGCCCACCGCCGAGGGCACCGGCAGCATGCACGACCTGTTGATGAGCAACTTCTTCGCCCAGACCGAGGTGTTGGCGTTCGGCAAGACCGCCGACGAGATCGCCGCCGAGGGCACTCCTGCCGACGTGGTGCCGCACAAGGTGATGCCCGGCAACCGACCGTCGACCTCGATCCTGGCCAGCCGGCTCACGCCGTCGGTGCTCGGGCAGTTGATCGCGCTCTACGAGCACCAGGTGTTCACCGAGGGTGTGGTCTGGGGTATCGACTCGTTCGACCAATGGGGAGTGGAGCTGGGCAAGACGCAGGCCAAGGCGCTGCTTCCGGTGATCACCGGCCCCGGCTCGCCCCCGCCGCAGTCGGACAGCTCGACCGACGCGCTGGTCCGTCGCTACCGCACCGAACGTGGCCGCGCCGGCTAGGTTGGCCGAGCAGACGCAAAAGCCCCCATTTCGGGCCCGAAATGGGGGCTTTTGCGTCTGTTCGCGCCTAGAAAAACTTGGTCAGCGGCGGCGGCAGCACCCGCATCAGCTGCGCCAAGGGCGCCCACGGCCACCACGGCACCGCGGCCCGCCCGGGCTCGCGCTCGATGGCGGCGACCAGCGCCCTGACCCCGGTCGCGTTGTCCACCATCCACAGTGTGCTCGCCGACTTGGCCGTCATCTCCGATTCGATGTAGCCAGGCTCGATCACCGAGACCTTGATGGGACCCTTGGCGTACTCGGCGCGCAGCGATTCGCCCAATGAGCTCAATCCCGCCTTGCTGGCCGCGTAGGCGGCTTTGACGCCCGGCACCCCCTTGTTGCCAAGCACCGAGGAAATGAGCACCAGATGCCCCGAGCCGCTCTCGGTGAACATCTCCAGCGCGGTTTCGATCTGCACCAGCGCGGCCACCAGATTGGTCTCGATGGTCGCCTTGTTCGCCCACAACTTGCCCGAACCCAGCCGCGCCCCCTTGCCGATGCCGGCGTTGACGATGACGCGGTCGATGCCGCCGAGCTCGTCGCGCAGTGCGGCGAACACCTTCGGCACCTGCTCGTGGTCGTTGACGTCCAGCCCGGCCACCGCGATCTTGATAGCCGGATACTGTTGCGACAGTTCGGCTTTCAGCTCGGCCAGCCGGTCGGTGCGACGGGCGCACAGCGCCAGGTCGCGGCCCTTGGCGGCGAAGGCGCGCGCCATGCCGGCGCCCAGGCCGGAACTTGCGCCGGTGATGAGGATTTTCTGGCGAGTCACTTCGGCAGCATATCGACTACTTCAGCAACCGGGACATGCGCCGGTCGGCCAGCGCTTTGCCGCCGGTCTGGCATGTCGGGCAGTACTGAAAAGACTTGTCCGCGAACGACACTTCCCGCACGGTGTCGCCGCACACCGGGCAGGGCAGACCGGTGCGTGCGTGCACCCGCAGTCCGGAACGCTTCTCCCCCTTGAGCATGGCGGCCCCCTGGCCGACGGACCGGCTCACCGCGTCGGACAGCACCGCCACCATCGCGTGGTGCAGGCTGGTGCGTTGTGCGTCGGACAGGTGCTCGGCCGTCGCGAACGGCGAGATCTTGGCGGCGTGCAGAATCTCGTCGCTGTAGGCGTTACCGATACCGGCGATCACCTTCTGGTCGGTGATGACGGTTTTGATCCGGCCGGTGTTGCCGGCGAGCCGCCCGGCCAGGTCGTCGGCGCTGACGTCCAGCGCATCCGGCCCCAGGGCGGCGATGCCCGACACCCGCTGCGGGTCGTCGACCAGCCAGACGGCCAGCCGCTTCTGGGTGCCGGCCTCGGTGAGGTCAAACCCGGGCGCGTCGCCCGGGGTGCCCAGATGGACGCGCAGCGCGATCGGTCCCTTGCCGGGGCGCAGCGGCGCCGGGGCCAGCGTGTCAGACCATCGCAGCCAGCCCGCCCGCGACAGATGGGCGATCAACCACAGGTTGTCGGCGCGCAGGCCGAGGTATTTCCCCCACCGGCCGGCCGCCACCACTGTCCGGCCGTGCAGCGCGTTGACCGGCGGATCGAAGGTTTTCAGCACCGACAGGGCGGCGACATCGACGCGGCCGATCGTCCGGCCGACGGCGTGCCGGCGCAGATGGTCGACCAGCGCTTCGATCTCGGGGAGTTCGGGCACCCGTTCAGTCTGCCGATCTCGGCGCCGGGGTGTCCATCGACCCGCCCGCCGGCCCGACGGTGGCTACGCGGGCCCGGACACCCCAGGGGTGCCGAACAGCACCCCGCGCCTACCGCCGACGCCGCCGACGCCGCCGAAGGCCGCGCCGGCGCCGGCCCCGCCGTCGCCGCCGTTGCCGATCAGCTGCGCGTTGCCGCCGTTGCCACCGACCCCACCGGGAACGGTCGGCACCGCCGCGGCGGTGCCGGCGTTACCGCCTCTGCCGCCGTTGCCGTAGAACAGACCGCCGTCGCCACCGTTGCCACCGTCGATGATCTGGACCACTAAGCCGGTCCCGGTGTTACCGCCGTTGCCCCCGACGCCGCCGTGGCCCACCAGCACGGCGTCGGCGCCGAAGCCGCCGAAACCGCCCACGCCGCCCTGGCCGACGTTCGTCCCGGCGGCGCCGGCGTTTCCGCCGTGCCCGCCCGCCCCGCCGTTTCCGGCATTGCCAATCAGCCCGGGTTTACTACCACCACCACCAGGGCCACCGAAGCCCCCCGCACCGCCGGCACCGATAGTGGGCGCGGAGTCGCCACCTGCCCCGCCGTGCCCACCGGTCCCGCCGACGCCACCGTTGCCCCAAAACAGCCCCCCGTCGCCACCATTGCCGCCGACGCCGCCGAAGCCCCCGCTACCGCCACGCAAAGGGCCAAACTGGCCGGTCCCACCCAGGCCCCCGTGTCCGCCGGGCCCGCCGTTGCCGAACAGGCCGGCATCACCGCCATGACCGGCGAAGACATCGTAGCCGGGGATGCCGCCGCTCGCGCCGTTCACGACGCCCGCGTCGGCGACGAACGATCCGCCGTTGCCGGTGTTTCCGCCGGCCCCGCCGTCGCCGTACAACCACCCGCCGTGTCCGCCGTTGCCGCCGTTGCCGCCGGCGCCGCCGATGCCGCCGGGTTCACTACCGGTACTGCTGCCGGTGGCGGCGCCGCCGTTGCCGCCGGCGCCGCCGGGTCCACCCGGGCCGAAGAGCAGGCCGCCGGGGCCGCCGGCGCCGCCGTGGCCACCGGCGCCGCCGTTGAGGCCCGCGCCCGCGGGAGTGGCGCCGGCCGCGTTGCCACCGCTGCCACCGGGGCCGCCGGCGCCGCCCAGGCCGTAGAGCCAGCCGCCAGCGCCGCCGTTGCCGCCATTACCGCCGGCCAAACCGGCTTGGCCGGCGGCGCCGTTCGCGCCGGGCCCACCGGCGCCGCCCATGCCGCCGTTGCCCCACAGCCCCGCCGACCCGCCGTTGCCGCCGTTTTGGCCGAGCGCGCCGGAGCCGCCGTTGCCGCCGTTTCCGTACAGCCATCCGCCGGGCCCGCCGTTTTGCCCGGTCCCCGGGGCGCCGTCGGCGCCGTTACCGATCAGCGGGCGGCCGGTGAGCGCCAGCACCGGGTCGGTGACCAGGGCCTGGGCTTGCTGCATCGGCAACGCGTTGAGCGCCTCGGCGGCCGCGTACTGCCCCGCCCCGGCCTCCATGAGCTGGACAAACTGCTGGTGGAAGCGGGCCGCCTGCGCGCTGAGAGCCTGATACGCCTGGCCATGGGCTCCGAAGAGTGCCGCGAGAGCCACCGACACCTCGTCGGCTCCGGCGGCCAATACCCCGGTGGTCGGAAACGCCGCCGCGGCGCTGGCCGCGTTGATCGTGGCGCCGATGCCGGCCAGGTCGCTGGCCGCCGCCGCCACGTATTCGGGCGTTGCGATCACCCACGACATCAACGTCCTCCCGACCATTGCGATAGTCCGGCAATCGCCATGTCACCATTCGTCACAAGTTGAGGTGGAGCCGATGTTAGCGCGTTCGTTGGGCGAGTCCGGCTCTTCCGCCAAAACCCTTAGCCCGTCATTAGACTCGTACGCTCGCCGGCACGCTGAGCCCTCAGCAAGCCCGGAGCAAGGAGGATGCGCGGCGTGCTATCACACCGCAACGGGGTCATCCCAGGCCTGGGCGGTCGCTGCGGTCGGAAAGCTCGATCAGCGTCCGGCTGGCCGATGAATCCGTGCGCAGATCTCTCACCGCCGGGCGACGGTCACCGATTGAGACCCCGAAACACTACCCGAGACCGCAGGTACCGGATACCATGGGTATGGATTTGTCGGTTGTGATCTCCCTAACGTCTGAAGCACCGATGAAGGGACACCCAACGATGACCACCGCGGTGAAACCCAGCGGGCCCAAGCCAGGTGGACCCGGTCGCGAAGAGTTCTCCGAGCGCCTGCTCAAGGGCTCGGTCAATAAGTCCTACGAGCCCGTCGTCGACATCGACTGGGATGCCCCGCTCGACCCGGACAAGTTCTATCTACCCCCCAGGCTGGTGTCGCTCTACGGCACCCCGATGTGGGATGGGATGACTCGCGAGCAGCGCATCGAGCTGTCCCGCCAGGAGTTGGTCAACACGCTATCGGCGGGCATCTGGTTTGAGAACCTGCTGAACCAGTCGCTGTTGCGCAGGCTGATGCACGAGGACCCGACCACTCGCGCCACGCATTACGCGCTGACCGAGATGGGCGACGAAACCCGGCACATGGTCATGTTCGGCACGGCGATCGAGCGCATGGGGGCCAAGCCGGTACGCCCGCGGCTGCTGCACCGGATGATCATCAACATGTTGCCCTTCGCTTTTCAGCGTGGTTCGATGCTGTGGGTGGCCGCGTTGATCGGGGAAGAAATCTTCGACTCGCTGCAGCGGCAGATGATGGATGACCCGGAATTGCAGCCAATGGTCCAGCGACTCATGCGCATTCACGTCACCGAAGAAGCGCGCCACATTCAGTTCGCGCGTGACGGCTTGCGTCGGCGGGTGCAGGCCATGCCGCGGATCAACAGATGGTTCATGGCCAACATCAACGGCCTGGGCGGGTACTTCTTCCGCTACCTGTTCAGCAACCCGATCCCCTATGCGCGGGCCGGCCTGGACCCTCGGCAGGCACGCATGACCGCGCGCACCAGCCCGCACCGTCGTGAAATGCAGGTGGCCGGATTCGCCCCACTGGCAGCGTTTTTGACCGAGGTGGGCCTGATGGGTCCGATCGCGCGCCGCGGCTGGCGACGGTGCGGGTTTCTGTGACCGACACACCCGCTGCCGCCGACATCGTCATCATCGGCGCGGGTGCCCGCGGGCGCACGGTCGCTGCGGCGTTGGCGGCGGCGGGTTTCACCGACGTCGAGATCCTCGACCAAACACCCGGGACCGCGCGTCACGTGGTCGGTGCGCTGTTCGACGACGGCACCGACAGCTGGCTGCTGAGCACCACCGACGGCGAGACGTTGCGGGCCTCTGTCGTCATCGCGGCTCATCGACCGGTGTACCTCCCGTGGACACCGGAGTTGGTCGGGCGCAGCGCTTTTCGAGGCGAGATGTTTCACGCGGTGGCGTGGGACCCTGCCTTCGATCCGGCCGGTAAACGTATCGCCGTGGTCGGGGGCGACGCCGCCGCCGGTCACCACATCGGCTCGCTGATCGGGCCGGCGGCCTCGGTCACCGTGTTCGCCTACCCACCGCGCCGGGTTGTCAGCGAAATCCCGCCGTTGACAACCCGGGCCAAACGCTGGCTGGCGCGCCACACCCGGATGCAGCGGCCGCGGCCGACGCCCCGGCTGGTAGGGGCACCGATCGAGTCGTTGACTTCGTCGGGCATCCGCACCAGCGATGGTGTCGAGCACGGCGTGGACGCCATCATCTTTGGCACCGGGTTCGCGATCCCCGACCAGATCTGCGATCACACGCTGGTCGGCGCCCGCGGCGTGACCATCCGGCAGGCCTGGCCCGACGGCATGGAGCCCTTTCTCGGGGTCGCGGTGCACGGCTTTCCCAACTACTTTTTCCTCACCGGGCCCGATATCCGCCACCAGGCCCGCTACCTCGTCGAGTGCCTCGCGCTGCTGAAACGCACCGCCAGCACCCGCATCGAGGTGCGCCGCAGCAGCCAGCAGGTCTTCAACGAGCGCGCCCAACTTGGACCTGCCCGGCCGTATCCGGTGACCCGGGCGTTCGACCTGTCATCCAGCGCATCGGCGGACCACGACGCCTACGACGGCGCGGCGACGCTGCAGATCGCCGGCAGCTGCCACCCGGTGCATGTTCGGCTGACCGGTCATCTCGACCCGATCGACGGCCATTACCACTGGCAGGGGACCGTTCGTGGGCCACTGCCGCGGGAGTCGCTGCTGCGGTCGCGGTCGGCCACGCTGTCGGTGGGGCGGCGCAGCGTGCCGGCACGCCTCACCGAAGAAACACCCTGGGGCACGCACTCGGTCGCCGGGGTGGGCGCGCCTCCGTACCCCATGAGCGGCCGCTGACCGCAACGGTCCTCGACGCGCACGGCGGCGCCGGGCGGCAGCCGTTGCGCCGTTGTGGTCGGATTCGCCGGATTCGCCCGCTGAAATCCGGATACGCTGGGTGCATCCCAGACCGGAGGTTGGCTGCGCCAGTCAAGTGGGTAACCCCCGTGGGTGAACGTCTGCTGTGACAGACGGCGAGACGGACGAGAACGGCATGTTCGGCGTGGTAGTAGGCGGCGCTTCGGACGGGCCGGGTCGAGGCGGCTGCCCGACCCGCGTCCAGCCTGCGGCGCGGCCATGGCCTCACAGGTTGGGCGGCTACCCTGCGACGTCGGGGTGCGTGGATGCCGCCCGGGATGCGCGAGATGGGGCGACCATCCGAAGATGGGCCTGTGTGCCGCCAACGGGGGCGGCATCCTCAGGCAATCGGCGGGGCAGCAGTTCGAGGAGCAGGCAATGGACGACCGGACGGAACCGGCATTCCGGTTGCTGACCTGCCGCCGTGGTGCAACCACGTCCGAGGTGATGACCCAGCCACCGCCGGTGGGACGCGCGGTCGGCACCGGTGAGGCTCCAAGCGCGCGGGGGTGGTGCCCATGGGCGCGGTAGCTGAATCACCGAGCTCGCTGGCCATTGCTTCGCGGACGGAGCAGTCGATGGTCGTCCTGGCGGCCGACGGTGTGCTGGACGCCAACACCTCTGCCGAGCTCCGTGACAACATCATCAATGCGACGCTTGACGAGCCCTCCGCGGTCATCGTCGACGTCTCCGGACTTCACGTGCCCGACGAAGCGGCATGGTCGGTCTTCATCAGCGCGCGCTGGCAGCTGGACGCTCGGCCCGATGTTCCGATCATGCTCGTCTGTTCTCATCGCGCGGGCCGCGAGGCGATCACCCGCACCGGGGTCGCCCGTTTCATGCCGGTGTTCCCCAGCGAGAAGGGGGCGATCAAGGCCATTGGTCGGCTCGCGCGTCGCCAAGTCCAGAGCGCCCAGGCACAACTGCCCGCCAACGTGACCAGCCTTCGTGAGTCACGCCGGCTGGTCCGCGAATGGCTCACCGGCTGGTCCCAACCCGCGCTGATCCCGGTCGCCTTGGTGGTTGTCAACGTGTTCATGGAAAACGTGTTGGAGCACACCGACAGTGACCCGGTGATGAGGATCGAATGCGACGGCCCGACAGCGACGATCGCGGTCGCCGACGCCAGCAGCGCGCCCGCATTGCGGTTGCCGGCGCCCCCAAAGGGAATCGACGTGTCCGGGCTGGCCATCGTGGAGGCGCTGACGCGCGCCTGGGGCAGCACCCCCACCTCGTCCGGCAAAACGGTGTGGGCGGTCATCGGCCCCGAAAACCAGCTCTAGCCGGGCGTGCCGCCACCTGGAGCGGGACGCCGCGAAAGTTGAGGAGTCACAGCGGGATCTGACTTCTGGGTAGCCGTCCGGCCATCGTCAGGCGGAGCGGCGCGCCAGCCACTGGGCCTGCAGCACGATCAGGGCCAGCAACTCCAGCCGGGGGGTGTCGGGATCGAGTTCGCGATAGCGCTGATAGACGTTGACGACGACGCGCTCGGCGTCCAGCCAGGTCGCGTACTCGCCGAGGTCGATGGTCTCGGCGGCCTCCTCGAACGACAGGCCCTTGCGATGGGCGGCCTCGGCCTGCTCGGAGACGTGCACGAGATAACCACGCACGGCACGAATTCCATCCGGGTCGGTGACCGGACCGTGCCCGGGCACCACCGTGGGCGCGTCCAGCGCGATCATCGCGTCGCAGGCCGCGACCCAGTTCGCGATCGGGCCGGCCCAGACGACCGGCGTGCAGCCGATAAACAGCAGATCACCGGCGAAGAGCACCCCGGCGTCGGGTACGTGCACCACCGAGTCGGCGGCGGTGTGCGCCGGACCGAGGTTGTGCAGATCTATCCGCCTGCCGCCGACGTCGAGGGTGAGCTCGCGATCGAATGTTTGGTCGGCGTTGCGTACCTTGATGCCGCTGAAGTCGAAGTGCCCGAAGCGGTCTCGTGAATAGCGTGTCGCGACCGGTCCGAGGTCGGCGATTTGCAGCATGGCCAGCATCTCCGGGGGCCAACCGTGCGCGATCTCCTCGGCGGTGCCCTCGGCGGCGATGATCCGGACGTCCGGGCCCAGCAGTTGATTGCCGTGGGTATGGTCGCCGTTGGCATGGGTGATCAGGGCATCGGTGATGGGCGCCTGATCGGTGATGGGCTTCATGGCGGCCAGCATCTCGCGGGTCAGCGCCATGTCGAACAGGGTGTCCACCAGTAGCGATGCGCCATCACCGGCGACCAGTCCGGCGTTGCTCCAGCCGTATCCGCCGTCCGGCAGCGTCCAGGCCCACACTCGGTCGGCCACGTGGTGCAGTCCGCGCGTGTAGGGCACCCGCGCCGGCGCCGCGTTGACCCGGGTCCGCGCGGGCTCGGCGTCCGGATTCGGGCGGGGGGCCAACGGAATTGGCGGCCGGCTGGCGCGGACGGTCTGTCGGGTCTCGCCCAGCCCTTCGACCCGGAGGATGACCACGTCGCCGTCGCGCAACCAGCCGGGGAACGACTCGGGGTTTCGCAGATGCTCGACCAGCGTGCAGGTGGGCACGGTGCCGGAGCCGAACACGTCACCCGGGTGCAGCATCACCCCCCGCGAGGCGTAGGAGATGACTTCGCCGAAGCTCCAGTCCATGGCCGCGGTCGATCCCGAGCCGATGACGGTGTCGTTGACCAACGCGGTCACCTGCAGGTTCAGCTTGCCGTCGCGACGGTAGGGCGCCAGCTCGTCGGCGGTGACCAGATACGGACCCAGGGTGACTCCGCTGTCTTTGCCCTTGGCCTGCCCGATGCGCAGCTGACCCTCCAGCTGTTGCAGGTCGCGCGCGGACCAGTCGTTGAAGATGGTGTAGCCGATGATCGCCTGCTCCGCCTGCTCGACGGACAGATCCCTCAGGTCCCAGTCCGCCGCGCCGATGACCGCCGCGATCTCCAATTCGAAGTCCTGCCAGACACTTCCGGGCGCCATCGGCGCGTCCTCGTAGGGGCCGAGAACGGTTGCCGGACACGCGAAGTAAAACGCCGGGATCCGATACCAGGTGTCCATGAGCACCCGGCCGCCGCCGATGGCCTGCTGACAGTTGCGCATGTGATCCAGAAAGCACAGCGAGTCGCGGATCGACGGGGGCCGCGGGATCGGCGCCGCCAGCGACGCCTCGGCCAGCCCGACCACCGCGGCCGGCGATCGCAGCGCGTCCTCGCCGGCTGTGCGCAGCCCATCCGCGCCGCGCCCGATCAGGTCCAGCAGGGCCACACCTGGCGCCGCCGCGTAGATTTGGTCCCCGGCGAGCACCCCAGTGCGGTCGCCGTGGTCGCTTCGATACGTGACCCATTTCATTCGCGCACCACCTCACTCGGGTTCTTGTCCGGCCGCAGCCCGCGCCAGCTTGATTGCCGCAGCCGGTTGTCCGGGGTCCACTCGCTGTAGCGCACCTCCCCGACCAGCGTCGGCTTGACGAACGTGACGCCCTTGGCGTCACGCGTGGGCAGCGCAGCGTCGAACGGAGACTCATCGGTGTGCAGCGGTGCCAGCGTCTTCTGGAGATCGGCCAGCTCCCGTTCGGTGAATCCGGTGCCGACTCGCCCGACGAATCGCAGCCCACCCGGGCCGGGAATGCCCATCAGCAGCGCGCCAATGCCGCCGCCGCGTCCGCCTTCCCCGGCCCGCCAACCGCCGATGACGACTTCCTGGGTGTTCCAGTGCTTGTCCTTGATCCACGCAGACGAGCGCCGGCCCGGCTGATAGCTGGAGTCGCGCCGCTTGGCGACCACGCCCTCCCAGCGGTGCTCGCGCGAGTACTCCAACGCCTGTGCGCCGTCACCGGGCAGCAGCTCGGGAACGATGAGAGCGCTTGCGCTGGCCAGGGTTTCCAGCAACTTGCGGCGGTCCCGATACTTGGCCCGGAGCAGCGACCGGCCGTCCAGGTAGAGCAGGTCGAACGCCCAGAACTCGACCGGGGTAGCGCGACCGCGGTTCTGCATCTCGTTGAAGCTGGGCACCCCGGACTTGTCGAGCACGACGGCCTCTCCGTCGAGCACCGCGTGGTGGTCGACGAGATCGGCTGCCACCGACCGCAATTGGGGGTACTCCGCGGTGACGTCGCGGCCGCTGCGAGAGCGCAGTCGCAGGCTGCCGTGATCGGCATCGATCAACAGCCGGTAGCCGTCCCACTTGCCCTCGAACGCCCACTGGCTCGCCCGCAGACCGGCCACCGAACCGTGTGTGGCGAGCATGGGCGCCAGCGAATCGAACTCGAAGACCTGCTGGTCCTTCATCCGGTGCGCCAGCCACCGGTCGCCGTCGGTCCGAATCAGCGCATACCGACCGGAGATCCGGCTGCCGTGCAGGTTGACGATGACCTCCCCCTTTTCAGCATCGTCGCGGAACTTTTCGGTGTCGTAGGTGCCGGAGTCCCAGATGAGCACCTTGCCGGCGCCGTATTCCCCGTTGGGGATCACGCCCTCGAACGTGGCATATTCCAGCGGATGATCCTCGGTGTGCACAGCCAGGTGGTTGACCGATGCCGTGTCGGGAAGATTCTTCGGTACGGCCCACGAGACCAGCACGCCGTCTCGTTCCAGCCGGAAGTCGTAGTGCAGGCGGCGGGCGTGGTGTTCCTGGATGACGAACGTATTATTCTGGCCGACTGTTGGTTTCGCGCGCGGTACCGGCTCGGGTGTCTTCGACGGATCGCGCATGCTGCGATATTTGGTCAGCCGGTCCCGGCTGGGCAGGTCGGCATCCAGCGGCTCCAGTGGGTCACTGTCGCGGGCGACTCGGGCCAGTACCTCGTGGTAGCTCAGTTGACGCAGCCCGGGGTCGTCGAGTTCGGACCAGCTGCGGGGCGCCGCGACCGTCGGATGCTCCCGCCCGCGTAGCGAGTAGGGCGCAATGGTGGTCTTCGACCCGTTGTTCTGGCTCCAGTCCACCAACACCTTGCCGGCCCGCCGGCTCTTGATCATGGTCGAGGTGACCAGCGACGGCATCGCCTTTTCCAGTTGCTGCGCGACGCGTTTGGCCAACACCGTGGCACCCGCGCTGCTCACCGGGTGATCCAGCGGCGAGTACAGGTGCAGCCCCTTGCTGCCGCTGGTGAGCGGGAAGGTGGTCAACCCGATGTCGGCGATCAGATCCCGGATGGCACGTGCCACCTCGGTCAGCTGCGCCATCGTTACACCGTCACCCGGGTCCAGGTCGAACACCAATCGTGTTGCCGGGCCGGGCTTCAGCCGTTCGCCGCTACGCGTCCACTCGGCGACGAACCGCCACTGCGGCACGTGCACCTCCAGCGCCGCTTGCTGTGCGATCCACGCCAGCGCGATCGGGCTGTCGATGATCGGATAGGTCGTGGTGCTTGACCGGTGGGTGATGCTGGCGCGCGGCAGCCAGGCGGGCGCCGACGGCGCCAGCTGCTTTTCGAAGAACGAGGGTTGGTCGACCCCGTTGGGCCAGCGCTTGCGGGTGGCTGGGCGGCCGGCGATGTGCGGCACCATCACCTCGGCGATGCGGGTGTAGTAGTCGTAGACGTCCTGCTTGGTGGTTCCGGTCGCGGGGTAGAGCACCTTGTCGGCGTTGGTGAGCGTCACCTTCGGCTGCGCCGTCGAACCCATGGTGTCAACGTACGCGGCCCGCGACACCGGCGGCAGCGACCCCTGAGGCGCTGTCACATGCGCCCTCGCGTCCAGGTTCACCGTGGTCCGGGTCCGCGAGACCGTTGCCGGCCGTTCGCGCAGTAGCGCCGGCCGGCTGGCGTCGGTGGTCACGGGTCGTCCTCGTCGTCGTGGTCGTGGTCGTGGTCGTGGAGGAGTTTTTCGGGGTGGAAGTAGCTGTTGGTGCGGGGTTGTCCATGGTCAAGATGGGCCGGCGGAATCCACTCGGTGGTGCCGTCTTTGCGTTTGCGGGTTCTCCAGCCCCCGCTGGTGGCCAGTTGGTGATGCGGGCCGCAGGCCTGGGTGAGGTTGTTGATGTCGGTCTTCCGGCACTGGGCGAAATCGGTCACATGGTGCACCTCGGTGAGATAGCCCGGCACATCACAATTCGGAAACGAGCAGCCGCGGTCCTTGCGGCGGATGTTCAGGTGGTGCGCTTCATTTGGTCACGGCATTTACGGAGGGAAGAGGGCGACTCACCCCATGATTACCGACAACATCCCAACACAGTCCGCCGCCACCACCGGCGGCGACCCGCAGCACATCATCGAGATCACCTTCGACCGCGGCACCATGACCTTGGCCGACGCCGTCCGCGAGCTGGCCGCCGAGCTGCTCGGCGCCGCCGACGGCCTCGACGACGAAAGCGGTGAACCGCGATGACCGCCCCCAGGGTTCGCGCCGTCACCATCGGCAACGGGTTCGCCGTGCGCGGTGTGCTGTTGGCCGGCCGCGAGGAGCTGTGGGTCGGCCCGCTGCGGCCCGCTGACCAGCATGAGCGGGCCCTATACGACGCCCACCAGGAGGCCGGCCGCCGCGGCTGGGAGGTGGCGCGATGAGCCCCCGCCTGGTGAAAGTCACCGGCCTGGCGCCCGTCGAGCGCGCCGTCTGTTACCGCAGCCGGGTGGCCGCAACAATCCGGCCATGGTTCCCGGACGCGCCGACAGAAGTCCGCGAGGCCATCGTGAAGCTGCAAACCGCATTAGATCGCGACGAATACTCCGGCGACATCGAAGCGTTCTTGCGGGTGGCGGTCGAACCGCTCGAACCCGCCGACGAGCCCGGCGAGCTCGACGAATAGCAGCCAAGCGCCGCAACCGGAAAAAGGAAGCGCCGCCCCCCAGCCTTGAGGGCTGGGGGGCGGCGCCTTTTCTGCGGCGCAGGCGACCCGGCACCCCTAAGCAGAGGCCGCCCACGCCTGGCCTCCTATGCGGTGGTTTGCGCCCGCAAAATCCGGAACGCGTTGGGCACCAGCACGTCCGACCCGGTTCGGAACCAGGCGAAAAATCCGCGCTGCCCGGTCGGCCGGCGGTTCGGTCCGAACAAGTGCGGCACCAGCTCCACCATGGCGCCAACCCGATCGACGATGAGGAATTGCTTCCAGTCGCCAAGCACCAGTGGATGATTCGTCGCTGTCACCGCCGGATCGACGGTGTCCATGTGGGAAACCTCCAGGATGTTTTTCCCGGCCAGCATCGGCGGACTGTCGTGCAACCCCGGGAATTTCAGCGCACCGTTCGCGGTTTCCGCCTGCCTCAACGTGTTGATGGTGGACAAGTTCGCCGCGAACGCGCCGTTGGCTTGGAACCTTGGCGGCAGCGCCGACTGCAGCGCGTAAACATCGGCTGCCACAACAGCTTCCGTTCCGGCGCCGGCGACCACGTAATCGTTGGTGCCGGTCAACGCGCTGACAAACCCGGTGGGCTCGCCAACGCCGGTGCCGTTGACGAACGCCGCGGCCTGCAACTGTTCAATCGAATCCGCCAGGATGCGGCCGACCTCTGCGACGAACCCGGCGGCGTCTCCCTCGATTTCGACCGAGAACGGGACCCAGGCGCTGCCGCGGTAGGCCGGCACCGCGGGCTGGGCCAGCGTTGGCGAATCGTCGGAAACCTCCTCGGCTTCGTGATACCAGTTCGCTTGGGCGCCTTCAGAGGTCACGCCCCGCCAGATTTCGGCTGTGGTTTGCACAACCCGCGCCACCTGCCGGATCGGATTCGTCGAACCGCCGCTCGACAACAAAATCGCCGGGTCCAGCGCCGCCGGGACCAGGAAACCGCCGGCGGTGTCCACCAAGCCCATCGCTCGCTGCTCGGCGGCCACCGCGGCCGCCTCCCTCCACGCCGCAGCCTCCGCGGTGGTCCAAACCGTATGCCCCGCAACAGGATTCGAAACCCGCTTGACGAACGCGTTCAAGTAGTCGCGGCTGCCGGTGGCCGCCAACCAGCGCTGCGCCCACGACGCCGACTGCGGCGGCCCGCTGCGGCAAAGGGTTTCCGCGGTTTCTGCGGCCCCTGCCGTCATCAGCCCGTCCCGCACGCAGCCGTCCAGTGTGCGAAGCGCGGTGTCCCGCATCGTGTTTCGCGGTGGCGCGTCGTCAACGTCGTCGCCGGTGGGAGCGCCGGGCACCACCCGCAGCTCACCGGCCTGGACGCGGCGCAGCGCCTCCGCGGCTTGCAGGCCGCGGCGGCGCTGCTCGGAGCGCAGCTCCTCGGCGTGACGGCACAGCGCTTGAAAACGCTGCGCGGCTTCACCAGTCAAATCACCCTCAACAGTGTCGAGCAGTTGCTGCGCGGCCGCGCGGGTTTCATCGAGGCTGAGGTTTTTGATGTCGTCAAATTCGTGTTGTTCATCGGTCATGGGATCACCAATCAAGCAGGGCCAACCGAGCTTCGGCCAGCGAACGAGAAATAACTGCAAGCGATTCCGCGCGCACCCCGGCGATCTGCGCACCCGGATAAGCCGGAATGCCGGTTAGGGAAACCTCTAGCAGCGCCGCTTCGACGCGCACCACCACGCCATTCTCTCGACGATCCCGGATCGGCCGGAAACCAACCGAAAACGCGTCCACCACACCAGCTTCCACATTCCTCAGAGCCTCGTCGCCGTCCGGGGTGTTCGCGATCTCGAACGCCCCGAACAGGCCATGGGGTTCTTCGCGCAACTCGGCAACCTTGCCGACTGGGTAGTGGGCCCGGGTGTCGTGGGCGACCAGCAGCTTTATTTTGTGGCCGCGCTCCGCGATACTGCGCCGAAAAGCGCCAGGAGCGAACCGCTCCCGATATTCGCCGTCGAAGTCGCGGACAACGGTTTCCTGGTCGTACGGCACCACGATGCCGTACACGGTGCGGCCCTCGCCGGATCGCAGCTCAGCCGTGCGGAA
This sequence comes from Mycobacterium shinjukuense, assembly GCF_010730055.1. Lineage (NCBI taxonomy): Bacteria > Bacillati > Actinomycetota > Actinomycetes > Mycobacteriales > Mycobacteriaceae > Mycobacterium > Mycobacterium shinjukuense. Next base: position 137,722 of record NZ_AP022575.1, on the reverse strand, counting down.
AAGGACGCCACTCAAAATCGGTCACCAGCCTTAGCGGCAGACGCGGAATGCGTGCGGAATCGCTTATGGCGCATGGCGACCGCTATCCGGGTTCCAGCCGCCCCGCGGCGACTGCCCGGCGTCAGCGGATACCGAGCTGACCAGGTCAATTGTAGCACGACCCGTTTCATTTTCACCGGTCATTCTGCGGGGCAAACGGGTTGACCGAGTCGTCGTCGTCGGCCGGCAGCGCAGCCAGCCGCTGCTCGCTTGCCGGGGTGAGACCGAATTCCCGGGCAAATTGAAGGATTTGGGCCCGCGAAGCTGGGCGTCAGCCACCGCAGGGTGTGGATGCTGATGCCCGGTCGTCGGGTTGGCGACCACGCGGCCCTCGGCCGCGAGGGTCGCCACCGCGGCCGCGTGATCCGCGACCACCTGACAGTAACACGCCAGGACCTGCGAGTCCGCCGACTTCAGTAAGTCCAGCGGCGACAGTTCCGCGATCACGCGGTGCCATTCGTCGAGCGCTGGCCCGGTCAGCCACGCCGGAGCTTGCGGCACGCAGCGCTCGAACGGCGGCGGCGGCGCAACCGCCCGGCCGCCGGAATCGTGGCCCGGCGAGCGGCCTTCGATCAGTTTCAGCTTGGCCGGGCGTGAAATCCGGCCGCTGCCTTTGCCTCCCACTGCACACACCTCCAAAATTTTTGATTCCGTTTTCTGAGCACGCGCACGCGCCGCCCGCCGAGCGGTGTCCGGCCGGGCGGTTGCTGGCGATGGCAACCCACCCCCCTACCTGCGGGTTTGGGATTGTCACTGTTTGCTGCCGCGCTCGTCGGGGAGCGTGCCGAAGGCGAACCAGCCCAGCGGGTCCTCGTCGATCAACTCCTCAAGCCGCCGCTGCTCGGCGTCTAAACGCAACGACAACAGCACCAATTCGCTTGCGTCGTCAGGAATTTCGGGCGCCAGCACCACCTCGGCGTGCGCCGCGCGGATGGCCTCCAAATCGCGCTGCCGCTGCCTCCGACGCTGCTCGGCGGACGGGACGTTGGCCGGCCAATCATGTTGGCGTCCAACGCGATTCCGTCGCGGGGCGTGGAACCCTGCGGCGACGGCTGCCTGCTGTTTCAAGCGCTTGTTAGTCAACGATGAACCTCCAATTCGTCTCGGGCACAATTCAATTCGCGTTGCAGGACCGGGCATCCGGTCGCGGTATTGTCGGGGTGCAGCACGCGTGAGCGCACGATGCACGACGGCCACCCGTGAGGTCCGACCGCCCGAAGCAGGTGGCGCGCCCAGTCGCCGCTGCTGCACTGCCGCGGCGGGTCAGACGCCGGCGCGGCGACCACCTGGTGGCCGGCCGCGACCAGCGCGGCGGCGAGCAGGGCGGCCCAATCCGGGGCAACGGTCCAGCGGCGTCGAGGGGCATCCCAACTTCTGGCGAAAGGCGGCACCACGGCCTTGATTGTCGCGATCACGGTCGGGTCGTAGGCGCTGCGGACCGCGTGCCGGCCGCCAGGCAGCGGGGCGATGTGGATGACGGTCATCGACGACCTCCGGGTTCGGCGTTTGCTGCGCCGGCGAGATGGCAGCGCTCGCAGTGCCCGCGTGCCAGCGATGCCGGGGCGAGCATGGGCTGGCCGCAAAACGCGCACGGCTGGGCGGCCAGAGAAGGCCTGAAATCTTGACCCGCGTAACCCGCTGACCCGTTTTCGCTGGTCAGAGCACCATTTTTTGGCGGGTCAGGGAAAGACTCGTAACCCGTGCCTGGCCCGCCTGGCCCGCGTCTGACCCGCTGACCCGCGTCTGACCCGCCTGTTTTTTCGCCGCTGACCTGCGAAGACGGGTTAGGCGGGTTAGGCGGGTCACATTTCCCGGCCTCCTCTGGTGGTGTGATGTCCCACCGGGTGACCCCGTCCCTGTTGCGGCCCGCGTCGTGCTCCACCAACCACCCCTGCAGCCGCAGCGCCGGAGCGTTCCGCGTTAGCTGGGCAGTGACGACTCTGGCGCTTGACGGCCAATCGCGCGGCCGCCGCCAGGCTTTGTCGTGATCCGGGGTCAGCGCCTGGAGAATTTCACGCGAGTTCAGCCCGTCGGCCCGGAACTTGGTCGCCACAATCTCGGAGATGAACGGGTCGGCCGCGAGGCCGTCGGCGGCCAACCGGACCGCCCGACCCTGATAATGGGCCAATCCATCGGTGCCCACGATCTCGTCGACGACGGCCAACGCCCGCCCGAAATCGGCCATCCGCGGCACCGCCGGGCACCGTGACGGTGCCGCCCAGTCGTTGGTGCACTTTGGCGGCCAGGTCGAGCAGCCCGCCGAAAATCGCGCGGTGGTCGCGTTCCCACGCGGGGTCGAGATCGGCTTCGCTGCGGCGGGTGCCGGCGGTGATGCGGTTCAACTCGACGAGCGCGAGCCGATCCGACAGGTCCCCTGCCAAGCCGCCCAAGTCAATGCCGTTGAGCAACACGACGCGCCGGAATCGCAGCACCGCAAGATCGCTGTCGGTGTACAGCCTTCGCTTGGCCAGCGCGTCACCAGTTGCCGCGCGGCACAACGCATCCGACCACCATGGCGACACCGAGGACGCATTGTCGATCGCAATCACCCAAGACCCGTTCGCAGCGGCCACCCACTGTTCGACGTCGCGGGGCGGCATCCGCAGCGGCGCAACCGAAGGATCTATCAGCGCCACAACACGTTTGACGGTGGTGCTTTTAGCTGAGCCGTGCTCGGCCAAAAACGTCAAGATGACATGCGGTGCGTCGGGCTGGACCAGCGCGGCCACCATCGCGGCCAACAGCACCGGCCGGTCTTCTGGGGCCACGTTGACGTGCTTCCACAACAAATCAACGTCGCCAGTCCCGGCAGGCACCGGGTCGGGCATGGCCGCGGTCAGCTCGGTGCGCCGAAACATCGGGATCGGCGCGGTACGCGCCATCCGCGCCAGCTCCTCGGAGCATACGAGACGCCATGTGCCGCCGCCGATCTCGATCGCCCGGTCACGCTGGTCGGCCATGTCGATAAACACCTTGTCGCCGTGTCCGGCAACTCGCAGATGCAGTGTGCGCGGCGGCTTTTCGGCCGCGAAGCCCTCTATCGTGGCGCACGCGTCGGATAGCGCTTGCGCCGACGGAGCCGCGTCGAACCGGCGAAAATATGTGCGCGCCAATGTGTTTCGGAGGCCAAGCTTGCCGCCTCGCAGGGGCAGCGCGACATGTGGGGCATCTGGAAATGCGCCGTAAGCTTGGCCGTCGTCGCTGACGCCGAGTTGGAAATCCATCAACGCCATATCGACGAGCTGTGAAGCTTGGGAGCGCTTTTCGGCGGCCATCTCACACCCCCGCCCGTGAAATGTAGGCGCCGCGGCGCTGCTGAATCTCCCGAGCGACCTCCGGCCAGTCGGCGGCGGCGGCGATGTCGCGTGATGCGTCGGCCAGTGCTTGCTGGCTGGTTTCAGTGCGCAGGGCCCAGTGCCTGGCGGCGTCGTAGATGGCGGCCAGCTTGGCCGGGTCGTCGGCGCCGAGCTGGCGCCACGCCGCGGTGCCGACCATCGGCCAGGAGCCGACCTCCGCCAGGAACGGCGCGACAAATTCATGCACCGACCACCAGCTAACCTGGCGCGATGATACGATGGCGGTAGATGTTGTGGTGTCTGCGGGTGCCCGGTCCGGCGTGGCCGGGCATCGCCGCGTCGGCGGCGCTCCGCCGGCGGTGGCGGTCATCGCTCACCGCCGGCGATGAGCAGAGCCGCGACGCGCGCCAACTGTTCGTTGGTGGGCCTGGGTGCGGCGGCTAGTGCCTCAAGGGCCGCTCTTTCGAGTCGAAGTCCGTGAAGCCTCTGATATTTTGCCGCGAGGTCAGGGTGGCTGTTGGGGCGGCCGCGGGACCGGTCCGCACCAATTCCGCCGCGGACACGGCGGATTTCGGCTGTGATTGTTTCGAGTGTCGTCGACATGCGTGCAACTCCGGGTGAGAGAAACCCCCCCCGGAGTCGACACCGGCTACCTGCGAGAGAGTAGCTGGTATCCGACCTACCCGCCACGTTGTTCAGCGGCGTGTCGCGAGATTGCCGCCAGCGCGCCCAACGTCACAACGACCGCGCCGGTTTGCACCGCGACGCCATACGGAATCGCCTGCGCCGCAGCAGCGACGAACGCCGGGTCGCCGGCCAGCCCGTCGCAAAGCCGCTGCAGCCGCTCGTTGCGGATGCGCCACGGCGGCTGGGTGCAGTCCCGTTTCGGCCCGGTGCTGTATTTCGGGCAGCGAAATTCCCAGTGCGACCGCGTCCATCCGTCGCGGCGCGCGCCGGGCCGTAAACGAGTGTTGTTGGGTTCCAAGCCGACAACGGCTCGCGGCCGGTTGTCGGGGTCGAGGAATGTCGCTACCGCCGGAGCTTGTGGTAGCCAGCCCTGATCCTCGTCGGCCCAAATGATCGGCGCGACAAGGTCGCAGCGTTCGTGTTCGATGCGGCCATCACCTTTGCGGCCGTGGTCGCAGACAATAACGATGTCGGGGTGGCCGGTCATAGCCATTCGACGCGAACCCGGCCGGGGTCGAAGCCGCGACCTTTCCGCGTCGCCTTGTCGACGACGATCGTGCAAATCTCTGACACGACTTTTCCTTTCAAATCCGGCGCGAGCCGGCCCCAGTGTTCGCGAATCCGGTCGCCGGCGGCGGCCAGGTCGGCGGCGGGGTTTTTGCGGACCAGGTCGGCTAAAACCTTGTCCACACCAGCTAGCTGTGCCCGCAGATCGGTTGTGCCGCGTCGCAACTGGCTGCCGTCGATGTCCCCAGCGGCGAACAGGGCGGCCAGCTCGTCTAGGCGAGCCTGCAGGGCGGCGCGGCGGGCGTGCAGGCTGTCTATGTCCGCGGGCCGGCCGTCCAGCATGGCGGTGAGCCGCTGCCGGGTCTCCGGCCGGCTGAGCCAGCCCAAAACAATGGTTTCCACGTAGGCGTCCAGCGGCGGGCCGCTGACCACAACATGCGAATTCGACTGGCGGCACTCGTATTTACGCTGGCCGGTGTTGCGCCCGCCGGACACCGCGTGCCGCAGCGCCGACCCGCACACCCCACACTGATACACCCCGGAGCCCATGTGCTTTTTCTCAAACGAGGTTGTGATGATCCGGGACGGGTCGGTCAGGAACGCGACCAGGCCGCGGTGGGTGTCGACATCGATCAGTGGTTCCCAGTCGCCGGGACCGATCACCTTGCCGCGATAGGTTTTCAGCCCGGCGTAGCGCGGGTTGACCAGCAGCCGGCGCACCCGCGGCGCCGCCCACCTGCCGGTGACGGTGAACCGGCTGCCGTTGTATGTTTGCTTTCGGCCCGCCAGCGTGGTTTTCAACCCGGCCGTATTCCACTCTCGGGCAACCTGTTTGATGGATTTGCCGGCGAGCACGTCGGTGACGGCCTGCCGGTAGGCGGACGCTTCCGGCTCGAAAGGCTTCCCGTCCATGGTGTAGCCGAAGGGCCTGTTGGCGGTCTGCCAGCGGCCCTGTTCGGCTTTCTGGCGGTTCGCGCGGACGCGGCGCTCGGACGTGTGCTCGGATTCCTGGCGGGCCACCGAGCCGAGGATGCGGGCTACCATCCGCCCGGCCGATGTGGCCAGGTCCAGGTCGCCGCCTTGGACGGTGTGGATGGCGACCTTGCCCGCGTCGGCTGTTTCGATGAGTCGTTCCAGGTCGCGCATGGATCGGCAGAGCCGGTCGGGGTGCCAGGCCAGCAGGACGTCGAACTCCCGGGCGGCCATCGCTTTCAGCAGAGCTTCGAAGCCGGGCCGGGTTTTGCCGCTGAACGCCGAGATGTCGTTGTCGTCGAAGCGAGCCACCACGGTGTATCCGCGCTGGTCGGCCAGGGTGAGCAGGTCTTCGAGCTGGCGCTCGACGCCGAGTCCCTGCAACCTCGGATCGTTGGAGATTCGGGTATAGACCGCAGCTCTCACACAGCGTAGTCTAGCAGTGTATTGCCGAAACATCCGCCGCCGTACAACACGATTCGCTGGGCCGGGGAGGCCAGCCGCTTGGTGTGATACAGCGCCAGCTCGCGGCCGTGGTCAAAGATGCGCAGGTAGTGGTGGGCGTGGGCGGCCAGCCGGATCACATCACTCATCGGCAGCAGACTGCCCCCGCCGGTGAGCGCGTGCCCGGCAGCCGATTGCAACTCGGCCAGGCTGGTGGACACGATGATCGCCGCGGGCAGCCCGTTGTGTTGGCCCAGCTCCCCCGAGCACAGCAGCGCCCGCAGCCCGGCCTGCAGGCCGTCGTGGTTGCGCTGGGCGGCGCTGCGGGTGTCGGCGTCGATGGCGGCCTGTGACGGGGTGCCACTCACGCAGGGGGTGGGGTCGGCGGGGTTGGCCATGCCGGGGGCGGCCAGCTTGGCCAGCACGGCATCGAGGGTGGCGCGGGCTTCGGGGGTCAGGTAGCCGGTGATCGCCGACATGCCGTCGGCGCCCTGCTTGCCGAGGATGATGCCGCGGCGGCGGGCCCGGTCGGTGTCGCTGAAATTGCCGTCGGGGTTGAGGCAGTCGGCGAGTTTGGCGGCCAGCTTGTGCAGCTGGTCGGGCCGAAACCGGCCACCCAACTGAGCCAGTTCGGCTTCGGCTTTCTCCCGGGTGGGCAGGTCCACCCCGCTGGGCAGCTGGTGCAGGAAGGAGCGGATGATCCGCACATGGTCGGGTCCGAGACGCCCGGCGCGTTGGGCTTCGGCGGTGGCCGTCAGCAGCGGCGGCAACACCTCTCCGGTCAGCGCCCGCCGCGGCCCCAGCTCGGCGGCCTCGCCGATGCGCCGGGCTGCCTCGCCGCGGGTGATGCGCAACCGCTCGGCCAGCGCAAAGGGGAGTTTGCCGCCCAGTTCGCTCGGGTCGGCCTGGTCGGCGAGCTTGTTGATGAACGGGTGCTCGACGGCGGGCAGGCGGCGGCGCAGGGTTTCGCAGCGTTCCAGCATGGCCAGGCACTCGGGGGTGGTCAACACCTCGATCGACAACTCCAGCGCCCGACCCAGGGCGGCGTCGAGGGCGTCGAACACCGCGACAACCTCCTCCCGGCTACTCGAATGCATGTTCGAATACTATCACGGTTGGCCGGCGCGTGCCACAACGCGCACAGGGTAAATCCGATGTTGTGCAGGTGAATTCAGTGGCCATTGGTGTTAGAAGGGCCGGCTTCAGCGGCCGGGAGCCGGAGCGGCGCCAGGACGCCCAGCAACATGAGACGGGTCGGCAAAAGACGCCGGTTTTCGTCAGCGGGTCGCCGATGCCCGCGAGCCGTTGCGGCGACCGAGGTTGCTTCCGGCGGGCATCGGCGACCAACGCCGATGTTATGGGCATACTGGCTGCATGCGCTCCATCTGGAAAGGCTCGATCGCCTTTGGGCTGGTGAACGTGCCGGTCAAGGTGTACAGCGCCACCGAGGACCACGACATCAGGTTCCATCAGGTGCACGCCAAGGACAATGGGCGCATCCGCTACAAGCGCGTCTGCGAGGTGTGTGGTGAGGTCGTGGAATACGGTGACCTCGCCCGCGCCTACCAATCCGACGACGGCCGAATGGTGGTGATCACCGACGATGACATCGCCACCCTGCCCGAAGAGCGCAGCCGCGAAATCGAAGTGCTGGAGTTCGTCCCGGCCAGCGATGTCGACCCGATGATGTTCGATCGCAGCTATTTCTTGGAGCCTGACTCGAAATCGTCCAAATCGTATGTGCTGCTGGCCAAGACACTCGCCGAAACCGACCGGATGGCGATCGTGCATTTCACGCTGCGCAACAAGACCCGGCTGGCGGCATTGCGGGTCAAGGATTTCGGCAAGCGTGCCGTAATGGTGGTGCACACCCTGTTGTGGCCCGACGAGATCCGCGACCCCGACTTCCCAGTGCTGGACAAGAAAGTGGAGATCAAACCGGCGGAGCTCAAAATGGCCGGCCAGGTGGTGGAGTCGATGGCCGATGACTTCAACCCGGACCGCTACCACGACAACTACCAGCAACAGCTGCAAGAGCTGATCGACGCCAAGCTCGAAGGTGGGCAAGCGTTTACCGTCGAAGAGCAGCCGACGGAGCTGGATGAAAGCGAGGACGTCGCCGACCTGCTGGCCAAGCTGGAGGCCAGCCTGCGAGCACGCTCCGGCGATGGCGCAGAGTCGGCGAAAAAGACGACCGCCAACAAGACGCCGGCCAAAAAAGGCGGGGCCTAGGCAGCGCCGAAATCCCAACGCCACAGGTCTTCATAGGAGGAGTTCGATGAGGTTCACTCGATCTGGCGCCGCGCTGCTCGCGGCCAGCGCGCTGGTGTTATCGGCCTGCGGCGGCCAGTCAAGCAACACCGCATCGTCGCCTGGATCCAGCGCCCCCACGGTGAATTGCGGCGGCAAGAAGAAGCTCTTGGCCGCCGGCTCGACCGCACAAAAGCACGCGATTGAACAGTTCGTCTACGCCTACATCCATGCCTGCCCTGGCTACACACTGGACTACAACGCGAACGGCTCGGGCGCGGGAATGAAGGCGTTCCTCAACAATCAGACCGATCTAGCGGGCTCCGACACGCCGATGGATCCGACCAAGGGTGAGCCCGACCGGGCTGCGGAGCGCTGCGGGTCGCCGGCGTGGGACCTTCCGGTGGTGTTCGGCCCCATCGCGATCACCTACAACATCAACGGCGTGAGTTCACTCGTGCTGGATGGGCCCACGGCGGCAAGAATTTTCAACGGCGCCATCACCGCGTGGGACGACCCCGCGATCAAGGCGCTCAACCCGAACAGCGACCTGCCGCCGACCCCGATCCACGTCGTCTTCCGCGGCGACCAATCCGGTACCACAGACAACTTCCAGAAATATCTTGACGCCGCATCCAACGGAGCCTGGGGTAAAGGCGCCGGCCAGACGTTCAACGGAGGTGTCGGCGAAGCGGCCATCGGAAATGACGGCACCTCGCAGGCCATGAAGCGCACCAACGGCTCGATCACCTACAACGAATGGTCGTTTGCCGTGGGCCACCAGCTGAGCATGGCCCAGATCGTGACATCGGCGGGCCCCACCCCGGTGTCGATCACCGCCGAAACCGTCGGTAGGACGATCGCCGGGGCCACGTTCAAGGGCGAGGGCAACGACATGGTGGTGGACACGTCGTCGTTCTATCGGCCGACGCAGGCCGGTGCCTATCCGATCGTCTTGGTGACCTACGAGATCGTCTGCTCGAAATATCCGGACGCCCCCACCGGCACAGCGGTAAAAGCGTTCATGCAGGCCACAATTGGTGACGGCCAGATTGGCCTGGACGAGTACGGCTACATTCCGCTGCCCGCTGCGTTCCAAGCGAAATTGATCCCGGTGGTGAATGCCATTCAGTGAGTGAGCGCCACCATAGCCGCGGCCATCAAGTGGGCCTCGGACCCAGAGGTGCGGACGGAACTCGTTGCGGGGCTAGCGGTTCCGTAACGTCGCCGAATGCCGGAGGGCCCAAGCGACTTTGGCTTGTACAAGATGCCGCCGAGGCGGCCCGCGGGAAACCGGCGCAAAGGCCTGCCCCGGCGGCGCGGGCGTTTTAATTCAGAATTTGCTGTGAGTGACGCGATGTTGTTGTATGTCGGCTCTTTGAGGATTTACCGTTACTTAACGATCCGTTCAGACGGCGGCGCTGCTGGCTCCCGGGCGAAGGCGGCCGGGGCCGGTTCCGGCCGGCGGCATCGGGTGGCCGGGCGAAGGGAGCGTCGGTGGTGAGCGACATCGGGCCCGGTTCGCGGGTGGGTTCCCGCTTTGGGCCCTACCACCTGGTGCGCCTGATTGGCCGCGGCGGGATGGGCGAGGTTTATGAGGCCGAGGACACCCGCAAGCACCGGGTGGTGGCGCTGAAACTGATCTCGACGCAATACTCCGACAACCCGACGTTTCGGGAGCGAATGCGCCGCGAGGCCGACATCGCCGGACGGCTGACCGAGCCGCACGTCGTGCCGATCCACGACTACGGCGACATCGACGGGCAGTTCTACGTGGAGATGCGCCTCATCGACGGCATCTCGTTGCGCTCGATGCTGACGCAGTACGGTCCGCTGTCCCCGGCGCGCACGGTCGCCATCGTGCGCCAGGTCGCCGCGGCACTCGACGCCGCGCACGCGAACGGCATTACCCACCGCGACGTCAAGCCGGAAAACATCCTCGTCGCCAACAACGACTTTGCCTACCTGATGGACTTCGGCATCGCCCGTGGCGCCGCCGACCCGGGGCTGACCCAAAGGGGGATGGCCGTGGGCACCTACAACTACATGGCTCCGGAACGGTTCACCGACGACGAGGTCACCTACCGCGCCGATATCTATGCGCTGGCCTGCGTCCTGGGCGAGTGTCTGACCGGGACACCGCCGTATCGCGCCGACAGCGTCGAACGGTTGATCGCCGCGCACCTGACGGAACCCGCCCCGCGACCCAGCGTGCTTCGGCCCGGTCGGGTTCCGACGGCGTTGGATCAGGTCATCGCCAAAGGCATGGCCAAGAACCCGTCCGACCGCTATATCAGCGCCGGCGACCTGGCCCTGGCCGCCCACGATGCGCTCAGCATGCCCGAGCAGCGCCAAGAAGCCACCATCTTGCGGCAGGGCGACAATGCCACCCTGATGGCCCCGGCCGTCGGTTCGGGTCTTGCTGGCGGGTGGACCAACTACACCGGCTCGGGTCCCCAACCGCTGACCCAGCAGACTCCGCCGGCCGCCATGCCGTCACGGCACTATCGCACCGACGACGACACCATGGCTCGGCCCGTGCCGGCCAGCAACGGCGGATGGCGGTCCACCCCGGGCACATCCGACCAGTGGACACAGGCCGCCCCCGTCGCCGTCCCCGGCGGCTGGCCCAGCCAGCCTGGGATCCCGACCTCGGTCGGCTCACCGGGCCCGCCGAGTTTCGGTCAACCGTCCCAGCCCCATCCGATTGGCCCGCCCCGCAACAGGCGGACGTTATGGATCGTCGGCGCCGTCGCCGCGGTCGTCCTTCTCACCGTCGCCGGAATCACCGCCTTCGTGATGACCCGGCCCAAGGGCTCCGACACGCAGGCATCGGGACAAATCGTGCTGCCATTCAACGGCCTCAACTTCCGCCTGTCACCCGGCGCGGTGGCCGTGAACGATGCCGGCACGGTCTACATCACCAATCAAACGATGTACGGCCGAGTGGTGGCGTTGGCCCCGGGATCCAGCACACCGACCGTGAAGCCGTTCACCGGGCTCTACGAGCCACAGGGGGTGGCGGTCGACAGCTCCGGCAAGATCTACGTCACCGACTTCAACAACCGGGTGGTGGCGCTGGCCGCCGGTTCGAACAATCAAGTGGAGCTGCCGTTTCAGGGCCTCAACTACCCCGAGGGCATAGCGGTGGACACCCAGGGCAACGTGTATGTCGCCGACCGGGGCAACAACCGGGTGGTGAAGGTGGAGGCCGGCGCGAGCACCCAAACCGTGCTGCCGTTCAACGGCCTGAAGAATCCCGACGGGGTGGCCGTCGACGCCGACGGCAACGTCTATGTCACCGACACCGACAACAACAGGGTGCTCAGGCTGGACGCGGGAACCAACAACCAAACGGTGCTGCCGTTCGCCGGCCTCGCCGCCCCGTGGGGGATCGCGGTGGACGGCGCCGGCAACATCTACGTCACCGAACACGACGACAACAAGGTGGTGAAGTTGGCGCCCGGGGCGTCCGCCCCGATCGAGCTGCCGTTCACCGGGCTCAACACGCCGCTGTCGGTGGCCGTCGACACGAAGGGGAACGTCTACGTCGCCGACCGCGGCAATGGCCGGGTGCTCAAGCTCGCGCAACGCTGACCGGCCGAGCCGCCCGGCCGGGTCGCCGACGGCTCAGCGCCACCGGGCGGCCGCAAAGCGAACCGCCGCGGCGAGCAGATTGATCACGGCCACGATGATGATCAGGGTCAGCGCCGCACCCCAGATGCGCAGGAAGCCGGCGTGTTCGGGGTTGGTGAGTTCGGTGTAGATCAGCAGCGGCAGCGACGCCATGTTGCCGTTGAAGATGTCGAGGTTAATCGAGCGGCTGTACCCGACCAACACCAACACCGGCGCGGTTTCGCCGATGACCCGCGCGATCGACAACAACACGCCGGACACGATGCCCGGCATCGCTATGGGGACAACGATCCGCACCACCGTCTTCCATTTCGGAACGCCCAACGCGTAGCTGGCTTCTCGGAGTTCGTCGGGCACCAGCCGAAGCATTTCCTCGGCGGACCGCACCACCACCGGCAACATCAGCAGCACCAACGCCAGCGACACGGCAAAGGCGCTCTGCTGAAACCCCAGGGTGGCGATCCACAGGCTGAAGACGAACAGCGCCGCCACGATCGACGGCACCCCGGCGAGCACATCGACCATAAACGTGGTCACCCGGGCCATTGGGCCGGTGCCGTATTCCACCAGATACACCGCGGTCATCAAGCCCAGCGGCACGGCCAGCAGGGCCGCCACCCCGGCTTGCACCACCGTCCCGTACAGGGCGTGGTAGACGCCGCCGGCGAACTCCTCGGGCAGCACGCCGCGCAGCGAAAGGGTCCACCATTGCGACCGGGTGACGGCATACCAGCCTCGCGCGATCACCACCCACAGCAGCCACACCAGCGGTACCAACGCAATGGCGAACGAGGTGAAGAACAGCGTCGTCGCGACGTCGTTTTTGATTCGGCGCCAAAGGCTTAACGGGCGGAACACCTCCGCTTTGACCGGCATGTCAAGCGCGTCGGCGGTCATCCGTTGACCTTCCCGCCAGCGATCGAGCGGGCGATCGCGTTGACCACGAACGTCAGGATGAACAGGGCAAATCCCGCTGAGATGTAGGCGCCGGTCGGCAACGGCTCGCTGAACTCGGAAGCCGCCGAAGCGATCTTGGAGGCAAACGTGTAACCGCCGTCGAACAGCGACCAGTTTCCCGGGCGGGCGGCCGACCGCAGGATGATCAGCACCGCCACCGTTTCACCCAGTGCGCGGCCCAGGCCCAGCATCGACGCCGCGATGACACCACTACGACCGAACGGCAGCACGGTCATCCGCACCACCTCCCATTTTGTCGCGCCCAGCGCCTGCGCGGCCTCGATCTGGATCAGCGGCGTCTGTCGGAACACTTCTCGGGATACCGACGTCACGATCGGCAGGATCATCACCGCGAGCACGATCCCGGCGGTGAAGATCGTTCCCCCGCCTTCCAGTGACACGTTGCCCTGCTTGAACAGGAACAACCAATTCAGGTTGCGGTTGAGAAACCGCGCGAGCGGCTCAATCTTCGGCGCCAGCACGAAGATTCCCCACAGCCCGAAGATGATCGACGGCACCGCGGCCAGCAGATCGACCATCGCACCGAACGGCCGGGACAGTCTTCTTGGCGCATACTGGGTGAGAAACACCGCGATCCCGACGGCAACCGGCACGGCCAACACCAAGGCGGTGATCGAACTCAGCGCCGTGACCATGAACAGGTCGCGGATACCAAACGCCAGCTTCTCGTCGTCGGCGGTGTTGAATTCGGCGCTGGTGAAGAAATTCGCATGGTTGGCGCGCAGTGACGGGATGGCGCGGATCAACAGGAATATCGCGATCAGCACGATCGCGATCACGATCGTCGAGCCGGCGGCGGACGCGGCCCACTTGAACAGCCGGTCCGCCCGCCGCGACGCGCGCGCGTCGACCGCCACTAGCGCAGATTTTGCCAGCGGTTCGGTGACCACGTCGACCTCGGAGACCCCGGATCAGGAGATGGCGTTGACCGCGGTCGACAATCTCGACTTGAACGAGTCCGGGATGGGGATATAGCCGTTCTCCGCCAAGCCATTCTGACCGGCGCCGATAGTGCTTTGCAGGAAGGCCTTCACGGCGGTGCCGACCTGGGCGTCTGGATACTTCGAGCAGACGACCTCATAGGTGGGCAACACGATCGGGTAGGAGCCGGGCTGCGTCGGCCGATAGAACGAGTCCGTGTCGATCACCAGGTCATTACCCTGTCCGGTGATCGTGGCCCCGGCAATGGTTTTTCCCACCGACTCGGTGCCGATCGCCACCGCCTCCGGGCCGGCCGACGTGACGATGTTGGCCATGTTCAGCCGCTGCGCCTGGGCGAACGACCACTCGTTGTAGGTGATCGACCCTTCGGTGTTCTTGATGGCCGCCGACGTGCCGTCGTTGCCCTTGGCCCCTTCGCCGACACCGCCTTTGAACGCCTTGCCGGTGCCCTTGTCCCATGCGCCGTTGGAGGCGGCCTGAAGGTATCGCTGGAAGTTGTCGGTGGTGCCGGACTCGTCGCTGCGGAACACCACGTGAATCGGTCCCGCGGGCAGCTTGCCGCCGGCGTTCAGGGCCTGGATCGACGGATCATCCCAGTTGGTGACGACGCCGCTGAAGATCTTCGCCAGCGTGGGGCCATCCAGGTTCAGCGAACTGACGCCGCCGATGTTGTAGGTGACCGCGATGGGGCCGAACACCACCGGCAGGTTCCAGGCCGGCGAACCGCCGCAGCGCTGCTGCGCCGCCGCGGCCTCGTCCTTGCTCAGGGGTACATCCGTGCCGCCGAAATCGGTTTGGTTGCCGTTGAATTCGCTAATCCCGGCGCCGGAGCCGTTACCCGTGTAGTTCAGCGTCTGCCCCGGGCAGGCCTCCTCGAAGGCCTTGACGAACCGGGTCATCGCGTTGGCCTGGGCGGTGGACCCGCTGGCCTTGAGGACCTTCTTGCCGCCGCAACTTACGTCGCTGTGGCCCGATCTGCTTCCCCCACTTGCGGTGTTGTCGCTGCCACACGCCGATAAGACCAGTGCACCAGCAGCCAGGGCGCCCAGTGCGGCCCCAAATCGGTTGAGTTTCAATTCAGTTCCTAACGGTAGAGGTGAGACAACTTCGCCGCCATCCGTACGGCCGCGGCCCGCCAACCAGCAGGTTCCCTCGCAGCCGTGAAGCTACATTGAACAACAAGTAACCTCCGATAGAACGGTTGATGCCGCCATTGCCGGCCGACATCGTGTGGTCGAGTTCCCGGCCCCTGAATTGAAACAGATATCCGGCTGGGGCACACGGTGCGCCTCGGTGCAACGTCGCCAGGCGTTACATTCCCCGGCCCGTGTGACAAACTAGAACCTGTTACAGAAATCTCTCAGCCGGGACGACGAGGACCGCCGCCGTCTCGGCCGGCAACTGAAACGAGGTCGCGGTGATCCTCGACAGGTTCCGTCTCGACGACCACGTCGCCGTCATCACCGGCGCCGGCCGCGGCCTCGGTGCGGCCATCGCGGTGGCTTTTGCCGAGGCGGGCGCCGACGTCGTCATCGCCTCCCGCACCCGATCGCAGCTCGAGGCCGTCGCCGAACGGGTCCGCGCCGCCGGCCGTCGCGCCCACGTGGTGGCCGCCGATCTGGCCCATCCCGCGGTGACCGCGCAGCTGGCCGGTCAGGCCGTCGAGGCGTTCGGGAAACTAGACGTCGTCGTCAACAATGTCGGCGGAACCATGCCCAACACGCTGCTGACCACCTCGACCAAAGATCTCGAGGAAGCCTTCACGTTCAACGTCGGCACCGCGCACGCGTTGACCGTCGCGGCGGTGCCGCTGATGCTCGAACACTCCGGCGGCGGCGGCATCATCAACATCACGTCGACCATGGGGCGGCTAGCCGGACGCGGATTTGCCGCCTATGGCACCGCCAAAGCAGCACTGGCCCACTACACCCGGCTGGCCGCGCTGGATCTGTGCCCCCGCATCCGGGTCAACGCCATCGCGCCGGGCTCAATCCTCACCTCCGCATTGGACGTGGTCGCCGCCAACGACGAGCTGCGCACGCCGATGGAGCGCGCGACACCCCTGCGCCGGCTTGGCGATCCCATCGACATCGCCGCCGCTGCAGTGTATTTGGCGTCCCCGGCGGGCAGCTTTTTGACCGGCAAGACGTTGGAGGTCGACGGCGGCCTCACCTTCCCCAACCTCGCCCTCCCCATTCCGGACCTGTGAGAGCGCCAAGGAGCTTGTCATGGCAATACCCGTCGTCCAGCTCGGCACCGGCAACGTCGGCGTCCACGCCCTGCGGGCACTGATCACCAACCCACAGTTCGAGCTCACCGGCGTCTGGGTGTCATCGGACGCCAAGGCCGGCAAGGACGCCGCAGAGCTTGCCGGGCTTGCGGATTCGACCGGCGTGCAGGCCAGCACCGATCTGGACGCGGTGCTGGCCACCGGGCCGCGGTGCGCGGTCTACACCGCGATGGCCGACAATCGCCTGCCGGAGGCACTGGACGACTACCGTCGTATCCTGGCGGCCGGGATCAATGTCGTTGGCAGCGGCCCGGTGTTCTTGCAGTACCCATGGCAGGTCATCCCCGAGGAGCTCATCCAACCTTTGGAAGAGGCTGCACGCGAGGGTAATTCAAGTCTTTACGTCAACGGTATCGATCCGGGTTTCGCCAACGACTTGCTGCCGTTAGCGCTGGCCGGCACCTGCCAGCACATCCAGCAGGTGCGCTGCATGGAGATCGTGGACTATGCCACCTACGACAGCGCGGTCGTGATGTTCGACGTGATGGGTTTTGGCAAGCCGATGGACGAGATCCCGATGCTGCTGCAAACCGGTGTGCTGAGCCTGGCGTGGGGATCGGTGGTGCGTCAACTGGCCGCGGGCCTGGGCATTTCGCTCGACGAGGTCGCCGAGGTGTATGTGCGGGAGCCGGCGCCCGAAGACTTCGACATCGCGTCCGGGCACATTCCCAAGGGCAGCGCGGCCGCGCTGCGGTTCGAGGTGTTCGGGCTGGTCAATGGCGACCCCGTGGTCGTGCTGGAACACGTCACCCGGTTACGCGCGGACCTGTGCCCCGACTGGCCGCAGCCCGCCCAGCCCGGCGGCTCGTATCGCATCGAAATCACCGGCGAACCCTGCTACGCCGTGGACATCTGCCTGAGCAGCCGCCGCGGCGACCACAACCACGCCGGGCTGGTCGCCACCGCGATGCGGATCGTCAACGCCATCCCGGCGGTAGTGGCCGCGGAGCCGGGCATCCGGACCACCCTCGACTTGCCGCTGATCACCGGTCGGGGGTTGTACACGCCCGGCTGAGGGTCGCCCGCCCGTCCCCGGAACACCCCGGGGTATGGGCGCCGCCCGTTTGATCTGAGCGCTGGATCAGGTGGGACGTGGAACGGATGGGTTGCGACACGGTCACGGACGCATACCTATCCGCGGACCACTAATCACAAAAGTCCCATCGATCACTATCGTCACATCAGCCAACTGCGGACATCAACGCGACGTTCGCCCGGGGAGGGTGTGATATGTCGGCGATTCCTCGAATCGTCTCGGTATCGCTGGCGTGGACAGCCGCTATCGGATTTGTCAGTGCGATTGGGCTGGCGCCACCGGCGGGCGCCGTGCCGTGCAGCGGGGACGCTGCGAACGCTCCGCCACCACCGAACGCGATTGTGACCAACCCCGGCGGCACAACGCTCGGCCCGGTAGGACCGGGGCGGGTCCCGCTACCGACCACGCGCCGGCCGCGCGGCGCCAATGAGCGCGCACCGCTGCCGAAGCTGGGTTCGGTGATATCCGGCCTGCTTAACCCCGGTTCGCGTTATTCCGCGCCGCTGCAACAGCAATCGGCGGTGCCCCCGCGGCAGGCGACCGTGCCCCCGCGCCAGGCGACCGCGCCCCCGCGCCAGGCGACCGTGCCCCCAAATCAGGAAGGTGTGCTCCCGCCCAGCCCGCCGGGTGCGGGCAACCAACCGTCCCCGAATGCCACCGAGTTGGTTCCCAACGCCGCCCCGCCGCCGGCGCCGACGGCGGCCGCACCGGACCCCGGCGCCGCGCTCGGGGGGGCCACCACCTCGCTGGCCGAGTGGGTGACCGGACCCGACAGCCCCAACAAAACCCTCGAACGTTTCGGCATCTCCGGCACCGACCTCGGGATCCTTTGGGACAATGGAGATCCCGCCAACCATCAGGTGCTCATGGCCTTCGGAGACACCTTTGGCTATTGCGCCGTCAACGAACACCAATGGCGTTACAACACGCTGTTTCGCAGCCAAGACCGCGATCTGGCCGACGGAATCCACGTGACGCCGGGTGACGCCGCCAACAGGTACTCCGGCTCACCGGTGCGCCAACCGGGCTTCTCCAAACAGATCATCAACAGCATCAAGTGGGCGCCAAACGAAACGGGAATCATTCCGACCTCCGGCATCTCCGTCGGCAGAACCCAGTACGTCAACTTCATGTCCATCAGGGATTGGGGCCGAGATGGCGAATGGACGACCAACTATTCGGGCATCGCGGTGTCCAACGACAACGGCCAGAACTGGGGAGTCTACCCCGGCACCATCCGCGCGTCCGGCCCCGACAGCACCGGCAGGGCCAGATTCGTTCCGGGAAACGAGAATTTCCAGATGGGGGCGTTCGTCAAAGCGACCGACGGCTACCTCTACTCGTTCGGGACGCCGTCCGGACGCGGTGGCTCGGCGCATCTGACCCGAGTCCCCCAGCGCTTTGTGCCCGACCTCACCAAATACGAATACTGGAACGGCGACTCGAATTCCTGGGTTCCGAACAAGCCGGACGCGGCCACGCCGGTCATCCCGGGACCGGTGGCCGAGATGTCGGTCCAGTACAACACCTATCTGAAGCAGTATCTGGCGATGTACACCAACGGCGCGAACGACGTCGTGGCCAGGACCGCGCCCGCTCCGCAGGGGCCGTGGAGCCCAGAGACCCTGCTCGTGTCGTCCTGGCAGATGCCCGGCGGCATCTACGCGCCGATGATGCATCCCTGGTCGACCGGCAAAGATGTGTACTTCAACCTGTCGCTGTGGTCGGCCTACAACGTGATGTTGATGCACACCGTGCTGGGCTAGCGCACCGCTGCTGTCGGTAGCAAACAACGCAGAGTCCGGCTGGGTCAAGCCGGGTTGACGTAGCTCTTGGCGTCCGCCAGATTTACAGACCCTATGAAATCCGGCGATGTGTGGCAATTCCGGCCACGGCCGCCAGGATCGCCGCCTATCCTTTCCGCCACGAGTCTGTCGTGAACAGAAAGTGTTGGTGCGATGAACTTTTCAGTGTTGCCGCCGGAGATCAACTCGGCGCTGATATTCGCTGGGGCGGGGCCGGAACCGATGCTGAGGGCTGCGGCGGCCTGGGACGGGTTGGCCACGGAACTGGCCTCGGCAGCGGCCTCGTTTGGCTCGCTGACGGCGGGATTGGCGGGCCAATGGTGGCGGGGGCCATCATCGGTGGCAATGGCGGCAGCGGCGGCCCCCTACACGGATTGGCTGGTCACGGCCGCGGCCCTGGCCGAGCGGGCAGCCACCCAGGCCGGCGCCCTGGTGGCCGAATTCGAGGCGGTACAGGCGGCAATGGTGCGACCGGCGCTGGTCGCGGCCAACCGCGCCGACCTGGTGTCGCTGGTGATGTCAAACCTGTTTGGGCAAAACGCTCCGGCGATCGCGGCGATCGAGGCCGCCTACGAGGAGATGTGGGCCCTGGACGTCTCGGCCATGGCCGCCTACCACGCCGGGGCCTCCGCGGTGGCGTCGGCTCTGGCGCCGTTCGTCAGTCCCCTGCAGAACCTCAGCGGCCTGCCGGCTGGGGTGCTCGGTGCGCTCGGGAGCGGGGTGCGCACGGAGGCGGCCGCGGCCATCGCCGCGGCCCAGGCCACCACCCTCAATCTTGGGCTGGCCAATGTGGGCGGCGGCAATGTTGGCAACGCCAATAACGGCCTCGGAAACATTGGCAGCGGGAACCTCGGCAACTACAACTTCGGCTCCGGAAACCTCGGCAGCGCCAACGTCGGCTCAGCGAACCTTGGCAGCAACAACATCGGTATCGGGAATGCCGGCGGCAATAACCTGGGCTGGGCAAACGTGGGCAGCTTCAATACCGGGTTAGCCAATGCCGGCTTTGGCAATTTCGGCTTTGCAAATATTGGCAATAACAACATCGGGATCGGTCTTAGCGGCGACAATCAAATCGGCATCGGCGGACTGAACGCCGGCGTCGGTAATTTCGGCTTGTTCAACTCGGGCACCGGGAACGTCGGTTTCTTCAACACCGGCACCGGAAATTTTGGCATTGGAAATTCGGGTAATTTCAATACCGGCCTTTTTAACTCGGGGCAAGCCAACACCGGCTTCCTTTCCGCCGGCTCGTTCAACACCGGCATGCTGAACGTCGGAAACGCCAACACCGGCAGCTTTAATGTCGGCAGCTACAACATGGGCGATTTCAATCCGGGGTCATCTAATACCGGCGCCCTAAACATAGGCAGTGTTAACACGGGCTTCCTCAATACCGGTAATATCAACACCGGGGCTTTCAACATCGGCCACATGAATAATGGCCTATTCAACACGGGCGATATGAATAATGGCGTCTTCTACCGGGGCGTCGGACAGGGCAACCTGAGTTTCGCCATCACCACGCCCGATTTAACGCTACCGCCCCTGCAAATACCGGGGATATCTGTTCCCGCATTCAGTCTGCCCGCGATAACTTTGCCCCCGTTGTCGCTGCCGGCCGCCTCGACACCCGACAACGTCACGGTGGGCGCGTTCAGCCTGCCCGGGTTGACGCTGCCGCCGCTGAACATCCCCGCGGCCACCACGCCGGCCAACATCACCGTCGGCGCCTTCAACCTGCCCGGCATCACCCTGCCCGCACTCAACATCCCCGCGGCCACCACGCCGGCCAACATCACCGTCGGCGCCTTCAACCTGCCCGGCATCACCCTGCCCGCACTCAACATCCCCGCCGCCACCACACCGGCCAACATCACCGTCGGCGCCTTCAACCTGCCCGGCATCACCCTGCCCGCACTCAACATCCCCGCCGCCACCACACCGGCCAACATCACCGTCGGCGCCTTCAACCTGCCCGGCATCACCCTGCCCCACTGAACATCCCGCGGCCACCACACCGGCCCATCACCGTCGGCGCCTTCAACCTGCCCGGCATCACCCTGCCCCACTGAACATCCCCGCCGCCACCACCGGCCAACATCACCGTCGGCGCCTTCAACCTGCCCGGCATCACCCTGCCCGCACTCAACATCCCCGCCGCCACCACACCGGCCAACATCACCGTCGGCGCCTTCAACCTGCCCGGCATCACCCTGCCCCACTGAACATCCCCGCCGCCACCACACCGGCCAACATCACCGTCGCGCCTTCAACCTGCCCGGCATCACCCTGCCCCCACTGAACATCCCCGCCGCCACCACACCGGCCAACATCACCGTCGGCGCCTTCAACCTGCCCGGCATCACCCTGCCCCCACTGAACATCCCCGCCGCCACCCACCGGCCAACATCACCGTCGGCGCCTTCAACCTGCCCGGCATCACCCTGCCCCCACTGAACATCCCCGCCGCCACCACACCGGCCAACATCACCGTCGGCGCCTTCAACCTGCCCGGCATCACCCTGCCCGCACTCAACATCCCCGCCGCCACCACACCGGCCAACATCACCGTGAGCGGCTTCGCGCTGCCGCCGCTAACGATTCCTTCGGTGACTATTCCCGCCATGACGATACCCGCGGGTATCACGGTGGGCGCGTTTAGCTTGCCGCCGCTAGCCATCCCTTCGGTGACTATTCCGTCTATCGAAATCCCGCCTATTACGGTGGGTGCGTTTGATTTGCCTACATTGCAAATTCCTGCCGAGACTATTCCGTCACTGACGATACCCGCGGGCACTACCATCGGCGGATTTAGTCTGCCGCGATTGCATATTCCCTCGGTGGTCATTCCGCAGGCGTCAATACCCGCGGGTATCACTTTCGATGGCTTTAGCCTGCCCGCGATACATACTCAACCGATAGGTGTTCCGCAAATAAGCGTGGGCGGGTTCCAGTTACCCGCTATTGGCTGGAGTGACTTTATCAACACACCCCAGATAACGATCAATAATCTGTCAATACCTTTTTCTCTAAGCTTCACCACCAACATACCAGCGCTGCAGCCGATACCTAACGGAACGAGCACGATCAACGGTAGCCTCAACATCGGCGACCAGTTCGGCGAACTCCACCTGCCAGCACTGGCGATCCACCCATGGCAATTGACCGTCCCCATCGTCGTCAACCCATTCACTCTTCCCGCCTTCACCATTCCCGGGATCGACGTCCCGGCCATCCACGTCGACGGCTTCAGCCTTCCGCAGATCACGACCCCGACGATCACCACGCCGGCGTTCGACATCGACCCGATCGCGACCGAGGGGTTCGCCCTTCCCGAGATCACCATCCCGGCGATCACCACGCCGGCGTTCACCATCGATCCGATCGGCGTCGGCGGCTTCACCCTGCCGCAGATCACCACGCCCGAAATCGTCACCCCGCCGCTGACCATCGGTTCGATCGGTACCGGGGGGTTCACCCTGCCCCAAATCACCACGCCCGAGATCACCACGCCGCCGCTGACAATCAACTCGATAGGCGTCGGCGGGTTCACGCTGCCGCAGATCACCACCCCACCCATCAGCACCCCACCCTTCACCATCGACCCCATCGCCGTCGGCGGCTTCACCCTGCCGCAGATCACCACCCCACCCATCAGCACCCCACCCTTCACCATCGACCCCATCGCCGTCGGCGGCTTCACCCTGCCGCAGATCACCACCCCACCCATCAGCACCCCACCCTTCACCATCGACCCTATCGCCGTCGGCGGCTTCACCCTGCCGCAGATCACCACCCCACCCATCAGCACCCCACCCTTCACCATCGACCCCATCGCCGTCGGCGGCTTCACCCTGCCGCAGATCACCACCCCACCCATCACCACCCCACCCTTCACCATCGACCCATCGCCGTCGGCGGCTTCACCCTGCCGCAGATCACCACCCCACCCATCACCACCCCACCCTTCACCATCGACCCCATCGCCGTCGGCGGCTTCACCCTGCCCCAAATCACCACCCCACCCATCACCACCCCACCCTTCACCATCGACCCATCGCCGTCGGCGGCTTCACCCTGCCCCAAATCACCACCCCACCCATCACCACCCCACCCTTCACCATCGACCCCATCGCCGTCGGCGGCTTCACCCTGCCCCAAATCACCACCCCACCCATCAGCACCCCACCCTTCACCATCGACCCCATCGCCGTCGGCGGCTTCACCCTGCCGCAGATCACCACCCCACCCATCAGCACCCCACCCTTCACCATCGACCCCATCGCCGTCGGCGGCTTCACCCTGCCCCAAATCACCACCCCACCCATCAGCACCCCACCCTTCACCATCGACCCCATCGCCGTCGGCGGCTTCACCCTGCCGCAGATCACCACCCCACCCATCAGCACCCCACCCTTCACCATCGACCCCATCGCCGTCGGCGGCTTCACCCTGCCGCAGATCACCACCCCACCCATCAGCACCCCACCGCTCACCATTCCGCCAATCGGCGTGGCGGCATTCACCACACCCCCGCTCACCATCCCGAGCATCCACCTGCCCAGCACCACCATCGGC
This sequence comes from Mycobacterium shinjukuense, assembly GCF_010730055.1. Classification (NCBI taxonomy): domain Bacteria; kingdom Bacillati; phylum Actinomycetota; class Actinomycetes; order Mycobacteriales; family Mycobacteriaceae; genus Mycobacterium; species Mycobacterium shinjukuense. The sequence continues at coordinate 114,259 of NZ_AP022575.1, read as the reverse complement.
GGATTCGCTCTCCCCGGCGGCCCTGGCTATCTCAACTCAAGCTCCGCGCCATCGTCGGGCTTCTTCAACTCCGGCCCAGGCAGCAACTCAGGCTTCGGCAATAACGGTTCGGGGCTCTCGGGTTGGTTCAACACAAACCCGGCAGGGCTGATGGGCGGCTCGGGCTACCAGAACTTTGGTGGGCTATCCTCGGGCTTTTCCAATCTGGGCAGCGGTGTGTCCGGCTTCGCCAACACAGGCGCCCTGCCGTTTGCGGTGGCCAGTGTGGTGTCGGGCTTCGCAAACATCGGCAACAACCTGTCAGGGTTCTTCCGAGGCGGCGCGCCGTAACCCATCAGGTCGTGTCGGACGGCACACGCGGACCCGACGGCAGACGCACGGGTCCGCGGGCGCAGCATCCCCTGATCACCACAGCTTGGGGGAACGGTATAGCTTTGCCGGCTCGAAATCGGCTGTCCCCGTGGCAACTTCACGGATTAGGCCCAGGCCCCGGTGCAGTTCGTCAAGGCCGGCATCGCCGATGCGCTGACGAATCGCGCTGTCCACTTCGCCCGCCACGCGCAGCCGTGCGGTCACGAATTCGATTGCCTTCTCGGTGAGTTCCACGACCTTCTCGCGCTGATCGGTGGCCGACGTCGTGGCCCGCACGTAGCCGCGGTCCCGCAGTTCGGCGATGACCTTGCTGGCGGCCTGCCGACTGATGGCGAACAGTCGCCCCATCTCCGAAATCGTTATCGGCCCCGGTTGGGCGTAGAGCGCGAACACGTAGTTCATCGAGTAGCTGCGCTCCGGAAATCCGGCAGACTCCATTTCCATGTCCACCCGGCGGACATAGCTCCACCAGGCCATCCGCAGTGCCGTACCGAGATCTGTTTGCGGCGCCCGGAACTCCGATGTGACAACCATGGTTGACAGTGTAGCCCGGTGGCCCGCCGCTGGCTGGCCCGACGCGATTCGGATAACCTCACTTGGGTCTGCGGATCGAAAGTCGGTGAGTTGGCGCAGGACATCCAACCCTCGGTCAAGACAAGCTGGTATCTCCTCGGACCTGCCTTCGTCGCCGCGATCGCCTACGTCGACCCCGGAAACGTTGCGGCCAACGTCAGCGCCGGCACCCAGTTCGGTTACCTGCTGCTGTGGGTCATCGTCGCGGCCAACGTCATGGCCTGCCTGGTCCAGTACCTGTCAGCGAAACTCGGCCTGGTGACCGGACGCTCACTGCCGGAGGCCATCGGCGTCCGGATGGGACGCCCGGCCCGGCTGGCTTACTGGGCGCAGGCCGAAATCGTAGCGATGGCAACCGATGTGGCCGAAGTGATCGGCGGCGCGGTCGCGTTGCGGATCTTGTTCGGCTTGCCACTTCCGATCGGCGGAATCGTCACCGGGGTGATCTCGGTCCTCTTGCTGGCCGTCGGGGACCGTCGCGGCCAGCGCATGTTCGAGCGTGTCATCACCGGTTTGCTGATGGTGATCGCTGTCGGGTTCACCGCCAGCTTCTACGTCGCGACACCTCCCCCCGACGCGGTTATCACCGGTTTGATACCTCGGTTCAACGGAACCGAAAGCGTGCTTTTGGCCGCCGCGATCCTGGGCGCCACCGTCATGCCGCACGCGGTGTATCTGCATTCGGGTCTGGCGCGCGACCGGCACGGACATCCCGATCCGGGGCCGCGGCGGCGGAGGCTGTTGCGGGTCACCCGCTGGGACGTCGGCCTGGCGATGGTGATCGCCGGTGGGGTCAACGCCGCCATGCTGCTGGTTGCCGCGCTCAACCTGCAGGGTCGCGTGGCGGCCGCGTCGATCGACGGTGCCTACGTCGCCGTCCACGACACCCTAGGGCCGACGATCGCGGTGCTGTTCGCGATCGGATTGCTGACCTCGGGCTTGGCGTCGGCGTCGGTGGGCGCCTACGCCGGCGCCATGATCATGCAGGGGTTGCTGCACTGGTCGGTTCCGATGCTGGTGCGCCGCCTCATCACGTTGTGCCCCGCCGTGGCCGTCCTGGCGCTGGGCGCAGACCCTACCCGCACCCTAGTGCTCTCGCAGGTCGTGCTGTCGTTCGGCATCCCGTTCGCGGTGCTTCCTCTGGTCCGACTGACCAGCGACCCCGCAGTGATGGGCAGCGATATCAACCATCGCGCGACGACTCTTGTCGGCTGGGTGGTGGCCGTGATGATCAGTCTGCTCAACGCCGCGCTGATCGTTCTGACGGTGACCAGCTGATGCCCGCGCGACTGCCGTCGGCAGGCGGGATCGTTGCGAGGCTTACCGGGCTGCGAATCCGGTGAGCCCCTGCGTGGCGCGTCGCCCACCGACTACGGCAGGATGGGCGGGGTCGTCGTCCACCGAGGCTGCGGGGAGTGAGCTTGCGTCAACACCGGGTCGCAGCCGCGCACCGAGCTATCCGACGATGACGCGCTGAATGCCGGGCCCCCGCCATCCCTACTTCGCATACGGATCCAACCTGTGTGTCCGGCAGATGGCGGTGCGCTGTCCCGATGCCAACGATCCGCGGCCGGCCATGCTGCGCGACCACGCCTGGCTGATCAATCGGCGCGGCGTGGCCACCGTCAAACCGCTCGCCGGAGATCAGGTGCACGGCGTGCTCTGGCAGATCTCCGATCGGGATCTGGCCACCTTGGACAGCGCCGAAGGGGTGCCCGTGCGCTACCGGCGAGCCCGGCTGACCGTGCATACCGACGACGGGCCATCATCGGCCTGGGTTTACCTGGACCACCGGGTCACCCCGGGTCGGCCACGGCCGGGATATCTTCCGCGCATCATCGACGGCGCCGTGCACCACGGGCTGCCGCAGCGCTGGATCGACTTTCTGCGCCGCTGGGATCCGGCGCGTTGTCCTCGGCCGGTGTCATCGTGTTGGCCTGTGCCAAGTCACTCGCTTCCGCTCTGGCACGGGGCTTGGTGGCCGCGGCTCGCATCCGGTGAGTGCCCTTCGATCGAACGGAGGTTGTTGGTGGCCAGGGATTTTCGGTTCGGACTCAGCGTCCGCTTCATCAAATCTCGTGCGGCGCTGCAGAAGAAGGCAAAGCGAGCAGAAGATCTCGGGTTCGACGTCCTCTGTGTGCCCGACCACCTCGGCGCGGCGGCGCCGTTTCCGACGCTGACCGCCGTTGCCATGGTCACCACCAAAATCCGGCTCGCCATGTATGTACTCAATGCCGGCTTCTACCAGCCGGCGCTGTTGAGCCGAGACATCGAAGCGCTGGACCTGCTCAGCGACGGCCGCGTGGAGGTGGGCCTGGGAACCGGCTACGCCCGAGAAGAATTCGAGGCCGCCGAGCTGCCGTTTCCCAGTGCCGGCGCTCGCGTCGACCACCTGGAGCACGTGGCGGTTTATCTCACCGGCCGCCACCCCGCCGTTCCGCTGCTGATCGCGGGCAGCGGCGACCGGGTGATGACCCTGGCCGCCCGGCGCGCCGACATCGTCGGGCTGACCGGCGCTAAGGTGCGCGACGTCGAGGACCCGTTGGCCGAACGCGTCGAGTTCGTCCGCCATGCCGCCGGTGACCGGTTCGGCTCGCTCGAGCTAAACCTGGCGATCACCGCGGTGCCGGCCCCAGGCGAACGCATCCCCGACTTCTCGTTGACCCGCAGGTATGCTCCCACGGCGTCCGACGAGGAACTGCTGGCCATGCACTCCGTGCTCAGCGGATCGCCCCGCGAAATGGCCGACACGCTGTCCGGCTATCGCGAACGGTACGGGGTGACGTCCTTCACCGTGCAGGACAGCCACGTCGACAACTTCGCCAACGTGATCGCGCGGTTGCGCTGACCGATTCGGCATTGTGCTGTGATTCAGTGTTACACCGATTCGCATGGCAACGAAGAACATCACGTTGTCGATGCCGGAGGAACTCGTCCGGCGCGCGAAGGTCCTTGCAGCGCAGCGTGATACATCCGTGTCCGGGTTGGTCGCCCGGCTGCTGGAACAGCTGGTCGGCGACGGCCGCGACTACGACGACGTGGCGGCGCAGGAATGCCGCCTCATGCAACACGGCGTTGGCCTGCGCGTCGGCGAAATCACCTGGCCACGCGACCAGGTCCACGAACGCTGACCATGGAGTTCGTAGACACGAATGTGCTGCTGTACGCCTACGACACGACGGCAGGGCCGCGTCATGATCGTGCTGCCGACCTCGTGGGCCGACTCTGGAGCGAGCGACGTGGTGCGCTGAGCGTGCAGGTGCTGCAAGAGTTCTTCGTCAATGCCACCCACAAGGTCGCTGCTCCGCTCACGCCGGAAGCAGCGGTCGATCGACTGCGCAGCCTGTCCCGGTGGCGCGTCCATTCGCCACTGGCAGACGATGTCGTGGCGGCGGCCTCGTTGTCCAGCCGGCATCAGCTGTCGTTCTGGGATGCGATGATCGTGCGCAGCGCCGCCGAGCTGCACTGCGAGATCCTTTGGTCGGAGGGCCTCAACGATGGCCAGCTCATCGAAGGTGTTCGCGTGCGGAATCCGTTCGGATGATACGGGCCACGCGCGATCACCGGTATGGAGCGTCTACAACCGGACGAAGGTCCGCGCCAATCACTGACGGAGCGGGCATGCCCGGCCGGTCGACGAGCACCCGTACAACCGGAAACAGACCTGGTATCCGCTGTGCCTCATCGATCGTGATCAACCCGCTCAGGCCGGACAGGGCCAACATCGCGTCGGCCAGCCGCGCGGCGTGAACCGGATTCTCGGCGTCAATCGTGCATTCGGGGGTGGACCTGCTTACCAGCCGGCTCAGGGTGGTCTTCCCGACCTGACGAGGTCGGGTGAGCAACACGGCCGGCGCCCGGTCCAACGCGCGACGCAGCCGCGCGGCCGCGTCGTGACCATCGATCAACATCCGTCCGTGCGGCGATTGCGCCGCATCAGTGGTGTCGCGTCGTTGTCGGTGGCTGCTGGGATGCTTCATCGCGAGCGGAGCCGCAAGCAGGCGTAACCTGCTGGCAAAAGAGGATATGGAGGTGTCCGGTGGCAGGACTGGCCGAATTTCCGCGTGGCCTGGTGACGCTCGAAGAGTGGGACGCGCTCGAACTGGACGAGACGCGTCGCTGGGAACTTGTCGAGGGGGGCATCGTCATCACACCGCGGCCACGTCCGCTTCACCAAATCGTGTCGAAGAATCTCACCCGGCTGCTTGACGAATGGCGCCCTGCCTCGCTAGTCGTGCTGCAAGAGGTCGAGATCACCGTCGAGGCGCGCTTCCCGCCCACGGTGCGTGACCCCGACCTGGTTGTGGTGAACCGCGGCGTGGTGGAGCGCAATCCGGTGCGAGTGGACGCGTCGGATGTCGTTCTGGTCATCGAGATCGTGTCGCCTGGTTCGCGTCGAACCGACCGGGTAATGAAGCCCTACGAGTACGCGAAGGCCGGCATCGAGCACTACTGGATCGTCGATCTTGACGCCGACACGGACGAGCGATTCCTCGCCCACGTGCTCCGCGAAGGGACGTATCAGCGGGTTGGAGCTCTGGTCGGTGACCGGGTACGGACCGCTGAGCCGCTCGCGCTGGACTTCAGGCTCGACGAGCTCACCCTGCCGTGAGCGGCCGGCTCGACGAGCGCCATCCACGCTATCCACGCCGGCCATGCACGCCCAAGCGTCGCGGGGCCACAGCGATGCCCGCTACACTCACACCCGCCGACCCCGCGACGCCGCGACAAGCGCCGTGGCAGCGCCGAGAACGGCACCCAGACGCCCAGAACACCGATGAAATCGCTCCTTGCCGAGGTTGTGGTCAGGTATTCGACGACGTCCCCCGCCCTCGTAGCTCAGGGGATAGAGCACGGCTCTCCTAAAGCCGGTGTCGCAGGTTCGAATCCTGCCGGGGGCACTATCTGACCTGCGCAGATGCCAATCCGCGCAATATTTGCACAGCTAGCGACCCTTGGTCGCTAGGTTTTCGTGCTCCGGACGAAATGGAGCCACCATGCCCACCGTCAGGCGGCTGGCAACACAACCTCCGGCACGCCGCATCGGCGTCTGGGGCGACGACGGCGGCCCACTCACCAGCGCCCAAGCCCGCAAGATCGCAGCTGCGCTGCTCAATGCGGCCGAAACGAGCGGACGGTCTGCGATGAACATGCTCAATCGCGTCCGGACGCACGGGCCCGGGCAAAGCGGATCGGATTACGTCTGGTCCGGCGCGGCAACATCTTCACGCTGACCGACGACAACGAGGTCACGCTCGCGGTTGGCCCCCTGGCGGTCGTTGACCGCGTCCTGATCGACAGGATGCGGCCGAAACCGCCAGGCCCGCCGCCAAGCGCTCGGGCTCCCGACGCTTGGGAGCGTGACATCGATGACTACCTACTAACGCCGGCCGCCGGCGGGCAGCGGCCAGCCACCATCCGGCTCCGGAAGGGGATTTGCGCCTGGCCGCGCGCGGCCCGAATTGCCCGCCGAGCGAAGTCACCGCCGAAAACCTGGTGAACTGGTTTGGCAGACAACAACATTGGTCACCCGATGGCCGCCACAGCTACCGCAGCACGTTGCGCCGCTTTTTCCTGTGGATGTATGAGACCGAACGGACCCCGGGTGCATCACGGACGCGCTGCCGAAAGTCCGGATGCCCGAGGCCCCCCGGCCAGGGACCAGGCATGGCAAACCGCGCTGGCCAAGGCCCACCGGCGAACCGAGATCATGTTGAGGCTGGCCGGTGAAGCCGGATTCAGGCGCGCCGAGATCGCCCAGGTGCACCGACGCGACCTCATCGACGACCAAGTAGACCCCAACCCCGAATGGCGCCCCACTGGAAATCGCTGGGCCGCTTCCCCATTTGTGAGATTCGGGACCGCGTCAGACGGTAGCGAATTCCACGGTTTTTGCGTCGCGCGCACAAGCTGGATGGCCCACCGCGGCGGATACCGCGACGCCGTTCGGTTGACGCTCAAGGTAGTCGAAGAACATTCCCACGGTGGCATTAGCGCCCGGGCTATCAGAGCCCACCATTTTGTCATCAGGCGCAGGGATCGCGCAGCTTTCGCCGATCACCGAAGCGGTCCGAACACGTCCATCGCCCTTCACAAAGAGGTTTGCGAAGCCACCCACGGCACGCAACCTGCCGAGCAACACCGAGAACCGTTCATCCTCCATCGCTACAACTACCGGGAAGCCGCCGTCATCACTCGTGACGGGCAACTCCACGCCCGCCAGCGCGCCACATGCCAGGTTCTAATCGACTTCACGGCGGAACGCATCGAGTCGGTCATCGCTCATTTATGTGCTCACGCTCCTCATCCACGGATGATACGCAAACGTTCGTAAATCAGTGGCTGTGCCACCTGGTATGCATTCTGCACGTCGTCAACGACATCGAGCCGCACGATGGCGCGTGTCATTCCGTTATATGGGTGGTGGTGGCAGCTGCCGTGGCAACAGTCGACGTATTCGACCGTCTCCCAACCCTCGGAGGTAAGTACTTGCAGCTTAATAACAAAATCGATCAGTCGACCCTGTCGATACCAGATCAGGTTTTGCACCCGCAGAGTGTTGGAATCGTCCCCAGCGGTCTCCCACTGCCTCGCCAGGCAATTTCGTCGGTCTGGCCGATATGCTCCCTCGGCGGATTCCAACTACTCAGCCACGTCACGGCGCGCCTTGCGCAACTTCTGTTGCCCCTGCTGCCCGCGGCGAACCATGCCGACCACGATACGGGGCCCCGACGACGACGAAACCGGCCGTGTTTATGGGTGAGAGTAGCTTTGCTGAGGGGCGAAAAACTCCCCGTGTGTGAAAGCGTCGTGACATCCTCGCGTCGAGTTCCCCCTAACTTTTTCGGGGGCGCTCTCAAGGCCGGCAGCTGCGGTGCAGGGTGGAGGAGGTGACGCAACGGACTTCCGATCGTGGGCACGCCGCACGTCTGCTCTCGATTCGGCCCGTGCAGGCACGAGTGCGGATGGTATGGCCAGTACCGCGCTAACGCGGACCGGAACCGGCGAAGTCAGAAGCGAACGATCGTCATTGGGACGATCCGCGACCTGCCGGGAGCTCAGCCGCCCACACGCTCTGACCACAACCAGCAGTAAGGACTGACCATGACAATTCGCCGAATTGCGCAATACGGTCTGCTGGCCCAAAGCGGCATGACCATCGCAACGGCCGCGTGGCCGGCTCCGGTCCGAGCGGCGTCTTGACGGCGACCGACAGCACCGACACAACGACCCCGGCGTCCTCGGCGTCGAGCAGCCTTTCCCCGACCCCGCTCACCACGCTTCCGCCGCCGTCGGGGCTGTCAGCGCCGCCAGCCCCGTCCGCGCCCCCGGCCCGACCGCTTCCCTAGCCGCGGCTGTACCAATCCGCTTCGGCGCGGGGCGCGGCAATCCTCGTGCGAGATCGAAGCGTTGAATCCCGCTCCAGCAGTGCCGATCCCGAGACGAACGCGGCCGGGCCAGGCCAGACCTCAGCAAGGCTGGCAGCACACCCCGTTAGCCACGGGCCCCGCCGGTGATCACCGAGCGGGCCGGCGTTGACCACGTGCCGGCGCTGGCGCGCAACCGGGGATCACCCCGCAGCGCAGACCCGCCGAGGCAGATTACATAGTTCTCCGATATGGATCGGCGCCAATCCGGGCCGGTTTGGCAACCGACAAAGTACCCTGCAAGAAGGAGTGCCTTCCTGCTCGGATTCCTCAAGATGGCGGAACGTTGAATTCCCTTATAGGACAGGCGCTTCGGTGCATCGGCGGGAAGTGTCGCCCGATCAGCGGGGACGACTGGAGTTAGGAGAACGTGATGTCGTTCGTGGTCACCCGGCCGGAGAGTTTGGCGGCGGCCGCCGGGAAGCTACAGCAGATCGGTTCGGCGGTCAGCGCGCACGGTGCGGCCGCGCTTGCCCCCACGACCGGTGTGACTCCCGCGGCCGCCGATGAGGTCTCGGCGCTGACGGCGGCGCAGTTTGCCGCGCATGCCCAGATGTATCAGGCGATGAGTGCGCAAGCCACGGCGATTCACGAGCTGTTCGTGGCCACTTTGGCGGCCAGCACCGGCTGCTATGAGGCCACCGAGGCCGCCAATGTGATCGCGGCCGGGTAAGGAAGGTGCAGCAATGGACTTCGGGGCATTGCCACCGGAGATAAATTCGGGCCGAATGTACGCGGGCCCAGGGTCGGAATCGATGCTGGCCGCCGCGACCGCCTGGGATGGGCTGGCCGCCGTGTTGGATTCGGCGGCCGTCTCATACGGGACGGTGGTCGCGGGGCTGGCCGTCGAGTCGTGGCTGGGTCCCGCGTCGGCGTCGATGGCGGCCGCGGCCGCGCCCTATGCGGCATGGCTGAGGTCAGCGGCGGTGCAGGCGGAGCAGGCGGCCAATCAGGCCAGGAAGGCCGCGACCGCGTTTGAGACGGCGTTTGCGATGACGGTGCCACCGCCGCTGATCGCGGCCAACCGTAGCCGGGTGCTGGCGCTGGCCGCCGCGAACACTCTGGGGCAATACACCCCGGCGATCGAGGCCGCCCACGCCGAATACGCCGAGATGCGGGCGCAGGACGCCACCGCCATGTACGGCTACGCGGGGGCATCCGCGGCCGCGTCGCTGCTGACCCCGTTCACCCCACCGTCGCAGATCTCCGATCCTGCGGGGCCGGCGGCCCAAGCCGCGGCGGTCGCGGCAGCTACCGGCACGAGCGCTGAAACGAGCGCGCAGGCGACCCTGGGGCAGTTAACGTCCATTGCCCCCAGAGCCCTGCAATCCCTCGCCTCGCCCGCATCCGCTGCTTCGCTCCCGTCGGAAGTTTCAGACCTGGGCAGCGCCGCCAGCATAGTAATCCCCACCCCCATCGGGGATTTGGACATCTTGGCCGCCTACATCGCGGTCGCCGCGACCGCCAATCTGAGCCTGGCGGTGGTGAACACCACCAGGCCGTGGTACTTCTTCGGGCATGGTGCTGGTAGCCAGGCGGTGGAACCGAGTCAGGGTGCCGCCGTGGGCGCCGGAGGCGGTGTGTTTGCGGCAGACCTGAGCACCGGCGGGGGCGCCGCCGCGTCGGCGGGCATCGGCCGGGCGTCACTGGTCGGGGCCCTGTCGGTGCCACACAGCTGGACCATGGCCGCCCCCGAGATCAGGCTGGCCGTCGCGGCCCTGCCCAGCGCCAGCCCCGGCACCGTCCCGTCGGACCTGGGAGGAGCGCCGGCGGGCTTGCTGAGCGGCATGGCCCTGGCGAGTTTGGCCGGACGCGGCATCGGCAGTGCGGGCAGCGGCGCCAGCGGTGCTACCCCAGAAAACGAAGACCAACCCAAACGCAAGCCCACCGTGGTGGTGATACAGCAACCGCCGCCCACCGACGGACCGACGACCAACCGGCAACAGTGAATCGGGCCCGCCGAGCAGGAGTACCGTGCCGCGTATGGACGCTTCGACGGGCGTGTGGATTCTCGGCGGCTACCAGAGCGACTTCGCTCGCAACCTGACGAAGGAGAACCGCGACTTCGCCGCGTTGACCGCCGAGGTCGTCGACGGCACGCTCACCTCCGCCCGGGTGGACGCCGCCGCGATCGGCGTCGTCCACGTCGCGAACGCCTTCGGCGAGATGTTCGCCCAGCAGGGACAGCTGGGGGCGATGCCGGCCACGGTGTGCGCCGACCTGTGGAACACTCCGGCGTCGCGGCACGAGGCCGCGTGCGCGTCGGGCAGCGTGGCCACCCTGGCGGCGATGGCCGACCTGCGGTCGGGCGCCTACGACACCGCGCTCGTCGTCGGCATCGAGCTGGAAAAGACCGTGCCCGGTGACACCGCCGCCCAGCATCTGGGCGCGGCCGCCTGGACCGGGCATGAGGGGGCCGGGGCGCGTTACCTGTGGCCGTCGATGTTCGCGCGCGTCGCCGACGAATACGACCGGCGCTACGGTTTGGACGACACGCACCTGCGGGCGATCGCCCAGCTCAACTTCGCCAACGCGCGCCGCAACCCCAACGCCCAGACCCGCGGCTGGACGATCCCCGACCCGATCACCGCCGCCGACGCCACCAACCCGATCACCGAAGGCCGGCTGCGACGGTTCGACTGCAGCCAGATGACCGACGGTGGAGCGGGATTGGTCCTGGTCAGCGATCGCTATCTGCGCGATCACCCCGATGCGCGCCCGATCGGTCGCATCGACGGTTGGGGACATCGCACCGTCGGGTTGGGTCTGCAGCAGAAGCTGGACCGCGCCGCCGAGGACCCCTACCTGCTGCCCCATCTGCGCGCCGCGGTCCTGGACGCGCTGCGCCGCGCGCGGGTAAACCTCGACGACCTCGACGGCGTCGAGGTGCACGACTGCTTCACCCCCAGCGAGTACCTGGCCATCGACCACATCGGACTGACCGGTCCGGGCGAATCGTGGAAGGCCATCGAAAACGGTGAGATCGAGATCGGCGGGCGGCTGCCCATCAATCCCAGCGGAGGACTGATCGGCGGCGGACACCCGGTCGGTGCCTCCGGGGTGCGGATGGTGCTGGACGCGGCCAAGCAGGTCAGCGGGACGGCCGGCGGCTATCAGGTCGCGGGGGCGAAAACGTTCGCCACGCTGAATTTCGGCGGCAGCACCGCCACCACGGTCAGTTTCGTTGTCGGCACTACCCGAGGTTCCTGACATGGACGTGAAGATCGTCGCCAAGTACCTGTCGACCCTGCCCGAAGACGACGATCATCCCTACCGCACCGGTCCGTGGCGACCGCAGACGACGGAGTGGGACGCCGACGACCTGACCGCCGTGGACGGCGAGATCCCCGGCGACCTCGACGGCATCTACCTGCGCAACACCGAGAACCCGCTGCACCCGGCGTTTCAGACCTACCACCCGTTCGACGGCGACGGCATGCTGCACGTGGTTGGCTTCCGCGACGGCACGGCCTGCTACCGCAACCGCTTCATCCAAACCGAGGGCTTCCTGGCGGAGAACGAGGCGGGCGGGCCGCTGTGGCCGGGGCTGGCCGAGCCGGTGCAATTTGCCAAGCGCGAGAACGGCTGGGGCGCTCGGACTCTGATGAAGGACGCGTCGAGCACCGACGTCATCGTCCACCGGGGCATCGCGCTCACCAGCTTCTATCAGTGTGGCGATCTGTACCGGGTCGATCCGTATTCCGCGAACACACTCGGCAAAGAGACCTGGAACGGGCGGTTTCCGTCCGACTGGGGCGTGTCCGCACATCCCAAGGTGGACAACACGACTGGCGAGCTGCTGTTCTTCAGCTACAGCAAGCAAGAACCGTACATGCGCTACGGCATCGTCGATCAAAGCAACGAGCTGGCACACTACGTCGACGTTCCACTCCCCGGACCTCGACTGCCGCATGACATGGCGTTCACCGAAAACTACGTCATACTCAATGATTTTCCGTTGTTCTGGGACCCCAGGCTGCTCGAGCGCAACATCCACCTGCCGCGCTTCTATCCCGACATTCCCTCTCGGTTCGCGGTCGTGCCCCGCCGGGGCCACGACGTTCGCTGGTTCGAAGCCGATCCGACGTTCGTGCTGCACTTCACCAACGCCTACGAGGAAGGCGACGAGATCGTGCTTGACGGCTTCTTCGAAGGCGATCCGCAACCGCTTGACGCCGGTGGAACCAAGTGGGAGAAGCTGTTTCGCTTCCTGGCGCTGGACCGGTTGCAGACCCGGCTGCACCGCTGGCGGCTCAACCTGGTCACCGGTGCCGTGTCCGAAGAGCGACTGTCGGAGTCCATCACCGAGTTCGGGACCATCAACGCCGATTACGCGGCCAGACGCTACCGCTACACCTACGCCGCAACCGGCAGACCGGGCTGGTTCCTGTTCGACGGACTGGTGAAACACGATCTACTCACCGGCGACCACGAGCACTACCGGTTCGGGGATGGCGTCTATGGCAGCGAGACCGCGATGGCGCCTCGGGTGGGCGGCACCGCCGAGGACGACGGCTACCTGGTCACCCTCACCACCGACATGGCTGCCGACGCCTCGTACTGCCTGGTCTTCGATGCGGCCCGGGTCGGCGACGGCCCAGTGTGCAAACTTGCTCTGCCGGAACGCATCTCCAGCGGCACACATTCGACGTGGGTGCCCGGTGCGCAGTTGCGCCGCTGGCAAACCGCGGAGTCGCCGGCCAGCGCGATCGGGCTGTGACCGTGTACCCGGGCTCGGCGCGCCGGACTACGCACTGGCCCCCGCATTTGGCGCCGATCGGTGCCATCCGCTTCGCTCGCCGGTCATCGAACTTCGCTGAAACGGTGCGGTTTTACCGTGAGCTGGTGGGGCTGCCGCTGTACGAGACGTTCGAGGGCAGCTATGGCAGCAACGGTGTGATATTCGGCCTGCCCAGCTGGAACCTGACGCTGGAAATCGTGGAAGCGGTCGACGACGTCGCGGTGGACCAGCATGAGCAACTGTGCCTGTACTTTCCGGACAAACAGGTCCAGCAAGCGGCGATGGCGCGTCTTGACGAAGCGGCCATCGAACGGGTAGCGCAACACCCGTACTGGGAAGCGACCGGCGCCGTCACCTATCGCGACCCCGATGGCCGCGAAGTCGTGTTCGCGCCGTTCGTGTACGGCGTCAACGAGCCCGGCGACAGCTCCGCGTCGGGACAACACGAGTTCCCGTCGGACTGAGGGCTTCAGCGTTTGGACGGATGGCCGAACGCGGCCGCGACCACCGCCCAGATCGAGCACGCCACCGCAAGCACCGCGCTGGCCGCACCGAGGTAGAGCCCGTATTCGGCCGACACCGGCGGGTTGACGTTGCGCTTGTAGTACAACACCGTGAGCGCCACGATCAGCAGCGAAATGAGCAGCGCCGCAACCGAGGCCATCCGCGCCGACAGGCCCCGGGCCACCATCGCCCCAGCGACCAGCAGCGCCGAGGCCAGCAGGGCGATGAGCTGGCCCGCGCCGAACCCCCGCGGAAGTTCCAGGCTGCCGTGGCTGCCCCCGATCGCGTTGGCCCAGCCCCCGCCGTTGACCGTCGTCGCCAGCCACGGCAGCCACGCGCTGACCGAGACCGTCGCGGCGAACAACGCCACCAGCCAACCGGGGCGCAGGCGGCGGGTCATGGTTGCGACAGTAGCCGACTCGGGCCCGCGCGACCGAGCGTCAGGCCCGGATGACACGCAGCTAGCCCATCAGCTAGCCCGGGCTAGCTGTGGGCTAGCTGGGGCTAGCTGGACAGCGATGACAGGTTGAAGACGACTCCCGTCGGGTCGGTCGCCGCGGCTAGGCGCCCGTACGGGGTGTCCTCGGCGGGCCGCAGCACACCGCCACCGTTGTCGGTGATCAGCCGCAGCGTCTGGTCGACATCTCGGGCGCCAAAGAAGATGCACCAGTGCGACGGGACATCGTCGGGCAGGATGTCGTGGCCGTCCATCACACCGAGCAACTGCTGATCGCCGAACGACCCGGTGCTGTAACGGAATTCGTCTGTATCAGAGATCTGCGCCAGCTGCCACCCAAGGACCTGGGGATAGAAGTCTATGGCAGCGCGGTAGTCACGTGTCGTCAGCTGATGCCAGACGGGCACGCCGGCCTCGCCGATCACCTCGAAGCCGCGGTGCTGCAGCGGCTGCCACAAACCGAACGGTGCGCCCGACGGATCGACCGCCAGGGCCATGAAGCCCTTGGCGGGTACCTCCATGGGAGCCAAGCAGACCGTCCCGCCCGCGGCGGTCAACGTGGCCACGGTCGCGTCGACGTCGGCGGTGTGGAAGTAGGTGGTCCAGCAGTCCGGCGACTGCCACTCCGGATTGTTGGCCATCAGACCGGCGACGGGGCGGCCATCCTTGGCGGCGTTGACGTATCCGCCGTAGTCGGGTCCCGCCGACTCGAACGTCCAGCCGAATATCGTGCCGTAGAAATCGTGGGCGCGGTCGACGTCCGACGTGGTCAGGTCGATCCAGCAGGGGGCGCCCAGTGGCGCACCGGTACGGGTTGGCACCATGACCTCCTTGTGGGTATCGGCCCCGGATCGGGGTTCACCGATACCGACCGCTCACGCGCCGGGAACTCATCGGTGCCGGGCCGGCGCGAACACCCTGACGAAATTCTGCAGCGATTCGCGGATGTCAGTCCGCAGTGCGGCGGCGACGATCATGCCGAGGGGCCCGAACAGCGCTGGCCCGCCCAGGTGTACGTCGAAGCTGACGACCGAGCCGTCACCTTTTGGTGCGACCTTGGCGATTAGCTTGACCTTGACACCGCCGACGCCGTCGCCGTCGAGCGTCATGCCTTCCGGCGGCCGGTACCGCACGATGGTCCACCTGATCCGGTTGGGCATGCCCTTGACCTCGACGTACGATTCGACGACCGTGCCCTTTTCCAAGACGTCGGGCAACTTGCTGCGCCACACCTTGTGGATCGTCAGCCATTCCCGGTAGCGGGTCAGATCGGAGGCATGCGTCCAGGCTTGCTCCGGCGGCAGCGGTACGTCGATGGATCCGGACAGCTTCGCCATCTGCTCAGTCCCGCTGGTCGCCGGCGGCGACGACCTTCGTGGCCTGCTCCGGCACGGTGCTGCCGCAACAGCTGCCCTGGGCGTCGACGCACCCACCCGCCAGGGTGATCACCGTCTCGACCTTGTCGACGATGCGTGACCGCGGGTCTCTTGCCTTGTCCAGAATTCCCATGTTCAACCCTTCCCCGGGGGATCCTCAGCATCTGTCGGGAACCCTACTTGTCGCGGGCTCCCCGGCCGGACCGAGCCCTTACGGCACGCTGGCGCCATCGGGGTCCTCACTGGCGCCGCATCCGGGACATGAAACTACGTCGTTAACGCCACACCTGCGGTTTGACGCCGAGTATCCCGGCCCGGATCCACCACATGGCCTCGATGGCCGCGGCACCCACCAGGCCGATCCCCAGCGCGATCGACGTCGTCGCCAGATTCGACACGTCGAGCAGGAACTTCTCCCGCGCCAGCGGGAGGCTGAAGATCACCACGTAAGCCAGCCCCGAGGCGACCACCAGCGCCACCCGCCACCATTGGTAGGGGCGCGCCACCACCACCAGCACCCAGAGCGCGGTCACCAACAAGGAGATCAGCGCCGCGGTGGACGCTTGGTCCTGCTGCTGCCACGAGGCGTGCCGGCCCTGATACGCCGCCAGGTACGACACAAAAGTCGCGACGCCGACGACCAGTCCGGACGGCAGCGCATACGTCATGACTCGTCGGACGAAACCCGGATAGGCTCGCTCGTTGTTGGGGGCCAACGACAAAATGAACGCTGGGATTCCGATGGTGAACCAGGCCGCGATGGTGACGTGGATCGGCTGGAACGGAAACAGCAAGGGGTCCCGCCCCATCGGTGTGGCGATCAGGCACTCGACACCCACCAGCACCGCCAGCAGCACCGAGTACACCGTCTTGGTCAGAAACAGGTTGGCGACCCGCTCGATGTTGCCGATCACCCGGCGACCCTCGCCGACCACATGCGGCAACGTGGCAAACCTGTTGTCCAGCAGCACGATCTGTGCAACCGCGCGCGACGCCGGGCTGCCCGAGCCCATCGCCACACCGATGTCGGCATCCTTGAGAGCCAGCACGTCGTTCACCCCGTCGCCGGTCATCGCCACCGTGTGCCCATGCGACTGCAGGGCATGGACCATCGCGCGTTTCTGATCGGGCCGCACCCTGCCAAAGACGGTGTACGAATCCAGCGTGTCGGCCAGTTCGGCCGGCTCCGCCGGCAGTCGACGCGCATCTACCGCCTCGCCGCGCAGGCCGAGGGTGCCGGCCACCGCACCGACCGACACCGCATTGTCGCCGGAGATCACCTTGACCGACACATTCTGGGCGGCAAAGAAATCCAGTGTGTCACGGGCATCGGGTCGCACCTTCTGCTCCAGCACGACCAGCGCGATCGGGGTGACCTTGCCCGGCGCGTCGGGATGGTCCACGGCCACATCACCGGCACCCAACAACAGCACCCGCAATCCGTGTGCCCCGATCCGCTCGGCCCGTTCGGCGGCCGCCGATGCCGGATCGAGCAGCACGTCGGGCGCACCGATCGCCCAGTTACCGTGGTCACGATAGGACACGCCGCTCCACTTGGTTGCCGACTTGAACGGCGCCGTCGCGGTGGGAATCCAGCCCGGGGGGGAGGGATAGGCCTCCGCGATCGCTTGCATGCTGGCATTCGGGCGTGCGTCGGCGCCGGCCAGCGCGGCCAGCACGTCCCCAATGGTCTCCGGTCGATCCGTGGCGTCGAGTTCTTCGACGCCGGCGACCCGCAGGCCGCTCTCGGTCAACGTGCCGGTCTTGTCGGCACAGACCACGTCCACCCGGGCCAGTCCCTCGATGGCGGGCAACTCCTGCACCAGGCATCGTCGTTGCCCCAGCCGCACGACGCCGACCGCGAACGCGATCGAGGTCATCAATACCAAACCCTCGGGGACCATCGGCACCAGCGCACCCACCATTCGCAGCAGGGACTCCTGCCACCCGGCGTGCGTGGTGAACAGCTGGGTGTAAATCGTCAGCAAGCCGGCCGGTATCAGCAGGTAGGTGATGAACTGCAGAATCCGGTTAATGCCGTTGCGCAGCTCGGATTTGACCAGAGTGAACTTGCTGGCCTCGGCGGCCAGCTTGGCCGCGTACGCCTCGCGGCCCACTTTGCTGGCGCGGTACGCGCCGGTCCCGGCGACGACGAAGCTTCCCGACATCACCGCATCGCCGGCTTTTTTGGCGATCGGATCTGCCTCACCGGTCAGCAGGGACTCGTCGACCTCGAGGTTCTCCTGCTCGAGGACTTCGCCGTCGACGACAACCTGATCTCCGGGGCCAAGCTCGATGATGTCGTCGAGCACCACCTCGTGAGGAGGCAGCGTGCGAGTTCCGGATTGCCTGCGCACCAAGGGTTTTGCCTGCCCCACGATCGCCAACTTGTCCAGCGTCTGCTTGGCCCGGATCTCTTGGACCATGCCGATGACACTGTTGGCGATGATGAGCAAGCCAAACAGTCCGTTGATCAGCGAACCGGTCGACAAGACGATGAGCAGCAGTACGCCCAGGATCGCGTTGATCCGGGTGAACACGTTGGCCCGGACGATCTGCGCGATGCTGCGGGTGACTCGTTCCGGAACGTCGTTGCTTTTGCCGTCGGCCACCCGTTGTGCCACTTCGGCATCGGTCAAGCCGGTGGCCGCCATCATCGGGTGAACGTTCCCAGCTTGTCGGCGTCGAAGTATTCCAGGTTGAGCGTGTTGCCGGCGAAGGTTGCCGTGGAAATCGTACCGGGTGGGGCGTTTTCGGTGGACAACGTGAAGGTGAAGGTGTCGCCGTCCCAGTGCGTCAAATCGAACAATTGGTTCTTGGGCCCCAGCGACAGTTGCAGCCGGCCGTCGTGTTCGGTCACCGTGGCCGGACCCCAATAGTCGTTCGCATAGACGCCGACGTAGTCGCCGAGCGGTCTGGCCGGCAGGGGGCTGACCGGCGGCGGCTTACCGACCAGCGAGCCCTGCGCGTCGTTCAATGGGGCCAACTGCTGGCGGTACAGGCTGGCCCAGTCCTCGCGCACTTGGCCGTATTGCAGCAGATCCAGGAATTGCGCAGTCAGCGTCTCCGGCGCACCGTACGGCGCGGCATTGGTCAACGCGATGATGCCGATGTCTTCGGAGGGCAAGACCGCGAAGTTGGTCGCGGCCCCCATCGCGAAACCGCCGGAATGGCCGTACTGGGTGCGGCCGGCCGCGTTCACCGAGACGTTGAACCCGTAACCATAGAAGCCGGCGCGTGCCTTCGGCGACCGTGCGGCCGCGGAGATGACCTGCGGGGTAATCGCCGGCAGCAGCGCCTCCGGCGAGGCGATCCGCTGGCCGTGGTAAACCCCATTGGCCAGCACCATGGTCAGCCAGCGTGCCATGTCGTTGATCGACGAGCTCACTCCGCCCGCGGGCGTCTGGGCGTCGGGGTCACGTTGGAAGCGCGCCACCCATTTGTCGCCGACCCTGATGTGGTTGACCGCATGGTTGGGCCTGGCCAGGAAATCAGCGAATCGTGAACTCGTGGAGGCCATACCCAGCGGGCGGTAGAGCACCTCGTCGGACAAGTCCTCCCAAGACTTGCCGGCCGCCGCCGCCACCGCGCTGGCGGCGGCGGTCACCCCAAAGTTGGTGTAGGCGTAGCTGATTCGAAACGGTGCCAGCGGCAGCAGCCTCAGCCGCCGCAGCACCTGCTGACGGTCATAGCCGAGATCCTCCAGCGCGTCGCCGGCGTGGTCGGGCAGCCCGGAGCGATGAGCGTACAGATCGCCGATGGTCACATGGCCGGTGACGTAGGTGTCGTTGAGCGCGAACCACGGCAGCTTCGACGCCACGGGTGTGTCCCAGGTGACGACGTTGGCGCTGACCTCATGCGCCACCACGGTGGCACCGACCGATTTCGACACCGATGCCAGCTGGAAGACGGTGTCGGCGTCCACCCGGTTGTCCGGACCGTCACCCCTGCTGACGTCCCTGATACCGAAGCCTTTGGCGTACACCGTGTTTCCGCCGCGGACAATGGCCACCGCCATGCCCGGTATGCCGGTATCTTTCATCAGCTCGTTGACCAGGCCGTCAACCTTTGACATGGCATAGTCGATGCGGGCGGCGGGAATCTGTAGGCTCGACACCTCGTTGGGCGGGGTTTGGGACACAGGCGACGTCGGGCTGGATGCCGGCTGCCTGGGCCCACATCCGACCAGCGCCAGCAGCATCACCACGACTGCGGCCGTCGCCGCGGGTTTGGTCATGGCCGCCAACTCTATCCGGCGACGATGCGCGCCGCGGCGGGCCGTGCGGTGCAAGCGACCCGGGGACACCGGCGATCAGAGCCGCCGCCACCACGGGTCGAACGGCAACGGCCCAGCCGGATCAATTCGTTGGCCGGGTACCGGCACCGCCACCTCGACCTGCACCGGGTCCGCGGCTTTGAGCAGCCGCTCGACCGGCTCCGCCCACGGATGCGGTGCCAGCCGGAACGTGCCCCAATGGATCGGCACCAACAGCCCCGAGCCTGAATCGGTGACCTCCAAATGCGCCCGGACGGCCTCTTCGGGGTTCATGTGGATGTCTGGCCACGCGGTGTTGTAGGCGCCGATGGGCATCAGGGTCAGGTCGAACGGCCCGTGGTCGGCGCCGATCTGGGCAAAGCTCTTGGTGTAGCCGGTGTCGCCGCCGAAGTACGCCCGATGTTCCGGCCCGACGAATGCCCACGACGCCCACAGCGTGTTGTTGCGACGCAAGAAGCGGCCCGAGAAATGGCGCGCCGGCATGCAGATCACGGTGAGCTGGTCGACCTGAGCGCGCTGATTCCAGTCCAGTTCGACGATGCGCACCTCGGGTACGCCCCACGCCCGCAGGTGAGCGCCCACCCCGAGCGGCACGAAGAAGGGCGCCCGCTGTGTGCGCGCCAACGCGATGACGGTGTCCATGTCGAGATGGTCGTAGTGGTCGTGGCTGATCACGACCGCGTCGACGGCGGGCAAGCCTTCCAGCTGCACCGGCGGCGGATGCAGCCGCTGCGGGCCGACCACATCCGAGGGCGAGCACCGGTCGCTCCAGACCGGATCGGTGAGCACGCGGTAACCATCGATTTCCAGCAACGCCGTCGAGTGGCCGAACCAGCAAACCGCGAGCCGACCGGCATCGCCTCGGTAGATCTGCGGCGTGGCCACCGGAATCGGTGCCACAGGCCGGCGTTTGTTGCGGGCGCCCACCAATTCCCAAGTGATAAGACGCAATTGCTCGCGGTCCATGACGTACAACGAGGCGGGGTCAACGTTGACGAAGACCCCGTCGCGGTAGTTCGGCGATCCAACCGACGCCAGCCGGATCGAGGCGGGATCCGCGCCGAGGGCGGCCGGGGCTCCGTGCAGCGCCCGCACCAGCCAGCCGCCGGCCGCCAACGAGGCGGCGCCGGCCGCCAAGCGGAGCGCTCGGGGCAGCATGACCCGCTACTGCCCCCGGAACCTCGGTGGTCGCTTTTCCATCCGGGCGACCTGTGCCTCGATGACATCCTGGCTGGACCAGGCCTTGTCGAAGAGCTCCTTGTGGATCGCCAAGGCTTCCTCGATGGCGCCATCGTCGTTGAGCACCCGCTTGGCGTGCTGAATCGCCAGTGGCGCCAGCCCGGCGATCTCGGCGGCCCAGGCCTGCGCGTCGGCCAGCGTCCCGATCCGGTTGGCCATCCCGGTGTGCAGCGCCATGTCGGCCGTCAGCTTCTCCGCGGTCAGCAGCATCGCGCGGGCCCGCCCGTGACCAACCAGCGAGGACAGCCGGCGGATGCTCCAGTTATCCAGCGCCAGACCGTATTTCGACGTCGGAAACTGAAAGAACGCGTCCGGCGCAACGACCCGCAAGTCGCATTGCATGGCCAGCTGCAGGCCGGCCCCGATGGCCGGCCCGTTGATGGCGCCGATGATCGGCATCGGAGCCGCATCCAGCACCCGGTGCAGTTCGATGAGCCGGTCGGGATAGCCGGCGGCGAACGCGTCTCCGGACAGGTCAGCGCCGGCGCAGAACGCCGTGCCCTGGCCGGTCAACACGATCGCGCGGGTCGACCCGTCACCGGCTTTGAGCACGGCTTCCCGCAGCTCCTCGACGAGCTGGGAATTCAGGGCGTTGCGGCGCTCGGGGCGCTGCAGCTCAATGGTCATCACGGCTTCGGCCCGGGTGATACCGATCATGGGGGCCAGGATATATAGCCTCGTCGCGTGAGTCGCATCACGACCAACCAGCTACGAGACGCGGTGCTGGACGACGGGTCCTTCATCAGCTGGGACGACGAACCGCTGGTCATCCCGGCAACCGAGTCCTATGCGCGGGAGCTGGCCGCGGCCCGGACCGCCACCGGCCTGGACGAATCGGTGCTGACCGGCGAGGGCCGCGTGTTCGGGCGCCGGGTGGCGGTGGTGGTCTGCGAATTCGGCTTCCTGGGCGGCTCGATCGGGGTCGCGGCCGCCGAACGAATCACCGCCGCGGTGCAGCGCGCGACCGCCGAACGGCTGCCGCTGCTGGCATCGGCGAGTTCTGGTGGCACCCGCATGCAGGAGGGCACCGTCGCGTTTCTGCAGATGGTCAAGATCGCCGCCGCCGTGCAACTCCACAAACGGGCACACCTGCCGTACCTGGTCTACCTACGCCATCCCACCACCGGCGGGGTTTTCGCGTCGTGGGGCTCGCTGGGCCATGTCACCCTCGCCGAGCCCGGCGCCCTGATCGGGTTTCTTGGCCCCCGGGTCTATGAGCTGCTCTACGGCGAACCCTTCCCGCCGGGCGTCCAGACCGCGGAGAACCTGCAGCGCCACGGGGTGATCGACGGCGTCGTCGCGCTGGCGGGGCTGAGGGCGACGCTGGATCGGGCGTTGACGGTGATCGCCGACGATCCGGAGCCGTTGCCGCCAGCCCCGCCACCCGATCCGGTGCCCGATGTGCCGGCATGGGACTCGGTGCTGGCGTCGCGCCGGTCGGATCGGCCCGACGTCGCGCATCTGCTGCGGCACGGCGCCACCGACCTGGTGCTGCTGTCCGGAACCGGCCTCGGCGAGGCGGCGGCCACGCTGTTGGCGCTGGCCCGCTTTGGCGGCCAACCCGCGGTGGTCCTCGGCCAACAGCGGGTCGTCGGCAGGACGGTGGGGCCCGCGTCGCTGCGGGCGGCCCGCCGCGGCATGGCCCTGGCCGCCGAGTTACGCCTGCCGCTGGTGCTGGTCATCGACACCGCCGGCCCCGCGTTGTCGGCCGAGGCCGAACAGGGCGGGCTGGCCGGCCAGATCGCCCAATGCCTGGCCGAGCTGGTCACGCTGGATACCCCGACGGTGTCGGTGCTGTTGGGCCAGGGCAGCGGTGGGCCCGCGCTGGCGATGGTGCCCGCCGACCGGGTGCTGGCCGCACTGCACGGGTGGCTGGCGCCGCTGCCGCCGGAGGGAGCCAGCGCCATCGTGTACCGAGACACCACGCACGCCGCGGAACTCGCTGCGGCGCAAGGGATCCGATCGGCCGACCTGCTGGCGTCCGGGATCATCGATGCCATCGTGGCGGAGTGTCCGGACGCCGCCGACGAACCGGTCGAGTTCTCCCGACGGCTCTCCAGCGTCATAGCCGCCGAGCTGCATGCGTTGCGCGGTGTTCCCGACGCCGCGCGCATGGCCGCCCGGTTGCGCCGCTACCGCAGCATCGGGCTGCCGCGCGGCACTTAGGGCCTGTTGGTGGGCTCTCGCGTAGGTTCTCACCCGCCTCACGCGTTCCGGCACGGCACGGACATGCGATGCGCCCACCCGAATGAGTAATCCCTAACCCCGTGTCGAGCGTGCACCGGCCTGCGTCGAGCGTGCACTGGTGGCGGCGACACGCCGGGCGATGCCGCCATGGTCGCACGTTCGGCGGGCGACGATCGACGATCACGTGGCCCAGCTGGGCGAAACACAGGACACGCGATTCCCGCCGCGCGACGCTTGCTCACCCGCGCCGGCGTGGCCGTGACCGATGTTGCCGATGCTGCCATCAGGCGCACCCGCCCCCCGTCAGACCGTTCCCGGCACCGATCATGACCGATAATGGCCGACAAAGCGGCCACGATCGGTGCAGGCCCGCCTCAGCTTAGTGGGTCAGCACGACGTTGAGCAGTCGCGTGAGCCAGGCGCGAGCCGCGCTCTGGTCGTGATCAAGCAGCAGTTGGATGCTGACCCCGTCATAGACGGCGATGACGGCGCGGGCGGTTTCGGCGGCGGTGTCGATCGACTGGTACCGCTCGATCCCGGAGGCGGTGAGCCGCTCTTCGATGACGGCTCGCAGTTGTGCGCGGTGCAGCTCCCACCGTTGGGCCAGCTCGGGGTTGCGGGCGGCATACATCACGAAGTCCATCTTGATGAGCAGCCAGTCGCGCTCGAGCAACAGCGTTTCCACGATCCGCTGGATGACCCCGGACAGGTCGTTGACCGGGTCAGTTCCCTCCATGGCGCTGCGGAGCTGCTCGGCGGTGCGCAGGGCCCACTGGTCGTAGAGGATGAAGAACAGCTCCTCGAGGCTCTCGAACTGAGAGTAGAACGCCCCGCGGGTGTAACCGGCGGCCACACACACGTCCTCGATGCGCACGTGCCCGAATCCCTTGTCGGCGAACACCTTAAACGCTGCGTCGATCAGCCGTGCACGGGTTTCGGCGCGGCGCTTGGTCACCCGCACCGGCTTGGCCGACGTGGTGGCTGCCGCTGTCATCTTCGGTAACCCTTCCCCAACTTATGACCGCAGTTGATACATTACTGCATCGGATACGTAGGTTTGGACACCAGTATAGGAAGGCCGTCGCATGGACGCCGATGTCATCGTGGTGGGTGGAGGTTTGGCCGGTCTGGTCGCCACCCACGAGCTGACCCGCCGCGGTAAGAAGGTCGCGGTGATCGATCAGGAGAACGAGGCCAACCTGGGCGGCCAGGCCTTCTGGTCGTTCGGCGGGATCTTTCTCGTGGACAGCGTCGAGCAGCGTCGTATGGGGATCAAAGACTCGTTCGAATTGGCCTGGAACGACTGGTCGGGAAGTGCGGCATTCGACCGGCTCGACGATGAAGACTTCTGGGCCGCGAAGTGGGCGCGCGCCTATGTGGAGTTCGCCGCCGGGGAGAAACGCGCCTACCTGACCGAACGGGGCATCCGGTTTTTGCCCACGGTGGGCTGGGGTGAGCGCGGCGATTTGCGCGCCGACGGACACGGCAATTCGGTCCCGCGTTTCCATGTCTCCTGGGGCACCGGCACCGGGGTGGTGGAGCCGTTCGCGGACTCGGCCCGGGAGAGCGCGACCCGCCAGCAGGTGACGTTCTATCACCGCCACCGCGTCGACGAACTGGTCTTTACCGACGGCGCGGCCACCGGGGTCAAAGGCGCGGTGCTGGCCCCCGACGACGCGGTGCGCGGCGCACCGTCCAACCGGGATGAGGTCGGCGAGTTCGAGCTTTCGGCGCAGGCGGTGATCATCGCCACCGGGGGCATTGGCGGCAACCACGACATGGTGCGACGCTACTGGCCGCAGCGACTGGGCAAGCCGCCGGCCTCGATGATCACCGGCGTGCCCGCCTACGTGGACGGCCGGATGCTCGACATCGCCGCGGGCAGCGGAGTGCGGCTGGTCAATCGCGACCGCATGTGGCACTACACCGAGGGCGTGATCAATTGGGATCCGATCTGGCCCAACCACGCCATCCGGATCATTCCCGGCCCGTCGTCCATGTGGTTCGACGCGCTGGGCCGCCGGCTGCCGGCGCCGTACCTGCCCGGCTACGACACCTTGGGCACCCTGCGCTATCTGCGCACCACCCCCGACATCGCGCAATACAGCCACTCCTGGTTCATCCTGACCCAAAAAATCATCGAGAAGGAATTCGCCCTGTCCGGCTCGGAGCAAAACCCCGACATCACGTCCAAGAACCTGCTGGCCCTGGTGCAGGAACGATTCTTGAACAGAAACGCCCCCGCTCCCGTCGAGGCATTCAAGGCTCGCGGCGTCGACTTCGTGGTTGCCGACACCATCGAAGAACTCGTCGGGCTGATGAACGGCCTGACCGACGAACCCCTGCTGGACCCGGCAAAGATTCGCGCGCAGATCTACGCCCGGGATCTGCAGGTGGACAACCCGTTCTGCAAGGACGTGCAGGTGCAGGGCATCCGCAACGCGCGGGCATCGCTCAGCGACCGGCTCGGCCGGGTGGCCGCCCCGCACCGCATCCTCGACCCCGCCGCCGGACCACTGATCGGCGTGCGGCTGCACATCCTGACCCGGAAAACGTTGGGCGGCATCCAGACCGACCTTGACTCCCGCGCCCTGGGCGCCGACGGCCAACCCATTCCCGGCCTGTATGCCGCCGGCGAGGTCGCCGGGTTCGGCGGCGGCGGCGTGCACGGCTACAACGCGCTGGAAGGCACCTTCCTGGGTGGCTGCATCTTCTCCGGACGCGCCGCCGGCCGCGCCGCGGCCGACGCCCTCTAATCGCCGCCCGCGGTCGTGACACCGTCTTAGCTGGCAGGCGTCAGCAGCTGCCAATCGTCGCCCAGACCGTGCGTCTTGACGGCCTGACCCTCGGCTTCCAAATGTACGGTCGCACCGCCCAGCCGCAGATTGGTCAACGCGATCCGGCCCCACTCCGTCGGTAAGTGCGGCGACACCGACAGCGTGCGATGCGGCACATTCGGGTCAAGTCCCAGAAACGACCGCAGCAGCAACAGCGGCGCGGCGCTGGCCCACGCCTGTGGTGAGCACGACGTTGGGTAAGGCACCGGCGAAGCGAACTGAGAACGGGGGAATCCACAGAACAGCTCGGGTAGGCGCCCGCCGAAACTCGTTGCCGCATCAAGAAGTCCGGTCGCAAGACGTTCGGCCAACCGCACGGCGCCGGGCAGGTGGCGGTAGCGCAGCAGGCCGGCTACCGCGATCGCGGTGTCATGTGGCCACACCGAGCCGTTGTGGTAGCTCATCGGGTTGTATGCGCCCATGGTGGTGGCCAGCGTGCGCAACCCGAATCCGGAGTCCATCTCGGCACCGGCGAGCCGCTCCACGATGGCCGCAGCGTGTTCATCGGTGGCGATGCCCGTCCACAAGCAGTGGCCGACGTTGCTGGTCAACGCGTCGACCGGGCGCTTGCGTCCATCCAGCGCGATCGCATACCAGCCATCCTGCGGCAGCCAGAATGCGTCGAGGAACTTGGTCCGCAACGCGTGCGCACGCTCACGCAACCGCGCCGCGGTGCGTTCGTCCCCGAGCGCCTCGGCGAGTTCGGCCCGCGACAGCAGGGCCGCGTACAGGTAACCCTGCACCTCGCACAGCGCGATCGGCGGGTCGGCGAGCCGACCTGCGGCGTCGTTGACCCCGTTGAAGCTGTCCTTCCAGCCCTGGTTGACCAGTCCGCGGTCGGTGGCGCGCTGGTATTCGACCAAGCCATCGCCATCGCGGTCGCCGTACCGTACCGCCCAGGTCAGCGCCGCGTCGGCGGCAGGCAGTAACGACCGGACCGCCGCCTCGTCGGCGCCCCACCGCCAACTTTCAGCCAGCAGCATCACGAACAGCGGCGTGGCGTCGATCGAGCCGTAGTAGATGCTGCCGCCCAGCACATCGACGCTGGCCGGACCGCGGCGGATTTCGTGCATGATCCGCCCCGGCTGTTCCTCGGTGACCGGGTCGACCCGCCGTCCCTGCACATCCGCGAGCTGGCGCAGCGTCCCGACCGCCAGACCCACGTCCAGGGGCAGGGCCATCCACGCGGTCAGCAAGCTGTCGCGGCCGAACAGCGTCATGAACCAGGGCGCCCCGGCGGCGACAAACGGCCGGCTATGACCGTCGTCGTCGTGAATCAGCAACGCCCCCAGATCACTTTCGGTTTGCCGCAGCACCCGGGCCAGCACGCCATGGTCGGTTTCGACCGTGGTCGCGGTGTCGCGCCAGGCCTCGATCTTGAGGGCCGGAGCGCTGAACTCGACGTTCTCGCCGCGGGGAAAGCGGGTTCGGATCTTGTGATTCGCCCACGTCGGCTGCACCATGATCTCGGTTTGCCAGCGTTCGCCGGGCGGAACCAGCACCCGCCAGTTCAGCGAGCCGGGCACCACGACCGGATCGCCGGTCGCGGCCACCGTCAGGCCGCGTACCGAGTCTGTTCGCCCGCGCAGCACCAGCTCGCCATCGGCCACCGTCATGTCGGCGCCCGCCAGCGGCGCCCGCCCCTCCTTGACCGCGAACAGGTCGGCGAAATCGGCGTCGACGTGCAGTTCGAGGGAGACCACCGTGCTCTCCTTGTCCAGGTTGTGCAACGAAATGGTCTCCCGCAGCCCGTCGGCGACCAGCCGCTCCCGGACCACCAGCAGTGTGCTCTCCACCAGCCCCGAGCGCGGCGCGCGGCGCAGAATGAACTGGGCAGCGAACGCCTCCGCCGACTCGACGGACAGCGACTCCGCGACCTGGCCGTCCACCCGAAGCTCCCATCGCGACAACACCCGCGCATCCCGGAAAAACAGCCCGTGCGGGGTGCCGACCGCGATGTCGCCGTGACGGTTGGACAGGCAGAACGTGGCACCCTCGACCAGGGTCACGGTGTCGCTGCCCGCACCGATGCGGGCCGGCGCGCCGCTGTTGAACGCGGTCGGAACGGTCACGCGCTGGCCTTCTGCCCGAGGTCAGCGGCGCGGGCGCCCTGCTCGAGACTATTGACGACACCTCTGGTCGATACCCACCGGCCACCGGACGGTTGGTGCAGGACCTTGCGGTAGATCTGCTCGTACGCCGAACCGAACTGCGCCACCTCGAAATTCGTGGCAACATGGCGCCGGCAGGCATGCGGATCCAGTGTCCGCGCCCGCTCGATGGCGGCGGGCAGCTCGTCCACCCGATCGCACACCAGGCCAGACACGCCGTGCACGATCACCTCGGGGACGGCACCACCGCGCAATGCGACCACCGGTGTACCGCAGGCCATCGCTTCGATCATGACGATTCCGAACGGCTCCTCCCATTGAACGGGGAACAGCAGACAACGCGCGCCGGCCAACAGTTTGCGCTTGCTGACGGCATCGGCCTCACCAAACACGTGGTCGTTTGCGGTGAGCAGCGGTCGCACGCGGTCCTCGAAATACGCCTTCTCCGCGGGCTCGTTGCATTTTCCGGCCAGGACCAACGGGATCCCCGCCCGATGGGCGGCCTGGAGGGCCAGATGAGCGCCCTTATACGGCGCGAACCGGCCCAGAAACAGGGCATACTCATGCTTTTCCGTCTGCAACGGCCAGTCGTCGAGCCGCAACGCGTTGTGGACGCGCCCAATCCAATTCAGGTCGGGGGCCAGCTCCTGCTGGCGGTCGCTGATGGCGACCAGACCGACACCGTCGCTAAGTTCCCGGTAATACGGATACAAGTCGTCATCGATCGGGCCGTGCACGGTCACCACCGTCGGCACCCCCAGCGCACGGTAGGCCGGCGCGTTCATCGGGCCGGCAAAGGTGTGGTCATGGACCACGTCGACGCCGTCGACCGCGGCGATCCGGACGATGGCGCTGCGTACCTTCAGCGCGTGCATGATTTCCGGATAGGGCTCGCCCAGCCGATGGGGTATCGCACGATCCCACAGCGGGATGAATCGGGCCGCGGTTGCGGATTCGCCCGCGCCCAAGACGGTGACCTGGTGGCCGCGGTCGACCAGCGTGTCGGCGAGGTCGGCGACCACGGCCTCCACCCCGCCATAGCCATTGGGTGGTATGTCAAAGTACGGCGGGGCGACCAGCACGATCCGGATGGAACGGCCGTGGTCCGGATCGGTTGGTAAGACGAAATCAGCACCGCGCATTGACGTTTCCCTCCTTGTCCATCCATCACACGCGTTAGCAGTCTCATCCAACGAGTGCTAATTATTGTCGTTTGGCCAGCACTCGCCAAGGCGTCTTGCGTCCAACCGGCCGAGCTTGGCAACAATCAAGGAATGCCTTTCCAGGAGATCCCCCCACCGCGGTATTGCGGCCGGGACCGGGCCGCGCTGCAGACGGTGAACTTCTTCATGGCCGACATGGAGGCCGGGATGGGTCCGTTTCTGGGCGTGTTGCTGGCCAGTCGTGGCTGGACGACCGGTGCCATCGGTGCGGTGATCACCCTCGGGGCGATCGTCGGCATGGTCGCCGTGGGACCCGCCGGGGCCCTGGTCGATGCCACCCACCGCAAGCGGGCCTGTGTCATCGTCGTCGGTCTCGCCGCGGTGGCCGCGTCGGCGGTGATCCTGACATCGCGGCAGTTCTGGGTGGTGGCGGGGGCGCAGGCGGTGATGTGCATCTCCGGGGCGACGATCGCCCCCGCGGTGATCGGCATCACGCTCGGCGTGGTGGGCCAGGCCGGCTTCACCGCCCAGAACGGCCGGAATCAGGCCTACAACCACGCGGGCAACATGGTGGGCGCCGCCGCATCGGGGCTCCTGGGCTGGCTATTTGGCTACGGGGGGGTGTTCTGGCTGGCCGTTGGGTTCGCGGTGGTAACCATCGTGGCCGTGCTGGCAATCCCGGGTGCTCGCATCGATCATCACGTCGCGCGCGGCGAGCCCCCCGCCGGTGAGGTCCCGGTGTCGGCGATGCGGGTGCTGCTGCGGTCCCGGCCGCTGCTGGCGCTGGCCGCCGCGCTGGTGTTGTTCCACCTGGGCAACGCGGCGATATTGCCGTTCTACGGGCTGGCCGTGGTGGCCACCCACGCCAACCCGTTTGCCACGGTGGCCAGCACCGTCGTCGTCGCCCAGGCGGTCATGATCGTGGCCGCGCTGGTAGCGATGAGGATCGCACAGACCCGCGGCTACTGGCTGGCCATCCTGATCGCGTTCACCGTCTTACCGGTCCGCGGGCTGCTCGCCGCCGCTGTGATCACCACCTGGGGCGTCATCCCGGTGCAGGTGCTGGACGGGATCGGCGCCGGCATGCTCTCGGTCGCGGTGCCGGGGCTGGTGGCCCGCATCCTAGATGGCACCGGCCACATCAACGTCGGCCAGGGCGCCATCATGGCCGCCCAGGGCCTCGGGGGTGCGCTCAGCCCCCTGCTGGGCGGAGTTGTGGCCCAGCACCTCGGGTTCCCGGTCGCGTTCGCGATGCTCGGGGCGGTGTCGCTGGGATCGCTGATCATCTGGCTGGGGTTGGCGTCCCTGCTGCGCCCACCCGCGCGAGCGGTCGCGAAACGGCAGGACGTCCACGATTCCGAGGCGATTGTGTGACTGCTCGCGGGCCCGGGCGACCCGGCGGTGATCCTCCCACCGTCATGGCCGACAATCAGGCAAGATGAGCGACATGGACACTGGTGTAACCTCGCCGCGGGTCTTGGTCGTCGACGACGACTCCGATGTGCTGGCCTCGCTGGAACGTGGCCTACGGTTGTCCGGCTTCGAGGTTTCGACCGCGGTCGATGGCGCCGAGGCCTTGCGCAGCGCGACCGAGACCCGGCCGGACGCGATCGTGCTCGACATCAACATGCCCGTGCTCGACGGCGTCAGCGTCGTCACGGCGCTGCGAGCGATGGACAACGACGTCCCGGTCTGTGTGCTGTCGGCACGCAGCTCGGTCGACGACCGGGTGGCCGGCCTGGAGGCCGGCGCCGACGACTATCTGGTCAAGCCGTTCGTGCTGGCCGAGTTGGTCGCCCGGGTGCGCGCGCTGCTGCGCCGCCGCGGCTCCACCGCCACGTCCTCCTCGGAGACCATCACGGTGGGCCCGCTGGAGGTGGACATCCCCGGCCGCCGCGCCCGGGTTAACGGCGTGGACGTCGATTTGACCAAGCGCGAGTTCGACCTGCTCGCGGTGCTGGCCGAACACAAGACGGCGGTGCTGTCCCGTGCGCAGCTGCTGGAGCTGGTGTGGGGCTACGACTTTGCCGCCGACACCAACGTCGTCGACGTGTTCATCGGGTACCTGCGCCGCAAGCTGGAGGCCCATGGCGGTCCCAGGCTGCTGCACACCGTCCGGGGAGTCGGGTTCGTGCTCAGGATGCAATGAGGATGCCATAGGTGAACATCCTGTCGCGGATCTTCGCCCGCACGCCCTCGCTGCGCACCCGGGTGGTGGTCGCGACGGCCATCGGCGCGGCGATTCCGGTGCTCATCGTCGGCACCGTCGTCTGGGTCGGGATCACCAACGACCGCAAGGAGCGGCTGGACCGGCGGCTGGACGAGGCCGCCGGATTCGCCATCCCGTTCGTGCCGCGCGGTCTCGACGAGATCCCACGCTCACCCAACGACCGCGACGCCCTCATCACGGTCCGCAGCGGCAACGTGATCAAGTCGAATTCCGACATCACGCTGCCCAGGCTGCAGGCCGACTATGCCGACACCTATATCCGCGGGGTGCGCTACCGGGTGCGCACGGTCGAGATACCCGGACCCGAGCCGACGTCGGTGGCGGTGGGCGCGACCTACGACACCACCATCGCCGAGACCAACAACCTGCATCGCCGGGTGCTGCTGATCTGTGCCTTCGCCATCGGCGCGGCCGCGGTGTTCGCCTGGCTGCTGGCCGCCTTCGCGGTGCGGCCGTTCAAACAGCTTGCCGAACAAACCAGGTCGATCGACGCCGGTGACGAGGCGCCTCGGGTCGAGGTGCACGGCGCGAGCGAGGCCATCGAGATCGCCGAGGCGATGCGGGGCATGTTGCAGCGCATCTGGAACGAGCAGAACCGGACCAAGGAGGCGCTGGCCTCGGCCCGCGATTTCGCGGCGGTGTCATCGCACGAATTGCGCACCCCGCTGACCGCGATGCGGACCAACCTCGAGGTGTTGTCCACCCTGGATCTGCCCGAGGACCAGCGCAAAGAGGTGCTCAACGATGTGATCCGCACCCAGTCGCGCATCGAAGCCACGCTAAGCGCCCTGGAACGGTTGGCCCAGGGTGAACTGTCCACCTCGGAGGATCATGTGCCGGTCGACATCACCGAGCTGCTCGACCGGGCGGCCCACGACGCCATGCGGATCTACCCCGACCTGGACGTCTCCCTGGTGCCCTCGCCGACCTGCATCATCGTGGGCCTGCCGGCCGGCCTGCGGCTGGCGGTCGACAACGCCATCGCCAACGCCGTCAAACACGGCGGCGCGACCCGGGTGCAGCTGTCGGCGGTCAGCTCCCGGGCCGGGGTCGAGATCGCCATCGACGACAACGGCAGCGGAGTGCCCGAAGACGAGCGCACGGTGGTGTTCGAGCGGTTCTCCCGCGGGTCCACGGCGTCGCATTCGGGTTCCGGCCTGGGTTTGGCGTTGGTGGCCCAGCAGGCCCAGCTGCACGGCGGGACCGCTTCGCTGGACAGCAGCCCGCTCGGCGGCGCGCGGCTGCTGCTGAAACTTCCCGGCCCCAGTTAGCGTTAGCGGCAGCCGACACCGGTCACTTCCGCCGGGCGCTCTTGGCCCACGGTGTGAAGAATGCCCTGGCCGCCGCGGCCTCGTCCCGGAACCAGACCTGGGCGACGATGGAATCGTATGCCGGATCGTCGGGGGTGTAGTACAGCCGGGTATCCGAGCGGCCCTTCACCAGCCATCCCGCCGGTCCGCCGCCGTCGGGTCCGGCGCGAGCGGAGCCCCGGCCGTACGGCGCGAACGGCAACGTGCGGGCCTGCATCGTCGGCGACGCTTTCG
The DNA here is from genome assembly GCF_010730055.1 of Mycobacterium shinjukuense. Taxonomy (NCBI): domain Bacteria; kingdom Bacillati; phylum Actinomycetota; class Actinomycetes; order Mycobacteriales; family Mycobacteriaceae; genus Mycobacterium; species Mycobacterium shinjukuense. Next base: position 81,222 of record NZ_AP022575.1, on the reverse strand, counting down.
CCACCGAAATCCGCTCCCTAGCAGACTCTTTCGCATCGGCAATCGTGGTCGTGGACAATTGATTCCGGGCGGGTGCTTTCTTCGGCGGCGAATCTTTGGTGACGGCCTTCTTGTTGGTGCGCGGTGCGGTTGCCTTGTGCGCCGGAGCGGGTTTCTTGGCCGTCGGCCGATGCGGCTGCGCGCCCGACCCGCCGGTCCGCGTCCTCGAAGTCCCAACCGGCACTTGCTCGTTGGCGGGCTGAACCATCAGCACGAGCGTCAGCACCATCCCAAGCCCGAACGCCAGGGCGGCCAGCCACCAATGCACCTGGTCCATCAGGGTCTCCCGGCCTCGGGCGGCGCAGCCACCGGTTCGTCATCCCCGCTGCGGGTGATCGACACACCGACGACCCAGGCGACGGCCGAGCCCGCGAGGAACGCGACCAGGTAGCACAACCACTGGATGACAAAGCCCATGCCGGATCTCTCCCTACCCGACCACGATTTCGGCGCGACGATTCTTCGCGCGACCCTCGGGTGTGTCGTTGCTGGCGATCGGGTTCATCGAACCAAGACCCTTGGCGGCAACGCGATCACGGGCAACACCGTGGGCGATGAGAAAGTCTGCGACGGTGCTGGCGCGCTGCGCGCTCAGCGGAATGTTGAGGAACTCGCTACCGGAATTGTCGGTGTAGCCGTTGATGGTCACCCGCGCCTCCGGGCACGCTTTGAGCTTGTCGGCTACCCGAGCCAGGATCTGCTCGTCGGCTGGGGTGAGGCTGACCCCGTCGCCGGCAAAGGCAATCGGCCCGCCGGTCACGGCATTGATGGCCGACTGCAGGTCGGCGCACGGCCCGGGTGCGGCGGTCCCCGGCGGTGGCGGCGTGGGGCCGGCGGTTCCGGTTGCCGGAGCCTGGCCCTTGACCTCGATCTTGTTCGCCACGTTCACCCCATCCCAGGCGTTGGCGACGGCCCGCTCGACCGCGTCCTTCTGATCGGGCGATCCGGCGGTTCCGGTCAGGGTGATGGTGTCCCGCTCGACCTTGAGGCCGAAATCGGGAATCGGCACGCCGGCGGTGAAAACTGGTTCTGCGTTGGAGAAGTCAAGGGCGCGCGCCAGCGGGTCGATCCGGATCTGGTCGATGACGTTGACGCCGGGAGTCAACAATCCCTGGAGCGCCTTGATGAGCGCCGCCTTGGCGGCATCGTCGGGAAAGTCGCCGATCAGGGTAATGGTGTTGCCGCTGCGGCTGATTGAAAGCAGCGACAACGACGGTCCCGCAACGCTGGGGGTGGCGCTGGCCGTCGCCAGTGTCGGCAGATCTCCGGTCGGCCCGGTCACCGACCGGGGCCGCTCGAACGCGCCGTAGCCGATTGCCGCTATCAGCAACGGAATAACCAGCAGGCCAATCCACCAGGAACGGCCCAGCGGGCGCCGGCGGAATCTGGGGGTTCGCCGCGCGTCGGTGGGCGCGGCCGGTTCGCCGACGCCCACCTTGGAACCCGCCATCGCTCCTCCGTCAGGTCGTGCAACAGCACTCATGGTTGCTGCCAGGTTGCTGCTAGGCGATATGCAGCCTACCGAGTCGCACCGGTGGACCCGTTGATCTCGGGCACACTGGAGCAATGGCTGCTAGGGCCACATCGACGGACACCGACACCCGGGCGCGGCGCCCCATCGAAATCGACCCCGACCGCTGTTGCGACCTGCTTCGGCTGCGGCGGTCCCCGCGCGAAACCGGCGGTGATCCGCCGGTGGCGACCGTGCGCCCCGTGGACCAGATCGAGGGTTACACCGGCTAGCCATGGCCGTCGACGGGCCGCGGGAGTTCGACGCCGTCGTCGTCGGCGGCGGGCACAATGGCCTGGTCGCGGCGGCCTACCTGGCCCGGGCGGGGCTAGCGGTGCGGGTGCTCGAGCGGCTGGGACATGTCGGCGGAGCCGCGGTGTCGGCGCAGGCCTTCGACGGTGTCGAGGTCCGGGTGTCGCGTTATGCGTACCTGGTGAGCCTGCTGCCGTCGCGCATTGTCGACGACCTGGGCGCCACGGTGCGGCTGGCCCGGCGGCGGTTCTCGTCCTACACCCCGGACCCGGCCACCGCGGGGCGCTCCGGCCTGCTGATCGGCCGCCACGGCACGTTCGCGGCCATCGGCGACGACGGTGACCACCGCGGGTTTGCCGCCTTCTACCGGCGCTGCCGGCTGGTGACCGAACACCTGTGGCCGACCCTGATGCAACCGCTGCCCACCCGCGCGCAGGCCCACCGGAAGGTGCTGGACCGCGGCGATCCCGAGGCGGCGGCGGCCTGGCACGCCCTGGTCGACGAGCCCATCGGACACGCCATTACCGAGGCGGTGCGCTCTGACCTGGTCCGTGGGGTGATCGCCACCGACGCGCTGATCGGCACCTTCGCGCGCCTGGGCGACCCGTCGCTGGCGCCGAACGTCTGCTTGCTGTATCACGTGCTCGGCGGGGGCACCGGCGACTGGGACGTTCCGGTCGGTGGCATGGGCGCGCTGACCTCCGCCCTGGCCACCGCGGCCGTCCGCCACGGAGCCGAAATAACCACCGGCGCAGACGTTTTCGCCGTCAACCCGGACGGCGAGGTACGCTATCGCAGTCGCGGCGGCGAGCACCTGATCCGGGGCAGGTTCGTGCTGGCGGGCGTCACACCGACGGTGCTGGCCGGGCTGCTGGGCGAACCGGAACCCCCACTGGCCCCGGGCGCGCAGGTCAAGGTCAACATGGTGGTGCGCCGACTGCCCCGGTTGCGCGACGATCGCGTCACACCGGACCAGGCGTTTGCCGGAACGTTTCACGTCAACGAAACCTGGTGCCAGCTGGACGCCGCCTACTCGCGGGCGGCCGGGAGGCGGCTGCCGGATCCGTTGCCGTGCGAGGCCTACTGCCATTCGCTGACCGACCCGAGCGTCCTGTCGCCCGGGCTGCGGGCGGCGGGCGCCCACACCCTGACGGTGTTCGGCCTGCACACACCGCATTCGGTGTTCGGGGCCGTCGACCCCGATACGTTGCGCCACCGGCTGACCGAGTCGGTGCTGGCGTCGTTGAATTCCGTGCTGGCCGAGCCGATTCAGCAGGTGCTGATGGCCGATGCGCACGGCCGCCCGTGCGTGGAGACCGCCACCACCGCGGACCTGCAGCACACACTGCAGATGACCGCGGGCAACATCTTCCACGGCGCGTTGTGCTGGCCGTTCGCCGACGACGACGACCCGCTGGACACCCCGGCACGGCAGTGGGGGGTAGCCACCGAGCACGAGCGGATCATGCTGTGCGGCTCGGGCGCCCGTCGCGGCGGGGCGGTGTCGGGCATCGGCGGGCACAACGCCGCGATGGCGGTGCTGGCTTCTCTGGCGAGCAGACGCAAAAGCCCCTAAAACCTGGCGGTTTAGGGGCTTTTGCGTCTGCTCGGCAAGCGGGAGGCGCGGCCGGCTTACCGCGCGTCGATGGAAAGGTAGGCGCGCTCGGTGTAGCCGGTGTAGATCTGGCGGGGCCGGCCGATCTTGCTGTCACCCTCGTCGTGCATCTCACGCCAGTGCGCGATCCAGCCGGGCAGCCGACCCAACGCGAACAACACGGTGAACATCCGGGTGGGGAAACCGAGGGCCCGGTAGATCAGGCCGGTGTAAAAGTCGACGTTGGGGTACAGCTTGCGCTCGATGAAGTAGTCGTCGGTCAGCGCCGCCTCTTCCAAGCCCTTGGCGATGTTCAGCAGGTCGTCGTCGCCGCCGAGCTTGGCGAGGATCTTGTCGGCCTGTTCCTTGACGATGCGGGCCCGCGGATCGTAGTTCTTGTAGACCCGGTGGCCGAAGCCCATCAATTTCACGCCGGCCTCGCGGTTCTTCACCTTTCGGACGAATTCACCGACATCGTCCCCGCTTTGGCGGATGTTCTCGAGCATCTCGAGCACCGCCTGGTTGGCGCCGCCGTGCAGCGGGCCCCACAACGCGTTGATGCCGCCGGAAATCGAGGTGAACAGGTTGGCCCGCGAAGAGCCCACCAGGCGCACGGTCGACGTCGAACAGTTCTGCTCGTGGTCGGCGTGCAAGATGAACAGCATGTCCAGGGCGCGCACCACCTCGGGATCGGGCTGGTAGGGCTCGGCCGGCAAACCGAAGGTCATTCGCAGGAAGTTCTCCACCAGGGTCAGCGAGTTGTCCGGGTAGAGGAACGGCTGACCGACCGATTTCTTGTACGCGTAGGCGGCGATGGTGGGCAGCTTGGCCAGCAGACGAATGGTCGACAGTTCCACCTGACCGTTGTCCATCGGGTCCAGCGCATCCTGGTAGTAGGCGCTCAACGCGTTGACCACGCTGGACAACACCGGCATCGGGTGCGCGTTACGCGGAAAGCCGTCGAAGAACCGTTTGAGGTCCTCGTGCAGCATGGTGTGCCGCTGGATCCGGTGGGTGAATTCGGCCAGCTGCTCGGTGTTCGGCAACTCGCCGTAGATCAGCAGGTAGCTGACCTCGATGAAGGTGGACTTCTCGGCGAGCTGTTCGATGGGATAGCCGCGGTAGCGCAGAATGCCGGCATCGCCGTCGATATAGGTGATGGCGCTCTTGGTGGACGCGGTGTTGACGAAGCCGACATCGAATGTGGTGTACCCCGTCTTGGCCAACAGCGGGCCGAGGGCAATGCCGTCGTTGCCTTCGGAGGCGCGGACGATCTGCAGATCGAGCTCGCCCCCCGGATACCGGAGGGTTGCGGTGTCGTCGGTGTCGGCCACGAGAACCCCTTTGCGCTCTGGCTGGTATGGCTGCCCTACTCGGTGCGTATAGCTGAAGGTAGTCGTTATCGCGGCGGCGTGCCTGCCCGGGGTGGGGTCTGCGGATTTGGCGGTGATAGCCCAGCCGACGACTCGGACGACCCACACCGGTCAACGATGACGACCCAATTCCGGTAAACGCCGGATACCCGAAATGACGATGCGGTAAATTTGCCGCAGCCGGCATGGACGCGCCCTTCGGGAAGATCGGGGTGGCACCCCAGCCTGCTGGTTTCACAATTGGCACAGGATCACCGAATTCACGTACCACACAGTGGCCGCCTTGGCTACATCGATGTGATTGCGGGTTTTCGGGGATTCGGGGGTTCAGGGTGACGGGTCGACGCGATCGATTCGCGGTCTTTGTGAGACCAGCCATGCTCGATAGTGGGCAATGGTGACCGGGTCATGTGCGGGCCGGGCATGCCCGAATGGCGAGACGGCCGCTGTGACCGCGATCGGATACGCCTCACCGGGGCAAGGATCAAACGCCATCCTGGACCACACCGCTGTTGACGAATCCCCATCGGCCGACGCTGGTCAACTGACGTCCGTCCCCGCTACGGCTGCGGCCATGGGCTCCGGTTGAGGCCTGGCGATGGATTACACCCTGCTGCCCCCGGAGATCAATTCGGCGCGACTCTTTCTCGGTGCAGGGCTGGAACCGCTGTTGAACGCAGCGGCTGGCTGGCAGGGGCTGGCCACCGAGTTGGGTTCGGCCGCGGCCTCGTTTTCGTCGGTGACGTCGGGCCTGGCGGACACCGCATGGCGGGGTGCGGCGTCGGCGGCGATGACGCGTGCGGCCGCACCCTATCTCGAATGGCTGAGCACGGCGACGATGCGGGCAGAACAAGCGGCCACGCAGGTCCGCATGACGGCGGCCGCGTTCGAAGCAGCCCTGGCCGCGACGGTGCGTCCATCGGTCATTTCGGCCAACCGCTCGCAATTTCGGTCGCTGGTGCTGTCGAACCTGCTGGGCCAAAACGCCCCGGCGATCGCAGCGATCGAGGCGCAGTACGAGCAGATGTGGGCCCAGGATGTGGCCGCAATGTTGGGCTACCATGCCGCGGCTTCGGCCGCCGTCTCGGAGTTGACGCCGTTTGCGTCTGGGCTGTTGGCGGACCTGCAAGGCCAGCTGGTGGGCGCAGCGAGCGCGGTCGGCGCTAGCCTCGCCCACACGGCCGCAGCCGGCGCGGCGCCGGCCGCCGGACCCGGGGCCGCGCAGGCCACCGTGTTGCGCGTTGCGGGCTTCAACCTCGGTTTCGCGAACATCGGCTTCCCCAACGTCGGCAACGCGAACATCGGCGACTACAACGTTGGTTCGGCAAACATCGGCAGCAACAACATCGGCTTCGGCAACACCGGCAACGGCAACATCGGCTTCGGCAACACCGGCAGCCACAACATCGGCTTTGGCAACACCGGCAGCGGAAACTTCGGCTTGGGCAACTTTGGCTTCGGCAACACCGGGTTTGCCAACTCCGGCGACAACAACCTCGGGATCGGGCTTACCGGCAGCAACCTGGCGGGTTTCGGTCTCGCCGGCGGCCTCAACTCGGGCACCGGCAATGTCGGGTTGTTCAACTCGGGCACCGGCAACATCGGCATCGGAAACTCGGGCACCGGAAACTTCGGCATCGGAAACACCGGCAGCCTCAACACCGGCATCGGCAATTCCGGCAGCGTCAACACCGGCTTTTTCAACTCCGGCATCGCCAACACCGGCGTCGGCAACTCGGGCAACTACAACACCGGCAGCTTCAACCCGGGCACCGGCAACACCGGCGGCTTCAACGCCGGCGATCACAACACCGGCTACTTCAACACCGGCAATCACAACACCGGCTTTGCCAACTCGGGCGATGTCAACACCGGCGCTTTCATCTACGGCAACTACAGCAACGGCTTCTTGTGGAGAGGCAATTACCAGGGCCTGTTTTTCGGGGGCCCTGGTTTCGGTAACTCGACCACGGTGCCGTCGTCGGGCTTTTTCAACACCGGCGCCGGCAGCGCATCGGGCTTCTTCAACACCGGTGCCAACAACTCTGGATTCTTCAACACGTCATTGGGGGCCACCGGTAACTCAGGCTTTGCAAACGTCGGCGTGTTGGTATCGGGCCTGGTGAACTCGGGTAACACCATGTCGGGCCTCATCAACTTGAGCATGGTGAACGTCACCACCCCGGCCAATGTCTCGGGTGTCTTTAACGCCGGAAGAAACGTGTCGGGCGCCTTCCTCCGCATCAATCTGCTCAACGTGGGCTTGGCAAACCAGGGCGTCGGAAACATCCTCGGCAACGCGAACCTCGGTAACTACAACATCTTCGCCAACGCAAACCTAGGCGACTACAACATCTTCGGCAGCGGAAATTTCGGTAGCTATAACCTCTTCGGTGACGGAAACATCGGCAGCCACAACGTCGGTGGCGGAAACATCGGCGACGCAAACTTCGGTTTGGGCAACCTGGGCAGCCACAACTTCGGCTTCGGCAACGCTGGCAGCGGCAACATCGGCTTCGGCAACGCCGGCAGCGGCAACATCGGCTTCGGCAACACCGGTAACGGGAACGTCGGCTTCGGCAACACCGGCAACAACAACGTCGGTATCGGATTTACCGGCAGCAACCTGGTGGGCTTCGGCGGCCTGAATTCGGGCAGCGGCAACATCGGCCTCCTCAATTCGGGCACCAACAACGTCGGTCTGTTCAACGCGGGAACCGGAAATGTCGGCATCGCAAACTCGGGCACCGGGAATCGGGGCCTGCTCAACGCAGGGATCGGAAACTGGGGCGTCGAGAATCCCGGCACCGGCAACACGGGCGTCGGCAACGCCGGCCACTACAACACCGGCTTCTACAATGCCGGCGGCGTCAACACGGGCTTGTACAACACCGGCAGCTACAACACCGGCAGCTTCAACGTGGGCAGCACCAACACGGGCGGCTTCAACCCGGGCAACACCAACACCGGCCACTTCAATACGGGCAACATCAACACCGGATTTTTCAACACGGGCGACGTCAACACCGGCGCCTTCAACACGGGCAACTTCAACAACGGCTTCTTCATGTTGGGTGATAACCAGGGCCAGATCGCCATCGATCTCTCCGTCACCATCCCCTACATGCCCATAAACATGCAGATGATTATACCGGTAAATATGGCAATTCCCCTGGGGGGCATGCCCATACCTCTCACCGTAGCCGGAACAGTTTTCCCCCGAATCGACTACCTGGGCGGTCTGTTCTTTTTTGGCCCCGTCGTCCTCGGCGCATCAACTATTACTGTTCCTCCGATCGTACTTACAATCGGCGGACCAGACGTTGCCATACCCCTCAGCATTGTCGGTGCCCTCGAGGGCGGGACGATCACGCTGCTCAACATCCCGGCGGGCCCCGGCTTCGGAAATTCGACCACCAGCCCCTCGTCGGGCTTCTTTAATTCGGGCGCCGGTGGCACATCTGGTTTCCAAAACTTCGGCGGCAGCAGTTCGGGCATCTGGAACGGCGGCGTGGGGAATGTCATCGGAAATTCGGGCTTCCTCAACTTCGGCTCGCTGCAATCGGGCTGGGCAAACTTGGGGAGCAGCGTCTCGGGCTTCTCCAACACCGGCCTGGCGGGCCTCGTGGCGCCGGCCAATGTCTCGGGTCTCTTCAACACCGGCAGCAACCTCGTCGGCTTGTTCCACGACCAGGTTGGCGGGATGTCGGCGTTCAGCCTGGGTTTGGGAAACCTTGGCCAATTGAACCTGGGTAGTGGAAACTCCGGCAACTTCAACCTGGGCAGCGGCAACATCGGAAGTTTCAACCTCGGCAGCGGAAACTTCGGCAACGCCAACGTCGGTTTCGGCGACCTGGGCAACAACAACTTCGGCTTCGGCAACACCGGCAACGGCAACATCGGCTTCGGCAACACCGGCAGCGGCAACATCGGCTTCGGCAACACCGGTGACGGCAACATCGGCTTCGGCAACACCGGCAACAACAACGTCGGTATCGGGTTTATTGGTAGCAACCTGGTGGGCTTCGGCGGTTGGAACTCGGGCAGCGGCAACATCGGCTTGTTCAACTCCGGCACCGACAACGTCGGCGTCGGCAACTCGGGCACCGGCAACCTCGGCGTCGGCAACACCGGCAGCGGCAATGCCGGTCTTGGCAACACCGGCGGCGCCAATACGGGCTTCTTCAACTCCGGCGATGTCAACACGGGTTTCTTCAACTCCGGCAGCGTCAACACCGGAATCGGCAACGCGGGCGACTACAACACCGGTAGCTTCAACGCGGGAAATTTCAACACGGGCGGCCTCAACCCGGGCTCCTACAACACCGGTTACCTCAACACCGGCACCTACAACACCGGCCTGGCGAATTCCGGCGATATCAACACCGGCTTTTTCATCTCCGGCAACTACAGCAACGGGCTCTTGTGGAAGGGCGATTACCAGGGCCTGTGGGGCGCCCACTACACGATCCATGTTCCCGAGATTCCCGCTCATGTCGAGGTGAGCGTTCCCATCAACATCCCCATCACGGCCAACGTCACCGAAACGCTCTTCAGCGGCATTACCCTGCGGTCCGTCAACTTCGGTTTCGGCGTCCCCCTCGGGCCGGTCCCGCTCGCGCACGGAGTGATCGACTCGGTCACCGTCCCGCCAATCAGGGCTTTCGGTCCTTCGATCTCGTTCAACATCGGAGATCCCGAGGGTTCAACCGTGGTGCGGGTCCCCGTCACGGCCAGCATCGGCCCCGTCGATTGGACGCTGGTCCACATCCCGACGGCCACCGGCTTCTTCAACTCCACCACCAGCCCGTCCTCCGGATTTTTCAACGGCGGCGGCGGAACCGTGTCGGGCATCGCCAACATCGGCGCCAACATCTCGGGCATTCAGAACCTCGCGGACTTCGGAACCTCCGGCTTCAGAAACCACGGCGCACTGCAATCGGGCCTGGCGAACCTGGGCAACACCGTGTCGGGCCTTTTCAACACCGGCATCGCCACGCCGGCCAACGTCTCGGGCATGTCAAACATCGGCGGCAACCTCGCGGGCTTCTTCCACAGCCAGGTGGCCGGGACGTCGACGTTCAACGTGGGCTTGGGCAACGTCGGCGCATACAACCTGGGGTTCGGGAACTTGGGTGATTACAACGTCGGCTGGGCCGACCTCGGCAACGCAAACGTCGGCTTCGGCAACACCGGCAGCGGCAACGTCGGCTTCGGCAACAATGGCAGCCACAACGTCGGCTTCGGCAACACCGGCAGCGGCAACATCGGGTTTGGCAACACCGGCAGCGGCAACATCGGCTTCGGCAACACCGGCAACAGCAACGTCGGTATCGGGCTCACCGGCAGTGGCCAGCTCGGTTTCGGCGCGCTGAACTCGGGCAGCGGCAACATCGGCTTGTTCAACTCCGGCACCGGCAACGTCGGCATCGGCAACTCGGGCACCGGCAACCTCGGCGTCGGCAACACCGGCAGCCGCAACACCGGCATGGGCAACACCGGCAGCACCAACACCGGCTTCTTCAACTCCGGCAGCGTCAACACCGGCATCGGCAACGCGGGCAACGACAACACCGGCAGCTTCAACGTGGGAAGTTTCAACACGGGCGGCCTCAACCCGGGCTCTTACAACACCGGCTACCTCAACACCGGCAACTACAACACCGGCCTGGCGAATTCGGGCAACGTCGACACCGGCGCATTCATCTCCGGCAACTACAGCAACGGGCTCTTGTGGACGGGCGACCACCAAGGGCTGTGGGGCTATAGCAGCACAGGCACCATTCCCGACACCGCCATCCCCATGCACCTCCACGTGCCGATCTACCTCGACATCCCGATCAGCGGCACACTCGGTACCGTCACCGTGGAGTCCTTCACCATTCCGGCGGTCACGGTCCACGCGACATTCTTCGACAACATTCCTTCAAGAATCCTCGATACCAGGCCGATCACCATCTCGAGTATCACGATCGCCCTGCCCGCGATTGGCGTGCATATCGGTGCCGGCCCGGGCCCCCTGATCGACATCGTCGGCGCCGGCGATCTTCTGCCCGTTAAGCTGCCGCCCATCGACATCCCGGCCCGCCCGGGCTTTGGAAACACGACCGGCACGCCGTCGTCGGGATTCTTCAACTCCGGCACCGGGACGGTATCTGGCGTTGGAAATGTGGGCGGCAACATTTCCGGTTTCTTCAACCTCTCCTCCGGCACCTCGGGAATGTCGGGCTATCAAAACGTTGGCGAGTTGGTGTCGGGAGTGTCCAACTTCGGTAACACAATCTCGGGCTTTTTCAATCCGGGCACCAATACAGGCAGCAACCTCGCGGGCCTGCTCCTTGCCAACCCGCTCGCTAACGTGGGTGTTGCGAATATCGGCGGTGACAATATCGGCAGCGGCAACGTCGGCGCCTTCAACTTCGGATACGGAAACGTCGGCACCGCGAACTTGGGCAGCGGCAACATCGGCAGCCACCACTTCGGCTTCGGCAATGCCGGCAGCGGCAACATTGGCCCCGGGAATTTCGGCAACGACAACCTCGGCCTGGGGAACCTGGGCAACCACAATTTCGGCTTCGGGAACGCGGGCAGCAACAACCTCGGCTTTGCCAACACCGGTAGCAACAACATCGGCATCGGGCTCACCGGCGACAACAACATCGGCATCGGGCTCACCGGCAGTGGCCAGATCGGTTTCGGCGCCCTGAATTCGGGCAGCGGCAACGTCGGCCTGTTCAACTCGGGCAGCGGCAACGTCGGCCTGTTCAACGCGGGCAGCGGCAACGTCGGCCTGTTCAACGCGGGCACCGCAAACTGGGGCATCGGCAACCCGGGCATCGGCAACGTGGGCATCGGGAACTCGGGCACCGGCAACTGGGGCCTGTGGAACCCGGGCACCGGCAACACGGGCATCGCCAACGCGGGCAACTACAACACCGGCATCGCCAACGCCGGCAGCACCAACACCGGCATCGCCAACCCCGGCAACTACAACACCGGCAGCTTCAACACCGGCAGCACCAACACCGGCAACTACAACACCGGCAACTACAACACCGGCAGCTTCAACACCGGCGATTACAACACCGGGCTGGCAAACTCGGGTAACGTCAACACCGGCGCCTTCAACGCGGGAAACTATAGCAACGGCGTCTTTTGGCGGGGCGATTTCCAAGGGCTGTGGGGTGCGCACGTTGAAATTAACATCCCCGAATTTCCCCTGGTGAACATGGACCTCAACGTCCCCATCAATATCCCGATCCACCTGGATCTCGACAGCTTTGCTCTCGAGAACGGGCTCACCATTTCGCCGATCGTCATCAATGGAGCCGGAATCGTCGATTACACCATCGGACCCATCATCATTCCGCCCATCACCGGTACCCTGCCGGTGATCGATGTCACCGTCGGCGGACCGACTACCTCGCTGCCGATCGCAATTCGCAGCGGTGTCGGCCCCATCAGAATCGTGCTGCTCGACATACCGCCCGCCCCTGGGTTCGGGAACTCGAGTTCCACCCCCTCGTCGGGCTTCTTCAACTCCGGCGCCGGTTCCGCATCAGGCTTCGGCAACGTCGGCGGCAACAACTCGGGCTTCTGGAACAGCGCCTCGGCAAGCATGGGAAACTCCGGATTCCAGAACTTCGGCTCGCTGCAATCGGGTTGGGCGAACCTGGGCAACGTCGTCTCGGGCTTTCACAACACCGGCACCGCAAACCTGACCGTGGCAGCCAACCTATCGGGCTGGTCAACCACCGGCACCGACCTGGCCGGCCTGTTCCGCGGCCCAACCGGGACAACGATGGTGAACCTGGGTCTTGCTGACCTCGGCCGATGGAATGTGGGCAGCGGAAACTTCGGCGATTTCAACGTGGGCAGCGGCAACGTCGGCGCCTACAACTTCGGCCTCGGAAACCAGGGTGCGGCCAACTTCGGCTTCGGCGATGTGGGCAGCAACAACCTCGGATTCGGCAACCTGGGCAGCAGCAACATCGGCTTCGGCAACACCGGCAGCCACAACATCGGCTTCGGCAACACCGGCAGCGGCAACTTCGGCATCGGGCTCACCGGCAGCGGCAACATCGGCATCGGGCTCAGCGGCACCGGCCAGGTCGGTGTCGGCGCCCTGAACTCAGGCACCGGCAACATCGGCCTCTTCAACTCGGGCACCGGCAACATCGGCATCGGAAACTCGGGCAGCGGCAACTTCGGCATCGGCAACTCCGGCACCGGCAACACCGGCATCGGCAATGCGGGCGCCTACAACACCGGCTTGTATAACACCGGCCATTACAACACCGGCATCGCCAACCCCGGCGACTACAACACCGGCCTGTATAACACCGGCCATTACAACACCGGCATCGCCAACCCCGGCGACTACAACACCGGCTTGTATAACACCGGCCATTACAACACCGGCATCGCGAACTCCGGCGACTTTGACACCGGCGGCTTTATCAGCGGCGATATGAACAACGGCTTTTTCTGGCGCGCCGATAGGCAGGGCCTGTTGGCGGCCAACTACACCGTTACGGTCGACAGCGTGTCCGCATTCCTCACCGTCGACGTGCCCGTCAACATACCCATCGTCGGCACCATCACCGACATCTCCATTCCCGCCATCACCATTCCGGTGATCAACGCCCGAGGGGATCTCGATTTGGGCATATTCGGCGGCACAATCACCGCTCCGATGGGCCCCATCCATATTCACGGTGGCGACGACTCGGCCCCCTTGAACACGCCCATCGTCATCAACTTTGGCCCACAACCCGCGATCAACATTAACATCGGCAATCCGGACGGTTCAACCGTCATACACATCCTGGCAACGGGTGGGCTGGGGCCCATCCACATTCCGCTCATCAACCTTGAGCCGCAACCGGGCTTTTTCAATGCCACCATAGGCCCGTCGTCGGGCTTTCTGAACTGGGGCGCTGGCAGCGCGTCGGGCTGGCAAAATTTCGGCAACAATTCGGGCTTCTACAACGTCGCCACCGCGGCGATGGGAAACTCTGGGTTCCAGAACTACGGTTCGCTGCAATCGGGCTGGGCGAACTTGGGGAGTACCGTTTCGGGCCTGTTCAACACGGGCCTGGGAACACCGAGCCCTGTCTCGGGCTTCAACAACGTCGGCGCCGACCTGGCCGGCTGGTTGCAGCATGGGCCGAGCGCGACTTTCAACCTGGGTCTGGCAAACCTCGGATTGGGGAACCTGGGCAGCGGAAACATCGGCAGCCACAACTTCGGCCTCGGCAATCTCGGCACCTACAACCTGGGCAGCGGAAACATCGGCAGCCACAACTTGGGCAGCGGAAACATCGGCAGCGTCAACATCGGTTTCGGAAACTCGGGCCCCGCGCTGACGGCCGCCGTCCAAAACCTCGGTTTCGGCAACACCGGCAGCTTCAACATCGGCTTCGGCAATACCGGCAACGCAAATATCGGCCTCGGCAACACCGGCAACGGAAATATCGGCATTGGCCTGAGCGGTGACATGCAGGTGGGAATCGGCGGCTTCAACACGGGCAGCGGCAACTTCGGCTTGTTCAACTCGGGCACCGACAACATCGGCTTTTTCAACTCGGGCACCGGAAACTGGGGCATCGGAAACTCCGGCAGCTACAACACCGGCATCGGCAACACCGGCAGCACCAATACGGGCTTCTTCAACACCGGCCTGGTCAACACCGGCATCGGCAACGCCGGCAACTACAACACCGGCCTCTACAACGTGGGCAACACCAATACCGGCAGCTTCAACCCGGGCAGCTTCAACACCGGCGGCTTCAACACCGGCGGCTACAACACCGGCTACTTCAACACCGGAAACGCCAACACGGGAATTGGAAACTCCGGCAATGTGGACACCGGCTTTTTCATTTCGGGAAACTACAGCAACGGCGCCTTCTGGCGAGGCGACTATCAGGGTCTAGGCGGTTTCGCCTACCAGATCACCATTCCGGATATCCCGTGGAGCTACACCGTCGATAGCAACATCGAAATACCGATCCGCGGCGCCATCAATGCCGTCACGCAGGAAATGTTCACCGTTGAAGAATTCGATATACCAATAAGTTTGATAACACGGATCTGCGACCCATTCACCGGCGAGTGTGTCACGGTGACAACACCGATCATCACCCAACACATCGGCCCGTTCACAGTCGATTTGAGCGTGCTCAACCCGGAAACACCGATAGACATGGTTTTCTCGTTGCCCATTGAGCCCGGCACAGGCAGCGTGGGCCCGTTTACTATTGGCTTCGGATGGCAGCAAACCCCGGGATTCTTCAATTCGACCAGTTCTCCGTCGTCCGGCTTCTTCAACTCCGGCGCGGGTGGCGCATCAGGCTTCTTCAACAA
Organism: Mycobacterium shinjukuense; assembly: GCF_010730055.1. NCBI lineage: Bacteria > Bacillati > Actinomycetota > Actinomycetes > Mycobacteriales > Mycobacteriaceae > Mycobacterium > Mycobacterium shinjukuense. The sequence goes on along the minus strand of NZ_AP022575.1, from coordinate 66,086 downwards.
CGTCGCTGGCGCGGTATCGGGCTTCGGAAACGCAGTCACCCAGAACTCGGGGTTCTTCAATGTCGCCGGCCAGGGAAATTCCGGCTTCCAAAACTTCGGCAACCTGCAGTCGGGCTGGGCGAACGCGGGTAATGTCCTGTCGGGCTTCTACAACGCGAGCACGCTCGGTCTGCTGCAGGGGTATATCTCCGGCTTCGGCAACATTGGCACGAAGCTTTCCGGTTTCCTCAACATCGGGGTGGGGTCATGACCCGGTCCTGGAGCGCAATTTTTGGCTTTCGGATATCTGCCGAAGACCGTACCGGCAAGATCAACAAATCTACGTCGGTGCGACGCTCCGTTGGAATAGCCCACAGAAAACCTACGAGCACAAAGTAGGAGTGAGAAATGTCGTATGTCTACGCCCTACCCGAGATGATCAACGCGGCGGCGGCGGATTTGGCGGACATCGGCTCAGCGGTCTCCGCGGCCAATGCGGCGGCCGCGACCTCCACGACGGCGTTGGCGGCGGCGGCTGGCGATGAAGTCTCGGCGGCCATCGCCGCATTGTTCGGGGCCCACGCCCAGGAATATCAGGCGCTCAGCGCGCAAGTCGCCCGATTCCATGACCAGTTTGTGCGCAACCTGCAGGCCGGTGCGAGCGCATATGCGGCCGCCGAGACGACCAACGTGGTTGCCGCGGCGGAGCAGCAGCTTCTCGATCTCGTCAACGCTCCGTCGCTCGCCCTGACGGGGCGGATCCTGATCGGCGACGGCGCCAACGGGACCTCGCCCGGCCAGGCCGGCGGCAACGGCGGATGGCTGTGGGGCAACGGCGGCAACGGCGCACCGGGGGCGGCGGGCCAGCCCGGCGGTCGCGGCGGTGACGCCGGGCTGCTGTGGGGCAATGGCGGAACGGGTGGGGCCGGCGGGCGCGGCATCCTGGCGGGCCAGGCCGGCGGGGCCGGCGGGGCCGGCGGCAATGCCTGGCTGTTCGGCAACGGCGGCGCCGGCGGCGCCGGCGGCATGGGTCAAAATGGCCAGGCAGGTGTCCTGCAGGGTGCCGGCGGCGCCGGCGGCGCCGGCGGTGCCGGCGGCATGGGTGGGCTGTTGGGCGGGGTCGGTGGGAACGGCGGCCACGGCGGGGCCGGCGGCGCCGGCGCCCATGGTGTCGGCAGTGCCGGTGGTGCCGGTGGTGCCGGTGGTGCCGGCGGCGCGGGCGGCGACAACTGGCTGGTCGGGCCGGGCGGCGCCGGCCGGATCGGCGACGGCGGCCACGGCGGCGCCGGCGGCGCCGGCGGCGACGGCGACACCGGCACTTTCGGCGCCGGCGGCTACTCCGGCGGCGCGGGTGGGGCCGGCGGCGCGGGCGGTAACAGCGCCGGCGGAACCAACGGCAGCGGCGGTGACGGCGGCGACGGCGGACGCGGCGGCGACGGCGGCATCGGCGGTCTGGGCGGAAGCCTCGCCGGAACCGGCGGGCGCGGCGGCGACGGCGGGACGGGCGGCCTGGCCGGGAGCGGGGGCTTCGGCGGCAGCGCGGGCACCGGTGGCGACGGCGGCGACGGCGGCACCGGCGGTAACACCGTGGTCGTCGACCCTGCTGGTGGCGCCGGCCGCGGCGGCGACGGAGGCAACGGCGGCTACGGCGGCTACGGCGGCACCGGCGGCAACGGCGGCACCGGCGGCGGCTTTGGTGGCACCGGCGATGGAGGCAACGGCGGCAACGGCGGCAACGGCACCATCGCCGGCGGCCGCGGCGGCAACGGCGGCAACGGCGGCTTCACGGCGTTTGGCGGCGGCAGCGACGGAGGCAACGGCGGCAACGGCGGCAACGGCGGCGCCGGCACCGGGTCCGCAGGCGTCGGCGGCACCGGCGGCAACGGCGGCAACGGGGCCGCCGCCGTCTTGGGTCACGACGGAGGCGACGGCGGCAACGGCGGCACCGGCGGCACCGGCACCATCGCCGGCGGCACTGGCGGCATCGGGGGCAATGGCGGCGACGGCGGCAACGGCGGTGCTGGCTCGGGCGGCGACGGCGGCAACGGCGGTGGTGGCGGCAATGGCGGCATCAGCGCCGCCGGTGCAGGCGGTGCTGGCGGTGCTGGCGGCAACGGTGGAATTAACGGCCAGGGCATCACCGCAAACGGCAGAACCGGCACCGGCGGCACCGGCGGCACCGGCGGCGACGGCGCCACCGCCGGCGGCACTGGCGGCAACGGTGGCAACGGCGGTGCCGCCGCTGGCGGCGGCATTGCCGGCGCCGGCGGCAAGGGCGGTACCGGCGGAACCAGCGCCAGTGGCACCGGCGGGGACGGCGGGACCGGCGGCACCGGGGGCGCTGGCGACAACGGCGGCACTGGCGGCACCGGCGGCGAGGGGGGAACCGGCGGCAACGGCGCCATAGGCGGCAAGGGCGGCACCGGCGGCAAGCGGCGACGGGCGGCGGCGACGGCGGCACCGGCGGCATCAGCACCGCCGGCGTCGGCGGCACCGGTGGCACCGGCGGCATCGGCGGTCTTGGTGGCGACGGCGGCGGCCGCGGCGGCGACGGGGGCAACGGCGGCACCCCCGGCGACGGCCTCATTGGCACCGGTAGCGGCGGCAACGGCGGCAACGGCGGCAACGGCGGCTCCAGCACCCCCGGCCACAACGCCGGCCACGGCGGCAACGGCGGCGCCGGTGCCGCCAGCATCACCGGCAACGGCGGCAACGGCGGCAACGGCGGCAACGGCGGCTCCAGCACCCCCGGCCACAACGCCGGCCACGGCGGCAACGGCGGCGCCGGCGGCTCCAGCACTACCGGCACCGGGGGCCAGGGCGGGGCCGGCGGCCACGGCGGCGGCCCCGTCGCCGCTGGCGGCGGAACCGGCGGCGACGGGGGCGACGGCGGAACCGGCGGCCACGGCGGCGCCGCCGGCGGCCACGGCGGGAAAGGGGGCGACGGCGGCAACGGCGGCACCGGCGGCGGCGGCAAAGGAGGCACAGGCGGCCGCGGCGGCAACAGCACCGCAGGCATCGGCGGCACCGGAGGTGACGGCGGGGCCGGCGGCCTCAATGGCCCAGGAAGTCCATCAGGCGCCGGCGACGGCGGAGCCGGCGGCCACGGCGGCGACGGCACCACTGGCGGCAATGGCGGAAATGGCGGCGACGGCGGAGCCGGCCGCAACACCACCAGCAGTAACCCTGGCAACGGCGGCAACGGCGGCAGAGGCGGCGACGGCGGCAACGGCTTTAGCGGCGCGGGCGGGTCTGGCGGTCGCGGCGGGGCGGGCGGCTCGGGCGCCGACATCACGAACGAAGGCGGCAGCGGCGACGTCGCCAGCGGTTCCGGCGGGGCCGGCGGCCGCGGCGGCAACGGAGGCACCGGCACCACCGTCGGTGGCGACGGCGGCGTTGGTGGCCGCGGCGGCGATGGAGGCACTGGCACAAACACCTTCGACCCCCCGCTCGGCCCCGGTCCCGACGGCGGTAAAGGCGGCGACGGTGGCTTCGGAGGTCACGGCGGCGCCGGCATCAGCAGAGGTGGCGCCGGTGGTAGCGGCGGCAATGCCGGCAACGGCGGCAACGGCGGCAAGGGGACCAGCACCTCCGGCGGTGACGGCGGTGTCGGCGGCAACGGCGGCAATGGCGGCACCAGCTCCGCCGGTACCGGCGGCGACGGCGGTGCTGCCGGAGCCGGCGGTAACGGTGGCACCGGCAGCAAGGCCAGCGGCAACGGCGGCGACGGCGGTGACGCGGGTGATGGCGGCACCGGCAGCATCGCCAATGGCCTCGGCGGCAGAGGCGGCAACGGCGGCTTTGGTGGCACTGGCGCCGTTGCCACCGGCGCCACCGGAGGCGACGGTGGCTCCGGTGGCGCCGGTGGTAGCGGTGCCGTTGGTGGCCGTGGCGGCGACGGCGGCAACGGCGGCCACGGCAGCGACGGCGGCAACGGCGGCGGCCACGGCGGCCACGGCGGCCACGGCGGCGCCGGCGGCAACGGCACCACTGCCGACGGCAACGGCGGCAACGGCGGCAACGGCGGCAACGGCGGCGACGACGACGGCGCTGGCGGCCAAGCCGGCGGCAACGGCGGCAACGGCGGCAACGGCGGCAGCGGCGCCACCGGCGGCGACGGCGGCAACGCCGGTGACGGCGGCAACGGCGGCGACAACGACGCCGGCAATGGCGGTGCCGGCGGCGACGGCGGCAACGGCGGCAACGGCGGCACCGGCACCACCGCCGACGGCCACGGCGGCGCTGGCGGCAACGGCGGCCACGGCGGCGACGACAACAACCCCGCCCTCGGCGGCCTCGGCGGCCGCGGCGGCCACGGCGGCAAGGGTGGCACCGGGGACGTCGGCGGCGACGGCGGCGACGGCGGCCACGGCGGCGGCGGCGGCAACGGTGCCGGCGGCGTCGGCGGCACCGGCGGCGACGGCGGCACCGGCATCAGCGTCGGTGGGGCTGGCGGTGACGGCGGCGTCGGCGGCGACGGCGGCCACGGCGGTGCCTCCGGCGACGGCGGCGACGGCGGCGACGGCATCGGCGCCGCCGGCGTCGGTGGCCGCGGCGGCAACGGCGGCGCCGGCAACGGCGGTCCCGGCAACGACGGTTCCGGCGGTGCCGCTGGCAACGGCGGCGACGGTGGCGATGGCACCGTCACCGGCGGCGATGGTGGCAATGGAGGCGCCGGCGCCCACGGCATCGGGGGCGGCTTCGACAACGGGTTCGGCAGGGCCGGTGGCGACGGCGGGAATGGCGGCAACGGCGGTAAGTTCGGCGGTGCCGGCGGCAGCGGCGGCGACGGCGGTCACGCCGCCGACGGCACCGTGGCCGGGTCTGTCTTCACCGGCTTCACCGGCGATGCCGGCGGAGCCGGCGGCCGCGGCGGCAACGGCGGCGACGGCACCGGCATCGATGGTGTCGGCGGCGCTGGCGGTGCCGGCGGCCGCGGCGGCGACGGCGGTGACGCACCCGCCGGCTTCTTCGGTACTGGCGGCATCCCGGGCGGAGTCGGTGGGGCTGGCGGGCGCGGCGGCGACGGCGGCAACGGCACCAGCGTCGGCGGCAGCGGCGGCACCGGCGGCACCGGCGGCACCGGCGGTGCCGGCGGTGCGGCGATCGGCGGGGGCCCGGGCGGACCGGGCGTCAGCGGTGACGTCGGCGCCACCGGCAATCCCCCCTCGGGCACCAACGGGGGTAAGGGTGGCGCTGGCGGCGCCGGTGGTGCCGGCGGTCCCGGCGGGACCCTGTGACCACGCCGATGGTTGGTGCAAGGGGTGGCGGTCTCATATGGCCATGCCAGGACCGAGCCCGAGTCGCTGAATCCGACACGAGAATCAGGTGACCCACAACGGGTGACCGTGCCGGTGGGGTGGGTTACCCGGATTCGGCGCGTGAATCGCAGGTGACTCGGTGGCCGAGGATGTCGAGTTTGTTGATCGCTCTGGTCACCTACGTTTGCGGACCAGCAACGCGGCCGCCGGGCGGCTACGGCTGTAGCCGCTCGATGCGATCGCCGATCACCCGAATCCGGTTGTGCAACCGGTTTTCCCGGCCCTGCCAGAATTCCACAACCTCGGGTGCAATGCGGTATCCACCCCAATTCGGCGGCACCGGGATGTGTGCTTCGTCGGCGAAGCGGGCGGTCACCTTCGCGAGCTGGTGCAGCAACGCCGCCCGCGAGGCGATCGGGCGCGACTGATGCGACGCCCAGGCGCCCAACTGGGAGCCGCGCGGCCGCTGGGCCCAGTACTGCTGGGTGAGCTGCCGATCGACCCGGCTCACCGGGCCTCGGATGTGCACCTGCCGCCCGAGCCGATACCACGGGAACGTCGCCGACGCGTACGGGGTCGCCGCCAGCTCGGCGCCCTTGGCCGAATCGTAGTTGGTGAAGAAGGTGATCCCGGTCTCGTCGGCGCTCTTGCACAGCACCGATCGGCTGACCGGTCTGCCCGCCGCGACGGTCGCCAGCACAAAGGCGTTGGGTTCGGCAAGTCCGGCGCGTTCGGCGTCGTCAATCCACTTGCGGAACAACGCAAGCCAACCGTCGGCGAGCCAATCTGCGTCCAGGTCGGGGCTGCCGTCCTGTTCCGTCGAGCCGTACTCCACTCGCATCCCGGTCAGGTACTGGTCGTCTGGTCCTGCCATCGCGCCAACGCTACCGGGGTTGCTACCGGCCGGTAGCGTCGGCCCGCGGCAGGGGTGCAAGAATTTTTGCCATGACTGTGGTCCCGGAAAATTTCGTCGCCGGCCTGGAAGGCGTGGTGGCCTTCACCACCGAGATTGCCGAACCAGACAAGGACGGCGGCGCCCTGCGCTACCGCGGCGTCGATATCGAGGACCTGGTGCGTCACCGGGTCACCTTCGGCGACGTGTGGGGCCTGCTGGTGGACGGAAAATTCGGCAACGGGCTGCCCCCGGCCGAGCCGTTCCCGCTGCCGATCCACACCGGCGACGTCCGGGTGGACGTCCAGGCCGGGCTGGCGATGCTGGCACCCATCTGGGGCTACGCACCATTGCTCGACACCGACGACGCGACCGCCCGCGACCAGCTGGCGCGGGCATCGGTGATGGCGTTGTCCTACGTCGCGCAGTCCGCGCGCGGCATCTACCAGCCCGCGGTCCCGCAGCGTGTCATTGACGAATGTTCAACGGTCACAGCACGTTTCATGACCCGCTGGCAAGGCGAGCCGGATCCCCGGCATGTCGAGGCCATCGACGCCTACTGGGTGTCGGCCGCCGAACACGGCATGAACGCCTCGACGTTTACCGCGCGTGTCATCGCCTCCACCGGCGCGGACGTGGCGGCAGCGTTGTCCGGGGCGATCGGGGCGATGAGTGGGCCGCTGCACGGCGGGGCTCCGGCCCGGGTTCTGCCGATGCTCGAGGAGGTGGAACGCAGCGGCGACGCCCGCGGCCTGGTCAAGGGCATCCTGGACCGCGGCGAGAAGCTGATGGGTTTCGGGCACCGGGTCTACCGCGCAGAAGACCCCCGGGCGAGGGTGCTGCGAGCGACCGCCGAGCGGTTGAACGCGCCGCGCTACGAGGTCGCCGTCGCGCTCGAACAGGCCGCTTTGGCGGAGTTGCGGGAGCGCCGCCCGGACCGGGCGATCGAAACCAACGTCGAGTTCTGGGCGGCCGTGATCCTGGACTTCGCCCGGGTGCCGGCCAAGATGATGCCGGCGATGTTTACCTGTGGTCGCACCGCGGGGTGGTGTGCCCACATTCTCGAGCAGAAGCGGCTCGGCAAGCTGGTGCGCCCCTCGGCCATTTATGTGGGACCGGGCCCGCGCAGCCCGGAATCCGTCGAAGGTTGGGACCGGGTTCGCCTCCCCGCGCGGGTGTGCGACGCGAACGGCGGCGACGGGCGTTGACGACGGCCACGTTGCTTGGGTGAGCTGCGTCGAGCGTGCACTGGTGGCGGGGACACGCCGGGCGAGGCCGCCGTGGTTGCACGTTCGGCGGTGCACGCATTGCCCGCGGCGCGATGACATTGCATCGTGGGCGGGGTCAGTACTTGTGAGCCCGCCCGGGCCATAGCAGTACCGCCACCACAAGTGAAGGAGCGCATCATGACGATCACCGTCGAACCCGCCGTGTCCCCACATCTCGTCGTCGACGACGCCGCGGCAGCGATCGACTTCTACGTCAAGGCTTTTGACGCCGTCGAACTGGGACGCGTGCCCCGCCCGGACGGCAAGCTGGTTCATGCCGCGGTCAAGATCAACGGCTTCCTGGTGATGCTCAACGACGACTTCCCGGAGATCTGCGGCGGCAAGTCGATGACCCCGAAGTCACTGGGTGGTACTCCGGTCACCATCCATCTGACGGTCACCGACGTCGACGCCAAGTTCCAGCGGGCGGTGGACGCCGGGGCCACCGTGGTGATGCCGTTGGAGGACCAGTTCTGGGGAGACCGATACGGCGTCATCGCCGACCCGTTCGGCCACCACTGGTCGCTGGGGCAGCCGGTGCGCGAGGTCAGCATGGAAGAGATCCAGGAGGCCATGTCGGCGCAGCCGGGTGGTTAGCTCACCATCGGCTCAGCCAGATCGCGCAGCCGGGCCAGCAGGCGGCGCGCCGGTGGCGACGCCCGTTGGGCGCTGGCCGCCGCCGCGAGCATGTCGGCCGTAGCGGTGAACTTGACACGCGGTCGCCCGTCGTCAGCCCCGCGGGCAACCTCGGCGGCATCGATGGCACGCCAACCTAGGGAGTCGACGACCTCAGGCTGGCGGGCTCGTACCAGCTTGGCCAGCGCGGCCGGCTTGGCCACCGGATCGGTCAGCTTGCCCGCGTTGAAGTCGGCAACCAGCGCCTGCACGGTTTGCAGGGAGCAGGACTTGTTGGTGCCGATGAACCCGGTCGGACCGCGCTTGATCCAGCCCGCGACGTAGGCCCCGGACACGGGTTGGCCGGTGTCGGGGTCGACGACGCGGCCACCGTCATTGGGGACGACGGCCGCCGACTCGTCGAACGGCAGATCGCGGATCGGTCTGCCGCGGTAGCCGATCGACGTCAGCACCAGCCCCGCGTCGATGCGGCGCAGCTCGTCGGTGCCGGTAACGGCGAACTCCACCCCGCCGGCCCGCCGCTGACCCAGGACGCGCCGGGGTGTGAGCCGATACGCCAGCCGGATTCGCCGGCGCCCAATTCCTGGGGCCGACGCCGGGCCCCCCTCGCCAGGGCTACCCAGCGTCGCTAAGACGTCGAGCTTGCTCCGGGTCAGTGGATCCGAAACGGTTGCCCGATCGTCGAGCACCCGCCGGTGGTCCCCCGCGTCGAGCACCACGTCGCAGGCGCCGGTGAGCCCGACCAGCTCGGGCAGGGTGAACGCCGAGTACGCGGGCCCGCGGCGGGCGGCGATCACCACCTCCCGCACCGCCGAGCTGCGCAGGGCCCGCAACGCATGATCGGCGATGTCGGTGCGGGCCAGGTCGTCGGGGTCGGCGGTGAGCACCCGCGCCACGTCGAGGGCGACATTGCCGTTGCCGATGATCACGACCCGTTCGTGGCCGAGATCGACTGGCAGATGCGCGAAGTCGGGATGTCCATTGATCCACGCGACCAACGCGGTGGCCGTGCCGGTGCCCGGCAGACCCATCCCGTCGATGTCCAGCCGACGGTCGTTGGGCGCCCCCACCGCGTACAGCACGGCGTGGTGGTGGGCCAGTAACTCCGCGTGCCTGAGGTGCTTGCCGATCTCGACGTTGAGGAAGAACCGGAAGCGGCGATCGCGGGCGACCCGGTCGAACAGTTGGGTGACCCTCTTGGTGTTCGGGTGATCCGGGGCCACGCCGGCGCGCACCAGCCCATAGGGCGTCGGCAGCTTCTCAAAGACGTTGACCCGGACACCGGGCTGGACCAGCAGCTCGTCGGCGGCATACATCGCCGCCGGCCCAGAACCGACGATGGCCACCGTCAACGGTTGCCGGCCCACATGTACCGCGGCCGCCGGAAGCACCGGGGCCAGCTTCGACGTCGGCGGTGGTTTCACCCCGGCCACCGGCGGTGCGTAGTAGGACGCATTGATCTCGACGAACGGCAGTTGCCGCACATCCAGCCGGTTGTCGGGAGCGATCGCGCCGACCGGGCAGGCGTTCACGCAGGCACCGCAGTCCACGCAGGCCACCGGGTCGATATAGAGCATCTCCGAGGTCGCGAACCCCGGCTCGTCCGGCGTCGGGTGGATGCAATTCACCGGGCACGCGAAGACGCAAGACCCGTCATTGCAGCACGATTGGGTAATAACGTGCGGCATCGACAACTCGTCAAGGTTATGCCGCCGGCGCGGACGCCAACAGCTGCCGCTGCGGCTCGCTGCGGTAGCGCGACGGCTTGCCGTGGATTTTGCACATCCGCCACACCAGACGAGCTATCGGATTCATCAACCCGGTGTCATAGGCCAGCATCCGGACGTCGGCGAACATGTCGCGCAACCACTTTCGCGACTCCGGCGACCGGAAGAACAACTCTTTTTTGACCTCGCGGGGGATGTCGAACTGCCGCCAGAACTCCTTGGGCGGCACCACGATCGCGTTACACAACGACCGCATGGTCAGCGGGAAGTACAGCGAAATCCAAAACCGCTGCGCCCGAGTCAGCCGTGGCAACCGTTTACGCAGGTACTCGTGCGCGAACGAGATGTGCCGCGCTTCCTCGGCCACGTGAATGGCCATCACCCGCTCCATGATCGGATGCAGCGCCTTGCCTTCGCGCAGCACCTGTTTCTGGGTGTGGTCGATGGGCTCTTCCCCGGCGAGCACGCCGATAAAGAACGCCACCGGCAACGGGCCGGCCAGCAGCGGAACCAAGGGGGAAATCCAGCGGAGCCGACGCGGCATTCCCGGAACGTCCGCGCCGACCCGGTTGACCATCTCCTGGAACATCATGGTGTGGTTGCACTCTTCAACCGATTCGTGCAAGCAATACCGATACTCCGGTGACCCGTTGGGCATCCAGAAGGTGTAGTTCATCAGGCCGCGGATCAGGATGGATTCGAAGTGCAGCCCCACCTTGGCCACATTGGCCTGGCGCCACATGCCGATCTCGATCTGGCGCTGCGGCGACTGCGCTTGGTACCACGGATGGCGGCCCAACGGGTCGGCGGCCGGCAGGATCCACCGGGGATCGTTGTCGGTGACGGCGAACTCCGGTGACCCCCAATCGATATCGGTGTACGGGTTGAAGTTTCGCCGCACCGACCCCTCGGACAGTGTGGCGAGCTTTTCCACGTACTCGAGGTCGTCACGCACTTCCATGTTGCGGCGCCACCGTCGAACCATGCGCGTCCTGGCCATTCAAAGCCTCCCCAACGAGGATTGCAGACAGATTAATACGGTACCGGCGGTACTGGGAATTATCCAGACCGGGTTCCGCCGCGGTGGTACAGCCCGCACTGAGGGCGCAGGTGTGGTCCCGCTCACAGCCGATGGCCCGTTCAGCCGGCACGCAGGATCGCTCACTACCCTGAGGGCCATGGCCGACCAGCTCACCCCCCACCTCGAGATCCCTGCCAACCTCAAACCCCGCGACGGCCGCTTCGGGTCGGGCCCTTCCAAGGTCCGGCCCGAACAACTGAAGGCGCTGACCACCACCGCGGCGGCACTGTTCGGCACATCGCACCGGCAGGCGCCGGTCAAGAACCTGGTGGGGCGCGTTCGCTCGGGCCTGGCGGAGCTTTTCTCGGTGCCAGCGGGATACCAGGTCATTCTGGGCAACGGCGGTGCGACGGCGTTTTGGGACGCCGCCGCCTTCGGGCTGATCGACACCCGCTCGCTGCACCTCTCCTACGGGGAGTTCAGCTCGAAGTTCGCCTCGGCCGTCGCCAAGAACCCGTTCATCGCCGACCCCGTCGTCATCACAGCCGATCCCGGCGGTGCGCCGCAGCCGCAATCCGACCCGGCCGTCGACGTCATCGCGTGGGCGCACAACGAGACGTCGACCGGGGTCGCCGTGCCGGTGCGCCGCCCCGAGGGCTCCGGCGACGCGCTGGTCGTCATCGACGCCACCTCCGCCGCCGGTGGCCTGCCGGTGGACATCGCCGAGACCGACGCGTACTACTTCGCGCCGCAGAAGAACTTCGCCAGCGACGGCGGGCTGTGGCTGGCCATCATGAGCCCGGCCGCCTTGGCACGGGTGGAGGCCATCGCGGCGGCCGGCCGCTGGGTCCCCGACTTCCTGTCGCTGCCCATCGCGATCGAGAACAGTCTGAAGAACCAGACCTACAACACGCCGGCCATCGGCACGCTGGCACTGCTGGCCGAGCAGATCGACTGGCTGTTAGGCAACGGCGGCTTGGACTGGGCGGTCAAGCGCACCGCGGACTCGTCGCAGCGGTTGTACTGCTGGGCGCAGGCGCGGCCCTACACCACGCCGTTCGTCACCGACCCCGGGCTGCGCTCGCAGGTGGTGGGCACGATCGACTTCACCGACGACGTCGATGCTGCGGCGGTCGCGGCCACACTGCGGGCCAACGGCATCGTCGACACCGAGCCGTATCGCAAACTCGGCCGCAACCAGCTGCGGGTCGCGATGTTCCCCGCGGTCGACCCCGATGACGTCAGCGCGCTCACCGAGTGCGTCGACTGGGTCGTCGAACGCCTCTGACGTCGACCATCCGCGTCCACACGGCACCAGCGTGTCAGCCGGGCTGCGGGCGTTCACTGCACTAAAGTGCACAGCTAGTGGGTCCGCGCTGATCCGCACGGAGCCTGCGAGGAGAAGCCATGCGGGAACTCAAAATGGTCGGGCTCGACGCCGACGGCACATACCTCATCTGTGAGGGCGCCAACCCAGCCGAACGGTTCAAGTTGCCAGTCGACGAGCGCCTGCGGGCAGCCTTGCGTGGCGACGCGCTCCCGCCAGAGCAGCCGCAGCTCGCCATCGATGTCACCAACATGCTGAGCCCCAAGGAAATTCAGGCTCGGATCCGGGCCGGCGCCTCGGTCGAACAGGTGGCCGCGGCGTCCGGCTCCGACATCGCGCGGATCAAGCGGTTCGCCCACCCGGTGTTGCTGGAGCGGGCGCGCGCCGCCGAGCTGGCAACGGCCGCGCACCCACTCCTGGCCGACGGTCCCGCGGTGCTGACCCTGCTGGAGACCGTCACCTCCGCATTCGTGACCCGTGGCCTGCGAACCGACGGACTCAGCTGGGACGCCTGGCGCAACGAAGACAGCCGCTGGACGGTGCGCCTGGCGTGGCAGGCGGGGCGTTCCGACAATGTCGCGCATTTCCGCTTCACTCCCGGCTCCCACGGCGGAACGGTGACCGCGATCGACGATGCGGCCAGTGAGCTGATCGACCCCGACTTCAAACCTCCGCTGCGGCCGCTGGCGCCGGTGGCGCACCTCGCCTTCGATGCCGTCCAGCACCCTGCGCGCCCGGCGCCCGCCGCGCCGTCCGAACCGTCGGCGAGCGGCCGACGGGGCAAGCCCGCGGTTCCGGCCTGGGAGGATGTGCTGCTCGGGGTGCGCACCGGCGGACGGGGCTAGGCCTGGCGAGCAGACGCAAAAGCCCCCGAAAACCGGTGTTTTCGGGGGCTTTTGCGTCTGCTCGCCAGAGCTACCCCAGCACCGTCGACGCGAGCAGCGCCAGCCAGGCGCCCGCCACACCTAGCCCGGCGCCGAGCACAAACCAGCGCAGCACCGGGGTGCGTCGCCACCCCCACAAGGTCGGCGCCAGCCCCCCGGCAGCCACGATGTTGAGACCGAGCGCCAACAACGGATGCACCCGGATCAGCCCAAGGCTCAACACCACAACCCCGACACCGATGACCGCGGCGACAAACCCGGCGACCGCCAAACCCGTTGCCCAGGGCGTAGATTGGCCACGCTCGTGGTTCATCGGGCGAGCCTGACCCGCTCGTAGAAAGCCAGTGCGGCGGCCGTCGCCACGTTGAGCGAGTCGATGCCGCGCGACATCGGGATGCGCACCCGCAGGTCGCTGAGCCGCAGGGCCGCCGCCGTCAACCCCGGCCCCTCGGCGCCTACCAGCAACGCGATCCGTTGATCCCGCACCGTGGCCATCGCCTCCGGCAGCGTGCAGGTATCGCCGCGTGGCGTCATCGCCAACAGCCGGAAGCCGTGTTCGCGCAGCATCCGCAGGTCGGCCGGCCAGTCGCGCGACCGCGCATACGGCACCAGCAACGCGTGACCCATCGACACCCGGACCGCGCGACGGTAGAGCGGATCCGCGCAGCCGCTGCCGAATACCACCGCATCCACACCCAGCCCCGCCGCGTTGCGGAAGATCGAGCCCAGGTTCTCGTGGTCGTTGACGCCTTCGAGCACCGCGACGGTGCGGGCGCCGGCGATCACCTGGGCAACGCGGGGCTCCGGTACCCGGCGCGCGGCGGCTAGCACCCCCCGATTGAGGTGGAAGCCGACCACCCTGGCCATGACATCGGCGGACACTCGATAGTAGGGCGCGTCGACACCACGGGCCGCGGCCAGATCGTCGCCGAGCTCGACCAGCCTGCGGTCGGTGCCGAGCAGCGCGAACGGGGTGAACCGGGACGCCAGCATGCGCCGCACCACCAGGACGCCCTCGGCGATCACCAACCCCTTGCCGGTCGGCAGGTCCGGTCGGCGGTCGACACTGTTGAGGTCACGGAAACTGTCCAGCCGCGGGTCGTCGGGATCGTTGACATCCTGAACGTCGACATCGGGGACACGACCGGGTGCGCTCACGGGCTGTCGTCGACCAGGGCCGAGATCAGATCGGCGGCGGAGCGCAGGATGTCACGTTGGCCGCTGTCTAGCGTCGCGAGTCGCTCGGCCAGCCATTCCTGGCGAGCGCGACGGGCCGCCTGGACCAACTCGGCGCCGGATTTCGACACCGAGACCAGTACCTGCCGGCCGTCGACGGGGTGCGGAACGCGGACCACGAAGCCCATGTCGGCCAGGGAGGCGATCACCCGGGTCATCGACGGCGGTCGGACCCGCTCACGGATCGCCAGCGCACCGGGCGTCATCGCGCCTTCGTTGACCAACGTGGTCAACGCCGACAGCTGAGACAGCGAAACCGGCGACGACGGGTTCCGGAACCGCAATTGCCGCGCCAGCCGCATGACCGCCAACGACAAATCGCTGGCCAGCCGTGCATCGCTGTCAGGCACAGCGCGAGGTTACATCGGAACCTCAGCACGGGGCACCTCAATCGGCAAACGATGGGCCCCGGTCTTTCCAGCCCGCCCCACATGCCGGCCCCGGCCGCGCACCGGCCCGCATTGTCACACGGGTTATGTTGAGACGTGATGGGTGTCAACACCGACCAAAACCCCGAGCCGCCGCCGCTGCCGCCCGCGCTGCTCGAGGTGTGGCCGTTCATCCTGGTGGGCGCCCTGGCATGGCTGGCCGCCGCGGCAGCCGCCTTTTTCGTCCCGGGCCTGCAGAGCTGGCGTCCGCTGACGGTGGCCGGCCTAGGGGTGGGGATGCTGGGCACCAGCCTCTTTTGCTGGCAGCTTGCCGCGGCCCGCCGGGGCGCTCGCGGCGCACAAGCCGGACTCGAAACCCTCTCTCGTGCCAAACCACCGTCGAACCACGCTGACCCGCCCGGGAGGACGAATGGTAGCCCCGCTCCTGCAAACACAGATTGACATCGACGCGCCGCCCTCGAAGGTGTGGGCGCTGATATCCGACTTGCGGCGAATGCCCCAGTGGAGCCCGCAGTGCCGTTGGATGAAGCAGTTTGGCGCGCTACGCCCGGGCACCCGCACGCTCAACGTCAACCGTCGCAACCGGCTGTTCTGGCCAACCACGTGCACGGTGGTGGAAGTGATCCCGGAAAGGAAGCTGGCGTTTCGGGTCGACACCAACCGCACCGTCTGGAGTTACGAACTCGAGCCAGTCGGGGAGGGCACCCGACTGACCGAGAGCCGCCACGCTGAAAACGGCGTCAGCGCGTTCTCGAGCATGTCGGTGAACGTCTTCTTGGGCGGCACCGACCACTTCGAACGCGAACTGGTCGACGGCATGGACACCTCGCTGGTACGGATCAAGGCGGCCGCCGAGCAAGGCTAATCCGACGACTCGGCCGACGTCTCCGCGGCCGGTGTCTCCATAATGTCGAGCACGCCGTCGTCATACGGCTCATACCTCGGTAAACCGCTCCCCGGGGGGGCGGGCGTGTCGGAATGGGCGCCGCAGCCGTATTCCTTGTCGACCACATGCCCGTCGGCGGAGAACTCGTTGCCGCATACCCCGAACATCGCCCCCAGCGATCCGGCCAGCGGCACGAAAAACCCGCAGTCGCGGCACACCCGTTTGGTAGCCCGCGCCATTGCCGAGTTGGGGCCGTAGTCGCCGGCACGCCAGCGTTCGGCCGCCTCGGCGCGGCCCCGGGCGCTCAGCACCCAGCGCCGGCCCAACCCGATCTCGGCGGCGGTTTCGTCCACCTGGGGATCACCGCTGGCGGTGTAGCCGGGCACCAACCGGGGATCATCCTTCGCCGGCGCCAGCAGGTCGCCGGGGCTCAGATCCCCCGGCCGCACCCGCCGCTCCCACGGCACCCAGTCGGGCGCCAGCAGCGCGGTGGGTCCGGGGATCAGCACCACTTCGCTGATGGTGGCGTGGTCGGCCCCGGCATGGCTGGCCACCACCACGGCCCACTGCCATCCCTGATAGCCGGGCAGATGCGCCAGGAACCGGTGGGTGGCGGCGTTGGGGTCTTCGTAGCTGACACCCAGGTAGTCGCCGACCGCCTCGGCGCCGCTGAACTCCACGACCGCCGCCCGGGCCGCCTCGGTCGCGCCTTTGAGCAGCGCCGCCATCTCCTCGGGCCACTCGGCCACGGCCGCCCCGGCGGATTCCTCGGTGGGTCCGGTCACGATTCCCCCTTCTGTGCACTGCGAATCCCATCCTGCCGGAAGACACGTGTGGCCAGCCACACCCGGTTTCCTACGCGCGCAGTCGGCATAGGACAGAATTGATTCGTGTCTGGATGGCGGCGTGATCACCTGGGCCGTGTGGCCCCACCTGCGGGCCGCCGCTCCCGAACCGGGTCGGTCAACGAACACCCGGGCATGGCGAACTACCCGGTGGACGCGCCGGACAACGGCCGGCCGCGCCGTCCGCCGCCGATGCCCAGCGCCAACCGTTACCTCCCGCCGCTGGGCCAGCAGCCGCCCCCTGAACGAACCGGCGCGCCCCCACCACCGCGGGGCTTCCCTAGGGGCGAACGGATCACCGTCACCCGCGCCGCTGCGATGCGCGGCCGCGAAATGGGTTCGCGGATGTACTGGATGGTACAGCGCGCAGCCACCGCCGACGGGGCCGACAAGTCGGGCCTTACCGCGCTGACGTGGCCGGTGATGGCCAACTTCGCGGTCGACTCCGCGATGGCCGTGGCCTTGGCCAACACCCTGTTCTTTGCCGCCGCCACCGGCGAGAGCAAATCCAGAGTCGCGCTCTACCTGCTGATCACCATCGCGCCGTTCGCCGTGATCGCGCCGCTCATCGGCCCGGCGCTGGACCGGCTGCAGCACGGCCGGCGGGTTGCGTTGGCATTGTCATTCGGGCTTCGGACCGTGTTGGCAGTGGTGTTGATCATCAACTACGACGGCGCCACCGGGAGCTTCCCGTCGTGGGTGCTCTATCCCTGCGCGCTGGCCATGATGGTGTTGTCCAAGTCGTTCAGCGTGTTACGCAGCGCGGTGACCCCACGGGTGATGCCGCCCACCATCGACCTGGTGCGGGTCAACTCCCGGCTAACGGTGTTCGGCCTGCTCGGCGGCACCATCGCCGGCGGCGCCGTCGCCGCCGGCGTCGAATTCGTGGGCACCCACCTGCTGGAGCTGCCCGGCGCGTTGTTCGTCGTCGTCGCGATCACGATCGCGGGGGCTGCGCTCTCGATGCGCATTCCCGGCTGGGTCGAGGTGACCACCGGTGAAGTCCCGGCGACCCTGAGCTATCACCGCCACAGCGGCCCGGTGCGGCGCGGCCGGCCCGAGGAAGTCAAAAAGGTCGGTGGAACGCTTCGACAGCCGTTGGGGCGCAACATCATCACGTCGTTGTGGGGAAACTGCACCATCAAGGTGATGGTCGGCTTCCTGTTCCTGTATCCGGCGTTTGTCGCCAAGGCGCACGACGCCGACGGGTGGGTGCAGCTGTCCATGCTGGGCATCATCGGCGCGGCCGCGGCGATCGGAAATTTCGCCGGGAACTTCACCAGCGCCCGGCTGCAACTGGGCAGGCCCGCGGTGCTGGTGGTGCGCTGCACCGTGGTGGTCACCGCGTTGGCGGCGGCGGCCGCCGTGGCCGGCAACTGGCTGATGGCCGCCATCGCCACCCTGATCACCTCGGGATCCAGCGCGGTCGCGAAGGCGTCACTGGACGCCTCGCTGCAGCACGATCTGCCCGAGGAGTCGCGGGCATCGGGGTTCGGGCGTTCGGAGTCGACGCTGCAGCTGGCCTGGGTGCTCGGCGGCGCGCTGGGCGTATTGGTCTACACCGAGTTGTGGGTCGGCTTCACCGCGGTCAGCGCCCTGCTGATCCTGGGACTGGCGCAAACCATCGTCAGCTTCCACGGTGACTCGTTGATCCCCGGCCTGGGAGGTAACCGCCCGGTGATGGCCGAGCAGGAGGACATCCGGCGCGGCGCGCCGGTGATGCCCAGGTGAAACGCGTTGTGCCGGTCGCGGCGGTGGTGCTGCTGCTGGCCGCCGCGGCCGGGCTGGGCGCGTGGCTGCTGGTGCGCCAGTCCGCTCCGCCGCGGCCGGTGATCAGCGTCTACTCGCATGGGCACCTGACCCGGGTGGGGCCGTACCTGTATTGCAACGTGCTCAACCTCGACGACTGTCAGACACCGCAGGCCCAGGGCGAACTCCCAGTGAGCGAACGCTACCCGGTGCAACTGTCCGTGCCCCGGGCCATCTCCCGCGCGCCGTGGCGCTTGCTGCGGGTTTACCAGGACCCCGCGAACACCACCACCACCCTGTTTCGACCCGACACCCGGCTGGCGGTCACCATCCGCACCGTCGACCCGCAACGTGGACGCCTGAGCGGGATCGTCGTCCAATTGCTGACGTTGGTGGTCGATCCCTCCGGGGAACTACGCGACGTTCCGCATGCGGAATGGTCTGTGCGCCTCGTCTTCTAGCGTCGAACGTCGAGCTGTCGGACACTACACCCCGGACAATCGCGCCCGGCAGGCCGGCGCTCGGCGCCGGCGGCATAGGGTGGTCTCCGTGACTGCAGCTTTGGACGCGACCCAGACCCTTGCCAAGATCTTGGCCGACCACGGCCCATTGGACGAAGACGACATCACCGCACGGTTGCGGGAGGGCGGCGTCGTCGATCCGGACACCGTGCTGGACCAGGTCCTCGACGAAACCGATTGTCCGGCAAGGCAATTGGTCGACGACCGGTGGGTGTGGCTGCCCGCCCTGTTGGCCGGGCGGGTGTTCACCCACCGGCTCGGCGCGGACGAGGCCGCCCACGACCTGCTCACCGTAACTCCGGACCTGGACCCGATCACCGCGCTCTGCGAGCACGAACAGTACCAACGGCTCGCCGACGGGTCGGACGCGCGAATCGCGCTGGCCGGGCTCGACCGGGAGCTGCTCGAGCGGCGGGGCATCCCGGCCGAGCTGGTCGGACTGGCGGGCGCGCTGGTGCTGGCACCGGGCACGCTCGCGGCGTTGGGCGCGGCCGATGGCGACCTGGTTGGCGTGCGGCTGACCGAACAGGGACTTGTGGTCGAGCGGGTCACCGAGCGTTCGCTCGGCGACGGTGCCCCGGTGGCCGCGCGGCTGGCCGCGACACTCGATCCCGACGAGCCGGTGTACTTCGACGCGGCGGTGTGGACGGCGTGCGTCGAGGAGCCGGCGCTGTTCACCCAGCCGCTACCGCCGCTGTGTGACATCGTCGACGACCACGGGCTGGCGCATCGCGGCCAGTGGCTGGCGGCCGGCGGGTTCAATTTCACCGCATGGGACTTCGACCGCGGCTGCGCCGCGCTGGCCGAGCGGTATGACCTTGACTTCGACGACGCCGTCGCGCTGTACACGCTGGTCAGGCTGTACGACAAGATGTCGCTGCTGCCGCTGGCGGCGGCCGCCGTTGACGAGTCGCCCACGGCTGCATTGGCCGCGGCCGCCGAACGCGTGGCAGCCTCCGAGATCGACCGATTCGCCGATCTGGTCGCTGAGCTCGCGGCCAAGCTGTCCGATCCGGCGCTGGCCGAGCTGCTGCTCGCCGAGACCATCGGCGTCGACCGCACCGGGGCGGCGGCGCTGGGCATGTTCGCCGAGCTGCTGGAGCCGAAGGTGCCGCGCGCGGCGCGGGTGGCGTTTCGCTGGCTGCACGCGGTGGCGCTCGAGCGGCTCGGCGACATCGACGCGGCCGAACGTGAGCTGCTGGCCGCCGAAGCGATGGACGTCGACTGGCCGCCGGTGTTGTTGGACCTGGCCCGCATCGCCTCCGACCGCGGCGACGTCGAGCGAGGGTTGGCATTGCTGCGCCGCGCCGGTGCCGAGCCGGACCACCCACTGGTGGAGCTGCTGCAACGGTTTCGGCCCGAGCCGCGCCGCGAGCTGGGCCGAAATCAGCCGTGCTGGTGCGGGTCGGGCCGCAAATACAAGAAATGCCACCTCGGGCACGAAACGCTGCCGCTATCCACACGGGCCGGCTGGTTGTACGCGAAAGCCGGCCAGCACGCGCTGCTGACGGGCTGGCAAGAGCTGCTGGTCGCGGTGGGCTACGCGCGCTGCCGCCACACCGACGACGATCCTGACGAGCTGTCGGCGGCGCTGGCCGACCCGCTGCTGATCGACGCGGTGCTGTTCGAAGGCGGCGCGTTCGCGGAGTTTCTTCAGATCCGCGGATCGCTGCTGCCCGACGACGAGCGGCTGCTGGCGGAGCAATGGTTGCTGGTGGAGCGGTCGGTGTTCGAGGTCGAGCAGGTGGAACCCGGCCACGGCGTCACCGTGCGCGACGTGCGCACCGGCGACGTCCACCGGGTGCGGGAGCGGGCGGCCAGCCGCCAGCTGCGGCCTGGACAGCTGGTGTGCGCGCGGGTGGTGCCCGCGGGGGACGTGATGCTGTTCTTCGGCGGGCTGGAACCGGTCGCGCTGCACGAGCGCGACGCGCTGATCGACCTCCTCGACACCGAGCCCGACCCGGTCACGTTGGTGGCATACCTGAGCCGTCGATTCGCGCCGCCCGCACTGGCCAACACCGAAGGCGACCCGCTGGCGATCTGCGAAGCCACCGTCGGGATCAGCGACCCTACCGGGATCGAGGCCGCGCTCGACGACGCCTATGACCGAGACGGCGACGACCCGCCACGGTGGTTCGAGCACATCACCACCGACGGCATGCAGCGAATCCGGGCCACGCTGGTCCTCGACGGCGACACCCTGCGGGTGGCGGCCAACAGCGAAAAGCGAATGGACCGCGTGCTGGCCACCCTGGCGCGCCTGGACCCCGCGATGAGCGTGCTCGACGACTCCCGTCGACCGATGCACCACCCCCGCGAGCTCGCCGAGCTGGCCAGGCAGTTGCCGACCACCGACGAGGACGCGCTCGACCCCGACGACCCCGCGCTGGCCGCGGCCCTCGACGAGTTCGTGCGCGAGTACGAGACCAAGTGGCTCGACCAGCCCATCCCCGCGCTCGACGGCCACACGCCGCGGCAGGCCGCCGACGATCCCACCCGTCGCGGCGACCTGATCAAGCTGCTCGACAGCTTCCCCGCCGACGCGGCCCACCGCGGCACCATGGACGTCGACCGGCTACGGGCCGCGCTCGGCTTGCGGTAGTGCCCGTCGACCCGGCGCCGCGCCGGTAGACCACGTGCCGCGCCGAACGTGCACTGGTGGCGGCGACACGCCGGGCGAGGCCGCCGTGGTTGCACGTTCGGCGCGTCAGCTTGCCTCCCAACACTTCCCGCTCGGGTCGAAGCGAACCAGAGTGGTGAACAGTCGCACATCGGCCTCGGTGATGGTGTCACCCACCAGGTATCGCTGGTCGGTGAGGCGATCGCGCACCCAATCCAGCGCGGTGAACAGACGGTCATACGCCGCGTCATATGCCTCCTGGGTGCCCGCAAAGCCGCATCGGTACACCCCGCTGTTGATCTCGGTGTAGATCCTTGCGCTCACCTCGTCGATCTCGGCCCGCAACTCCTCGGGGTACAGCCGTGGCGCGCCGTCGCGGTGATATGCGGTCCACTCGATGGAAAAGTCCAGGGTCATCTGCGCGAAATCGTTGGTGACCACCGCGCCGGATGGGACGTCCACAATCGCCGGGACGGTGATGCCTTTGGGGTAATCCGGAAACCGCTTGAGATAGGCGTCTTGCAGCCGTGGGATCTTGAGCACCGGGTCCACACCCCCGGGATCCAGGTCGAACGTCCAACTGCGCTGGTCATGAGTGGGACCGCAAACCCTATGGAGAGAACATCTTCCAGGCCCAGCAGCCGCCGGACGATGATGGTGCGGTTGGCCCGCGGACACGCGCGGGCAACCACCAGCCGATACCGGCCCGGCTCGACCGGATAGCCGTCCCGCCCGTCGGCGGTGATGCGGGTGGTGATGTAGGTGGTGTCGCGGTCGAATTCGCCGGTCCAGGAAACATAGGGAGCCATACGGCCCCTTACAATTTCGCCCCGGTGGATGGTGACGCCGTCAGAAACCGTCGAGCCAGATTGGTCGTGGTGGACGGACCCGGTTCCCAGTGCGCGATCCAGGGGCCGGTGCCTTCGGACTGATCGATTATCCCCTGCTCCAGCCAGGTGTAACGGCCCTCCAGCACGTCGTTTGTCAGCCGAACGTCGCTGCTGTCGGTGTTGGCCCATAGCGCGTGGAACAGCGCCTCCACCCGCAGTGTGGCCTGCTGGCAGAAGACGTCGGCCAGTTCGTATGCCTGCTCACCTTCGACCGGGTCGGCAACTCGCTGCGCCTCGGCGCGAACGCACGCCGCGGACATCGCGAACAGCTCCGCGCCGATATCCACGATCCGCCCGAGAAACCCTTGCTTGTGCTCCAGGCTGGCTTGCCAGCGCGCCATCCCGTAGAAGGTGTTGCGGGCCAATTTGCGTGCGGAGCGTTCGACAAAGCGCAGGTGTGTCGCCAGGGCGCCGAACTCGCGGTACGTCGTGGGAAGTTGGCCCTCGCCAAAAACCAGTTTCGGCAACCACTTTGCGTAGAAGCCGCTGGCACCGGCCGCCGCCGCGGCCTTCTGGCGCAAATCGGCCTTCGGGTTGGCGAGATCACCGGCGGCGGTCAGGTGCGCGTCGACGGCTTCCCGCGCAATGAGCAGCCGCATGATCTCACTGGATCCCTCGAAGATGCGGTTGATCCGCAGGTCCCGCACCATTTGCTCGACGGGCACCGCGCGCTCACCGCGAGCGGCCAGGGACCCGGCGGTTTCGTAGCCCCGGCCACCGCGGATCTGCAGCAGCTCGTCGGCGACCAGGCAGCCCATCTCGCTGCACCACAGCTTGGCCAGCGCCGCCTCGATCCGGATATCGTTGCGGCCTTCGTCGGCCATCTGGCTGGACAGCTCGACCACCGCGTCGAGCGCGTAGTTGGTGGCGGCGATGAACGAGATCTTGCTGGCCACCGCGCCGTGCTTGCCGACCGGCTTGCCCCACTGCACCCGCTCGCTAGACCATTCCCGGGCGATTTTCAGCGCCTGCTTGGCGGCCCCGGTTGCTATCGCGGGCAACGACAGCCGTCCGGCGTTGAGCGTGGTCAGCGCGATCTTCAGGCCGTCGCCTTCCCTGCCGATCAGGTTTTCGCGGGGCACTCGGACGCGATGGAGCCGGGTCACGCCGTTTTCGATACCGCGCAGTCCCATGAAGTTGTTGCGCGCCTCCACGGTGATCCCCGGTGCATCGGCCTCCACGACAAAGGCGCTGATTCCCCCGCGGTGCCCGTCACTCTTGGGCACCCGGGCCATGACCACCAGCAGCTCGGCGACCACACCGTTGGTGGTCCACAACTTCACGCCCTCTAGCTCGTAGGCCTGCCCGTTCTCGATCGGCGTGGCCGTCGACGCCATGCGCGCCGGATCAGAGCCCACGTCCGGTTCGGTGAGCAGAAACGCCGATATCGCGCCGGCGGCGCATCGCGGCAAGAACTGCTGCTTCTGCTCCGGGGTCCCGGCCAGCTTGAGTGGTTCGGGCACCCCGATCGACTGATGCGCCGACAACAGTGCCCCGAGGCTGGGATGCACCGTCGAAACCATCATCAGCGCGCGGTTGTAGGCGACTTGTGACATGTTCAAGCCGCCGTATTCGAACGGTATCTTCATGCCGAAGCAGCCCAGGTCGGCCAGGCCCTTCACGTATTCGTCGGGAATCAGGGCGTCGCGCTCGATGACGCTGCCGTCCACGGTGTCCAGGAATTCCCGCAACTTGTCGAGGAACGCGTTGGTTCGCTCCTCCTCCGCGTCGGACGGCTTGGGAAACGGGTGAATGAGCTCCAACGGAAACCGACCGAGGAACAGTTCTTTGGCAAAAGATGGTTTGTCCCAACCACTTTCGCGAGACTCCTCGGCGAGGGCTCTGGCTTGCTCCTCGGTGACCTGCGCTTGCTGTGCCATCGCCGCCTCCTTGTTGACGAGTCAGATCGAGGCTTGACTACCGCCGCCTGCCCGAATACTACGACGTATCGATGTCGAAGTTACGCGCCGGTAGCTTTTGCGCCAAGACCGTCGGCTTGGCCGCGACGTAGTGTGCGACGTAGTGTCCCGCCGGCTTGTGCGACCCCGGCAGCCGGCGCCGCCTTGGCTGCGGCGAGCCAACACAGAGCGACCGCGGGACGCCACTCGACCGCCTACCCCAATCCGCCAAGGGCTACCGCTACGGGAATTGGGGGACAAATGGAAAGTCGTGACGTCACAGCATGATCGCGCTAGCGTTTGTTATTGCCGATCGGTCAATGGTGACCCCTTGGGAGGACAACGATGTCTTACGTGCTGGCGGCCCCGGAGGCGATGGCAGCGGCGGCAACCCAATTGGAGACGATCGGCTCGGCGTTGACGGTGGCCAATGCTGCGGCGCTAGGCCCGACCAGCGGAGTGCTAGCCGCCGGGGCCGACGAGGTGTCGGCGGCGGTGGCGTCGCTGTTTTCCGGGCACGCCCAGGCCTATCAGACGCTCAGCGCGCAGGCGGCCGCGTTCCATGAGCGGTTCATGCAGGCCTTGAACGTCGGTGCGGGCGCGTATGCCAGCGCCGAGGCCGCAAACGCCTCGCCGATACAGCAAGCGCTGGATCTGATCAATGCGCCCACCCAGACGCTGCTGGGGCGCCCGCTGATCGGCAACGGCGCCGATGGCGCGCCGGGCACCGGGCAGGCCGGCGGGCCCGGCGGCCTGCTGTTCGGCAACGGCGGCAACGGCGGATCGGGCGGGGTCGGCCAGGCCGGCGGTGCGGGCGGCAGCGCGGGGTTGATCGGCCATGGTGGGGCCGGCGGGGCCGGCGGGCCCGGCGCGGCCGGCGGTATCGGTGGCAACGGCGGGTGGTTGTACGGCGATGGCGGGGCCGGCGGGCTGGGGGGCACCGGGGTAGCGGGCGTCAACGGCGGCATCGGCGCGCTGGGCGGCGCCGGCGGCAACGCCTATCTGTTCGGGAACGGCGGAGCCGGCGGGCAGGGCGGTACCGGGGCGGCCGGGGAGGACGGCGTCAACCCGGCCCCCACCGGCACCGCCGGAACCGGCACGGCCGGCGCCGACAAGACCACCTCAGGTGCCACCGCATTTGGCGGAGTCGGTGGCCCCGGCGATCCCGGCGACGCCGTAACGAGCGGCGGCGATGGCGGGCGCGGCGGGAACGCCACCTCGACCGGTGGCGGCGACGCCCTTGGAGGTAGCGGCGGTATCGGGGGCAACGGCGCCTATGGCGGCGCCGGCGGCGCCGGCGGCAGCGCCGATTCCTTCGGCAATTTCGCCCAAGGGGGTACCGGCGGCAATGGCGGTAACGCCCAGGCCCCCGGCGGCGCTGGCGGCGCCGGCGGCAGAGGCGGGGACGCCCATGCGGGCACCAACTCCCCGAGCAATGCGGTAGCCGGTAACGGCGGCACCGGCGGCAACGGTTTTGACAGCGCCATTTCCGGCGGCCCCGGCGGTGCGGGCGGTACCGGGGGCGCCGGTGGCCGGGGCGGGCTGCTGGTTGGCGACGGCGGCGCCGGCGGTGCGGGCGGAACCGGTGGTACCGGTGGTTCCGGTGCCCCGGGTGGCGCCGGCGGCGACGGCGGCGACGGCGGCGACGGCCACAGCGACAGCACCAGCCTTCTGCGCAAAGCGTTTGGGGGCGATGGCGGCACGGCCGGGAACGGCGGCAACGCCCTCGGCACCGGCGGCAACGGTGGTATCGGCGGACAGGGCGGTGACGGTGGTGCCGGTGGGCTGCTCATCGGCAACGGCGGTGCCGGTGGTGTCGGCGGCACGGCCGGTGCCGGCGGGGCCGGCGGCGCCGGCGGTGCCGGCGGCGCGGGGGGTGCCGGCGGTGCCGGCACCAATAGTGGTCTTGGTCAAGGGTTTGGCGGCGATGGCAATACCGGCGGCGACGGCGGCAACGGCGGCAGGGGCGGCAACGGCGGCGCCGGCGGTGCCCTCGGCGGCAGGGGCGGGACCGGCGGGCTGATCGGCCACGCGGGCAGCGACGGTGGCGTTGGTGCCGCGGGTGCGGGCGGTGCCGGCGGTGCCGCCGGCGCCGCCGGTGCCGGTGGCGAAGCCGGCTCCGGGAAAAACACCAACGGCAATCCGGGCAACCCCGGCAACCCGGGCAACTCCGGCCGACCCGGCCGACCCGGCTAACCGGCTGCCGTCTCGTCAAACCGAGCGCGGTGACCGATGCACGCCCGGGGAATCGATAGAGCAGCTCCCCCAGCGCCGGCGACGGTGCCAGCTCCGCCGGCGCCGAGCGATCGGAGTCTCGGCGGCCGGCCGCCGGCCAACCACCGGACCGACGCGATGCCCGCATCGCCCCCCCAGCGT
Organism: Mycobacterium shinjukuense; assembly: GCF_010730055.1. NCBI lineage: Bacteria > Bacillati > Actinomycetota > Actinomycetes > Mycobacteriales > Mycobacteriaceae > Mycobacterium > Mycobacterium shinjukuense. The sequence continues at coordinate 39,681 of NZ_AP022575.1, read as the reverse complement.
GCCGGCCGGCCGCAGCAACGGCGATCGTTAGGCTTCGAACTCCCGCGCGACCGCCTTGACCACCTCGGACACCCGCCGGGCCGTCTTGCGATCCGGGTATCGCCCCTTGCGTAGTTCCGGCTGGACCGTGCTTTCCAGCAACGTGATCATGTCCTCGACCATGCCGTGCAGCTCATCGGGGCTGTGCTTGTGCTCGGTCGCCGCCTCACGACGCGTGCGGGAAAGGCTCGGCGGCGGATCGAGCAGTTTCAGACTCAACGCCTGCGGGCCGCGTCGCCCGGTAGCAACGCCGAACTCCACGCGCTGGCCCGCCTTGAGACCCTCGACACCGGCGGGCAACGCCGAGGAACGGACATAGACGTCCTCGCCGTCTTCCTGCGACAGGAAGCCGAACCCCTTCTCGGGGTCGTACCACTTCACCTTGCCGGTCGGCACTGCTCTCACCTGCTTGTCTGATAAATCATCGGGGCTGCAACACAAGACGCGTCCCGGCTACGCAGGACGCGATGACGATCTCGAATCCTACTCGGATAGCTGATCGCCAACATCCCTGTTTTTGCCGTTGCTCGGTAGGCTTGCACTACCGCTGGAGGAAGTATGCGCCTAATCCTGAACGTTATCTGGCTGGTTTTCGGTGGCCTCTGGTTGGCGCTCGGATACTTGGTCGCGGGGGTTGTCTGCGTCCTGCTCATCATCACGATCCCGTTCGGCTTCGCGGCGTTGCGCATCGCGTGGTACGCCCTGTGGCCGTTCGGCCGGACCGTCGTCGACAAGCCAACCGCCGGGACGGGCGCCCTGGTCGGCAACGTCATCTGGGTGGTGTTGTTTGGCATCTGGCTGGCCATCGGGCATCTGGTCAGCGCGGCGGCGATGGCGACCACGATCATCGGCATCCCGCTGGCGCTGGCTAACCTGAAACTGATCCCGGTGTCGCTGCTGCCGCTGGGCAAAGACATTGTTGCAGTCGACTCACGGGTGGCCGCATGACACTGACCGCTCTGGGCCTACCGATGGTGCGCGGCCGCACCAACGGCAGTGCCGACGCGCTGGCCGTCCCCGGTACGGGCCCTTTGGTGGACGCGTTCGGCCGGGTCGCCACCGATCTTCGGGTGTCGCTGACCGACCGGTGCAATCTGCGGTGCAGCTATTGCATGCCGGCCGACGGCCTGGACTGGCTACCCGGCGGGCAACTGCTGCGGCCCGACGAGCTGACCCGGCTGATGCGCATCGCCGTCACCCGCCTCGGCGTCACCAACATCCGGTTTACCGGCGGTGAGCCGCTGCTGGCCCGCCACCTCGAAGACGCGGTCGCAGCGGCGGCCACACTGCGGCCCCGGCCGGAGATCTCGCTGACCACCAATGGCGTCGGGCTGGCGCGACGCGCAGCCGCCCTCGCCGATGCCGGCCTGGATCGGGTCAATGTGTCGCTGGACAGCGTCGATCGGGCCCACTTTGCCGCTATCACCCGTCGGGACCGGCTTGCCGACGTCTTAGCCGGCTTGGCCGCCGCCAAGGAAGCCGGTCTCACACCCGTCAAGGTCAACGCCGTGCTCGATCCGATCACCGGCCGCGAGGACGTCGTCGAGCTGTTGCGGTTCTGCCTCGCGCATGACTACCAATTGCGGGTCATCGAGCAGATGCCGCTGGACGCGGGCCATCGGTGGCGCCGCGATGCCGCGCTAAGCGCCGACGACGTGCTGGCCGCGTTGCGGCCCCACTTCCGGCTACGGCCCGACCCGGCACCACGCGGGTCGGCCCCGGCCGAACTCTGGTTGGTCGACACCGGCCCGAACACGCCGGCCGGAAAGTTCGGGGTGATCGCGTCTGTGTCGCACGCCTTCTGCTCGACGTGTGACCGCACCCGGCTCACTGCCGACGGCCAAGTCCGCAGCTGCCTCTTCGCCACCGAGGAGACCGACCTTCGCGGCCTGCTGCGCAGCGGGGCCGGCGACGACGCGATCGAGGCGGCGTGGCGCGCTGCCATGTGGGCCAAGCCCGCCGGCCACGGGATCAACGACCCCGATTTCGTCCAGCCCGAGCGCCCGATGAGCGCCATCGGTGGCTAACCCGATGACGCCCGTGCCCAACGAGCCCGCCGGTATTCGGGTGACCGTGCGCTACTTTGCGGCCGCGCGGGCGGCCGCCGGTACCGAAACGGAAACCGTGACGCTGCGGCCCGGCGCCACGTTGGCAGAGTTGGTCGACGGGCTCGCGGTTCGGGGCGCTCGCCTGGCGGCGGTGTTGAGTCGTTGCTCCTACCTGCGCGACGGAATCGCCGTCCGAGACGATGCGACGGCGTTATCCGCCGGCGACACGGTTGATGTACTTCCACCATTCGCCGGCGGCTAGGGCTGTGAGATATCTCACGTAACGGAACGATAACAACCCGGCCACGCTCCGATTTCGACTGCTATGAGCTGCGCAAACACCGACCCATCCTGGGGCTTTGTCGGGTGACTGTGAGAGAAACGCCCATTTTTCCCCGACGTGACGAGATCGTCTGAAACCGCTACCGTCTCGGGAGGCTCGTCAACCCAACCCGAGCGACGTGCCGTCCCTCCCTGTAACGCGCCGAGCTCCATCCAGTAGGCGAGGGATTCCGACCCGTGGATGGAGGCGGGGGACCCGTGGTCCGCCGAGATCGGATCGGGGCCGTTCGCGGCTCCTTGGGGTGAAGCCGGCGTCGTCTCAACGAAGAACGACGCGGCCGGGTGACCTCTCTGGCTTAACGCCAACCCGAACCCGACAGCTGACCTCGCAGGCATGTACCGAGAGGAATCACCGAGCGCATGAGTGGACGTCACCGTAAGCCCACGACATCGAGCGTCAGCGTCGCCAAGATCGCCTTCACCGGCGCGGTGCTCGGCGGCGGCAGCATCGCCATGGCGGCCCAGGCGGCCGCGGCGACCGACGGCGAATGGGATCAGGTAGCCCGTTGCGAGTCCGGCGGCAACTGGTCGATCAACACCGGCAACGGCTACCTCGGCGGCTTGCAGTTCACCCCAGGCACCTGGGCCGCGCATGGCGGTGGCCAGTATGCCCCGTCGGCCCAGCTGGCCACCAGAGAACAGCAGATAGCCGTCGCCGAGCGCGTGCTGGCGACCCAGGGTCGCGGCGCCTGGCCGGTGTGTGGTCGCGGGCTGTCGGCCCCGACGCCGCGCGAAGTCCTTGCCCCTGCCGCGATGGACGCGCCGCTGGACGCGCCCGCGGTTAACGGTGAGCCCGCGGCGCTGGCCGCACCGCCGGCCGACGCGCCCGCCTCCGCCGAGGCACCCGTGCCTGTGGAGTTGGCACCCGCTGACCCGGCCCCCGCGGTTCAGCCGGCCGGCAACGACCTGCCAGCCGCGCTGGGCGAGCCCATCCCGGCGGCCGACCCGGCAGCACTCGCGCCGGCGGTGGACCTGCCACAGGCTCCCGCGGACCTCGCGCCCGCCCCGGCGAACCTGGCGCAGCCCGTCCCCGCAGACCTGGCGCAGCCCGTCCCCGCAGATCTGGCACCCGCTCCTGGTGATGTGGCGCCCGCCCCGGCGGACCTGGCGCAGCCCGTCCCCGCAGATCTGGCACCCGCTCCTGGTGATGTGGCGCCCGCCCCGGCGGACCTGGCGCCCGCCCCCGCGGACCTGGCGCCCGCCCCCGCCCCGGCAATCATCGAAACCGATTGGCAGCCTGCCGACCCGGCTCCCCAACCGGCTGATGTGCCGCAACCGGTTCCCGGCGACGTCGACAACGCGCCGGTGGAAATCCACCAGGTCGCCAACGTCGCCTACACGAAGAGACTGTGGGACGCGATCCGGGCGCAGGACATCAGCGGCAACGATGCGTTGGACGCACTCGCGCGCCCATCCGTCCTGAGCTGAGGCGGCGGACACGGTCGAGGCGGTCGGCCCGCCGCATCCGGATGACGTAGCCGTCGTCCTCGCCGGCTAACGCTAAGTGGTCTCGCTCGTAGGTTCGTGGGGGCGCTGCGCGCTGACAGGCTGCCCGCCCTAGGCGTCACAGATTCCTCATCCACCCCACGCGTACCCGGTACGTGCCGGCATCCAAGGTGCCCGCCTACCAGCGACAGCCAGGGTTGTCGCGCGTAGGCGGGCGCATCGCATATCCCTACCGTGCCGAAACGCGTGAGGCGGGTGAGACACGAGGGACCGCGCACCGTGCGCACCCGGGTCACCTGCAGCCGCACAGCGCGGGTCACCCCGGCTCCAACTCCCAGCGAACCTACGAGCGCGACCACTAGGCCGGCCTATGCCGAACCCACCCATTCGTCGGACCCGTCTTCGAAGAACTGGTGCTTCCACACCGGCAGCCGCTCCTTGATGGTGTCCACCAGCTGCGCGCAGGTGGCAAACGCCGCCCGTCGATGATCGGCGGCAACCGCGGCCACCAACGCCGCCTCCCCGATCTGCAGGACGCCGATTCGATGGCTGGCCGCGACGGCCCGCACCCCGCTCGACTCCTTGGCGACCTCGGCTACCACATCGGCGAGGACCTGTTCCGCCGACGGGTGCGCGGAATACTCCAGCCGCAGCACCCGGCGTCCAGCGTCGTGGTCACGGATCATCCCGACGAACCCGACGATGGCTCCGGCGGACTGATGGCTCACCAAGTCCTGGTGCTCAGCCAGAAAGATCGGCCGGTCTGTCAGCGCGGCGCGCAGCACCAGCGTCATCGGGGGTGATCTTCGCCGGCGAGCTGGTCAAGCGCGTGGTCGAGCACAGCGGAGAGCACCCCGAGGCCGTCGCGGACACCGCCGGGTGAACCGGGCAGATTGACAATCAGGGTGCGGCCGGCCACCCCGCACACCCCGCGGGACAGCATCGACGTCGGCACCTTCGGCAGGCCCGAGTGACGAATCGCGTCGGCCAGCCCGGGAATGACGAAGTCCAGCACCGCCACGGTCTGCTCGGGGGTGCTGTCGGTGGGTGAGATGCCGGTGCCGCCGGAGGTGATGATCACGTCGACTCCGTCCTGCAGCGCCTCCTGCAGCGCCTCCCCAACCGGGTTGCCGTCGGCGACAACCTGCGGCTGCGCAGCCGAAAACCCGCGCTCGCCAAGCCATTGCGCGATAATCGGCCCGCATTCATCGGAGTACACACCCGAGGACGCACGCGTCGAAGCGATGATGATTCGGGCGGTTCGGGCACCGGTCATCGTGCCCAGCTTCCGCTGCGGCCGCCCGCTTTGCGGAGCACCCGAATGTCATCGATGCGCGCGGCCGGGTCGACCGCCTTGATCATGTCGTAGAGCGTCAGCGCCGCCACGCTGACGGCGGTCAACGCCTCCATCTCGACGCCCGTTCGGTCGGTGCACCGTACCGTCGCGGTGATCTCGATATCGGAGGCGCCGACCGTGAAATCGATGTCGACGCCGGTGAGCGCAAGCTGGTGACACAGCGGGATCAGATCGCTGGTTCGTTTGGCCGCCAGGATGCCTGCCACTCGAGCGGTAGCCAGCGCATCGCCCTTCGGTAGGCCACCGGTCGAGATCAACGTCACCACCTCCGGCGAGGTACGCAGCGCACCGGCAGCGACGGCGGTGCGCCTGGTGGCCCCCTTGTCGGTGACGTCGACCATGTGCGCGGCTCCCCGCTCGTCCAGGTGCGACAGCCCGCCCGAACGGTGGTCGGATGCTCCGGAGGCGCTGGCCACCCCGGCCGCCTACCGATTGACGACGGTCACCGGGTGGATGTATGGCAGCTCGTCGGAGGGCACCGGGAACACCAGTTCACCGAAGGGTGATAGGGCACCCGTGCGATCGGTCACGAGTTCGCTGACCGCGTGGTCGTTCGGGTCCGTGGTCGGCCAGCCGTTGTCGACGTACTTGGTCTTGCGCACCTTGCCTTCAGCAATGTCAGCCACGATCTCCATTCTGACAGGTCCCGTACCCGCCCGGGACGCAAGGTTGTCGATCCGGCCTACGCTGATCAGCGATGACCCGGCAAACCCCGACCGAACACAGCCCGGACATCCCGCTGGGGTCCTGGCTGGCCGACTTGCCCGACGAGCGGCTGATCCTGCTGCTGCAGCTGCGACCAGACCTGGCCCAGCCACCACCCGGCAGCATCGCCGCACTGGCCGCCCGGGCCCAGGCCCGGCAGTCCGTCAAGGCCGCCACCGACGAGCTCGACTTCCTGCGGCTCGCGCTGCTGGACGCATTGCTGGTGTTGCAGGCCGATACCGCTCCGGTCCCGATCGCCAAGGTGCTCGCATTGATCGGCGACCGCGCCGGCCAGGCCGAAGTCAGCGAGGCGCTGACCGACCTGAAGCACCGCGCCTTGGCCTGGGGGGAGGCCGCCGTCCGGGTGGTCGCCGACGCCGCGGCGGCGCTGCCGTGGCATCCGGGGCAGGTCACCCTGGAGGATTCCTCGCGCACCGGTGAGCAGATTGCCGATCTGCTCGCCGGGCTCGACCACGCGCAGCGCGACGTGCTGGACAAGCTGCTGGCCGGGTCCCCGATGGGACGCACCCGCGACGCCGCGCCCGGGGCGCCGCCGGACCGCCCGGTGCCGCGGCTGCTGGCGAGCGGCCTGTTGCGGCGCATCGATGCCGAGACGGTGATCCTGCCCCGCCTCGTCGGACAGCTGCTGCGCGGCGAGCGGCCCGGGCCGATGCAACTGACCGCGCCCGACCCGGTGGTTTCCACCACCACGCCCGACGACGCCGATGCCGCAGCGGCCGGAGCCGTCATCGACCTGCTGCGCGAGCTGGACGTCCTACTGGAAAGCCTCGGCGCCACACCGGTTGCCGAGCTCCGCAGCGGCGGGCTTGGGATTCGTGAAGTCAGGCGGCTGGCCAAGGCGACCGGAATCGACGAGCAGCGGTTGGGCCTGATCCTTGAGGTGGCCGCGGCGGCCGGGCTGATCGCCTGCGGCATGCCCGTTCCCGAACCGAGCTACGGTGACGGCCCCTACTGGGCACCCACGGCGACCGCCGACCGGTTCACCGCGATGCCAGCCGCCGAGCGTTGGCACCTGCTGGCCAGCACCTGGCTGGACCTGCCGGGCCGGCCGGCATTGATCGGCAGCCGCGGTCCGGACGCCAAACCTTATGGCGCTCTGTCGGGTTCGCTGTTCTCCACAGCCGCCCCGTGGGATCGTCGGCTGTTGCTTGGCATGCTCGCCGAGCTGCCCGCCGGTGCCGGTGTCGATGCCGACAGCGCGTCGGCGGCACTGATCTGGCGGCGCCCACGCTGGGCCCGGCGACTGCAGCCGGGGCCCGTCGCAGATCTGCTGACCGAAGGCCACGCGTTGGGGCTGCTGGGTCGCGGAGCGATCAGCACGCCCGGACGCGCGCTGCTGGACGAGTCCATCGATCCGGGCGCCGTCGTCGGCGCGATGACGAAGGCGCTGCCCAAACCGATCGACCACTTCCTGATCCAGGCCGACTTGACCGTCGTGGTGCCGGGTCCGCTGCACCGTGACCTCGCCGAGCAGCTGGCCAGCGTCGCCGCCGTGGAGTCGGCCGGCACGGCGATGGTGTACCGCGTCAGCGAGCAGTCGATCCGGCATGCGCTCGACATCGGCAAGACCCGCGACTGGATGCACGCATTCTTTGCAAACCACTCCAAAACCCCGGTGCCCCAAGGGCTCACCTACCTGATCGACGATGTCGCGCGCCGTCACGGTCAGCTTCGGATCGGCCTGGCCGCATCGTTCGTGCGCTGCGACGACACCGCGCTGCTGGCCCAGGCGGTGGCCGCGCCCGCCGCCGAAGGGCTCCAGCTTCGCGCCCTGGCACCGACCGTGGCGGTGTCCCCCGCGCCGATCTCCGAAGTGCTCGCCGCGTTGCGGAGCGCAGGGTTTGCCCCGGCCGCCGAAGACTCCACCGGCGCCATCGTCGACGTCCGGCCCCGCGGGGCCCGGTTGCCCGCGCCGCAGCAACGCCGCCCGTACCGCCCGCCGCCGCGCCCAAGCGGTGAGACGCTGAATGCGGTGGTCGCGGTGCTGCGTAAGGTGACCGGCGCACCGTTCGGCAATATCCGGGTCGACCCGGCGGTCGCGATGTCGCTGCTGCAGCGCGCCGCGAAGGATCAAGCCACGGTATTGATCGGTTATCTCGACGCCGCCGGCGTGGCCACCCAGCGGGTGGTATCGCCAATCGCCATCCGTGGCGGACAACTGCTGGCGTTTGATTCGGCGTCGGGGCGGCTGCGCGAGTTCGCCGTTCACCGCATCACATCGGTGATGTCGGCGGACGACCGATAATGGACCCATGACTCGCGCGGGCGACGATGCAGTGGGGGTACCGCCCGCTTGCGGGGGACGCAGCGATGAGGTGGGGGCACCTCCCGCTTGCGGGGGAGAGCGGCGCTCATGACCCCCGGGCCGTTGATCGTGCAGTCCGACAAGACGGTGCTGCTCGAAGTGGACCACGAGCTGGCCGGCGAGGCACGCGCCGCCATCTCGCCGTTCGCCGAGCTGGAACGCGCACCCGAACACGTGCACACCTACCGGATCACGCCGCTGGCGCTGTGGAACGCCCGCGCCGCCGGGCACGACGCCGAGCAGGTCGTCGACGCGCTGGTCTGTTACTCCCGCTACGCGGTGCCGCAGCCACTGCTGGTCGACATCGTCGACACCATGGCCCGTTACGGTCGGCTGCAATTGGTCAAAAACCCCGCGCATGGCCTGACGTTGGTGAGCCAGGACCGCGCAGTGCTCGCGGAGGTGCTGCGCAACAAGAAGATCGCACCGATGCTGGGTGCCCGCATCGACGAGGACACCGTTGTCGTGCACCCCAGCGAACGCGGCCGGGTCAAGCAGCTGCTGCTCAAGATCGGTTGGCCCGCAGAGGATCTCGCCGGATACGTCGACGGCGAAGCGCACCCGATCAGCCTGCACCAGGAGGGCTGGGAGCTGCGCGACTACCAGCAAGTGGCCGCGGACTCGTTCTGGGCCGGCGGCTCCGGGGTAGTGGTGCTGCCCTGCGGCGCGGGCAAGACTCTGGTCGGCGCGGCCGCCATGGCCAAAGCGTGTGCGACAACACTGATCCTGGTCACCAACATCGTCGCGGCCCGGCAATGGAAACGCGAGCTGGTTGCCCGCACCTCGCTGACCGCGGACGAGATCGGCGAATACTCGGGCGAACGCAAGGAAATTCGGCCTGTCACCATCTCGACATACCAGATGATCACCCGCCGCATCAAAGGCGAGTACCGGCATCTGGAGCTGTTCGACAGCCGCGACTGGGGGCTGATCATTTACGACGAGGTGCATCTGCTGCCGGCACCGGTGTTCCGGATGACCGCCGACCTGCAATCTAAGCGGCGGCTGGGTCTCACCGCGACACTAATCCGTGAGGATGGCCGCGAGGGTGACGTTTTCTCCCTCATCGGCCCGAAACGCTATGACGCGCCCTGGAAGGACATCGAGGCACAGGGCTGGATCGCGCCGGCCGAGTGCGTCGAAATCCGGGTCACGATGACCGACAACGAACGAATGATGTACGCCACCGCAGAACCCGAGGAACGCTACCGACTGTGCTCGACGGTGCACACCAAAATCGCTGTGGTCAAGTCGATTCTAGCGAAGCACCCCGGCGAGCAGACCCTGGTGATCGGCGCTTACCTCGACCAACTGGAGGAACTTGGCGCAGAGCTGGACGCTCCGGTGATCCAGGGCTCGACGAAAACCGCCGAACGCGAAGCGCTCTTCGATGCCTTCCGCCGCGGCAAGGTCTCCAAGCTGGTGGTGTCCAAGGTGGCCAACTTCTCCATCGACTTGCCGGAAGCCTCGGTGGCGGTGCAGGTTTCGGGTACTTTCGGCTCCCGCCAGGAGGAGGCCCAGCGGCTCGGCCGGATACTGCGGCCCAAGGCCGACGGTGGCGGCGCGATCTTCTACTCTGTGGTGGCCCGCGACAGCCTGGACGCCGAGTACGCCGCACACCGGCAGCGGTTCTTGGCCGAGCAGGGCTACGGTTACATCATCCGCGACGCGGACGACCTACTTGGCCCGGCGATTTAGATTGCACCGACGCTGCCTTACCGCGGTCGGCGCTCGGCTGCGCCTTTCCTGACCCGCTACCGACATGGCACCCCCGCCGTGGGTCCCCAACGCTATCCCAGACCTCCCCTCGGCTCGGTACTGTCAAGGACCCCAGCTGCGCTGGGCTAGGACGCCCGACGCTGCCCTCGGCGGGTGAGCCCAGCAAAAGCATCAAGCCTTCGAACCAAAGTTGCCGATTGCACGTATAGCTCGACAAAGCAGGCGATACGATCTGCCTGTCTGACAGATCGGGGTGAGGCGACATGAGCTGGCTCGTCACTGGAGGTCAGAACGATGGTGAATGTGATCACTGCGCCGGAGATGGTGGCAGCGGCGGCAACGGATTTGGCCAACATTGACGCGGTGATCACCGCCGCTAATGCCGCGGCCGCAGGCCCGACGATGTCGGTGCTGGCTTCGGCCGCCGATGAGGTGTCGGTGGCGATCGCGCAGCTGTTCGGCGCGTACGCGCAGAGCTATCAGTCCCTTAGTGCGCAAGCGGCGACGTTTCATGCGCGGTTTGTCCAGGCCTTGATTGCCGCTGGCAATGCGTACGCGACCGCGGAGGCGGCCAACGCCACGGCGTTGCAGACCCTAGAGCAACAGGCGCTCGGTGTGATCAACGCACCCACCCAGACGCTGCTGGGGCGCCCGTTGATCGGCAACGGCGCCGCCGGGGCGCCCGGAACCGGGCAAAATGGAGCGCCCGGTGGGCTGCTCTACGGAAACGGCGGGGCCGGCGGGTCTGGCGGCGGCAGCCATCCCGGAGGCGGTAACGGCGGCGACGCAGGGCTCTTCGGCCGCGGCGGTGCCGGTGGGCTAGGTGCCCCTGGGGCGCCCGGCGGCAACGGCGGGAACGGCGGGCTGATTTACGGCATCGGCGGCGCCGGCGGGGCCGGCGGCAACGCCATCGTCCCGGGTGGCAATGGCGGCATGGGCGGCAACGGCGGATCGGCTGGGTTATTCGGTCAGGGCGGGCCCGGCGGCAGCGGCGGCCTGGGCGCGGTCGGCGCCGACGGTGTCAACCCCAGCCCGCTCCCGGCAGGCCCCGCCGCGGCCTCCGGCACCCCAGGCACCACCATTGCGAACTATGGCGGGCCCGGTGGGCCCGGCGCCAACGGAGTCAGCGGCCCCACCGTCGGTCAGCCGGGCGGTACCGGGGGTGGGGGCGGCAACGGGGATTTGGCCGGCGGTAATGGCGGCAACGGGGGAATCGGTGGTGACGGTGCCCGGGGTGGCATGGGCGGTGCCGGCGGAACCGGCAACAACTTCGGGGGCGGCGCGGGCGGCGCCGGGGGGGCCGGCGGCGCCGGCGCAACCGGCGGCATGGGCGGTGCCGGCGGAGATAGCGTCACCGGCATCGGCGGCGCCGGCGGCAACGGCGGCACCGGGGGCACCGGCGCTGCGGGCGGCATGGGCGGCACCGGCGGCACCGGCGTCGTGGGCGGCCCCGGCGGGACCGGCGGGGCTGGCGGTGTCGGCGCCTCCGGCGGCGCTGGCGGCAGCGGCGGCGCCGGGGGTGCCGGCGGGCGGGGCGGCCTATTGATGGGCGACGGCGGCGTCGGCGGAACCGGAGGCGCCGGCGCCGACGGCGGTACCGGAGACCAGGGCGGGAACGGCGGCAAAGGGGGCACCGGCGGATTGAACCTCGCCAACACCGATCGGGGCAATGGCGGCAACGGCGGCAACGGCGGCAACGGCGGTGCCGGCGGCGCGGGCGGAAACGGCGGAAACGGCGGCGCGGGCGGGGCCAGCGGGCTTTGGGGCAGCGCGGGGACTCCCGGTGCCGGCGGCACCGCGGGTGCCGGCGGCACCGGGGGCAGCCCCGGATCCGGGGGTGCCGGCGGAGCAACCGCAGGCATCGGCCCCTTTCCCGGCCTCCCCGGTGGCCCCGGTCAGACTGGCGCCACGGGGGCCGACGGCATAGACGGCCTCCCCGGCTGACGAACGGGCATGGCGGGGCGTGCCAGTCGCGGGCGGCCAACCGAAACGGCCGAATCATTTCGGCAAACAGCACGCGACGGTGCTCGGCCAACAGCCGACAGGCGCCGCCCGCCACCGGTTGTTCGCCCCACCAACGACACCACGCAGCAGATGGGCTAAAGGTTGTCACGGCCACACCAATCCGCGAGGCGCACCCCTTCCCGGCCCAAACCACGGACCGAGTCCGTGGTGCTGATGTGCTCATAAGGGGGTAGGGTTACTCCCTCGACCGTCGCGCCCCGCATCGCGCTAGGTCGAAACGATGGTCCGTGACGCGGCGCCCGGCGTGCGTATACCTGAGCCGGTCCGAGCCACTGATTCCCGAGCACATGGCCGCTCGCCTCGGCCCGCAGTTGACGAACCGGCTCGTGCATTTGCCGCAGCCCCGACGCGTCGATCGGCTCGCCATTGGCTATCAGCCCGCCACCGGCGTCGACCGGCATCGAGGCGTAGGTGTGAACGTGGCGTGCACTTCGTAGGCGCTGTACCGGCGGGCAGCTTGGCCGGATCATTCTCGGGTAGCCGCCCCACGACTCGGATCACGTCACCGAGCCGGAGCAAGCCCACGCCGAGCGGCACGAATTCCTTACCGGCAGGACACGCTTACGGAGGTCCGGGCGGACACCTCGCCAACAGAATAATGCGGCTCACCAGAGCGTCACGACAGCGTTCCACCAATGCGAAATACACGTTCTCGCAGTTCAAGACGGGAGTTGAAGGGTTGTCAGACTCGCCTCTGTTCTTCAAGCGACAACCGGCGGCCGCCGGTTGTCGCTCCCAGCCGGGCACAAAGAGCACCCTTCGTGCCAGAGGCCAGCGGGACAGATGTGACCGGCGAGCACCGACCAACCACGTCGGCTGACGTGGATCGCCGCTGCCCGATATGAGAGACGATCATGCCGGTCACAGTGATACTCGAACTCAGGCTGAAGCCCGACGTGGTGTCTGCGGCGTGCGCTGTCATGGGCCGGGCGCTGCGGGGTACCCGGGCGTTCGACGAGAACCTCGGTAACGATGTACTCGTCGATCAGGACGACGAAGCACGCTGGCTTATCCACGAACTCCGGGAGACGGTCGAGCACGACGAGGCCTACCGCAGATTTCGCGCCGCCGAAGGCCGGCTGACGGAACTCCCGTCACTGCTGGCCACGCCTCCAGTTAAAGAGGAGGTACTCCACTACCGATATCTAGCTCAGAGCGGGAATTACCTCGCGTTCGAAAAGCTCGATTCCGGAGCGGTCATACGCGGCCTCCGGGAAATAGCAGATCGCATACTCACACCCGAGGTCACGGATCTTCGCGATCCGCTCGATCACTTGTTCCGGCGTGCCCGTCGCCGAGTCCGGGCCACTGCCACCGGCGACCATTGAATCCGCGACGGCCTCGGGTACATAGCCGGCCAGGCGGTCACGGACCCGCTGCAGCCGGTCTTTGACATCGGTGTCCGAACTGCCGACCAGCGCGGTGAAGTTCGCCGATCGCACGATGGCGTCGAAGTCGGTGCCCAACTTGTCGCAGTGCTGTGCCAATACTTCTGACTTGTGGGCGAACGCCGCGGGCTCCGGCGTGAAGTTGGTGTATTGCGCGTACTGCGCCGCGATGCGCAGCGTTACCTTCTCGCCGCCGCCGGCAATCCATAGCGGAATACCATTGTTCTGCAAAGGCTTCGGAGCCACGATCGCGCCGTCGACCTGATAGTGCTCACCGTTGAAGCTGACTTTGCCGTCACGCCAGGCGGCCCGCATGATCTGCACGCCCTCGTCCAGCCGACCCAACCGCACGCCGGCCGACGGAAAGCCGTAGCCGTAAGCGCGCCACTCGTGTTCATACCAGCCACCGCCGACGCCCATCTGTATCCGCCCACCCGAGATGATGTCGGCAGTAGCCGCCACCTTGGCGAGGTAAACGGGATTGCGGTAGCTCATCGCCGTGCACATCTGACCGAGCTTGATCCGCGATGTGCTCGCCGCGTATGCCGCCATCAACGACCATGCCTCGTGGGTGGCTTCATCGGTGGGCAGCGGGACGGTATGGAAGTGGTCGTAGACCCACAGTGAGTCCCATGCGCTGTTGTCGGCGTAGGTGGCGAGATCGCGCATCACCGCCCAGTGCTTCTCGGGTTCGATGCCAACGAGATCCATTCGCCAGCCTTGCGGAATGAAAAGACCGAAGCGCATACCTTGGGACTCTAGGACTTAAAGCGTGATCGCCGCCAAGGTTGTGCGGCTCAACATAGTGAGGCATCCCAGGGGCTGGTTCTGATGAGCCGGGCTGGCCAGGCATGCCCTCGGCGCCGGGGTTGCCAGCAGAGCCGATGCTACCCATCGGCCTGCGGCCCACCGGAGTTGGTGGCCGCACCGCCGATGAGGGTATCGACGGCCAGGCGGCGAATCTTCGGCACGGCATTTCCACACAGTACTTGCGGATGACGCAAGAGATTGTTCGCAACCTTGTACTGGACGCCGATGTGCGGACTGCTTAGCGTGGCTTTGTAAACAGAAGACCGCTGATCAGAACCCCTCCACACAACATGTGGTTTACGCGGTGCCGAAGACCCCCACTTCGGGGCCGACAACCTTCGGTCGCTAGTCGCGGTGGAAGGACAAACAATGACGTTTGTGAACGTGGCGCCACGGCTGGTGGCGGCGGCTCCGGAATTGGCCGGGGTCGGTTTGGCGTCCGGCGCAGAGGTCGCACCGCTGCTTGGCGACGGCGCTGACCGCGCGCCGGGACCGGGGAGAGTTTGCCGTGGCTCGAGCTGATGGATGTGCGCAAGCCACACCCGCTGCACATGGGCGAGCGCGCGCTCGGGTGAGTGACGGTAGTGAGGCGTGATGGCGGCTCAGGTCGAAACGGTCACGGTGTTGTTCACCGATCTGGTCGATTCGACCGGGCTGGGGGCGCGAGTGGGTCCGGAGCGCGCCGAGGAGCTGCGCGTCGAACACTTCAGGCTGCTGCGGGAAGCAATCGCCGGCGCCAACGGGTTCGAGATCAAGAACACCGGAGACGGGGTGATGGTGGTATTGCCGTCGGCGGCCGCGGCCGTCGAATGCGCCCAAGCGATTCAGCAGCGCCACGAGCTGCGCAACCGGCGCGCCGCCGAACAGCTGCTGGTGCGGGTCGGGATCAGCATGGGCGATGCGACGCGCTCGGAGGGCGATGTGTTCGGTCCCCCGGTGGTGGAGGCGGCTCGGCTGTGCGCCAAGGCGAATCCGAGTCAGGTGTTGCTGTCCAACGTGACCCGGGTGATGGTCGGTCGTCGCGGCGAGCACACCTTCCGTTCGGTGGGTGAGCTCGAACTGAGGGGGCTGCCCGAGCCGGTGGCGGCGTGCGAGCTGGTGTGGGCATCGGTGAGGGGGGTGACCACTCCGTTGCCGCCGCGGCTGCAGGTGCTGCCGGAAACCGCCTATGTGGGCCGCGAAGACATCCTCGCCCGGTTATCGCAGGTGCGCCAGCTCGCTCTCGACGGTGCCCGCCAGGTGGTGCTGATCACCGGAGAGCCCGGGATCGGCAAGACGCGGTTGGCCACACATGTGGCGTTGGAGGCCAACGCCGAGGGCGCCACGGTGCTGTACGGGCATTGTGATGAGGAGCTGTCGGCCTCGTATCAGCCGTGGGTGCAGGCGTTGCGCGGCCTGGTCGAGCACGCCCCGATGGAGGTGCTGGCCCAGCATGTGAGCGCGCACGATGGTGAATTGTGCCGGTTGGTGCCCGAGCTGGCGCGCCGGCTGCCCAACGTGCCCGCCCCGCGGGTGAGTGATCCAGCGGCGGAGCGTTGCCTGCTGTTCGGGGCGGTCGTCGGACTGCTGCAGTGCGCGGCCACCCACGGGCTGGTGGTCGTGTTGCTCGATGATCTGCACTGGGCCGACAAACCCTCCCTGGCGCTGTTGAAGCACGTGGTGGCCCATGTGATGCGCGCGCAGCTGTTGGTGTTGGGCACCTACCGCGACAGCGAGACCGATGTGGATCATCCGCTCAGTGGGTTGCTGGCTGATCTGCGACGCGAACCCGGTGTGGAGTGGGTTGCGCTGCAGGGGTTGGCGCAGCCGGAGGTGGAGTCGCTGATGGCGGCCGCCGCGGGTCATGAGCTCAACGCCCAAGGGCTCGAGCTGGCCGAGGCGGTGCGCCGTGAAAGCGACGGCAACCCGTTCTTCGTGACCGAGATCCTGCGCCATCTAGTGGAGTCCGGCGGACTGGTGCAGGCCGACAGCGGCCGCTATGTGGTCACCGCCGAGGTCGCTGAGCTGGGTATCCCGCGCAGCGTCCGCGATGTTGTTGTGCAGCGGATCCACCGACTCGGGCCCGAGGCCGTCAGCGCTCTTGGCGCCGCGGCGGTGATAGGGCGCGAGTTCGATCTTGAGCTGCTGTCGGTAGTCACCGAGCGATACGAGGACGACCTGCTCGCCGTGCTGGAGTCGGCGGTGGCCGGGTCGGTCCTCCGGGAGAGCCCGCAGTCGCCGGGGCGGTTCATGTTCGCACACGCGCTGATCAACCACACCCTCTACGAGGACCTCGGCCGGACCCGGCGCGCGCGGCTGCACACCCGCATCGCCCAAGCCATCGAAGACACCGCAGGAGGCAGCATCGACGAGCGACTCGACGAGCTGGCCTACCACTGGGCGAGGGGCCAGGCGGCCAGCTTCGGCAAGGCGATCTCGTATGCCCGTCGGGCCGGGGAGCGGGCACTGGCGCACCTGGCCCCGGATCAGGCGCTGCGCTGGTTCACCCAGGCCCTCGAGGAGCTGGCCACAGCGGGCGAGGTCAGCGCGGCCGACCGCTGCGACCTGATGACCCTCATCGGCGAAGCCCAACGCCAGAGCGGCGATCCGGGCTACCGTGAGACGTTGCTGGCCGCCGGTGACATCGCCTCGCGGATGGGCGACGGAGAGCGGATGGCCAAAGCGGCGATCGCCAACACCCGCGGCTGGCTGAGCAACGTCGTCGATGTCGACGCCGAGCGCATCGCGGCACTGCAAGCGGCCATCGGCGCGCTGCCCGCCGGTTCCCCCAATCGTCCTCGGCTGCTCGCGCAGCTGGCCGCCGAGGCCTGCTTCGACTGGGATTTCACCACCCGGATACGCCCGCTGATTGATGAAGCCCAACAGTTGGCGCGCAACGACTCCGACAAACACGCACTGGCGCAGGTGCTTACTCTGGTCAACTCGGCACTGCTGGTGCGACCCGACCTGATGGCCGAGCGAATGGAGCTCACCAGCGAGCTGCTGGCTCTGGCCGATGGGGTAGATGACCCATTCCTGGGATGCATGGCCGCGGCCATGAGATTTTTCGCCACGGTCGAAGTCGCCGACATCGACCAAGCGCGCGACTGCGCGCACCGGGCGTGGCAGCTATCCGAGCGCACCGGTCAGCCCTGGATGAGATGGCTTGCCCGGTTTGTCGCGACAGTGATTGCCGCGATGGCCGGCGATCTGGAGCTCGCCGACCAGCATGCCAGCGATGCGCTGGATATCGGGGTGGCCATCGGCTTTCCGGACGCATTCTTCTTCTACAGCCCCCAGCTCAACTACCTGCGCTACGAGCAAGGCCGGTTCGAGGAAATCATCGACGCGAACGTCGAAATGAGAAAACTCGCGCCGCGGCTTTCGTCGATACCGGCCAGACTGTCGTTCTACCTCACCGAACTGGGTCGCCTCGACGAGGCCGCCGAACTGCTGGGCGAGATCACCCAAGCCGGTTTCGGGTCACTGAACCACGACTACCTCCGGCTCTACGCCCTGGCGTACTGGGGCCTGACCGCGGTGCGGGTCGGCGACCGCAACGTCATCGCAGAGATCTATGACCTGCTGTACCCCTACCGCAGCCACCTGATTTACCCGATCCCGATTGCATTCTCGTCCGCCCACACGATCCTCGGACGCCTGGCGGGCGCGCTGGGCCGGTTCGACGACGCCGAAGGGCACTTCGCCGCCGCTGCCGTGGTGCACGACCGCATCGGCGCACCGCTGTTTGAGGCGCGCAACCTGCTGTACTGGGCGGAGATGCTGCTGTCGCGAAACGCTGACGCAGACAAGCCACGCGCCCTGACGATGCTGCACCGCGCCCGCGACATCGCCGCGGCCCTGGGTGGGGTGGCGATCGTCCGGCACACCATACGTCTCATCGAGGCCATCGAAACGCACTGAATGGGGACCGATCATGGCAAACAGAATCGCGGCGCAGCTGGGAACGGGCCGCAGAAATAGCGCCCACGTTGTGAGCGACAACGGCGGCCGGATCCCGGCGACCGCGGATGCCGCAACGGTGCGGGCGAACACCCGACGCCCGCGGGCCGGCCACCCGCACGCCCCACTCACCCAACGCCGCCAGCCGTCACCGACGGCGGTGCTGCTGGTGGCGGCGTTCGGCGCCTTTCTGGCCTTTCTGGACTCGACGATCGTCAACATCGCCTTTCCGGCCATCCAGAGGCATTTTCAACACAGCGACATCGGCGGCCTGTCGTGGGTGCTCAACGGGTACAACATCGCGTTCGCCGCGTTCCTGGTGGCGGGCGGCAGGCTCGCTGACCTCCTCGGGCGCAAACGGATGTTTATCTACGGGGTCGTGTTGTTCACTGCCGCATCCGGTTTGTGCGCGGCCGCCGACACCGTCGGGGAGTTGGTTGCGTCGCGCGTGCTGCAGGGCATCGGGGCGGCGATATTGGTGCCGGCATCGCTCGGGCTTGTTGTCGAGAGCTTCGACGCCGCGCGCCGTGCGCGCGGGGTGAGCCTGTGGGGGGCGGCGGCGGCGATCGCGTCGGGCCTCGGCCCGCCGATCGGCGGCGCACTCGTGGACGCGTCAAGCTGGCGGTGGGTGTTTCTGGTGAACCTGCCGCTGGGTGTCGCGGCCGTGCTGGTGGCCCGGCGGGGGCTGATCGAGAGCCGCGCCTCGGGACGGCGGCGGGTACCCGATCTGCGGGGGGCTGTGCTGCTGGCCATCACGCTGGGGTTGCTGACGCTCGGGCTGATCAAGGGTCCCGACTGGGGCTGGGCCAGCGCGGCGCCCGTCGGGTCGTTCGTGGCCGCAGCGCTCGCGATGGCGGGATTCGGCGTGAGCTCGCGACATCACCCGACTCCACTGATCGAGCCGGCGTTGCTGCGTATCCGGTCGTTCGTGACCGGCAACACGCTGACCCTCGTCGCCAGCGCCGGCTTTTACGCCTACCTGCTGACGCATGTCCTGTTCCTGAACTATGTGTGGGGCTACAACCTATTGCGAGCCGGCCTGGCGGTCGCTCCCGCCGCGTTCGTCGCGGCCGTTGTCGCAGCGGTGCTCGGCCGGGTCGCTGACCGGCATGGCTACCGCGTCATCGTCGTCGCCGGCGCGCTGATCTGGGCCGGCAGCCTGCTGTGGTACATCGAACGCGTCGGGTCGAAACCCGACTTCCTGGGTGCGTGGCTGCCCGGCCAGCTGCTGCAGGGCATCGGAGTCGGCGCAACATTGCCGCTACTCGGCAGTGCCGCCCTGGCCGGGGTGGCCGCGGGCGGCAGCTTCGCCACCGCCTCGGCCGTCGTCAGCAGTACCCGCCAGCTCGGCGCCGTGATCGGCGTCGCGCTCCTGGTGGTCGTGGTGGGGAGGCCGGCTCGGGACGCGGCCGAAGAGGCCCTGCGCAGGGGATGGGTGCTGGCCGCGGTCTGTTTCGCGCTGACCGCGGCCGGAGCGGTGTTCCTGGGCCGCACCCGCCCCGTCGCCGCCCTAGATGAGCCCGAGCCCGCACCGCCCATCGGGTGGCCAGCACCGGATCTGGGGTCAACGCCGGCGTGCACACCGGTCGCAGCGCCGCCGGCGCCGTCCGGCGAGAGCGACCTGCTCAAATCTTTGCCGCTGTTCGCCGAGCTGGGCGAGGCCGCCCTGGCCGAACTGCGGGATCGCGCGGAGCAGGTCGAGCTGGAGGCGGGCTCGTACCTTTTCCACGCGGGCGAGACGTCCGATTCGCTCTACGTGGTGCGTAACGGCCGCCTGCAGGTGTTGCACGAGAAGGTCGTGGTCGCAGAGTTGGGCCGCGGCGACGTCGCGGGCGAGACGTCCGATTCACTCTACGTGGTGCGTGACGGCCGCCTTCAGGTGCTGCGCGAGAAGGTCGTGGTCGCAGAGTTGGGCCGCGGTGACGTCGTCGGCGAGCTGGGCCTGCTGATCGACGCTCCTCGATCCGCCTCGGTTCGCGCCGTGCGCGACTCCACGCTGCTGCGACTTACCAAGGCGCAATTCGACAAGATCGCCGACGCGGGCGTACTCGGTGCACTGGTTCGGGTCCTAGCCACCCGGCTGCACCAGACGCCGCCGTCGGTGATCGGACGCCCGTCACCGTCCGAGGCCGTCATCGCGATCATCGGTGTCGACGCCGGCGCGCCCGTCGAAATGGTGGCCGCCCAGCTGTTCACGGCGCTGTCAACCCGGCTGCGCGTGGAGAAACCCGGCCGCATCGACCGCGACGGGTTGGAACGCGCCGAGCGCTCCGCCGACAAGGTGTTGCTGCATGCCTCGGTCGACGAGGCGGGATGGCGGGACTTCTGCATGCGCGCCGCGGACCGCGTCGTGCTGGTCTCCGCTGATCCGGCACCGCCTCCCGAACCGCTGCCGGCACGAGCCTTAGGCGCCGACCTGGTGCTCGCCGGGCCCCCGGCGGCCCGCGATGACTGGCGGGCGTGGGAGACATTGATCACGCCACGGTCGGTGCATACCGTCCGGCGGGCACATGCGATGGCCGACCTGCGCCCGCTCGCGGCACGCATCGCGGGCCGCTCGGTCGGGCTGGTCCTCGGCGGTGGGGGTGCGCGTGCATTCGCCCACCTCGGGGTGCTGGCGGAGCTGGAGGCCGCCGGGGTCACCGTCGACCGGTTCGCCGGCGCCAGCATGGGCGCGATCATCGGCGCGTTCGCGGCCACCGGGATGGACGCCGCCGCCGTGGACGCCCATATCTTCGAGTACTCCATCCGCAACAACCCGATCGGCGACTACACGCTGCCGACCAAAGGGCTCATCCGTGGACGGCGCAGCGCGGCCCTGCTGCACGCCGCGTACGGTGAGCGGCTGGTGGAGGAGCTGCCGAAGCAATTCCGTTGTGTCAGCGTCGACTTGCTGGCGCGGCGGGCCGTTGTGCACCGCCGCGGCCTGCTCCGCGAGGTGGTCGGCTGTTCCCTGTCGCTGCCCGGGCTGTACCCGCCGAAACTCTACGAGGGCTCGCTGCATGTCGATGGCGGCGTGCTCGACAACCTGCCCGTGAACGCGCTGGAGCGCCGCGACGGCCCGTTGATCGCGGTGTACATCGGCAGTGGGAGAGAGGAGCGCCCCGGCCCGACGACCGCAGACGGGCGCCCACCACGGGTGCCGGGCATCGGCGACACCCTCATGCGCACCATGACGATCGGCAGCAGGATGGCGTCGGCGGCCTGGCTGGCGCGTGCCGACGTCGCGATCACCCCCGATGTCAGCGCCGTCGGACTGCTCGAGTTCCACCAGATCGACCGCGCCCGCGAGGCAGGCCGGATCGCCACCCGCGAGCTGTTGCCGCAAATCATGGCGTTGCTGAACCGCTGACCCGCGCTGTCGATCCGGTGCAACTTCACGGCGCGGCGGGGTCTTCGGAACACGCCGTCCGGATACACCTGCTATTGACTCGCGGAGGCCATCGGAAGCCGGGCGTTGACGGCCTCCACCATGCACCCCGGGCCCGCTAGTGATCAGTTATTGCCGCAGCCGACTCAGGTTGAAGAAGCCCGATAAACCGGTGCCCATGTTGTATAAGCCCGAGCTGAAGCCGCTAAAGCCACCCAAGAAGGGGTTGTCGGAGACGCCGGTGTTGCCAATGCCTGACATGAAGCCGTTTATCAGACCGCCACTGGCCGTGTTGAACAAGCCTGAGACAAAGACGGCGCCGGGGCCGCCGTTGAAGAAGCCCGATACCGCGGTACCCGTGTTGTTGAAGCCCGAACTCGTCAGGCCGGTGTCGGTGGTGAACCCGAAACCGGTGTTGGCGTTGCCCGAATTCCACGAGCCCGTGTTGGTGTTGCCCGAATTCCCATTGCCGGTGTTGGTGAAGCCGGAGTTGTCAAAGCCCGTGTTGAAGTCGCCGGCGTTCCCGAAACCGGTGTTGTAGTCGCCGGCGTTCCCGAAGCCGGTGTTGTAGATGCCCGCGTTCCCCAATCCGGTGTCCGAAATGCCCGAGTTGCCGATGCCGATGTTGCCGTTGCCGGAGTTCCCGAAGCCGAGGTTGTTGAGGTGGCCCGGAACAACGGTATTGATGCCGGTATTGAAGATGCCGATGTTGCCGCTGCCGGAGTTGAACAAGCCGATGTTGTTGGTGCCCGAGTTGCCCAGGCCGATGTTGCCGCTGCCGGAGTTCAGCAGCCCGGCCAGGTTGATGCCCATCTGATTGTCGCCGGTCAGCCCGATCCCGATGTTGTTGTTGCCGGTGTTGCCGAACCCGACGTTGTTGTTGCCGGTGTTGGCGCCACCGATGTTGCCGTTGCCGGTGTTGCCGCCGCCGGTGTTGGCGTCGCCGGTGTTGCCAAAGCCCATGTTTTGGTTGCCGATGTTGCCCAGGCCCACGTTGTTGCCCAGCGGGCCGGTGGCCTGGTTGCCGAAGCCGATGTTGTTGTTGCCGACGTTGCCGCCGCCGACGTTGTCGCTGCCTCGGTTGCCGCTGCCGATGTTGCGGTTGCCGATGTTGCCCCCGCCGAGGTTGGAGCTGCCGACGTTGCCGTCGCCGACGTTGCCGTTGCCGGTGTTGCCGCTGCCCAGGTTGGCGTTGCCCTTGTTGCCGATACCGAGGCTGGGCAGGGTGTTGAGGAACTGCTGCAGGGCCGCCGGCAACGGCAAGTGCGCCGCGGCCGAGGACGCCCCGGCGTGATAGCCGGTCATCGCGGCCACATCGGCCGCCCACATCTGCTCATAGAGGCCCTCGACGGCCGCGATCGCCGGCGCGCTGAGCCCCAACCAATTCGACCGGATCAGCGCCACGAACGCATCCCGGTTGGCCGCTACCACAGCCGGCGGCACGATCGCCGCCTTGGCGGCGTCAAACACGGCCGCCACCGCCTTGGCCTGCCCGGCCGCCCCCTCGGCGTGGGCGGCCGCCATACTCAAAAAGCCCGCATACGAAACTGCCGCCGTCGTCATGGCCGCCGCCGCCGGACCCTGCCAGGCCTGCCCGGCCAGCCCCGAGGTCACCGCCGAAAACGACGACGCCGCCGTCGCCAACTCCGCGGCCAACCCGTCCCAGGCCGCCGCCGCCTGAAGCATCGGCGCCGACCCGGCACCGACGAACATCCGCAACGAATTGATCTCCGGCGGCAACACAGAGTAATTCATCGTCGTTGTCCTTCGTCGAGTCGCCACATGCTGTTCGTTCCCAAGGCGGAACGGCCCACCCCGTCGGGCCCACCAGCGCCACCGACACCGCCGTAACTGTCTCGTCAAAGATCACGCTAGGCTGTGCGCAACTTGGCGTATAGTAGAAGATCACGAAGTAACCGTTGCGTCGTTCGCAAGTGTCGGCCCCTACGGATGAGGCACCGGAGACCGCCGCGACGGTCCCTGACAGCCTCATCGGCGCCTACCACCAGCGCTGCAACGGATGGCCCCGCCGCCACCGAGTTGCCGAATTCGGTTTCGCTGGTCAGTGTCGAAGGCTTGGGGCCGGGCGCCTCACGGCGCTCGTTGCGCGAATGGGGTCAGACCGTTGCGCTTGATCGTTGATCGAGTCATCGGATCGTGGTCATGCGGTGCCGCAGCCGGGGAGGCTCAGCCGCCATCGAGGCCGTCGGCAAGTTCGATGCGGCCGAAGTGATTGCGCACCGGGCCGCGGACGGGAGGGTAATGGATCAGCCGGGCTGCCTAGGGCAGCCCGGGCAGTCCGCCCTGACCGAACAGCAGCCCGCGTTTGCCGCTGCTACCGGGAGTGCCCGGGAGCAAGCCGAGTCCGGCGTTACCGCCGTTACCCCCGTCGCCGATGAATTGGGCGTCGCCGCCCCGGCCTCCGTTTCCGCCGTTATCGACGCCACCGACGGACTCCCCGCCGGAGCCACCTGCGCCGCCATTGCCGATCAGCCCGGCTTTGCCGCCGGCTCCGCCCGAGCCGCCGATGGCAGTGCCGACCCCGGCGGGCCCGCCACTGCCGCCGGGCCCGCCATTGCCGAAGAGCAAGGCCCCGGACCCGCCGACCCCGCCGATACCTCCAGTGTTTTGGCCCGGCCCGGCGGCCCCGCCGGCGCCGCCATTGCCGAAGAGCCCGATGGCGTTGCCGCCGGCCCCCCCATTCCCGCCGTTGGCGGCGCCGACCCCGGCGGGCCCGGCGTCGCCGCCTGCGCCACCGGAGCCGAAAATCAGGCCGCCGACGCCGCCTGTTCCGCCGGTGCCCCCGGCGTTGTGACCGGCGCCGCCGGCGCCGCCGTTACCGCCCGAGCCGAACCACCCGCCCGCCCCGCCGACGCCGCCGGTACCGCCGACGTCGGCCAACGAGAGTCCGCCGACCCCGCCGGCGCCGCCCGGACCGAACAGCCCACCGGCCCCGCCGGCCCCGCCGGGCCCGGCGCTGCCGGGAGATCCCACCAGTCCATAGCCGCCGGCGCCCCCGGTCCCGGCGGTGCCAAACAGCCCGGCCGCCCCGCCGGCCCCGCCGGCGCCGCCGTTGACGCCGAACCCGCCACTCCCACCGGTCCCGCCGGTGCCGAACATTCCACCGGTTCCGCCGGCCCCGCCATTGCCTGCGGGGACAGCCGTGGACCCACCGCCGTTGCCGCCGTGGCCGCCGTTGCCGAGCAGCAGCCCGCCGGCCCCGCCGGTGCCGCCATTCTGGCCGGGCGCGCCGGACCCGCCGGCCCCGCCGTTGCCGATCAAGATGCCGGCGTCTCCGCCGTTTCCTCCCGTTCCCGGGACCCCAGGGGTGCCGTTGCCGATCAACGGGCGCCCCACCAGTGCCATGGTGGGAGCGTTGATGACGTTGAGCAGGGTTTGCTCGACGTTGGTGGTCTCGGCGGCCGAATAGGCATCCGCGCCCGTGCTCAAGGCCTGGACAAACTGGGTGTGAAACGCCTCAGCCTGAGCGCTCAGTGCCCGGTATGCCTGGGCGTGCGCGCCGAACAACGCCGCGATTGCCACCGACACCTCATCGGCACCCGCGGCCACCACCGCCGTGGTGTGGACAGCGGCTGCGGCGTTAGCGGCGCCGATCGCCGAGCTAACCTCAGCCAAATCCGAAGCTGCCGCCGTAACAAGCTCCGGTACCACGTTCACAAACGACATCGCCGTTCCTTCCAGCACGAACACCTGACCAAAGGTCGCTGCCCCCGCGCCCGATGTCCTCGTCATCACCGTGACCAACAACTCTGTGGACGGGGTCCATCAGCTTGCTAGGCCACGCTATGCGGGCCCCACAAAGGCGTCCAGTAGAAGGTTGAGAACGAAATTTTGCGTAATCCGCAACTATGTTTCGCCGTCGAAATCGTCGTGCCGAACCGCGGACCCGAGGGTTGTGCCGCCGCGACCGCCGGCGCCGCCGGCCGCCGGTGGCGCCGGTGCTCTTTCGGCCATACGGGCCACCCGTAGGTGAGAGTCGCCGCGCCCGATCGTTGATCGGGTCACCGGATCGTGGTCATGTACCGCCGCAGCCGGGGAAGGCTCCAATGGCGCCAGATCGTGTCCAGCGCCGCGGTCAGCGGGCGGCCGGGCACCCCCGGTGGGGTATCGAAGGCGATGCGGTAGTCCAAGCGGGTGCCGCCGTCGGGGCCATCGGTGAGCTCGATGCGGCCCAGGTGATTGCGCACGGGGCCGCGGACGGTACGGTATTCGATCAGCCGGGGTGGCCGGTAGGTGACGATTTCTTCTTGGATTGGCCAGATCCCCAGCACTCGCTGGGCACGCACCGAGCGCAGGCCGTTGGGTTCGGCCGGGTCCACCCCGTCGCGCACGCGCCGCTGGCGCACCGGCCACAGCATCGACCAGTGGTGGCTGAGGAATTGAAAGAGTTTCACGGCTGGTGCGTCGAGTTCGACGGTGTAGTGCAGCCGATACCGACCGGTCGAATTGACCGTGTCGGTGTTTGCCGGTGTGGGCTCGCCGGTCCGCGCGGTGAGCCAGTCACTCAGGAATGGAAACACATCGCTGCTGGCGACGGGATGCAGCAACGGCGATTCGTGCGTGTGGTTGCGGGCGAATCCGTGGCGGCGGGCGGCTGATTGCACCCGCCGGTCGGTGCCGGCGAACGGCCGTGCGAGCCGGTAGCACCGGGTGGCGGGGGCGATCACGTCGCGAGGAGCGGTGACCGCGAGGAGCGGCAAGTCGACCGCGCTCAGCGCGGCCGACAGCTGGCCCCAGTCGCGCTCCGCCGCGCCCCAGGAGATCGCGTCTGTTAGGGCGGCAACCGGCTCGTCTTCCGGGCCCAGCCGCAACCGTCGCGCTGGGAACACATCACCCCACATGCCAGCCCGCACTATCGCGGTGACGATCGGATTGGCCAGCAGCGGGATGTCGACGGCCGCGTTGACCAGCACCAGTCCCGCGATCTGCGACTGCTGCATCGTCTCGGCGGCTGCGCGGGCGAGTGCCACACCGCCGAAGGAATGACCGACCCAAAATGCCGAGTGGCCGGACTCCGCGGCGACAAGCCCCTGAACGGTCGGTAGATCGACCCGAACCATCTCCTCCCACCCCGCGCGGGCCCCGGCTGCCGCCGCTATCCCGCCGGTACGGCGTCGCTCGACGATCCACGCATCGAACCCGGCGCTGGCCAGCGTCTCGGCCAGCCCGCCCCCGCCGGACCATAGATACAGTCGGCGGTTGTCGAACATCCCTGGAAGCATCACGACCGGCACCCCGTGGCCCTCGCCGACCCGCGTCACGCGGAACCGCCCTCCATCCGGCACGGTCACCACCGTCACCTGCAAACGGTGACACGAGTGCTCCTCACCGGCCCACATAGTGGGCGCGGAATCTTCCGCCATCACTTCCTCAACTGGTTGAATGCCCGTCTGCGGTGATCGACAATGCCACCGGCCCCGCACCCAGCGGCCGTGCAAGCCACCGCGCTGAGATGGCTCACAGGACTTCCACGCACGGCCGAAAACCGCGATCGCAGGCCACTCTATGCAACCCACACGCAAGCGTTATTCAACGGCAGGCCGAAGTCTGTTGCACCTGACGAAAGTTCGGTGATTCTTGCGGAGCTGCGGCAGTGACCGCGCGATGTCGCCGAGCATCTGGGAAGCCTCGAGTTCATTCGGCCGACCACGCCGGTGACTGCTGCCAGGGGCCCTTCCCAAGGCAGTCGCTAGGCGTCCCCAAGAAGCACCAACTGTCGTAGGTCGCAAGAGTTTGTTCGCAACCTTCTACTAGACGCCCATGTGTGGGTTGCATAGCGTAACCCGGTAACCGAGGCCAGATCGACTCCACGCAGCGTGGTGTTCATGCCGCTGGCGAGGACCTCCCATTTCGTGCCTGGCCCGCAGAAACAGAAGGGGTGTCATGAATTTCTCGGTGTTGCCGCCGGAGGTCAATTCCGGGTTGATATTCGCCGGTGCGGGTTCCGGGCCGATGCTGGCGACGGCGGCGGCCTGGGACGGGCTGGCCGGTGAATTAGCCTCGGCTGCAGGTTCTTTCGGATCGGTGATCTCGGGTTTGACGGATCAGGCGTGGCAGGGTCCAGCGGCGCAGGCGATGACGGGAGTGGCGAGAACGTATGCTGCGTGGCTGAGCGTGGCGGCGGCTCAAGCTGAGCAGGCGTCGGGTCAAGCCAAAGCCGTGGCCGCGGTGTTTGATGTGGCGCGCGCGGCCACCGTGCATCCGGTGGTGGTGGCGGCCAATCGCTCTGAGCTGGTGTCGTTGGTGGTCTCGAATCTGTTCGGTCAAAACGCGCCGGCGATCGCGGCCGCCGAGGCCGCCTATGAGCTGATGTGGGCCCAGGATGTCGCCGCCATGGCGGGCTATCACGCCGAAGCGTCGACGGCGGTCGCGTCGTTGACCCCGTGGGCGGCTGCGTCAGAAGGTATCTACATCTACGTCCCGTTCCTCGACGGCACCATCAACCTGACCCTCGGCAATATCGGCGCCCTCAACCTGGGCCTGGGCAACATCGGCAACCTGAACCTAGGCAGCGGCAACACCGGCAGCTTCAACCTGGGCACCGGTAACTTCGGCGCTCTCAACCTTGGCAGCGGAAATGGCAGCTCAGGACAAGGACTATCAGGGGCTCAACCCCGCAAGTGTCAACCTGGGCAGCGGCAACATTGGTAGCTACAACCTGGGCAGCGGTAACCTTGGCAGCACAAACCTGGGCAGCGGAAACACCGGCCACACAAACCTTGGCCTGGGCAACATCGGCAGCACCAACTTTGGCAGCGGAAACACGGGCAGCCAGAACTTTGGTTCCGGGAACCTCGGCAGCACCAACGTGGGCAGCGGAAACACCGGCGACGCAAACTTTGGCCTGGGCAACACCGGCAACACGAACGTTGGCAGTGGAAACACGGGCTCCGGCAACGTCGGCGGCGGTAACACTGGCAACGCGAACATCGGCTATGGAAATCTTGGTAGTAATAACATCGGCTTCGGGAACAAAGGCAACAACAACATCGGCTTTGGGTTGTCCGGCAACAACCAGATCGGTATCAATTTCAACGGGCTGAACAGCGGTAGCGGAAACATTGGCCTGTTCAACTCCGGCAATAACAACATCGGATTCTTTAACTCCGGCAACGATAACTGGGGCATCGCGAACTCGGGCCAGGGCGTTGGGCCGTTAAGCGTCGAATTCGGCACGTCGGGCGTCTATAACACGGGCATCGGGAGTTCCGGCACCCTCAACACGGGCTTCGGAAACTCGGGTAACTATAACACCGGCCTGTTCAACTCCGGCGACACCAACACCGGCTTCTTCAACGCGGGCGACACCAATACCGGCCTGTTCAACTCGGGCGACACCAACACGGGCCTCTTTAACTCGGGCGATATCAACACGGGCCTCTTTAACTCGGGCTCCACGAACTTCGGCAGCTTCAATGGCGGCAGCATCAATACCGGCGGCTTCAACTCGGGCGACATAAACTCCGGCTACGCAAACTCGGGCGGCGTCAACACCGGCTTCCTCAACGGGGGCAATCTGAACACGGGCCCGGGCAGCCCCTTCAACCAAAACGTGTTGAACTCCGGCTTTTCTAACTCCGGCTCAGGATTTGGCCACGGAGGCATCAACCAATCGGGCTTCGCAAATCAGGGCTTCAATAACTCGGGCATCGATTCCGGCGACAACATTATCCAAACTATTGGGCCCGACACTTTCGTCGGCACCATTAACTCCTCCGGCTTCGAGAACCACGGCAACTTTGGTTCTGGCTTCCTGAACGCGGGCGCCTACAGCTCGGGCTTCAGAAACACCACATTGGCCCGGCCCACATGTCGGGCTTCGTCAACAGCACGGGGCAGTACATCTCAGGCCTGTTCAACGCGGGCACCATTGCCCGGGGTCACGGAAGTCTTTAACTCAGGCATCGGAAACCTGGGAAACCAGGTATCGGGACTCTTCAACGCACAGAATCAAGAGTCGGGCGTGTTCCACTGACACCGAAATTGCCGGTTTCTGCGACGCCCACTCGGGCATCAACAGGGCATCAACACCGAGGCACAACCGCTCACCCGCGCGCGCCGCCCATCCTCCCTTCCAGCTTCCAGCACGGGGGGTCCGCCCGCGGACAGTTCCACGCTGCCGGTGAGCGCGGCTAGGCCCAGCTAGAACCTAGGCCCAGCTAGAACCTACTGCGGAGTCGGTTTGCGCCATGTTGCTGCTTGCGGATTGCACCTTTTGCCCATGCGCGTTGGCCTGCTCATAGATCACCTGGAAATTACGGCCCAGCTGCGTGATGAACTCCTGGCAGGCTACCGACCCGGCACCACCCCAGAAATCCCCGGCCGCCAACACATCACGCACGATCGCCTGATGCTCAGCCTCCAAAGATGCCGCCTGAGCCCGAATCGTGGCCCCATGGGCATCCACGTCACCGAACTGGTAATTAATTGTCATCGCCAAATCCTTTCTAGCTGCTCAAAATCCGCTGCGAAGCTTGCTCTTGCCGCTCGTAGTTGTTGGCGTCGCGGAGCAACCCGTCGCGCACCCTCAACCGGGCCACCTGGCGATCCAAATCGGCGCGCTGATCATGGCTGGACACCCGGGCATAGATCACCACACCACCCGCCGCGGCATCGCCCGCCGGCGTCGTGCGCACCAGAATCAACCGACCCACCCGCTCGGCGGGCACCGGCAACGCCCCCTCCCGAAACCACCGATAGGCGGTATGCCGATTCACCCCCACCGACGCCGCCCAATCCGCCAAATTCACAGCACCCATTAGAACACACTAACGCACACTCAAATACACTCGACACCCAACAGTTCGCCAACCCCATGCAGCATGGTCACAATGTTGCGGAACGCCTGATTCATCTGGGTCATCGTGTCCAACGAGGTCGCCTCGGCCAGCCCGCTCCAGCCGACACCAGAGATGTTTTGCGACGACGCCCACATCCGACGCGCCTCATCCTCGACCGTCTGGGCGTGCACCTCAAAACGACCCGCCATCGCCCGCATTTCATGCGGATCGGTCACAAACCGAGTGGTCATTGCCTTTCCTTTCCCAACAAACAATGAAATCCATTGTGCTGCAACGCATCACTGCCCTGCGCAGCGCGGCCAACCGCAAGCCAGGCCCATCACCCCGCGCTATCCGACCCCAGTCCGCGGTATCACACTCGGCCGCGCCTGAACCACATGCGGACTAGCCCCACCGCGGCCCATCATCCCCGCGGGCATACCACCACCGGCTCCACCCATACCGCCCATCGGCATCGGCATCATCGGCATACCACCAGCGCCGGTTCCGACCGCTTGCGCCAGCGCCGCAGCATTGGGCAAACCAGGCCCCGACAACCCGGACATCGCCGAACTGGCCATCCGAGCCGGCATCGACCCGGCCCACGTCGCCGGCACCGACAACGCCCCCACCGTCCGCGCCTGGCCCAGGCCCGCCGACGCCGCCCCCAAGCCGGCCCCGTGGCCCAACCCCTTCATCGCTTGCTGCACGCCGGCGCCCCCAGCGAACTTCGCGGCGCCCTCCGGCAACGCGGTGGCGGCGCCAGCCGACCCGGCGCCGCTCGGCGCCCCGGCCCGCATCGCGTTGCTCAACAACATCATCATCGGAGACATCGCCATGCCCGCCGGAGTCGACAACTCCTGCACCCCGGCCACGGCCGTCCCCACCGGCAACGACTGTAGCGTCGACGCCATCTGCGGCCGCCGCTGCCACCATCGAGGCAACCTGATTTGCTAACCCCGGCACACCACCTGGCGGCACGCTAAACGGTGTCAATGACGACGCCACCGCGGTCGCCCGGACTGATACCCCAGCATCGCCGCGACATCTTGCGCCCACATCTCGGTGTATTGGAACTCGGTGGACGCGATGGCCGGCGCGTTCTGACCCAATGCATTTGTCGCCACCAACGTCGTCATCAGGACTCGATTGGCATTCACCACGGCCGGGTGCACCATGGCGCTTCGGGCGGCCTCAAACGCCGTCGCCGCTGCTCGAGCCTGGGCAGCCGCCCCCTCGGCCAGCACCGCCGACGTGCCCAGCCATCCCAGATATGGGGCAGCCGCGCTCGCCATCACCTCTGACGCCGGACCCGACCACGGCCCAGCCGCTAACGACGTGACCACCGAGTCAAACGACGATACGGACGCCCGCAAGTCCGCGGCCAACCCCTCCCAAGCCGCCGCGGCCGTAAACAACGGGCCGGACCCCGCACCGGCGAAGATCAACGCCGAATTGATCTCCGGCGGCAACCACGCAAAATCCATCATCTTCTCCTCAACCGGGCACGACGGCCGACCCGGAAGCGAAACGGCCTGACCATTGCGACCTCCACATCGCATATCGCGCATCGCAGCACTTGCGACCCACGCCGCCTTTCCCCCGCCACGAACGCAAGGCACGGTTTTCCTGCTCGAAGCGCGAGCTCTTTGCCGGCGACGTGAACAACACGCTGCATGGAGTCGTGTTATCAAGACGATCCAGACTTCTTGGTGACACGGCGACGCTATTCAGCGCACACCATCGGCGTCTAGTAGAAGGTTGTGAATAAACTTTTGCGTTGCCCGAATGCTTTTGTGGCTGGCCCGGCAGGTCGGTAACTCTTGCCGGCGTTTCCCGCAGCGCCCTCGCCCGACTGGCCCCACTCATGCGGGCCTACCATCGGTGTTCCGCGCGTTCGGAGGCCCGCACAGCACGTGCACATTCAGCGGTGCCGACTAGGCGCCGGCGGCCCTCGCGACGCTGTTGGGCACGCCCACTCCACCACGACACGATACTTGCGAGCTACGCATGGGTTTCTTCGCAACCTTGTGCTAGACGCCGATATGTGGTCTCTAGCGTGGCCTTGTAGGCAGCAATGCGCTGATCAGAAGCACCGCGAGGCGGCGACGTTCGGTCATGTGCTCGTGGTGGAAGGAACCGCGATGTCGTTTGTGAATGTGGCGCCGGAGGTTGTAGCGGCTGCGGCTTCGAATCTGGCTGGGATCGGCTCGGCCGTCAGCGCCGCCAACGCCGGTCGCTGCGGTCACCACCACCGTGGTGGCCGCCGGTGCCGACGAGGTCTCGGCGGCGGTTGCGTTGTTCGGGATGCACGCCCAGGGATACCAGGCATTGGCCGGGCAGGCAGCGGCATTTCACGACCGATTGGTGCAGGCTTTGGGGCCGCCGCGAACTCGTATGCCGCCGCCGAAGCGGCCAACTCACCATCATCGTAGACAATCCGCTACACCTTGCGCTGAACGCGTTGAATGCGCCCGGCGAGGCGCTTTCGGCGCCCCTCATCGGCAACGGTGCCGACGCGGGGCAACGGCGGCGACGCCGGGCTGCTGTTTGGCAACGGTGGCAACGGTGCGCCGGCGCGCCTGGCCAGGCCGGCGGCAACGGCGGGTCGGCGGGCTGTGGGCTTGTGGCGGTCTGGGTGGCGCCGGCGGCAGCGGCGGCGCCCACGGCGGCAACGGTGGCGCCGGCGGACTGCTGTTCGGCAAGGGCGGCGCCGGGGCACTGGCGGCCGGCGGCGGCAACGGCGGCAACGGCGGTAACGGCGGTTGGCTGTTCGGCGGCGGCGGTGATGGCGGCGCTGGCGGGATCGGCGGCGGTACCGGTGGAAACGGCGGAAACGGCAACCAATTATTCGGCAACGGTGGGGCCGGTGGGCCCGGCGGGGCCGGTACCGCTGGGAGCGCAGGCGCGGCACCGGTGGCAACGTGGTGGCGGTACCGGCGGGGCCGGCGGTTGTTGACCAGCGGCGGCCGGCGGCCGGTGGCCGGCGGCGCGGGCGGCGCGGGTGGCGGCCGCCGCCGGTGACAGCGGCGGTGTCGGTGGCCTGGCGGTAACGGCGGGCCGGTGGTTCGGGCCCGTTGTTGAAGCCTGGCCGGCGGTCCGGCCCCGGCAGCGGCATGGCAGTGGAAAGGGCGGCGACGCCCGTCCAGTGCATGCCGGTGTCGGCGGCACCGGCGGCGCCGGGGGCACCGCGGGCACCGGCGGGGCCGGCGGCGCGCGCGGCATGTTGAGCGTCGGCGGCCAGCCGGGCGCCGCAGGCACCGGTG
This sequence comes from Mycobacterium shinjukuense, assembly GCF_010730055.1. NCBI lineage: Bacteria > Bacillati > Actinomycetota > Actinomycetes > Mycobacteriales > Mycobacteriaceae > Mycobacterium > Mycobacterium shinjukuense. Next base: position 6,097 of record NZ_AP022575.1, on the reverse strand, counting down.
GCGTTGGCGGAACCGGCGGAACCGGGGGCAATGGCTTGAATGGCGTAAGCGCCGAGGCAGGCAGCGGCATGTCCGGCACCGTCGGCACAGCGGGCGGGACCGGCGGTCAGGGCGGCGTTGGTGGAGCCGCGATCGCCGGCGGTGGCGCCGGCGACGGCGGCACCGGCGGGGCAGGCGGCCGCGGCGGCACCGGTGGGAATGGTGGCAGCGGCATCGCCGGCGGTGCGGGCGGCGCGCCGATGGTGGAAACGGGCAGGCGGGGCCGAGGAAGCGGAGGGAGGCCCGGGTGGGGAAAGCCGGATGGTGGAATGGAACGGCAGTGGACGCGGCAAACGGACGGACGGAATGGCCGGGCGGCAGTGGTACCGGTGGGGCCGCCGGGGGGGCGGGGGGCACTTCCGGCGCTGGCGGAAACGGCGGGTCTGGAGGTGCCGGCGGTAACGGCGCGAACGGCGCTGTCGGCACGGCCACCCAGCCCGGCGGGGCCGGCGGGAAGGGCGGCGCCGGCGGCGCACCCGGCGATGCCGGGGCTGCTAACGGTGGCCAGGCAGGCACCGGGGGTGCGGGTGGACACGGTGGACCCGGTGGACACGGCGGAAACGGCGGACACGGCGCAAACGGCGTTTCCCCTGGCGGTGACGGCACGATGGGCGGCGCAGGCAGGCACGGCCGGCGGAACCGGCGCCACCGCTGGCAACGGCGGCAACGGCGGCACCGGCGGCGACGGTGGCGCCGAGCGGCGCGGTGGCCGGCGTAGCCGTACCCGTCCAACAACGGCGGCATCGGCGGCCTGGCGGCAACGGCGGAGCGCCGCGGTCGGCGGCGGAAGGAATGGAACGGGTGTTTTTGGGGCCGGCGCCGGGGCGACGGCGGAAACGGCGGCAACGGTGCGGCCGGCGTAGCCGGTACCCTCGTCCAACAACGGCGGCATCGGCGTCTCAACGGTGGCAACGGCGGTTCGGCGCGCCGGCGGCCGCCGGCGGAATCGGTGCCACCGGCGGTACCGGCGGCACCGGCGGCACCGGCGGCGCCGCGGGAGCCGGCGGGGACGGCGGCGCGGGCGCGGCGGGCGACGACGCGACTTTCGCCGCAGGCAATGGCGGTGCCGGAGGACCCGGGGGCGTCGCCGGCGCCGGCGGCCAGGGCGGTGCCGGTGGCCTGGCGGCCGGCGGAACTGGCGGTGCCGGTGGAAATGGCGCCGGTGAAAGGCCGGCGCCGGGGAACGCCGGCGCGGTCGGCGGCATCCTCGGAGTCGCCGGCAACGGCGGGGACGGCGGGAACGGCGGTGTCGCCGGTCTGGAGGAACGGCGGCGACGGCGGAGCCCGCCGGCGGCGTAGCCGGGGAAGCGGCGGAAATGGTGGAAATGGCGGGCGGGCGGAAACGGTGGAGCCGGTAGAGCTGGTACCAATGGCTCACCGTCAGCCCAGACAATGTGCCACCCACGTCCTCCGGCGGCAACGGCGGTGTTGGCGGTAACGGCTCAGCCGGCGGCGAGCCTGGCAGGCGGAAAGCTGCCGGCGGCACCGGCGGCAGCCCCGCAGCCAGGGCCATGGCGGCAACGGCGGCAACGGCGGGCGGGCGGCGCCGGCGGCATCGGCGCCAGCGCCGAGAACGACACCCGGGTCGACTCGCAAGAACGGCACCGACGGCACCGCGACGATACCCGACGGCGGACCCGGCACCCCGGCACCACAACGTTTGACCCGCTTAACATCCAGCAAGGCGGAAACGGCGGAAACGGCTTTGCCGACAGCAGTTCGTCAGCCACCACCGCCCGGACGCGGCGGCGACGGCGGCTCGGCGGGGATTTCGCGCCAGGCGGCAACGGCGGCGACGGCGGTAGCGCCGCAAACACCAGCTCTTCCGGGCTGGCTAACGGAGGTGACGGCGGAAACGGCGGCAACGGCGGGCGGGGTCGGCGGCAACGGCGGTGCCGGCGGCGACGTCACGGCAAGCGGCGGCCCCAGCAGCACCGCCGGCAATGGGGCGGCAACGGCGGCTCAGCCCGGAGGGCTTCGGAAGTGGCGGCGTCGGCGGCAACGGCGGAAACGGTGGAAACATCGCCTGGCGCCAGCGGCACCGCCGGCAACGGCGGAACGGCGGAAACGGCGTCGTCGGCGACAGCAGCAACGGCAGCGGCGGCAACGGCGGCAGGGCGGCAATGGCGGCGGGCGGCGGCAACGGCGGAAACAGGGTCACGAGGTTGGCGGACGGCGGTGGCAACGGCGTGTGCCGGCGGAAAGGGCGGAGGCGGCAACGGCGGCAGTATCGCCAGCGGCGCCACCGACCGCCGGCAACGGCGGCAACGGCGGCAACGGCGGCAACGGCACGAACGGCCAAAACGGCGGCAACGGCGGAAGTGGCGGCAACGGCCCGACGGATCGGCGGTCGCCGAGGCCGGCGGCGCGCTGGGCCAGCGAACGGCGGCGCCGGCGGCGCCGGCGGCGCCGCGCTGCCGGAGCCGGCAGGCGCGCTGGCTCCCCGGCATCGCCGGCCCGCGGCGCCAGCGGCCTCGACGGCACCGACGGCACGCCCGGTACGAACGGCAGCCCCGGTCAGCGTTAGCCGACCCGATGCCACATCCCGCCCACGCCATTCGAGCACCATCGGCCGACTCGTCGCGGTCGCATCGGCGATATCGGTGTTAGCTGCCCCCGTCGGCGGCCAACAAGGCGTTCCGAAACCTCGGGTCTAGTAGGCCCGTTAATCCCGCGGGTGGGTGTGGTCTCCTGGGCATCGTCTGCGGGTAGGGCACCCGATACGGAATCGCGGTCTTCGTCATGGTTCCCAGTACGGCGTGGGCACGCATTGCGGCACTTTTTCGCACCGCGTTCAACAGCGGGTGGTCCAGGTTTGGTCGCGAAAGGTTCGGCGTCAACTCCCCGTTGTCGCTATGCACTGCGACAGCACTTGGGATTAAATACCCTGTTTATCTCGTAATCACGCAGCACCCTGGACTGCTTGAGTATTTGTGCAGACCCATGCCGAGCACCGCATTGCGTGGGTGGCGGCATAGTAACCCGCCCGGAGGCCCGGTTCCGGTCAGCACGATGTGCCACACATTAGGACGCCTACGGATCGGCGTCTACTAGAAAGTATTTGCGTATTGTGTGCATAGCCTTTACTGTGACGCCGTTGGCGGACGACCGTAAGAATCAACTATGACAGCTTAAAATCGTGGAAGAATCCTGCAATTTCTTGGCCTTTGTTGCCGACTCCGGAGACGAATGCTTGCGTCGCCATGTTGGCGGTGCTCGTGTTGAAGAGACCGGAAACGGTGTTGCCCATGTTCAGCACGCCCGACTCCATCGTGCCGACGTTCAAGAAGCCCGAGTCCGCTACGCTTGCCGGCGTTCCAGAGGCCTCGAATGACCAGCACCCTGTTCAGCACGCCCGACAGACTTCCGGCACCCGAGTTGAAGAAACCCGACGAGCTACCTGTGCCGGAGTTGAACAAGCCCGACGACGGCGTGTCCGTCGAGTTGAAGAATCCGGGACTGGGCTGGTAGCCGAAGCCGAAGGTGATGGGACCGCCTGCTGCCGTGGCCGGAAAAGTCAAACGCTTCGTGCAACAGGTAATCAACCGGAGTTTGGTCTAATAGCACACTCGAATCGACGGTCCACCCGCCGATATGACCGTCGTAGACAGTTATGTGGATCGTATGACACCTATAGAACGGAGGCTTCCAATAGGGGTAGCAGATCTTCTGTTCCAACTGGACCTTTATAGGTATCTTGGAAATCGTGAACTCATTCTGCGTAATTTCGCCGATGTAGCCCTGATCGGTACAAGATGTCGCCTCGATGTCGTAGTGGTAGGGATTTCGGGAATCGTAACCGCGTAGCCGAAGCTGATCAGGCCCTGGTGATCGCCGCGCCACAAGAAGCCGTTGTTGTAGCTGCCGGAGTTGAGGGCACCGGTGTTCACATTGCCGCCGTTTGCTATGCCGGTGTTGTAGTCGCCACCATTGAGGTAGCCCGTGTTGTAGTTGCCCGAGTTCATGCCGGCCGTGTTGTGATCGCCGCTGTTGAAACTGCCGGTGTTGGCTTCGCCCGCGTTGCCGATCCCGGTGTTGTAGTTGCCGGAGTTGCCGATGCCGGTGTTGGCAAGCCCGGTGTTAAACAGGCCGGTGTTGGCGCTGCCGGTGTTGCCGATGCCGGTGTTGTCGTTCCCGGAGTTGCCGACGCCGAAGTTTCCGGTGCCCGAGTTGCCGATGCCGACGTTGTTGGTGCCGGAGTTGAACAAGCCGATATTGCCGCTGCCGGAGTTCCAGGCGCCGAAGCCGCGCTGGTTGTCACCGGTGAGCCCGATGCCGACGTTGTTGTTGCCGGAGTTGAAGCCGATGTTGCCGTCGCCGCTGTTGCCGAAGCCGACGTTGTTGCTGCCGGTGTTGCCAAGGCCAATGTTGTGCATGCCGGCGGTCAGCAGCGGACCGGTGTTGAAGCCGACGTTGTTGCTGCCGACATTGCCCAGGCCAACGTTGGCATTGCCGATGTTTGCGCCCCAAGTTGAAGGAGCCGAGGTTGGCGCTGCCCAGGTTGAATCCACCGACGTTTGCGCTTCCCAGGTTGTAGTCGCCGACGTTGGCGCTGCCCAGGTTGACGATGCCGCGGTTTGCCAGGCCGAGGTTGAACGTCGTGCCGCCCGGGCCGTCGCGGAACAGGCCCGCCAGGTTGGTGCCGATGTTTTGGAGGCCCGAGACGTTGGCCGGCGTGGACAGGTCCAGCGAGCTGGTGTTGAGAAAGCCCGACACGGTGTTGCCCAGGTTCGCCACACCCGAATCCAGCGCGCCCCAGTTTTTGATACCCGAGCTGCCGAGGCTCCCAAAGGAAACGTTCTGCCAGCCCGAATTGTTGGCGCCGACGTTGCCGAAACCCGAGGAGCTGCCGGTGCCGCTGTTGAAAAATCCCGACGACGGCAAGGTGGTGGAGTTGAAGAAGCCCGGGGCCGCCGCGATATTGATGAGGGTAATGTCGACTGGTTCAGTCCGCCGGTGCCGACGATGTTGATCACCGTCGAACCGTCGGGGTTGCCCACGTTGAGGCTCACCGAGGGGTTGGCAAAGCTAAACGAGATGCTGGAGAAGGAGATGGGGCCAATATCGCCCGCGACTTTGCCGCCCAAGTCGTCGTTGAGGCCGCTGTGGGGACTGCCGGAATCGTGAACGCATTGATAGTCACGGGAGTGAAAGTCGCGGTAATTGGGATATTGACGGGAATATCAACGTTGAGGAACGCCGGGATTTCGGCGACGTGGATGGTGTAGTTGGCGCCGATCAGCCCCTGGGAATTGCCCTCCATAACAGGCGTTGTTCATGTCGCCGGTGATGAAGGCGCCGGTGTCGAGATGGCCCGCGTTGGCAATGCCGGTGCTGTAGGTGCCCGGGTTGAACAAGCCGGTGTTGTAGTCACCCGTTGGCGATGCCGGTATTGGTATGACCGATGTTGTACCAGCCGGTGTTGTAGTCACCGGAGTTGGCCAGCCTGGTGTTGACCGCACCGGTGTTAAACAAGCCGGTGTTGGTGCTGCCGGCATTGCCGATGCCGGTGTTGAAGCTGCCGGAGCTGCCGATGCCGAAGTTGCCGGTGCCGGAGCTGCCGATGCCGATGTTGTTGGTGCCGGAGTTGAACAGGCCGATGTTGCCGCTGCCGGAGTTCCAGGCGCCGAACCCGACCTGATTGTCACCGGTGAGCCCGATACCGACGTTGTTGTTGCCGGTGTTGCCCAACCCGATGTTGTGGCTGCCGGTGTTGCCCAGGCCGAGGTTGAAAGAGCCGATGTTGCCTGCCGATGTTGACAGGCCCGCGGTCGCCGACGGGCCGGCGTTGCCGAACCCTGATGTTGGCGCTGCCGTTGCCGCCGACATTGCTGCCGCCCAGGTTGCCGCGCCCAGCCAGGAGCCGACGCTTGCCGTTGCCCAGGTTGTAGTCGCCAACATTTCCAAGCCCACATTCAACGCGCCCAGATTGGCCAGGCCCACGTTGAAGGTTGTCCTGGTCGCGTCGCGGAAGCCCGCCAGGTCGGTGCCGACATTGACAAAGCCCGACACTCGGCCGGGCGTGGCCAAGCCCGCCGTGCCGGTGTTGTAAAGCCCG